>DASZXQ010000119.1:0-14288 GCA_035545755.1 Chitinophagaceae bacterium | reverse complement strand
CGTTAATACTATGGCATATTAAATCAATCAAATAATTTTCTTATCAGAATCCTCTGCCGCCAATTCTTGGTTCCGGCATTGGTTTTCTTGGTAATTTATCATCACGCATGGCTGCATCATAAACAAAAGAAGCAACAATGGTAGCGATCTGCTTTAAGTCATCATATACCAGGTGATCATATGAGTCCATATTAGAATGGTGAGTTCGGGTTTCATATTCTATGTTATCCTGTATGAATTGAAATCCGGGTAACCCGACACCATCAAAAGATAAGTGGTCTGTACCGCCTGTATTGGATATAGTAACGGTGTTAGCATCCAGGTCCTTGAATGGAGCTAACCATTGCTGAAAAATGTCTCTTTCTTTATCGTTTCCCTGCAAATAAATTCCCCTGATCTTACCGGTTCCATTATCGATGTTGAAATAAGATGAGAATTTATCGTACTCTGGTTTTAATATCCATTTTTTATTGGCAGTATCTATTTCAGCAAAATGATTTTTCACATAAGCACGGGAACCTAGCAAGCCTTCTTCTTCACCACTCCACAAAGCAATACGAATAGTGCGCCGGGGTTTTACACCTAATGCTTTTAAAATTCGTACGGCTTCCATCATTACTGTGCAGCCGGCAGCATTATCAGTAGCACCGGTGGCTCCATGCCAGCTATCCAAATGCCCGCCGAGCATTACTAATTCGTCTTTCAACTTCGGATCTGTGCCTTTTATTTCCGCTACTACATTATAACCCTTTGAATCAGGATTGCTGAATGCAGTTTGTACGTCTACATCCAACTTAACCGGTATTCCTGCTTTCACCAAGCGTTGTAAACTCAGGTAATCTTCCATTGCTACAACGATATCAAGAAAATTTTCCGGAGCATCTGCAGCATAAGAACCACCACCCTGTACAAACACAGTTCCGTCTTGGCCCCTTGATGTACTCAATATTGCTACAGCACCTTCTTTCATCGCCATTTCTCTCAATAAAGCAAGTATCCGCACCGGTCCACGATTACGTTGAAATTGTTCTCTGAATCTTCTTTGCGCTGCGGTATCTCCTTGCTGGCGTTGACGTTGTTGCTGTGGTTCGGCATTCGCCATTTTTTCCAATTCTTCGTCTGTGTATCTTTCAGCATCAGGCTTGAAACTTTGCTTCAATGTATCCTCATGATAAGGCAACAACACTTTCCCTGCCAATTTTCCCTCATATTTTCCAAGGTCAGTTGAATCTTTTGCGTCAATCAATATCACTTCCGCATTTTTCAATCCATTGGTTCCTTTAGTCCATGCTTTTGGATAAGCAATCAATGGACGATAATAAGGTGCCGTCATTGCCACATAACTTTTCTTCAACTCCCATCCTTTTCCAAAATTTCCCCAGGGCTCTAATACTGCATTCACCAAACCCCATTGTGCCAATTGATCCTTTGCCCAATTAGCGGCACGAAAAAACCCGGGTGAACTGGTTAGCCTTGGCCCGCTTACATCAGTGAGATGAAAAGCGATATCCATTACATGTGAATTATCCAAACCTTCTTTTCTGATCTTGCTTATCATGTCCATGTCCAGTTTTTCCTGGGCAGACAGTACAACGACAAAAAGAAGTGCCGGAATGATTGTAAGAAGTTTTCTCATTGCAGTAAAATTTTGAGGAATGAAAGGTAAAGATTTTTCTTTCAAAAAAATATTCCATTCAGGCGACACAAAGCAGTAAAAGAATTTTTAATGTATGAAACCAAATATTTTTTTCATTACAGTTATTAGGCAACCACATTTTTACTTCCTCTAAGATCCGTGTACCTTAATTCCACTTCCACCTTTTGAAAAAATCGGATCGGATGCATAGATGGCCCTTTGATAATTGCTTACTCTTCTATTTGTATTTTTTATTTTTTTAAACCTAAAAACTAAAACAAATGAAAAAGCATTTATTAATGCTGACACAGCAGATATGGGAATGCCCGCAGGCACCAAGTATGACATGACCGCAATTGAAGTGACAAAAATGAAAGATGGTAAAGCAACAGAGCATTGGGAATTCATGCAACCCAGTGAAATGATGAAGATGATGGCACAACCCCAACAAGGGCAAGCGGACTCAACAATGCATAAGTAATATGAATTTTGATAAAAATAAGAACCGGGATTTGATGTCCCGGTTCTTTTATTGTAAGATATTTTATTTCAGGATCTCATTCGCAACCGCATTGGTTCCGTCAATCTTTTCGGTGTATTGCAATCCCAAAATAGTTGTTACTACCGGATACACATTTACATTTTGAAAAGAAGGAATCGTCAATTGATTTTTAAATGCGGGCCCCCATGCAAAAAATGTGGCATGCATATCCTTTACGAGGTAAGGATCATAACCATGAGATCCCGGATTAGGTTTGCGTGAAGAAAAATTGAACACTTTCGGCCAATCAGGAACAAGGATGATATCGCCAATGCGGTCCATTATGTCGTCTTCTGCCCCATAGTGAAGCTTAGCGGGCATATTTTCACGCAGGTAAACTTTATAGC
Source organism: Chitinophagaceae bacterium (assembly GCA_035545755.1). Classification (GTDB taxonomy): domain Bacteria; phylum Bacteroidota; class Bacteroidia; order Chitinophagales; family Chitinophagaceae; genus UTBCD1. Next base: position 11,764 of record DASZXQ010000119.1, on the reverse strand, counting down.
CTTTCGCCTCCTGTAGTAGTTTCGCATAAGTATCAGAGATATCTTCTTTGTTCTTTGCATACAGTTCCACCAATTCTGCTCCGGCAGGAATGATAAATTTGCTTGTATCCACAGCTGCAGGCATGGATATTGGATCGTCGGTATCAATCTTTGTCATGCCATGATCTGAAACGAAAATGAAATTTACAGGCAAACCAGTTGATCGTACTTCATCCACCAGTTTTTGAACACTTGAATCGAGCCAACGAACGGCTTGTGCCGTTTCCGGTGCATCAGGCCCAAAAGAATGCCCGTTATGATCCACTTCAGGAAAATAAAAAGTGATCAGGTGCGGGCGGCGTTCCGGAGGTAGCTGCAACCACTCTTTCACAATCTGGATGCGGCGATCAATCGGAATTGCCTCATTGTAAGAATAATAATAAGTTGGTAACACGCCTTTAATGTCAGCTTCTGAACCAACCCAATAAAAACTTGCAGTAAGCATTTGTTGTTGCTCGGCCAGTACCCACAATGGTGTTCCTCCGTACCAGCTACCGTCTTTTACTGTCTTTGAATTTCGCATTGAATACAATGCTTTCCGGTTGCGGTCATAAAAATAATTATTGACCAACCCGTGATGAGATGGATACAAACCTGTTACCAAAGTATAATGATTGGGAAAAGTCAGTGATGGATATGAGGGGACCATTGATTCTGCCCTTACTCCTTCATTACTCAGTTGCAGCAAATTCGTTGCACCATATTTTTGAGCATAGTCGTACCGAAAGCCGTCCGCGGAGATAAGGATCACATAAGGTTTTTGTTGCTGTTCCGGGCTATTGGTTCTGCCGGGAATTATCTTTTGTGTAGTATCAGGGACGTTTTGGGCCCAAATCAGCAATGAACTAAATGTCCATAAAATCAGCAGGAGGATTTTTTTCATGATCCAAATGTAAGTGCTACCATGAAAACAGTACACCGAAAATCGAAGTATTTATTAAGTCTTCAGGAAACTTATAGAAAATCAGTCACGAGGTTAATCTAAATCATAAAAATTCATATACGTTCCAATTAAATTAGCCTGTGAATATTTTCATTTATATCATCGTCTTCCTGGCCTCGCTTTTAGTAGATATTGTGCCGTTGATCGGGCCGCCGGCATGGACCGTAATGGTGTTTTTCCAGGCCCGTTATCATCTGGATATATGGACCGTATTGATTGTTGGAGTTACCGGATCAGCGATAGGAAGATATTTGTATAGTTCCTATGTACCATTCTTATCAAAACGGTTTATTAAAAATGATAAAAACGAAGATCTCCATTTTATCGGTACTAAACTTTCACACAATGGATGGAAAATACATCTTTTCGTGTTGGTGTACACGCTGATGCCGTTGCCCTCTACTCCGCTTTTTACAGCAGCCGGAGTAGCAAGAGTCAGGGCCCTACATATCATCCCTGCTTTTTTTGTTGGAAAATTTATCAGTGATGCCCTGATGGTAATCACAGGAGATTATGTTGTGAATAATGTAGAAAATATCGGGCAAACGATGTTGACATGGAAAGCGTTTCTGGGAACACTTCTTGGTGTCGTGCTGATCTGCATTTTCTTATTCATTGACTGGCGGAAATTGCTGATCGAAAAAAAATTCAGAGTTCATTTCAACATCTGGAAGAAAAACTTGAGAAGCTGGTAGAATCATTACTCTTCCCGCTCTACCAATATGGTACACTCCCCTATCAAAGCGGCCATGGCACCAATTGCAGCCCAAACCGGAGCCAGCATCGTTCCAACTACGCCAACAGCCAGCGGGAGTACGATGAGTTCTTTATCGTGTTTGTCTTTAATGATAATCCGGCGGATATTACCTTCTTTGATCAGCTCTTTTATTTTCTTCAATAAATTTTCGCCATCAATTTTAAAAGATTCATAAAATGTTTTGCGCATAACTTCCCATTTGAGTAGTTAAAATTCGATGTTTTCCAATAACCCGAAAATGAAATCGGTCATGCGGAAAAATGAGTGTTATCATTGAATAATCGTGAAGAAAATTTCAACCATCGGGAAATATATACATCTATCCCTGAATTACTTTTTCTTTACCAGGCACAAAAACACAGGCCAGTAAAAGACCAATAAGCCCTCCCGATATTACTGTCATTATCGTATTTCGATATTCTCTGAGATTATAACCCCTGAGAACCCTGATCTCAACAACAACTACTATTACAGCTATGATCGAAAGCCAAAAAGGGAGAACGGATGATTTTCTTACAAAATTTTTATCAGCAGGAAGATGTAATAGCGAATAAAGAACAATGAGGATGCCGACAATGGAACTTATTAATTGCAATAAATTGTAAGTAGCAAAGCGATGGTAATCGGAAATAGCATAGAGTTCTTTCAGTTTGCCTATATCCGCTGCAAAAAGCCCCTTCTCATGAGTAAATGCATCCCAAAGGATATGGGAAGCGGTACCGATAATCGCTGAAATAATAACGACAGGAAAATTCTTTGCAAAATAGCCGGGCCAATCAAAGTTTTTGAATGCCTGCAATCGTTTGGCGAAAATGCCGGGAAGATTATTGATCAGTTTGTCCCGCACCACACCATGATAAAGAAACGCCAGGATGATCACCAATGGAAGATCGAACCAAAATAATCCCGTCCATCGATGACTATAATAACTCTTATCCCTCATTCGAATGAAATATTCGAAGTCAGGGGCAATGCTGCCGATCACCAAAGCCGTCATTGAAAAAAAACGTTTTGGAAGATATCCCAGCGGTAACACAGCTCCCGGATGTGAAAAAGTGAAAGGCATTAACCGTTGAACTTTTAAAAAATGTTTAAAGATTTATAAGCAGCAATCAATCGTTGGCTAAATTGATCGCTAAATTAATCATTCGCCAAAAGAAATTTCAGTAAAAAAGATTAAAATCAGATTGGAATTTTCAAAAGCGCTAACCCTATTCTACAATTTGAAATTCCAGGTCACAGCGGGTAATATGGGAAAAAGAGAAACCTGTTTGGCCTGAACCTGCAATGTTCCATTATAGGGGCTACCCGTCTGATCGAAATAAATAAAATATGGATTCAACCTGCTGTACACATTATAAATACTAAATACCCAATAAGACTGAATTTTCTTTTTCTTCTTCGGCACCGGAGTGTAGGTAGCTGAGAGATCTAAACGATGATACGGCTTCATTCGGTACTGGTTCAGCTGACTGTATTCCTGCGTCAACACCCCGCTAATGATATAAAACCGATCCGGAAGTGTCACGGCATTACCTGTACCAAATACAAACACAGCACCGAATTTCCATTTCTTATCTTTTTCATAATTGGCAACAATACTCAGATCATGGCGACGATCGTATTTGGCAGGATATTTTTCACCATTATTCAGGTCTTTGAATTTGCGCCAGGTCCATGACAACGTATAACCGATCCAGCCATTGAATCTTCCTCTGACTTTATTAAGAAATACTTCTGCACCGTAGCTCCATCCTTTCCCAAAAACAAATTCACTTTCCGGGTCTGTGAGAGAAGGCATGTAGCCATTGCTGTATTCAATTTGATTTTTCATATCCTTATAGTACAGTTCCAATGAAGTTTCATATTCGTTGTTTTTAAAATTTTTAAATATTCCTGCAGAATACAACCAACTCAACTGCGGTTTTACAATATAAGTGCTCGGCACCCAAAGGTCCGTCGGCAATGTGCTACCGGAATTACTTACCAGGTGTATGTATTGATAATTTCTTGTAACAGCGGCTTTCAAGGATGTCTCATCGTTCAATGAATACCTGATGGTGAAGCGTGGCTCCGGTCCTCCATAGGTCTTCACTGGTTGAAAACTTTTGTATACTGTGCTGTCCGTTTTATTTTGATTAATATCACGAACATATTTTGTATAAGGCCCTATTTGTGTAAATCCACTCCAGCGAAGCCCGTAATTTATTTTGATCTTTTCACTGATCTCCCAATCATCCTGCAAGTACAACGCATTTTCAATTGCATATTTATTATTCTCATCATTGGGATGAAAGACTACGGAATCCTGGTGGCCACTCAGCACATTGGGAACAAATTTGTGATAAGTGATCAGCCCGCCAAATTTTACTTTATGCTGTGGTAAAGGATAATAATCGAAATCAATTTTCATATTACCATCACGAATACCGGAAGAAAGACTGAAAGCCAGGTTATCCTGCTCCGCTCCGAACCGGAATTTATAATCATTGTACACCAATGTTGTGTTAGCAAAAAGGCGACGATTAAAAACATGATTCCATCTTAGCGTTGCGGTAGAATTTCCCCATGGAATATTTGTTTTGAAAGACTGATCACTGTTATTAAAATCAAATACGTCCCTGCCAAAATACCCGCTGAGATACAAACGGTCTTTTTCTGAAAAGCGATAATTCACTTTTGCATTGAGATCATAGAAATAATACCCGGAACCATGAAAGCTGCTCGACTTTTTGATAAAAGGTTTTACCAATGCATCCACATAAGTGCGGCGTACCGATAACATATAAGAAGCTTTATTTTTTTTGATCGGTCCCTGGATCGAAAAACGGGAAGCGATCAGACCGATACCGCCTTCCATTTCGGTTTTATTCATATTGCCATCCTTCATGGAAATATCAAGAACTGACGACAATCTTCCGCCGTATTGTGCCGGCATTCCACCTTTTATCAAAGAAACATCTTTGATAGCATCGGAATTAAAAATGGAAAAGAAACCAAAAAGATGGCCGGTATTATACACCACGGCGTCATCCAGCATAATCAAATTCTGATCAGGTCCGCCTCCTCTTACATAAAATCCTGCATTCCCTTCTCCAGCATTTTGAATCCCTGGCAATAATTGGATCGCTTTTAAAATATCCACTTCTCCAAGGAGTGCCGGAATATTCTTGATTTGCCCGATGGAAAGATCAATTTTTCCCATCTGTGCATTTTTTACATTTCCATCACGACGTTTTGAATAGATCACCACTTCATTGAGTGATGCCGATTTGGGGATCAAATCGAAATCGAAAGTCAAATTAGAGTCAAGGTTTACCCGGATTGCCTTTGATACATAACTGATATGAGAAACGCTGATCACATAAGTACCGGAATCCAGTGTAATGGAATAAAAGCCATATTGATTACTTGTTACTCCTTTTGATGCTCCATTGATAATTATAGAAGCGCCGATGATAGATTCACCGGAGAGGCTGTCTTTGATGTATCCATTCATAGTGAATTTACCTTCCTGCGAAAGCTTATTCTGTGCCCGCAAAGGAATCACCAAAAAACAAGCTGCAACTACTACTAGTATCTTTCGCATTTCTCTAAAACTTCATTCGAATAACTTCTGAATATAGAAAACTGGTGGCTGAATAGGCTTAAAATACCGTTAGCTTATTCCTTTCTTATTTTGAAAGTTATATTGACATCCCGGTATTTGGGAATATAAAATACATCTACCTCGATAGGCGAATCATACGTTTTACCTTGTTCTTTGAAAAAAACAGATTCCTGGTTATCGAGATCCGCATTTACATATAGGCCATTATTATAAAACGATTTTCCCAATACAGTTCCTGTTTCACTAACCAGTTCATTAAAAAATTTTTTAAAATCATCTTTTGTACCGTCGTAATTAAACCGGTTAAAATCTATGTCCATTTCCTGTGACAAACTCGTATTAAACTGCTGCAAGGTGACTTTCGATTTACCAATAGCAAAATCCGTTTCATAGTTAGTAATTGCGCCATCTGCTGCAGCGTTTTTACCAAAAGCTTTTACAATATCGGGAAAAGCATTTTTGATCATTGTAAGCTTTTCCTTTATATCCGCATCAGAACCGATCATTGGCCTGTTGTTAGTTTGTGCTATCGAAATTTTACAAATCAAAAAAACAACCAGGAAAGAAACAATTGATTTCATTGCTATCAGTTTTTAATTAATTTTTCGCTGAATCCTTTTCCATATAATTGAGTGTATCTCTCGGTGTGCCGCAAGGCTGATTATTTTTCAACGGATATGGATTTTTAGATTCTGTATACCGACTTAACCAATTGCCGGGCCTATCTTCACCAAAAGCCTGGTCACATTCCTGCCAATACACTTTTGCCAGGTCATATTTCACTACTACCAGCAGGTTGCGTAGATTATCTGATAAAATATTCAATGAACCACGTTTCTCTTCAATAGATGGATCCTGTAAAATACTTTCTAACTCAGCCCTGGCATTATTTACGGGATCGATCACAGTCAGGTAAATGACAGAATCTTGTTTCAATTCATCAATTTTAAAATTTTCAAATGCATCTTTAAGTACAGTAGCAGCTTTATGGATCGCAACGGTATCGCTTGCTGCAAACGCATCAGTCATATCATAATAGGCATTCAACACATTTTGCAATGATTCATTGAATGCAGAACTATGTTTACTTACAGAAAGTGGTTCCGGCTTAGGCCCAAAATGCCCGGAAGAACCATCTCTGTAAAAAAGGTAGTGAACAATTCCGACCAATAACAAGGCAAGGATCAAAAGAGTTCGGAAGAAACGGAAAAACCAGGGTTGATAAGCAATTACTCCATCCACCTTTTTTGTTTTACCAAAAAAGATCCGGCGAAACAACGGAAGTAATAACAGTACCAGCGGCAAAATAATTGCAAGAATGTCCAGGATATTCTTCATAAAAATCAAATAGTTTTCACAAAAATAACTATGATTGAAGGATCGTTGGAGTATAGTTTTCCAATAACTGTTAATTGTAGTTAAATTTGCAGTTTTTGTCTATGTTAGCAGGCTTACAAAATGTGACATTTGAATTTGGCGCCCGGGCTATTGTGGAAGATGCCACCTGGCATATTCAACCCAACGACCGTATCGGCCTTATCGGTTTCAACGGAACCGGCAAATCCACTTTATTAAAATTATTGGTCGGAGAATATTCCCCTTCAAAAGGAACTGTAGAAAAAAGCCGGAACACCAGCATAGGCTACCTGCACCAGGATCTATTGAGTTTTGATACCAGCGAATCGATACTGCAGGTAGCATTAGGCGCATTTGAAAAAGTATTGCAGTTAGAAAAAGAGATCGAAGAATTAGGGAAAGAGTTGGAAAAAAATCATGACGATAAACTTGTTCATGATTATTCAGATAAGTTGCATGAGTTAGAAATACTCGGCGGATATAACATTCATCATAAAACAGAAGAAGTATTGCAGGGACTTGGCTTTGCCAATAGCGATCTGCAACGGCCCTACCGGGAATTCAGCGGCGGATGGAGAATGAGAGTGTTGCTGGCAAAAATGATCCTGCAACAACCGGATCTTTTATTATTGGATGAGCCGACCAATCACCTCGATCTTCCTTCTATTGAATGGCTGGAAAAATATTTACAACATTACCAGGGTGCCGTGGTGATCGTAAGCCATGATAAATATTTTTTGAATCGTATGGTGACCAAAATTGTCGAGCTATACCAGAAACAACTGCATATCTACAACGGCAATTATGACTTTTATGAAAAAGAAAAGCAGGAACGTATCGCAATGCAACAAAGAGCTTATGAAAATCAGCAGGACTATATTCGGCAGAATGAACGATTGGTAGAGCGTTTCAGAGCCAAAGCAAGTAAAGCTGCCATGGCACAAAGCCTGATCAAAAAACTGGAAAAGCTTGATCGCATTGAAGAACCTGAACTGGAACGTCCTAATATCAAAATAAATTTCCGTTTGGATAAAGTGCCGGGAAAAATTTTGGTAGAATTAAAAGATATAACCAAAGCTTTCGATGAAAACATCATTGTTAAAAAAACTTCAGCAGAAGTGAATCGTGGTGATAAGATCGCACTGATCGGCGCCAATGGGAAAGGGAAATCCACTTTGCTTCGGATGATCGCAGGAACAGAATCTTTTGATGGCGAACGTAAATGGGGACACAATGTGGAGGAAAGTTTTTATGCACAACATCAGTTAGAAACATTAAACTTGAACCATACCGTAATTGAAGAAATGATGCTATGTGGAAGCCAGAAAACAGAATTAGAATTGCGAACATTGCTCGGTTGTTTTCTTTTCAGTGGTGATGATGTGGAAAAAAAGATCAAAGTGCTGAGTGGTGGGGAAAAAGCAAGAGTAGCATTAGCAAAAACGATCATCAGCAAAGCGAATTTTTTATTGCTGGACGAGCCAACGAATCACCTTGACATGCACAGCTGCGAATTATTAGCTGAAGCATTAAACAAATACGAAGGCAGTTATGTTTTGGTAAGCCATGACCGTTATTTCATTTCTCAAACTGCGAATAAGATCTGGGAGATCGTAGATCATGAAATCAAAGAATTTAAAGGAGGATATGAAGAGTATGTGGAATGGAAGGAGAGACAAGAGTCATTAGCCGGGAGTCAGGAGTCAGCAGCAAGGAATCGGGAATCGAAAGAACCGGAAAAGACGGATAAAACAATTAAAATAACTCCGGCTCCTGCCGCTATCGATAAGCAGCAGAAAAAAGAATTGCAAAAACAGCAACGCATTTTTCAACAATTGGAAGAAAAGATAGCCAAGTTCACTGAGCAAAAACAACAGTTAGAAACTGCATTGGCCGATCCTGCAACTTATGCTAACAAAGAAAAATTTTTGCAAACAGAAACGAGTTATAAAAATATTGCTGCGGAATTAGAACAATTGAACAAACAATACGAACAGGTTTTTGAAAAGATCGTTGAATTGGAATCAAACAATTAAACCCCGATTTTCGAATTGACGATCCGGAGGATCTCATTTTCCATTGCAATCGCTTTTGACTCTATCTCTTTTCCTTTCGAAATAATATCAGATACAAAATTTTTATCCTCATACCCCGCCGCATTGATTCGAACATTCAGAAAAGCTCCGATCACGGCGCTACGGGCACATAAAGCTCCAACACCTGCATCTGAAATCGAATTCGGATTTCCACTTTCTGCCATCGCTTTGATCACTTCCATACTGGCGCAAGCTGTTTGCATCACTTTGAATGGAATTGCTATCGCTTGCCCGGTGGCATCTTGTATGGCTTGCTTACGAATTTTCTTTTCTTCGTCAGTTCCTTTCGGCAAACCCATTGCACTCATAATATCATTGAAAGCTTTGGTATCAGCATCTACCAATCGCAACAATTCATCTTTGTATTGCTGTCCCTTTTCTGCCCAGTTACTGAATTCTTCCCAGCGATCGTCCCAACCCTTTTTATGAGAAGAAAGATTGGCTACCATCGTTCCCAATGAAACACCTAAAGAACCAATATATGCAGCAATGGAACCGCCCCCTGGCGCCGGACTTTCACTCGATGTTTCATCTGCGAAATCGGTAAGCGACATACTTACCAACCGATTGTCGTCTTTGTTCTGGATCATATACTCAATTATTTTTTCTTCCGGTTTAAAAGGAGAAAGTTCATCAAGACCCATAGATTTGATCGCAATGCGGATCAACTCTTTTTCCGGCACACCAGCTGAACGTTTCTGTTTTTTCAAAAAATATTTTCCGGCATCGGTCATTGATTTCAACGGTATCAATCCTACCAATTCACTTCCTGTTACTCTTATTCCTCTTGCATCAGCTTTTTTACACACTTCATCAAAAGCAATATGCACCGGCGTCACATTGATGTTAGTTAGATTCATGGAAATTTGTGCGATACCATATTCTTCAATATACCAACCGATCGCTTTTACACTTTTCAAACTTCCTGATTGCACTTTCAATTCTCCATTTTCATCTTTCACTTTTCTACCTGCTTCACGAACATCAAATGCGATCGCATTGGCACGACGAACGGAAGTGGTATTCAGATTTACATTATACGCCACTAAAAAATCCCTGGCGCCGATCACTGTTGCTCCCCGCTTTGCATCAAAAACAGCAGGTCCGAAATCCGGCTTCCACTCCGGCAATTTTATTTTTTCAAAAAATCCTTCATACTCTCCTGCTCTTATGACCGAAAGATTGCTGCGTTTTTTATCCGGTTGTGCAGATTCATAGAGATACACCGGCAATTGTAATTCCTCCCCCACTTTCTTTGCCAATTGCTGTGCATACTTCGCAGTTTCTTCCATTGAAATATCAGCAATAGGAATTAATGGACAGACATCAGTAGCTCCCATCCTCGGATGTTCGCCTTTATGTTTGGTCATGTCAATCAACTCACCGGCTTTTTTAATAGCACGGAAAGCAGCCTCCATCACAGCAGCCGGTTCTCCAACAAATGTTACCACCGTTCTGTTAGTTGCTTTTCCCGGGTCCACATTCAGCAAACGAACGCCACTAACTGATTCAATCGAATCAGTGATCTGCTTAATGATACTCATATCATGCCCTTCGCTGAAGTTGGGGACACATTCTATTAATTGCTGCATGCTGCGAAGATATTACTTGCCCGCCGAAGGCCAAGCCTACACAAAACTATTTCTCTCCAATTTAATCCTATACTTCGCTCAACTAACTACTCCAATCAACACTGATACAAAAAAACAAATCAATGATCAAAAGAATTACAGTTTTGTAAATCCAATTAGCGGTACTTCATTATTAAGTCAGGGGGCAACACTTTAATTCTTGCCTTCATTCACAAAAAATGTAGTTCAGCCAAAATATATTTACTCAATTTCATTTGCTCACAAAATTCAACTCCTGTAAAAACAAAAAATAGGACATATTAAATAATTCTTTTAGCTTTCCATATGCTCCGCCCTTTTTAATCTTCCACCGTGCCTCAGCACTGGCTTCATTTTTAAATCAAAACTGACAAATATGAAATTGAAATTAACTGCCTTCATTGCAATGGCGACTATTCTTTTGATCTCATGCAGCTCAAAGAAAACCGCCACCATTCCTGCCCTTGATGAAATAGTAGCAATTGTTCAACATCCGGTTTCCAATTACGACAACTGGAAACCTTTCTTTGACGGTGACGATTCTTCAAGGAAAGCCTATGGACTAACAACTATTGGCATCGGCAGGGGAATTGATGACCCCAACCAAGTTATCCTGTACTTCCGGGTTACGGATACGGCAAAGGCAAGTCAATTTATGGATCGTCCCGAACTGAAAGATGTCATGCAAAAAGCCGGTGTTACTGCTCCACCTACAATTGATATTGTTCATTCCGTAAGGAACGATACCAGTAAGACCGATATTCAGGATCGACTCCTGGTAAAACATAAAGTGAAAGATTTTGATGCTTGGCTGAAGGTTTTTGATAACGAAGGAATGGAAACACGTAAAGAAAATGGAATGATCGACCGTGCATTAGCCCGTGGCACTCTTGACCCGAACATGGTGTATATTCTTTTCGCTATTTCCGACTGGACAAAAGCCGATGCCCGTTTCCAATCAGATGACATGAAAAAAATCATGCAGGATGCAGGTGTGGAAGGAACACCTACTGTTGTTAAATATAAATTCCAGTATCAGTAATATTTTTTGCAAATAAATAATGCCCGGGATATCCGGGCATTTGTTTTCCCTGTAACCTAAAACATAGTTTCATTCTACCCATCAGTATTACCTTGAAAAAAAATCTGTTTATGCGCCGTTTTTTCTACCTATTATCATTTCTTTTATCAGTCATCATTTCCTCAGCCCAGGTTCACTACACATTACTTTATACCGATAGTTCAAGATCAGTTTTAACTATCTCAATACAACTGACGACCCCGATTTCAAACGCAAATTTTGTAATGCCCCGCTCCATTCCCGGCGGATACCAGATATATGCTTACGATAAT
>DASZXQ010000118.1:0-2077 GCA_035545755.1 Chitinophagaceae bacterium | reverse complement strand
AGTGCAATGATCTTATCTGCAAACTCAGCGATATTCGCTTTTTGGCTTTGCTGCAATTTTTCTTTCCAATGTGATAATTTAATTCCTTCCTCATCGATCAGCATATTCCGGCTATTGCACAAACCAACTACATTGACCTGGATATGCATTTGCTTTTGCAAAAAATCAATTTGTTGATCCAACTGGGCTAAGAGTCTTGACCCTACATTTCCGGTTCCTGCAATAAAAAGGTTGACTTGTTTATAAGTAGTTTCAAAAAATTCTTCATGCAGAACGTTAATAGCTTTTCGAACATCTTTGGTAGAAATAACCGTTGAAATATTTTTTTCAGAAGATCCCTGTGCAATAGCACGGATATTCACACCATTTTTTCCCAATGCGCCAAACATGCGGCCGCTGATACCGGAGTGGCTCTTCATATTCTCCCCTACCAACGCCAGAATGGAGAGATCCGCTTCCACTTTTAATGGTTCTACTTTCTGTAATGCTATTTCATTCGCAAATGCCGTATCAATTGCCTGTTTGGCTCTTACAGCAAAAGCAGTTTCAATTCCCACGCAAATGGAATGTTCCGAAGAACTCTGAGTGATTAGGATAACATTGATCTTTTCGTTGCTCAATGCTTCAAATAATCTTTTGGAAAAACCGGGAATACCGATCATGCCGCTTCCTTCCAAACTTATCAATGAAATATTGTTGATGCTGGAAATTCCTCTTACTATGTTCCCATTTTTTTTGTTTTGCGATTCGATCAATGTGCCTTTATCATTTGGAGCAAAAGTGTTTTTTATTATTACCGGGATGTTTTTATTCATCACGGGCTGAATGGTTGGAGGATAAATGACCTTGGCGCCGAAATGAGAAAGCTCCATTGCTTCCTGGTAAGAGATATGCGGAATGATACGGGCATTAGCCGTCAATCTTGGATCGGCGGTCATCATTCCACTTACATCGGTCCATATTTCTAATACATCTGCATTCAATGCAGCAGCAATGACAGCCGCAGTATAATCCGAACCGCCTCTGCCCAAAGTTGTCGTAACTCCACGTTGATCTGCTGCAATGAATCCGGGGATGATGAATAATGAAGCACCGGAATTAGAAATGAACTGCTTTATTTTTTCATTGGTTAAATTAAATTGTACCTCTGCTGCTGTATAATTGGAATTCGTAACGATAAGTTCCCTCGCATCTTTCCATTCATTATTGATCCCATCTGCTTTGAGTTTTGCAGAAACGATTTGAGAAGACAACCACTCTCCATAGCTGCTGATCCGGTCCTTGGTTCTTGCTGTCAGTTCGGCGAGCATGAAGATACCGTTGCAGATATCTTCAATTTCATTGCAAGATTTTTTTACCAGGCTGAGCAAAGAACTTTGTTGTGCAGTAGGAATAAGCGCTTTTACCGTATCGAGATGGCGCTGTTCGATAATAGATAATTTTCCCTTGGATTGTTCATTTCCTTCCGCAGCAATCGAAGCTGCTGACAACAACAGATCTGTTACTCCACCGAGTGCTGATACTACTACAACTGTCTTATCTTTTTGAACGGCATTTTGGACGATAGCCACAACTTTATTTATATTTTCCGCATTGGCAACCGAAGTGCCTCCGAATTTTAAAACCTGCATGAGTTATGATTAAATTGAGAAATTGATTGAATAAAACGAAAGACCTTCATTTGTCTTTCAGCCTTTAGCCCATTGGGTGATATGATAATATTTAATCCCGTTTTACGGGATTGTTGTAGTTGTAGTAGTAATAATAGAAGAAGGGCAATTGACGTTATCAATTGCTTCAATGCAAGAGAGATCAATATGGTCAGAATAAATCACCACAACGATGACATGAGATACTAAAATAATAAATGAATTTGAGAAATAAAAGCTTTTTAAGAAACAGCTAATTCAGATGCTTTTTTTACACTACCGTATTTGAGTAACAATTCTTTGGCTTTTTTGTAGTCGTCCATTTTCAAGCGTTCCATCAGCATTTTAACGCCACGATCTACTAACTTTTCATTAGTGAGCTGCATATTCACCATTTTATTATCTTCTACACGCCCCAACTGGATCAT
>DASZXQ010000117.1:0-7958 GCA_035545755.1 Chitinophagaceae bacterium | reverse complement strand
AAAGGAATTGGAAATAACTTTCTGGACGGTTCAGGACATTGGATGAGTAGGAAAAACGAGTCATCCGTATCAATCAACTTTCGAAGACAAAAATATATCCACATGCAAATGTGTACAAGAGCATAACTGCCCTATTTTAGTTCTTCGGTAATTACCGTTGCATTCGTAAATCTTCATTATTTTCTTTTCGTAAACTTTCGATTTTTTTATCCGCATTCCTGCTAAGTGTAATATCGGTAGTTTCCGCAAATGCAAAATCAAGTAGTTCTACTATGGTACATATTGCAGGAATTTTCCAATTTGCATCCAAGAACAATTACTTTTTTTTATTTAAAATTTAATATCAAAATCCATGAAAAATCACGACAGCAACACCGTAATTAAAGTAGCCATTGCCGACGATCATGCCCTGTTCCGCACCGGCGTAAAAACATCACTGTCCAGCCGCAAGGATATTCAAATGGTAGCTGAAGCCGAAAATGGCATGCAGTTACTGAACCTGCTCAAGCACATCAAACCCGATGTGGTATTGCTGGATATATCGATGCCTATTATGGATGGCCTTGCCACTTTGCCGGAAATAAAAAAATTATACCCGGATATTAAAGTGATCATGCTTTCCATGCACAACGACCACTCTGTTATTTCAAAGATGATGGAAATAGGAGCGAATTCTTATCTCACTAAAGAATCCGGATCTGAAATGATCTATGAAGCTATCAGGGGAGTTTACGAACAGGACTTCTATTTCAACGAGCTGACCAACAAAGCTCTTTTGAGTGGTTTGCGAACCAAACGTACCAATGAATCTTCCATGCCGCAGGATGTTCAACTTACAGAAAAGGAGATTACCATACTGAAACTGATGTGCGATGAAAAAAGTACTAAAGAGATTGCTGATATCGTGGACCTCAGTCCCCGTACAGTAGAAGCTATCCGTGATAAACTGAAAACCAAAACCGGAACTAAATCCATGGCCGGACTGGTGATGTATGCAGTAAAAGCCGGTATTGTAGAACAACATTAACCTTGAGCATTCAAACTTAAATGCCATCCCACCAAAACGGATGGCATTTTTATTTTACTTTGGGTTCATGAACTGGATCTGCCTGAATGGAAAAATGCTTAGCGGTGAACGACCAGTATTGATGCATTCCAACCGCGGCTTCCGTTATGGTGATGCTTTGTTTGAAACAATGAAGATCTTTAATGGAAAAATTATTTTGCTATCATACCATTATGAACGGTTATTTTCCGGATTACGCATTTTGCATTTCAAAGGGATCTCAACTTTAAGCAAGCGAAATTTATCCGAATCAATATTGGAATTATGCCAACGAAACCGATGCAGTGACCTGGGCCGGGTCAGGCTCACTGTCTTTAGAGGAAACGGCAGCCTTAATGATAAAGAAGAAAATTTGCAATACCTTATCGAAGCTGTTGCATTGCCAAAAACCATTATAAAACTTAATGAAAAAGGTTTTCATATTTGCCTGCATCCGGAAGTAAAAAAGAGTTGTGATATTTTTTCGAATCTTAAATCAGCCAATTATCTTCCATACGTGGTGGCAGCTCAATTTGCGAAATCCAATAAACAAAATGACTGTCTTATTTGTAATACGAATGGCCGCTTGGCAGATACTTCTATTGCTAACCTTTTCCTGATTAAAGAAAAAATGATCATTACACCGGCGTTGGCAGAGGGCTGTGTAAATGGAGTGATGCGCAGGTATTTGCTGGACCAATTAAAAATGTCAAACAAATTTGATGTAAGAGAAGGAGCGGTGACCCTAAATGATCTGAAAGATTTTGAGGAAGTCTTTTTGACCAACGCTATTTATGGCATCAGATGGGTGCGGCGATTTGAAAATAAGTTATATCGTAACAGTCAAACCGTTTCTATCTATAAAGAATTGATCGAACCGCTTCATTCATGAAACCTGAAGTAAATATTTTTTGGTTTCGCCGAGATCTACGCCTGGACGATAACGCCGGTTTATTTCATGCATTGAAAAGAAATAAACCTGTTGTTCCTGTTTTTATTTTTGATCGCTCTATTCTGGATGAGTTAGAAGAAAAAAAAGACAGGCGAGTTGAGTTCATATATCAGTCACTTCAGGAAATTCAAAAACAATTGCAGGGCTATGGTGCTACTCTCGATGTTCGATATGGTTTTCCATCGGATGTCTATAAAGAATTGATGGAGGAATATGACATAGGAGAAGTATTTACCAATCATGATTACGAACTGTATGCCACAAAACGGGATCATGCCATTGCTGAATTATTAGGTTCTAAAGGGATTTCCTTTCGCACCTATAAAGACCAGGTGATTTTTGAAAAAAGCGAGGTCGTAAAAGACGATGGAAAACCCTACACTGTTTTTACACCATATTCAAAAAGGTGGAAATCGATCCTGAACGATTTTTACCTCAAGTCTTATCCAACACATGAATACTTTGGAAATTTTTACAAGCGAGCCCCGAAAGCAATTCCTTCTCTGAATTCAATGGGATTTCAATCAGCAGGAGAAATATTTCCATCAAAAAAATGGGATAAAGCAGTAATTGAAAATTATTCCATGCAAAGAGATTTTCCTGCATTACCGGGCACAACACATTTAAGTGTTCATTTGCGATTTGGTACAATTAGTATTCGTGAGTTAGTTAAAAATGCAGGCCGGTTAAATGAAACTTTTTTAAATGAATTGATATGGCGGGAATTTTATCAAATGATATTGTGGCATTTCCCCCAAGTTGTTCATCAATCTTTTAAGCCGGAATATGACCGGATACAATGGAGAAACAATGAAAAAGAGTTTGAAGCATGGTGCAATGGACGGACAGGTTATCCCATAGTGGATGCAGGAATGCGGCAATTGAATGAGACAGGTTATATGCACAATCGTGTTCGTATGATAACCGCTTCTTTTTTGACCAAACATTTACTGATAGACTGGCGATGGGGCGAATCTTATTTTGCAAAAAAATTATTGGATTATGATCTTGCTGCCAACAATGGCGGCTGGCAATGGGCGGCAGGCAGTGGCTGCGATGCTGCACCTTATTTCAGGATATTCAATCCATATATTCAAACAAAAAAATTTGATCCTGAATTGAAGTATGTGAAAAAATGGGTGCCTGAATTGGAAGAATTGAATTATCCTGCGCCGATTGTGGAACATGAATTTGCGAGAAAACGATGCCTGGAAGTTTATAGCAAAGCTTTAAAGAAATAATGATTGTGCTGGAATTTCATTCTTGTTGTTGGTTGCAAGAAATACTTTATACAATGTTTCAATAGCGATTCTACCTTCCTGTCCAAGGCTCAATGAATAATTATTTACATAAAGATCGATATGCTGGCGCATTACCTGTTCACTCATTGTTTGTGAATGTTGTTTAATATAGTTGCTGATGGCAGGATAATTTTTGAAAGAATACTCAATGCTTTTCCGGATGAGGTTTTG
The DNA here is from genome assembly GCA_035545755.1 of Chitinophagaceae bacterium. Lineage (GTDB taxonomy): Bacteria > Bacteroidota > Bacteroidia > Chitinophagales > Chitinophagaceae > UTBCD1. The sequence goes on along the minus strand of DASZXQ010000117.1, from coordinate 4,489 downwards.
AACCTGCACACTTATTGTTCTGTCCTGTTCCCTTTTGATCACAATGCCGCCGAGGGGAATGGGTACTTTCATTTTTTCTTCCCAATATTCTCCCAGGTCTTTCACTTTCTGCAAACCCCTTAGCTCATACGTAAAACGGTTTTCATGGATGATCACTCCAAGGTCGGTTTCTCCATTGATCACAGCATCTTCAATGGCAGAAAAGATCATGAACTTTTTATTTTTGGCTTCAGGATATGCAAAACTGAATAGCAGATTAGCTGTAGTGTTTATTCCCGGTAAAGCAATTGTATGTTCTGGCACATTTTGACTTTTGACTTTTGACTTTTGAACTAACAAAGGCCCGACACCTTTTCCTAATGCACTTCCTGAATCAAGCAACGCATATTTATCTAATGATTGAAAGAACGCCGGGAAACTCAGTTTGGTGATATCCAGTTTTCCCTGCAACGTCCATCGATTGAGAGTTTCCACATCTTCCAGTACTGCTTCGAATTCTAAACCTTCCGTATCAATTTTTTTGTTCACCAAAGCATCAAAGATGAATGTATCGTTGGGACAGGGGCTGAAGCCTAAAGTCAATTTCATATCTGTTATCTTAACTAAGAGATTCTAACAATTGAATGAGTGATTTGTTGAGATTCAAAATGGACTCTTTCATGTTCCATTTTTTCTTATTCCGTTCCCCAATATAATTGGAAATACTACGCAACTGTAAAAAAGGAATTTTCTCCATCAGGCATACATAATGCAGCGCGGCTCCTTCCATGGATTCGGTTGCCGGATGAAATTCTTTTTCATAAAACCGGATCATTTGTTTTGAAGTAGTGATCTGGTTCACTGAAATTCCATTCACTATTTTCAGCCTGCATTTTTTTGCTAATGCCAAATGCGGATTAACCAGCCATCCCTTCCGGAACGGGAATTGGTTTTGCGGCACCAAATTCAAAGCAAAAAGTGTTTTCAGTTGTTTTAATTCTATCACACTCTGATCGGCAATGGCATCTTGCCTGATCAGAACAACAGATCCCAACGAAATTTTTTTATCAAAACAGCCGGCTACGCCAGCCTGGATGATGATGCCCGGTTTTTTTAAATGTACTTGGTGGGTTAGATGAAAGGTTGCCGACGTAAGGCCAATGCCCGTAATAAGTACGTCCACATTTCTAAATTTATTGCTGTTGCGATGCAGTGCTAAAAAGGGTTCTATTTCTTTAACAGTAGCTGCCGTTAATAATATCTGCATAAGGCAGCAAAGTTACGTTCAAATCACTTTCTGAACTGTCAATGTATAAATCATAAACCGGCAGGCTGATTTGATTTACATTTGCAGTTCTCTGTTTTTGCAAAACATTTTCAAATGGTTTATCTCACAAGGTTGGAACATTTTAATGCAGCACACCGGTTGTTCAACCCGGAATGGAGTCATGAAAAAAATGAACAGGTTTTTGGGCAATGTGCCAATGAAAACTGGCATGGGCATAATTATGAATTGTTTGTAACGGTTAAAGGCAAACCTGATGGCGACACGGGTTTCCTGATGGATGTAAAACAATTAAGTTCCCTTATAAAAGATCATGTGATAGAAAAAGTGGATCATCGCAACCTGAACCTGGATGTGGATTTTATGAAAGGGAAAATGTGCAGTACAGAGAATTTGGCAGTGGGCATCTGGAACCAACTGAAACCACATTTGCCTGAAAATGTTCAGTTGCATTCCATTAAATTATATGAAACACCGCGTATCTACGTGGAATATTTTGGCGAATAATTGCCCGATATTTTTTAACACTGTCACGTAACGGACAAAATTGTCATTTATGCAAAAGTAATTTTATAAACCATTTTATATGGGAAAAAAAGTTTCAGTGATCCGCTGCGAACATTTTAATGCGGCGCATCGTTTATATAATCCGGATTGGGATGATGTTACGAATGAAAAAGTTTTTGGCAAATGTTCATGGCCTCATTATCACGGTCATAATTATGAACTGGAAGTAAAAGTGACCGGCGAAGTGAATAAAAAGACCGGTTATGTGATGGACATGAAGGCTTTGTCAGATCTGATAAAGCGGGAGGTGCATCAGCGTTTTGATCACAAAAACCTGAATCTGGATACAAAAGAATTTAAAAATCTGAACCCAACAGCTGAAAATATTGTTATAGTGATCTATAAATTATTGCGGCCCCATATCGACAAAGAAATGGATCTGCATATCCGGCTTTATGAGACACCCCGGAATTTTGTAGAATACCCGGTCCTCTAAGTCCACCGAAAAGGGACTTAGAATAATATTTGGACTTGAAATTTATTTTTTGATTTTTTAAAAGAAGTTATGGCTTATAAAAAAATTGAACAATTCGAAGACAAGATCACTTCAGGATTAATCGAAAATTATAGAGATATCCTTGAATTATTAGGTGAAGATCCTGAACGGGAAGGATTGAAAAAAACACCGGAACGCCTAGCCAAAGCGATGCAATATCTGACCCAGGGATATCATCTTGATGCAAAAGCGATCATTAGTTCCGCTATGTTTCATGAGGAAGTGAATGAGATGATCCTTGTTAAAGATATTGAGTTGTATAGTATGTGCGAACATCACATGCTCCCTTTCATTGGTAAGGCACATGTGGCATATATTCCGAATGGATGGATCACCGGCTTGAGTAAGATCGCAAGAGTAGTTGATGTTTATGCCCGCAGGTTGCAGGTGCAGGAACGACTGACCGTTCAGATCATGAATGCTATTAAAGAAACATTGAACCCGATCGGAGTGGCAGTGGTTATAGAAGCGCAGCATCTTTGCATGATGATGCGTGGCGTTCAAAAACAAAATTCTGTTACAACAACTTCAGCCTTTGATGGTGAGTTCATGAAAAATGCCACAAGAAGTGAGTTCCTGAAACTCATCTCTGCAAAATTATATTGATAAAAGCCTCTTTTTAAAAATGCTACAAAGATTTTTCTAATTAAACTCTTTGTAGCATTTTTGTTTCTGTTAATTCCAGTTTATGAAACATGGTTTTGTATTTCCTGGCCAGGGTTCTCAATTTCCGGGTATGGGAAAAGAGCATTACGAAACGAGTGCATTTGCGAAAAAATTATTTGAGCAGGCAAATGAAATACTCGGTTTTCGAATTTCTGATATCATGTTCAATGGTTCGGAAGCGGACCTGAAACAAACGAAAGTCACGCAGCCTGCAGTTTTTTTACATTCAATAATTGCATACCGCAGTATTGAAAATGCTAAACCCGATATGGTAGCAGGACATTCACTTGGTGAATTTTCTGCATTGGTGGTAAATGAAACATTGAGTTTTGAAGATGGTTTGAAACTGGTTTCTATCCGGGCGCAGGCAATGCAGCGGGCCTGCGAAATGCAACCTTCTACTATGGCAGCAGTATTAGCATTGGCAGATGATAAAGTGGAACAAATTTGCAATGAAGTGCAGCAAGAAACGGGAGAGATCGTTGTTCCGGCAAATTATAATTGTCCCGGTCAATTGGTAATAAGTGGTTCTGTGAAAGGTGTGGAAATTGCCTGTGAAAAAATGAAAGCTGCAGGAGCTAAAAGAGCGATGATACTTCCGGTGGGTGGTGCATTCCATTCTCCATTGATGGAGCCGGCAAAAACAGAATTGAAATCTGCAATTGACCTTACTAGTTTTCATACTCCGGCTTGCCCCGTTTATCAGAATGTAGTAGCTAAAGCAGTGATGGATAAAGATGAGATCAAACAAAATCTGATTGATCAGTTGACCGGTGCTGTTCGCTGGACACAAATCATACAGGCGATGATCGCTGATGGGGCTACAACATTTACAGAGGTTGGACCCGGAAAAGTATTGCAGGGATTGATCGGAAAAATTGACAAGTCAGTTACAACTAACGGCGTGAATTGAGTTGTTAAACATCAATGGAACAGTTTACCCATTCACTATCGAACTTTGCATTGTATTTTTTATAAAAATTTATAGCGGGTTCATTCCATTCCAACACCTGCCAGATAATTCGATTGAATTTTTTTTCTTTGGCTTCTTCAATCAGTCTATCCATCAATAATTTTCCAATTCCTTTACCCCGCATTTTCTGAGTCACTAAAATGTCTTCAAGATACATGGCTTGCCCTTTCCATGTGGAATAGCGAATGTAATACAATGCAAAACCAACAATCCGGTTCTCTGTTTCGGCAACAAAAGCCCACCACACCGGAGTTTTTCCAAAACCACTTTCAGTAAAATGGTCCAATGTCACTGTTACTTCCTGCGGCGCTCTTTCATATTCCGCCAGTTCTTTTACCAATTCCAATAATCCTGGACAATCTTCTTTAACAGCCCTGCGAATTTTTATTTCCATTCTTAAATTTTTCATTTTCCATTTACATATCCCGGCCCTTTTAGAAATCTTCCTGATTTCGCACCGGTGTGCTCTCCATCTTTCAATACCTGCACCCCATTGACAAAAACATCAATTACTCCGGTTGAA
>DASZXQ010000116.1:0-29059 GCA_035545755.1 Chitinophagaceae bacterium | reverse complement strand
AGGAGAAGACGCAGGAAGTAAATTGGAGAAAGCAAAAAAAATTAATTCTGTAAAGATCATTTCGGAAGAAGAATTTTTAAAAATGCTTCACAAAAAATAATAGCTGCTAATTTTGGGTAAAACGACCACTCAAGCTTCATTATTTTAAAGCATAAACTAAACATAGATCCAATGTTACGGCCATCTACTCTAAAATTTCTAAAAGATCTGAAAAAAAATAACATCAAACCATGGTTTGATGTACACAGAAAAGAATATGAATCTGCCAAAGAAGATTTTTCTGCATTCGTGCAGGCTGTCATTGATAAGCATGGGAAAAAAGATAAAACCATCAGCCAGCTGAAAGCGAAAGATTGCATGTTCCGCATCAACAGGGATGTTCGTTTTTCCAAAGACAAGTCGCCCTATAAAACCAATATGGGTGCTTATATCAACCGTGGTGGTAAAAAATCAATATTTGGCGGATATTATTTTCATTGCGAGCCCGGTGAAAGCTTTATGGGTGGAGGACTATGGATGCCGATGCCACCTGAGTTAAATAAAGTAAGACAAGAGATCGACTACAACTTACAAGAGTTTAAAAAAATTATCGGCTCCAAAAAATTCAAATCGATTTATAAAGATCTTTCACGAAGTGAAGAAAATGTTCTTAGCCGTGTGCCTAAAGGTTATGAGCCAACAAATCCCGCAGCAGACTTCTTAAAGATGAAAAGTTTTGTTGCATTAACAAATTTGAAAGATTCGGATCTCACTTCTAAAAATCTCATCAGTAAAACTGTTGAAGCATTTGAAGCATTGCAGCCGCTGGTAGAATTTATAAATGAAGCTATCGGTTCGTAAATAAAAGTAGTTTTACGAGTCAGATTTGCATTGGCCTTGCTTTAAAATGTTCTTTTCACAATTTTACAATCTAAAAAAAGGTAAGTGCATTGCAACAACAGCAAAGGTTTTGTATTTTGTTGTTGCTTAAACACACCCTTATGAAAAAAATTATACCCGTACTTCTTTTTACCGTCATTATCATTTCATCCTGCAGTCACAGATATTACGCATCAACTTTTTTTGAACAGCAAACCGCCAATCACAGGCTTATTGCGGTACTCCCTTCTGAAATAATATTTACAGGAAAACAGCCGAGGGATTTAACTGCAGAGCAGATTGCAAAAATAGAAGAAGGTGAAAGCAGGGCATTTCAACAATCTCTTTATGGAGATATATTAAAATATGCCAACTCAAGAAATTATTACATGTTTGTTGGGGTACAAGACATCAACACAACAATGAGTCTCCTTGATAAAAACAATATCTCTGTGAGAGACTCATGGAAAATGGATGGCCAAAAACTGGCAACACTTTTAGGAGTAGATGCCATTGTGCGGATGCAGATCACACAGAGGCGATACATGAGCGATTATGCTTCTTATGGAGTAACGTTTGCCAAAGATATAATCTATGAAACCGGGTTGGGCGGCAAAATCCCAATTCCGGGCAGGTTAGGCAGAACAGAAGACATTTATGCTAATTGCAGCATTGTAAGCAATGACATAACGCTCTGGAATAATAATTATAAAAGCGCTGCAGACTGGAATAATCCTTCTACCGTTATCATCGAAAACATTACAGATAACTTTGGGAGAAATTTTCCATATAAGAGAAGAAGATGAATTACAACATCCCTTTTTGATTCAGGTATTCAGCAATCTGGATCGCATTAGTAGCGGCACCTTTCCTGAGATTATCACTCACTACCCACATGTTTAACGTATTTGGTTGAGATTCATCCCGTCTCAGTCTTCCTACAAACACTTCGTCTTTCTCATGTGCATCCATCGGCATGGGATATAATTGATTTGATGGATCATCTACAACAATAATACCGGGAGCTTTGCCTAAAAGCTCTTTCACCTCATTAATATCAAAATCTTTTTCAAATTCCACATTCACTGATTCGCTGTGGCCACCTACAACAGGAATACGAACTGTAGTTGCTGTGACCCGGATAGAGTCATCCCGCATGATCTTTTTGGTTTCATTCACCATTTTCATTTCTTCTTTGGTATAACCATTATCAAGAAAAACATCTATCTGCGGGATCACATTCAGATCGATCGGGTATTTGTAGGCTCTTTCACCGGCAACCCCGCTTCTCTCGTTGAATAATTGGTTCACTGCTTTTACACCGGTGCCTGTCACACTTTGATAAGTGCTGACCACAATTCTTTTTATTTTATATTTTTTATGCAATGGATTTAATGCAACCACCATTTGAATAGTAGAACAGTTCGGATTGGCAATGATCTTATCATCCTTAGTAAGAACACCTGCATTCAACTCTGGCACGACCAATTTTTTTGCGGGATCCATTCTCCATGCAGAAGAATTATCTATAACAGTAATGCCAGCTGCAGCAAATTTCGGCGCCCATTCCAGCGAAGTACTTCCACCGGCAGAAAATAATGCCACAGCAGGTTTCGCAGCAATCGCATCTGTCATGCTTACTACCTTATATTTTTTCCCCCCGAACTCTACTTCTTTACCAACAGATTTTTCCGAAGCAACCGGAACTAATTCGGTGACCGGAAAATTTCTTTCCGCTAATACCTGCAACATTTTAGAGCCAACCAATCCTGTGGCTCCTACCACTGCAACTTTCATTTTATTTTTTTTAGTTTTTACAAAAAAACAGGCCTTCATCTCTGAAGGCCTGCAATCTTTTTATGTCGCTACATACAAATTACAACAAGCCTTCCGGTCAGGAATGTTTCTTATTGCGTTTTGTATATTTAATACTGTTCATAAATCAACGAGGGGGCAAAAATACTTATAGCCGTATTTCAATCCAAAAAATATTCATGAAACTTAAAGATAATTCTGCCTCATTGTTTAATTTGGATTGATGAAAGCCTTTTTCCTGATACCAATGATCTTATCCTGTACCTTGATAAGTTATTCGCAAAATAGGTATGATGTTATCATAGATGAGATCATGGCGGATCCTACACCGCAGGTTGGTTTGCCTGGCAATGAATGGATAGAACTGAAAAATATTACCACTACTCCTATTAACTTACAAAACTGGCGCATAGGGGATGCTACAGGACAAAGCGGACCGTTGCCAAATTTTATTTTACAGCCTGACAGTTTTCTAATTGTTTGCACAAGTTCAGCAGTGGCGGCAATGTCAGCTTTTGGAACCACGATCTCTGTTACCAGTTTTCCATCATTGGACAATGCGGGTGATCAACTTTTTTTAAAAGCGGCAAATGGAACTATCATTCATGCAGTCAGTTACTCTGATTCATGGTATCAAAATGCTGTGAAAGCAAATGGAGGCTGGACGCTGGAAATGGTGGACACGAAAAGCCCTTGTGCAGGCAGCGACAACTGGAAAGCCAGTATTGATCCAAGCGGAGGCACTCCCGGAAAGAAAAATTCTGTTGATGCAATAAATACTGATCAAACTCCACCTTCATTATTGAGAACTTTTACCATTGACAGCGTAACTATAATTGCAGTTTTTAATGAACCCATTGACAGTTCGCTCGGCGCTACAGTATCTAATTATACAATTGATGGCGGATTAGCGATTGCATCCGCAATCACATTACCGCCACTATTTGATAGAGTGCAATTAAATTTAAGCAGCAAAATGTCATTGCAAACTGTTTACAATATCACTGCCGCTAATATCACGGATTGCAAGGGCAATAACATCGGACCAAACAATCATGCAAAAGCTGGTTTGCCGGAAGATGCTGCACCATCGGATATGGTGGTAAACGAAATATTATTCAACCCGAGAAGTAATGGTTATGATTATGTTGAGTTTTATAACCGTAGTCAAAAAATCTTTGATGCATCCAAAATGTATGTTGCCAACCGAAATACCAGCAATGCGATCAGTTCTGTTATAGCATTAGCCGGAACGCCCTGGCTTATTTTTCCTGATGATTATATTGTGAGTACAGAAAATGCAATAAATCTTCAGGGCAATTACCTGGTAAAAAATCCTGAGAGCGTTTTGGAAGTTTCTTCATTACCTTCTTTTCCTGATGCCAACGGTTTTGTATTACTCTTGAATTTGCAGGGGAATGTGGTAGACGAAGTGGATTATGATCATAGCTGGCATTTTAAATTGATTGATAACGAAGATGGAGTTGCATTAGAAAGAATTGATCCGGATGGTACATCGCAGGATCCGAACAATTGGCACTCGGCTGCATCAACTGCAGGATATGGAACGCCTACTTATAAAAATTCTCAATACAAACAACCGCCGGGTATCAATGCGACAATAGAAATAACTCCGAAAGTTTTTTCACCCGACAATGATGGCCGTGATGACATTACAACTGTTCAGTATAAAGTGGCAGATCCGGGATATGCGGCCAATATCACCATCTTTGATGCTGCAGGAAGGCCGGTGAGAAATTTAGTTCAGAATGCTATACTCGGATCAAGCGGCTATTGGAATTGGGATGGGTTGGATGATAAAGGAAGAAAATTACCGGTTGGCACTTATGTTGTCTTTACTGAAATTTTTAACCTGCAGGGGAAAAATCAAAAGTTTAAGAATACTGTGATAGTAGCGAGGCCTCTACATTAAATCTAAAAGATCAGAAGGTTATTCAGATAAGCTCAATATCAAAACTTGCCAGATCTTTAAACTGCCGCATTCTCCTTTCAATATCTTCAGCAGTTATTTCTTTCAGTCTTGTCGTACCAAATTTTTCTACACAGAAGCTGGCCATCGCAGAACCGACAATAATGCCCCGTTTCATATTATCAAATGAAAGGTCTTTGGTTCTCGCAATATGACCCATGAATCCGCCTGCGAAAGTGTCGCCGGCACCGGTGGGATCAAATACATCTTCTAAAGGAAGTGCAGGAGCAGAGAATACCTGGTTTTCATCAAACAATAAAGCGCCGTGCTCTCCTTTTTTAATCACAACGTATTTCGGCCCCATTTTCATGATCTCATGAGCTGCTTTTACCAATGAAAATTGTCCACTTAGTTGTCTTGCCTCACTGTCGTTTATGATCAATACGTCTATTTTCATAAGCACCTTTTCTAAATCATCCATCGCCGTATCCATCCAGAAATTCATCGTATCCATTGCCACCAGCTTCGGCCTTTTTTCAATTTGCTTAATCACACTCAGCTGAATATGCGGACTCAGGTTTCCCAGCATTAAAAATTCACAATCCTGGTAACTATCCGGTACTACAGGTTGAAAATCGGCCAGTACATTCAGTTGTGTTTCCAATGTATCTCTTGCATTCATGTCCATATGATACTTACCGCTCCAAAAAAAGGAACGTTGATTTTGTTTCACCTGCACTCCTTCCATGATAACACCCCGTGCTTCCAGCATTTTCATTTCTTCCGTGGGAAAATCACCACCGACAACAGAAATCTGTTTGATAGGCCTTGTAAAATTGGAAGCACTCCAGGCGATATAGGTAGCAGCGCCGCCTACGATCTTATTACTTTTTCCGAAGGGAGTTTCAATGGCGTCAAAAGCCATGGTACCGATAACGATCAAAGACATTTACAAAAAAATTAAAAATTCAAAATTGAAAATGTGCTGCAAACCTACAAGAATTAGATGAATATTCTCCCCAGCTTTTCGATTAAAAGACCTATTTAACCTATTTCATCACTATGACTTATTTGACCACATTCCTCTTTATCTTTGAGTATGGCAAAAACAACAAGGCGCAAAGCTTCCCGCAAAGCATTTATTCTGCAAAAAGCAGCATCAATGTTTCGTGAAAAAGGATTCAATGCTACTTCGATGCGTGATCTTGCTGAAGCGGTGGGCATAGAAGCTGCCAGTTTATACAATCATATCAAATCAAAAAACGAGATCCTGGAGACGATCTGTTTCGATGTGGCCAACCGGTTCAACACTAATATGGATGTGATCGAGGCTAGTAACCAGAAGCCAATTGCCAAAGTAGAAACTTTACTCCGTTTTCATATCCGGCAAATGACAGAAAACTATGAAGAAGTATATGTGAGCGACAGGGAGTGGAAGCACCTTGAAGAACCATATCTCTCCAATTTCCATAATCAACGTCGCACTTATCGGAAACGTTTTGCCTCTATTATTGACGAAGGCATCCGCATAAATGAGATCCGTAAAATAGATTCTCCCACTGCTGTTTTAATCATATTGCATGCCATCAGCGGTATCGAATCCTGGCATCGTTCCACAGCGAAGATCAACGCACAGGAACTGGAGGACAATATGGTCATGATCATGATTGATGGTTTAAGAAAACAATAAAATGTCTCTTCATTTTCACCCGCTTCAAGTAAAAGAAGTACGAAAAGAAACTACTGAATGTGTTTCGGTATTATTTGAAATTCCTGAACACCTTAAAGAATCCTTTGCGTTCAAGCAAGGCCAAAGCCTCACCATGCGGGTTTTTTTAAATGGCGAAGAAATCCGTCGCACTTATTCCATTTGCAGTAGCCCATTGGATCACGAATGCCGGGTAGCTGTGAAAAAACAGGAAAATGGTTTATTCTCCACTTTTGCCAATGATCAATTAAAAGCCGGCGACACGATTGAAGTGATGGAGCCGATTGGAAAATTTTATTCCGAACTAAATTCTGCTTATAAAAAAAATTATCTCGCATTTGCAGCTGGCAGCGGTATCACACCGGTAATCTCCATTATTAAAACCACATTGAGAACAGAACCTCAAAGTAGTTTCACATTAGTATACGGAAATCGCAGCCGTTCCTCCATTATTTTTTTTGAAGAACTGGAAGGATTGAAAAATAAATTCATGGATCGGTTTGATCTGATTCATATTTTGAGCCGGGAAAGAACTGAAACACCAGTTAATTATGGAAAGATCAGTGCTGAAAAACTGAATGAGTTATCAAAGCTGATCGATTATGCAGCAATGGATGAAATTTTTATTTGCGGCCCGGAAGAAATGATATTTTGTGTAAGAGATTTTTTGCTGCAACAAAATATCAGTGAAAAGAAAATTCATTTTGAATTATTCACTACAACAGGACAAAATCAAAAATCAAAAGCCAAAAATCAACAACCGGAAACCAAAGGTGGTCCAGCCAGTAAGATCAACATAAAACTGGATGGAAGGAGTTTTGACGTTGAAATTCCATTGAATAGCGAAAAAGTTATTTTGGATGCTGCATTAGAACAAGGCGCCGATCTTCCCTACGCATGCAAAGGTGGCATGTGTTGCACCTGCAAAGCAAAATTGCTGGAAGGAGAAGTATCAATGGATGTTCATTGGGGATTGGAGGAAGATGAAATTGAAAAAGGATATGTCCTCACCTGCCAGTCTCATCCAAAAACAGAAAAGGTAATAGTGGATTTTGACATAAAATAATTACTGATTAATATCATTCGCAAACACCCGTTAGTTTTAGTTAAATTTGTAGTCAAAATTTTACAGCCATGTCTGTACAAGACTTTGAAAAAATATTCCAGGATAAAATAGATAATGAGATAAAGATCGAGCCGAAAGACTGGATGCCGGATGCCTATCGCAAAACCAATATCCGGCAAATATCCCAGCATGCTCATAGTGAAATTGTAGGTATGCTTCCGGAAGGGAACTGGATCACAAGAGCTCCTTCATTAAAACGGAAAGCAATACTGCTGGCAAAAGTTCAGGATGAAGCAGGTCATGGCTTGTATTTATATTCGGCCTGCGAAACATTGGGAATAACAAGAGAAGAAACAATCAATGACCTGCACAGCGGCAAAGCAAAATATTCTTCCATTTTTAATTATCCGACTTTAACATGGGCTGATATTGGCGCCATTGGTTGGCTGGTAGATGGCGCTGCAATAATGAACCAGGTAATGCTGACAAGAACTTCATACGGACCTTATGCAAGAGCCATGGTGAGAATTTGTAAAGAAGAAAGTTTTCATCAGCGGCAGGGATTTGAAATTTTACTGGTGCTTTCAAGAGGAAGTAAAGAGCAAAAAGAAATGTGCCAGGATGCGATCAACCGCTGGTGGTGGCCGGCATTGATGATGTTTGGTCCGCATGATAATCAATCTACCCATTCGGATCAAAGTATGAAATGGAAGATCAAAAGAAAAAGCAATGATGAGTTACGGCAAAATTTTGTGGACATGATCGCCGAACAAATAAAAACACTGGGAATGAAACTTCCGGATGACAAATTAAAGAGGAATGAAGAAAGGAAACATTATGATTTTGGCGAGATCAATTGGGAAGAGTTTTGGAATGTGGTAAAAGGTAATGGACCCTGTAACAAACAACGGCTGGAAGCACGAAGAAAAGCATGGGAAGAAGGTGAATGGGTAAGAGAAGCAGCGGCTGCTTATGCTGAAAAAAGAAGTGCAAGACAGAAAGCAGCTTAATGAGTAATTAATAATTAAGAATTAATAATGAAAAATTATATCAGAAAATATTATTATGGAGATATTCCCGATGATAAATCAGGCGGGAATATTGTTTCAAAAGAAACAAAAAGTGATTGGCCGCTTTGGGAAGTTTTTATCAGAAGCAAGCAAGGTCTCGATCATAAACATGTTGGAAGCCTTCATGCAGCCGATGCGCAAATGGCAATTGAAAATGCAAGAGACGTATATACCCGGAGAATGGAAGGTGTTAGCATTTGGGTAGTAGAATCGAAATATATTCATGCATCCAAACCCGAAGAAGCCGGAGAGTTATTTGAACCTGCAGAAGATAAAATTTACCGGCATCCGACGTTTTACAAACTTCCTGATGAAGTCAACCAAATGTAATGAGTACACTTATTGATTATACTTTACATCTCGCCGATAATTCCCTGATCCTTGGACAGCGTAACAGTGAATGGTGCGGACACGGACCGGTATTGGAACAGGATATTGCGATCACCAATATTTCTCTTGATCTGATCGGACAAGCAAGAAATTTTTATCAATATGCCGCTTCACTTATCAATCAAACAATTAAACAATCAAACAATCCTGTTACCGAAGATAGCCTTGCTTATTTAAGAACTGAGCGGGAATTTAAAAACTGCTTACTCGTTGAACAACCCAACGGTGATTGGGGGCAAACAATCTTGAGACAGTTTTTCTTCAGCCAATATCAATATCTTTTATTTCAGCAATTGCAACATTCAAAAGATGAGCAATTGGCTGCTATTGCCGCTAAATCATTAAAAGAAGTATCGTATCATTTACGCTGGAGCAGCGAATGGGTGATCCGTTTGGGTGATGGAACGGAAGAAAGCCACAGCAGAATGCTAAAAGCAATTGATGAGCTATGGATGTACACAGGAGAACTATTTCAAGCTGCGGGTTATGAGCTGCAAACTGCAAAAGAAGGGATTGGTGTTGACGTAAGCTTATTAAAACCAAAATGGGAAGAAAAAATAAAAGAGATATTCTCAGAAGCTACTTTGCCAGTTCCGGAAAAGGTCTTTATGCAATCTGGTGGCAAGGATGGAAAACACACAGAACATCTCGGATATATTTTAACTGAATTGCAATATATGCAGAGAGCTTACCCGGGCAATGAATGGTAGATCATGATCACATCAACAGAAATATCAGAAAAAAAGATTCGCTCCATACTGGAAGAAGTAAAAGACCCGGAAGTTCCTGTACTTTCTGTTTTGGACCTTGGCATCTTAAGAGAAATAAAGATCAGTGAAAATGAAGTTGAGATTTTTATCACTCCTACTTATTCAGGATGTCCAGCCATGGATGTCATCCGTATGAATATTCAAATGACACTACTTTCTCATGGATTCAAAAATGTAAAGGTCACTCAAGTGCTTTCCCCGGCATGGACCACAGAATGGATGAGTGAAGAAGGAAAAAGAAAATTGAAAGAATACGGTATTGCTCCTCCCAACCCGAAGCAACAGGTTTGTGATCAAAAATTATTTGCATCAGCAGAAGCAGTGCAATGCCCTCATTGCAATTCCTATCATACGCATCGTGTAAGTGAGTTTGGTTCCACGGCCTGCAAAGCACTGTATGTTTGTGATGATTGCAAAGAGCCATTCGATTATTTCAAATGCCATTAGAAATATGGCGAATTTCATCCCGATATATCAGGATTAGATTTTAGATTTGGTAAGAAATTAATCATTCATGTCTTCTATCCTTTTTGAAATAAAAGAAAACATAGGTTTTATAACGCTCAATCGCCCCGATAAGCTTAATTCCTTCAATCGTGAAATGGCATTGCTGATGCAGGAAAAACTGGATACATGCAAAAGCAATGATGTAAGATGTGTTTACATCACCGGCGCAGGAAAAGGATTCAGCGCCGGGCAAGATCTTGCTGAAGTAGCCGATCCCGATGGCCCGGGTATGGCAAAAATTCTTTCCGAACATTATAACCCGATCATTAAAAGTATACGGGAATTAGAAAAACCAGTCGTTGCTGCTGTAAATGGGGTAGCAGCCGGTGCCGGAGCTAATATTGCATTGTGTTGTGATATTGTTATTGCTGCTCAATCGGCTTCATTTATCCAGGCATTTTCAAAAATTGGTTTGATACCTGATAGCGGCGGCTCTTATTTTTTACCGAGATTGATCGGCTGGCAAAAAGCTTCTGCCATTATGATGTTAGGTGAAAAAATTTCTGCAACTGAAGCAGAAAGAATGGGAATGATCTATAAAATTTTCCCGGATGAAACATTTTCAGAGAATACCATGAATATTGCAAAATTTCTTGCTGACATGCCGACAAAAGGATTGGCCCTTACCAAACAAATATTAAGCTTGTCTTTTACCAATACTTTGGAACAACAGTTACAGCAGGAAGATATTTATCAGCAAAAAGCAGCACAGACGGAAGATTATAAAGAAGGGGTGAAAGCTTTTTTGGAAAAACGTTTACCGAACTTTAAAGGCAAATAAATTTCCGGCATTCAATAATCAATATTAAATATTCAATGAATCAGCATGATCTGGCAAACAACGTGGTGAACCATATGATGGAAAATGATTACTTCAGCCAATGGATGGGAGTAGAAGTGTTAGAAGTAAAAGAAGGATACGGTAAAATAAAAATGACGATCCGCAAAGAAATGGTAAATGGTTTCGGGATCGTTCATGGCGGCTTGCCCTTTTCACTTGCAGACAGTGCTTTTGCATTTGCCTGCAACAACCGTAATAATTTATCAGTGGCGTTGGATGTCACAATTACATTTACCCGGCCGGTAAATGTTGGCGATACATTAATAGCGGAAGCTGAAGAAGTTCATAATGGTAAAAGCACAGGTGTTTATTTAATTAAAGTCACCAATCAAAAAAACGAAACTGTAGCCCTATTTAAAGGGACTTGCTTTCGGACTGGTAAATCCCTTATTTCCGCTTAATCCATTTTAATCATGCAAATCGTGGTTCTATGATCTATGAATTCAACGGATATAAACCGGTTATTGATAAATCTTCATTTGTTCATCCGCAGGCAGCTGTAACAGGAAATGTAATAATCGGCAAGAATTGTTACGTCGGACCTGGTGCTGCATTGCGAGGTGATTGGGGACAGATCATCATTGAAGATGGATGTAATGTGCAGGAAAACTGCACCATTCATATGTTTCCCGGGATCACTGTTTTATTAAAAGAAGGAGCTCATATTGGTCACGGAGCGATCATTCATGGAGCCACAATTGGTAAAAACTGTTTGATCGGCATGAATTCAGTGATTATGGATAATGTAGTTTTAGGAGATGAATGTATTGTAGGAGCATTGAGCTTTATAAAGGAAGAAGAGAAGTTTGAAAGAAGAAGTCTTATTGTTGGAAGCCCTGCGAGGCAAATAAAAAATGTGAGCGATGAAATGATGGCCTGGAAAACGGAAGGAACAAAACTGTATCAGCAATTGCCCGCTCAATGCATTAAAACTTTGAAACGCTGCAAACCTCTAAAAAAGACACCAAGGAAACATTCTACTCAAAAGCCTGTTTATCAGCCATGGAAAAAACAAAATAAATCTTAGTGTCAATTTTAATTGTACCTCAAAAAAATATCTGACAATCATGCTTGTATATTTCAGCACCTGTTATTAGCTTTGCATTACTACACCATCTCAATACCTTTCCAAAGACCATAATAGTTTTCGACTAAAAGTTTATCCACTACTCCTTCAAGGAAACCTCCATCAGGATCCTGTCAATTGCCGTATTCCATCTCCTCAAAAGACCAGCATTTTAATCCTGGATTCATTTTTTTTAATATTTAAAACCCTTGAAGCATGAAAAAATTTACACTATTTATCACAATCCTTTTTGTGACGGGTTTGTTCCTAAGTTCTACAGTTGCGGGACAAATTAGTCAAAGAGGAACTGCTACTAACGGAACTTCTACCAATACAAATCTCACAATCAACAAACCTGCAGGAGTTGTGTCTGGTGATGTCATGATTGCAAACATTGTAAAAGCAGGCAATACAGCCTCAGATCCTTCATTAAGCGGCTGGACGGTTATTTCTGGTGGCGTAATTGATGATTTTTATTGGAACGGATATGACCTGGGCTTCGGCAATATACGTGGAACGCTGCTTTATAAAATAGCCGGTACATCTGAACCTTCAAGCTATACATTCAGCCTGGGTTCAGGCACAGATTACAGTGATGGAACAATCGTTGCTTTTTCAGGTGTCGACAGAACTGGTGGTGTTAAAGTGGATGGCACTCCCGGTGGACCATTTGACGTTAAACCAGGGAATATATCTCTTAGTGGAAGTAATGGAAACACAGCTACAGCAACCGGAATAACTACTGCCACTTCAAATGCTGCTATCATAATGTTTGCTCAGGCCAACGACAATCGCTCTATGAGTAACTGGTCTACAACAAGTCCGGGTTCACTTACTGAATTATACGAAAATCAATATAATGGCAATGGATCAAATGACTTAACTGTCGGCGCTGCCTGGGCTACCAAAGCAACTATTGGTGCAACCGGAAACGGCACAGTAACGCTGGGAGCAAGTATTCGTTGGGGAGCAATGTTAATAGCACTTAAAGCCCCTTCTCAAGCTCCATTACCTGTTACGCTTACTAAATTTTCAGTAAGTAAATCCGGAAACGATGCTTTGTTAAGCTGGACCACAGCAACTGAAATCAATAATGATCATTTTGAAATTGAACGCAGCGCTGATGGTATTAATTTCAGTACTATTGGAACAGTGGCAGGAAGCGGCAACTCTTCTCAACTTATAAATTATCAATTTACAGATCATATCTGGGAAAGCAGTGCAACTATTTTTTACTACAGATTAAAACAAGTGGATATTGATGGTAAAAGTTCTTACAGCAAGATTATTGTACTTCGTTTGAACAATTTAGCAATCAGCAATTACACTGTTTATCCAAATCCATTTACAAGTGATCTTAAATTACAAATCAGCAGTCAGAAGGAAACTGATATTGTTATACAAATTCACAATTCTGCTGGTCAGCTTGAAGTAAGTCAAAAAGCCAGTTTACAAACTGGTGATAATATAATTGTAGTGCAGAACCTTGGAGCGCTTAGTCCTGGTTTACATCTAATGAAGATTGTTTCCCTGGATGGAGTTGTGTCAGAAAAATTAATGAAAAATTAAATGCTCAGGGTTTATACCTTGGACCCCTCTTGCGAAAGCGGAGGGGTTTCTTTCATTATCGTAAAATCCCTATCCGCTTGTAAAATTTTCTTTTTCGCAATATTGAAAAATTGTAATTTAATAGTTGACTTTTTTCGCTATCAAAACTAATATTAAACCATTGTGCGTATGAGAAAAAGTTTACGTTATTGTGCACTTGCAACAGGATCCATTTTATTACTTACTACCCTCGCTAAAAGTCAAAGCAATCATGTGATCTATGCCGTCACGGATATCCAGAAGCAGGGATCCAACTGGAGTTATTTAAGAAAACTAAATCTGCAGACAAAATCTTACAGTGATGTCTTGTTGAACGGTACTAATCCGAATCAAACGGCCTACGATGCTCTAACAAAGCAGCAGATTGAAAATTTTAACACTGCGGCCAAATACAATTATCCTTTACAGCCCGCTTTCAGTTCCGGCGTTGCAGCGCTGGCTTATGATAAAAAAAGTAATCATCTTTATTACACGCCGATGTTCATTGACCAGCTGCGCTATATTGATCTGAAAACAATGAAAGTGTATTATGTCACTGATCAGGAATTGACCGGCATTGCAGTTAAATCTTCTGATCAGGGTAATGTTGTTACCCGCATGACCATTGCAAATGACGGAGCTGTTTATGCCATGACCAATGATGCAACTCATTTGATACGTATTAATACCGGGAAAGATTTAATAATAGAAGACCTTGGAACAATAGTGGACGACCAATCCAACAAAGGAATTTCTATTCACAACTCCTGTAGCAGCTACGGCGGCGATATGATCGCAGACAATGAAGGAAATCTCTATATCATCACAGCCCGCAATAATGTATTCAAATTAAATGTTGATACGAAAATAGCAACGCATATTGCTATCATTAGTGGACTGCCACCGACCTTTTCCACTAACGGAGCAGCAGTTGATGATAATAATAAAATAATCGTAAGCAGCGCCGCCGATTCAAGTGCGTCTTATTTTATCGTTGATCCACAGGCGTGGTCCGCAACTGCATACAAAATTTCAGGAGATGTATGGCGCAGCTCCGACCTTGCAAGCAATTATGTATTGAACGCTAAGAAAAGTTCTGTCAATACGCTGGATGCAGTTGAAAGGCCTGCAGATCTTAGCAGTAATAAGATACAGGTATATCCCAACCCTGTAACCGAAAATCAGTTCACACTTCAGTTCTCGCAATTAGCTGCTGGCAGTTACTCCATTCAGATCACTGACGTAATGGGTCGACAGGTAATACAACGATTTGTCAATATAAATGCTGATGAACAAACGGAAAATATCAAATTACAACCCAATACAGCAAAAGGAATTTACCTGATCAAAGTAACAGACCAGGGAAACAGGTCAGTATTTTCAAAAAAATTAGTCGTTCAGTAAGACTACAAAATATATGAAAAAAGCATATTGCAATGCGATACGCTTTTTTATTTGCTCTTTATTAAATATTCAGTAGTAAGCAATGTATCCGAAAATTCTTCTTCATTAAACCCTAAATAATAGTTGGAGTGAATATTATACTGATATTCTTTACCAGAATAAAAGGCATCAAATATTTTTTCATGGGTTTTCCATATCTTATTAGTGACGCAAAAATTTAAAGAAAGCGGAGCGCCGTAAACAACGATTACTTTATATTCTTTGTGTTTGTCCACAGGCTCCCAGATATCAAATTTTCGATCGTCGTTTGTTGAAACATCATCAAGTAAACGGGAAAAAATATCGTACCAGTCTCCTTTGAAAAGATAATAGGATGTAACGGAAAGATTACACATAGGGTCGAACTTTATATTGCAAAACTAGAGTGGCATCACCCAAGAATGCATGACTAAAATTATACTGCGACCTGATCTTATGCAAGGGATCACCTTAAAATATGCAGTCTTAAAACTATAAACTTCAAAAAATTGATTTGAGAAATGATTTCTTATATTTTTTGATCACAGGTTTTTAAGACAAAACTCTTATTTCAGATAATTTAGAGATTGCTTCAAATTGCGGTCCTGTAATACATTATTTCCTCAAAAGAAAATAAGGATAAAGTGAATATTGATAAAAATGTGAAAGTGCTGACGATGTAAAGTCCTTGCAGTTTCCAAAACTAAATTTCGCTTTAGGAAAGAAAAGCGAAACTTGTTTATCGGTTAGACTGAAATATTATTTCATCAATCATATTTTCTTCCTTTACTGAAAAGGAAGTCTCTGTAAGAAAGGCCAATTGTAAGTTGAAAATAGTTTTCACGAATGAGATCGGCAGCCCGGGTGCCTCTCTGCCCTGCATCCAATGATAAATTATATAAAAGCCCTCTGATATTGCCGGCAGTGCCGATAGTAACTCCGAAATCACTGATTTGTTTATTATTCACATACAAGTATCCTGAGTTGTAATAAGCTCCAAACTGAATAGATCTTTCAAAAGGTAATTTGCCCAACTTACTTACTTCTCTTGTTATTTCATACCCTGCGGAAAGGCGGTTGTTATCTACCATCTGCCATCCATTACCTTTCAGTCCTGTCTGCGACCAATTTTCATAAACATAATCTGCAGCAAAAGTACTTTTCTTGTTATGAGTAATAGCCACTCCACCACCTGCTGTCATCGGCAAAGCAAAACTATTAGACGACATATATTGATTATTAACGAGGGTTGTTCCATTTTGAATTACTGTAAGGGTACGATCGGATGGCATATTTGTTTTAGTTGCAAATTTTCCACCGATTGAAAAATCCCAATTCTTATTTAAAGGTGTATAAAAAATACCCCCATATTCAAACCGGACATGATAATAATAATCTTTCTGAATAGATTGGATTGTAGCAGCAAGCGATTGGTCGGTGATATCTTCCGTCTGATTAATGCTCCCGGCCATAAAAGAAGATTTTACGCCAAGCATAAAATGTTTCCCGATAGAAAATGCATTGGTCCAGTAATAATCGTTAATACCTCCGTCGCCTTCATAAGAAATAAGATACTGCGTGGAAGTTCCTTCAACTTGTTTATTCCCGCTGAATAGATAATTTATATTGCTGAATTGGTTAAATCCGATGCTGCTGGCCCAAAACTTATTTACTTTTACTGACAAAGAGATGCCTTTTACCCAAAAATCTTTGCTGGTACTATTACCTGTTCCAACAGGAGTTCCCGAAAATTGTACGGTTTTTCCGGCACCGGCTGCATTGAAAATATAGAAGCTTCTACTTAGCCCTGCGATAGCTGCCGGGTTGTTATTGATCAGGTAGGCTGATGAACGAAGGGCCAACCCCGTACCACCAAGGCCGGCAGTACGGTTATACATTTTGTAATCAATATCACCAATACCATACACCGAATATGGACTATTGGTATTTTGAGAAAAGCTGGGATAAGAGAACAAAGTTGCCGTTGTAATATACCAACCCAGAATGTATAATAATTTTTTTCTTTTCATATCATTTATTAACGACAGCTACGGTAAGCAGTAATTGGGTTTTAGAATCACTATGAATATTTCCAATAACCGCACGGTTCACTTCGATTGTCGAGTCCTCTTTCTCCATCAGGAAAAAGCCGCTGTTTTCCGTTCCTGGTGTGGTTAAAAGGTTATTGATGCTGGAAGTAATGTTGTATCGATAGTAAGTATTGATCCCATAAATGTTATCAATCACCGGGGATACTTTCAATACTGCCGATCCTGTTGAATCATAAACCTGTGCCCCAATGTTATTAGTAGCGTCGGTTTGCGCTAAAAATAAAGCAGGCGGCAACTTAAAATAGCCGTTATAAGTATGTGCTTCCGGCTTGAAGATTAGCTCTGCCTTCAGTAATTTGACAATAGCATCGGATTGAAGTATTCCTTTCAATGTAGGAAAAGTTACTTTTAATAATACTCCGGCATCATATTGAGTAAACGCAAGTTGATTGGTATTCCCGGAAGGAAATTCTTTGTTTCCTGGCGTTGTTGAATACAAGCTCGTATTAGTTCTGTCAGTGATTATCTGATTAAATGCATACGTATTATTCAGAGAAGTAAAATCCGCAAACTGACTTTGAAAAACAGGAGTAGTAAGATGATAATAAACCCGCATGATCACTTTTCCGCTGGCGGAATTGAGCCCGTAAATAACAGAAGTATCATTAGCGTCTACAGAAAATGAAATACCTCTGAAATAATTCAAAAACTTATCACTTGAGGTGAGCTCCGATGACTGTTGTTGAAGTTTAGTAAATAACTCCAGACCCTTTGTATCATTTACCCGCACCAATAATGAATCATCAATAGATGGACGAATTTTCAATGTACGACTTCCCAATGGAGTTGATTTTACAGAAACATTTGTCGTATTGTAAATATTAGTGCTGTAAGTGTATACTATGGGAAGAGCGAGTTCATTGGCCTGGATCGTCAAAGTTTTAGTCGTGTCACCATAATAATATTTATTAAGATAAACGATCAGGCAGGTAGAATCATAATGAGCAGTCACCGGAATAGACGGAAGTGGCGATGGCATCGTCATTTGAAAAAATGGTTTCGTAGAAACCGTTCCCAGATATGGATCTTTTATCTTTCCTACCAGAAATGAAATTGGTGAGTTAGTGGTAAATGAATCCAGCAGTACTGTTGATAAACGAGGCTCTACTGTATCAATATAAACGATCTTCGTGTATGTATTTGAAGGGGTTGTGCCAAATTGTATATCATTACGATAGCAGGATACCCCTATGATCAAAAGCAGGAACAGAAGGGTAAAAACAGCCTTTTTTCTTGTAAATAGCATCAGAATGTTTTGACAGAATACTAAAATCTTTGCAATATATTTTTAAGAGGCCGTGCAAAACTGTTATAGTATATAAATGACCTTATAATATCTGCAAATGCTTATTTTGTACCGATGAACAAAGTTAGTATTTTTGCCCTCTGTCAAATCATATAATAAAATTCAATATGATAGACTTAAAAGGCCATTTTATCTATTGTAATCACCATTTTATCTATTTTATGAAGTTCTTCTCATCCACCAACGATACTTTTATAAAAAATCTTTTATGAGAAAAGTTTATGCGTATGCATCCGGCTCTATTTTGATCGCTTTGTCCATTTTTCTTTCTCAGTCTTGCAGCAGAAACACAAGTTCGACTTCTGATTTGATCGGCAACTGGTCACGTGCTTCTGACTTTGATGGAAATGCCCGCAGCGAAGCAGTATGTTTCACCATAGGTGACTATGCTTATATATCTACCGGATCCACAGATCTTACTCGCTTTCAGGATCTTTGGGAATTTAGTCTTACCCGAAATTACTGGGCACAAAAAGCAGATTTTCCGGGTGTTGCCAGGAGTTCTGCAGTTGGTTTTTCTATTGGAACAAAAGGTTATGTAGGAACAGGCTTTGATGGTACTAACAATTTGAGTGATTTTTGGGAATATGACCAAGCCTCCAACACATGGACCCAAAAGGACGATTTTAAAGGATCAGCCCGTTACGATGCAGTGGCTTTTTCAGTAAATAATATGGGTTACGTTTCCTGTGGATTTGATGGCAACTATCTGAAAGATTTATGGCAATTTAATCCTACCGCTGCTCCAGGTTCTCAATGGGTTCAAAAGGCAAGTATCGGCGGTACTAAACGTTCTGCTGCTATGTCATTCGTCATAAATGGTAAGGCGTATATATGTTCCGGTAATAATAATGGAAGTGCATTGAACGACCTGTGGATGTATGATCCATCGTCTGATACATGGACACAAAAAAGACAGCTTACCAATGTAAGTACTGATAGTTACGATGATAACTATACTTCAATTGTACGGTACAATGGGGTTGCTTTTGTTATGAACAATCTTGCCTATATCACTACCGGAGAAAGCCCTTCATTGACCACTACTACCTGGGAATATAATCCAGATACAGACCTGTGGACAGAAAAAACCGGATTTGAAGGATCAGCAAGAACAGGAGCAATTGCTTTCACATTAAACAACAGGGGATTTGTAATGACCGGTCGTAGCGGTTCTCTTGCATTTGATAATTGCTACGAATGGCATCCCAATGACGCCGTCAATGCGAACGATAATTAATAGCAGTGGTTTTATCATTGCAGTAGCCGTTGTTATATCGGCCCTCATTTTTATTTTCGGATGGCACCATAGTAAAACAGATAAGCATCAAATTTCTTACACTACGTTTAACCAAACGAGTGGTTGGGGTTACGAAATCCTGGTGGATGGCAAAATCTTCATTCACCAGGATTTTGTTCCTGTACTTACTTCTAAAAATGGTTTCAGCAAAAAAGAATATGCTGAAAAAGCAGCTTCCCTCGTTGTACAAAAATTACAACATAATAAATTACCCACACTGACCACTAACGATCTCCGGCAAATCTGCTCTTTAGATTCACTTGCATATGAGCAACCAGCAAGCCGATAATTTATTTTATTTCCTTTTTGGATTTGAAAAAACAAAAGGAAAGTTTAACCTGGTATTACTGGTGCTTATCCATATAATGGCGTGGTGCTTTATTTTTTTACTGCCATTATTGTTTTATCCTTTAAAATTTGAAGGAAGCAATTTCTTTATCCGGGAAATACTGAGCAAAGCAGCACTCATTAGTTTATTTTACGTCAATTATTATTACCTGCTGCCACTTTTTTTTGAAAAGAAAAAATACTTTTTTTACTTTCTGCTGGTAGCGGTATTCATCCTTTTGATCGTTGCCTGGAATATTGCTTTATATCATTGCTTTCCTGACCCTGCTACATCTTTTACATCAGCGCAACTTCAAAACGGACTTAATACAGATGATTCATTAGCCAATTACAATTTCGTTCCTCCTTTCAGAAATATACCGTTTTCGTTTTATGATCAAACCATATGGGGAATACCGCAACGCCAATTCTTTCCAACGGTGAACCGGCTACTCAGTTTTGCTTTTATTCTTTTATTATCCGGTGCATTGATCCGCCTGGGAGCTAATTATATAAAAAACCAGCAGGAAAAAAAAGCACTGGAAAATGCCAACCTAAATGCAGAGATCAATCTTCTAAAATCACAGATCAACCCGCATTTTCTTTTTAATACTCTGAATGGCATTTATGCATTGGCCCATGAAAAATCTTCAAAAACGGAAGTGGCTATTCTCAAACTTTCCGAAATGCTGCGTTACATGCTATATGAATCACCGGAAGAAAAAGCAGATCTCGCCAGGGAAATTATCTACATCCGTAATTATATAGAGCTACAACGTATGCGGCTCTCGGATAAAATTAAAATACACTATGAGGTGAGCGGAAAGCCTGAAGGGCATCATATCGCCCATTTTCTATTGATCACTTTTATCGAAAATGCCTTCAAACACGGAGTCAGTTATGCCAAACCAGGCAATATTAACATTCAAATAAACGTCTTTGAAAAAACATTAACATTGCTTGTAGAAAATCCTTATGCGGAATCCGATAGTTTTACAAGTATCGGATTGGGTCTGAAAAATGCAGAAAGAAGGCTGGAACTATTATACCCCGGAAAATATAGCTTGCAAACGGAAAAAATTGAAAACAGATACGTTGTTAATTTAAAACTTCACCTCAGTGATTAACTGCCTGCTGATTGATGATGAGCCTCTGGCCTTGAAGATCCTCGAAGACTTCCTGGAGAAGATCCCTTTTATGAATCTTGTCGGCAAGTATGAAGAGCCACTAAAGGCTCTGCCTGTTATTGAATCTGGCTCTGTGGACCTTCTTTTTTTAGATATCCGAATGCCCGATATTTCAGGTATTGATTTTTTCAAATCACTTACACGAAAACCAGAGGTAATTTTCACAACAGCTTTCAGTGAATATGCATTAAATGGTTTTGAACTGAATGCATTAGGTTATTTATTAAAGCCAATCTCTTTCGAAAAGTTTTTGCAGGCCTGCAACCGGGCAAACGAATTCATCGAAAGCAAGAAAAAAAAATCTGCCACGGCAAAGGATTATTTTTTCATCAATGCTTCTCATAAGCTTCATAAAATATTTTATTCGGATATTTTGTATCTGGAAGGTTTCAAAGATTATACTAAAATCCACTTAAAAAATAACCCAACGCCCCTGTTAGTATTGTATAATCTTAAATATTTTGAAACGATTTTGGAAGAAACAGAATTTGTACGGGTACATCGTTCCTTCATTGTACCAGTAAGAATGCTGAACACTATTTCACGTAAATCCGTTACAATCGGTAATAAAAATATTCCTGTAAGTGATAATTACCGGGAAAAATTTTTCTCTATCATCGACCAGGCTTCTGCCTGACTCCATCATAATTCATCTAAGCCATGGCTTCCTGCGAATCGCTTACTTTTGCCGTGCAATTTTAAGTAGTGGAAAAAAACAATTTTGTTGATCAGATACGCATTTATTGCAGAAGTGGTCACGGCGGCCCGGGCAGCAAACATTTTATGCGAACCAAATTCAACGCTTTTGCCGGACCTGATGGGGGCGATGGCGGAAGAGGGGGACATATTATTTTAAAGGGCAACAGTAATCTGTGGACACTGCTCCATCTGCGTTATTATAAAAATGTGCTGGCAGAAAATGGTGAGGGCGGCAGCAGTAATAACAAAACCGGAAGATTCGGAAAAGATGTGATCATTGAAGTACCATTGGGTACTATTGCAAGAGATGAAGAAACCGGCAAAAAAGAAGCAGAAATTTTGAAAGATGGTGAAGAGGTGATCTGGATGCCGGGCGGCCGGGGCGGATTAGGAAATTCTCATTTCAAATCAGCAACAAACCAGGCGCCTGAATATGCACAACCCGGAGAACCCGGAGTAGAAGGATGGAAAGTTTTAGAATTAAAAGTATTGGCAGATGTTGGCTTGGTCGGATTTCCCAACGCAGGAAAATCCACACTGCTTTCTGTGATCACTGCCGCCAAACCAAAAATTGCAGATTATGCATTTACTACGCTTACTCCTAATCTCGGGATTGTAGAATATCGTGATGGAAAAAGTTTTTGCATAGCCGATCTTCCCGGTATCATCGAAGGTGCAGCGGAAGGAAAAGGATTGGGTCATCGTTTTCTCCGGCACATCGAACGTAATCCTGCCTTACTTTTTATGATACCAGCTGACAGTCCTGATCCAAAAAAAGAATTCGAAATACTGGTGAATGAGCTGGAAAAATACAATCCTGAACTTCTGCACAAGCAATTCGTCATTGCCATCAGCAAAAGCGATATGCTGGATGAAGAGCTGATGAAAGCAATAGAAAAAGACCTGCCCAAAAATATTCCTCATATTTTTATTTCCTCGCTGGCACAAAGAGGATTGAATGAATTAAAGGACCTTTTGTGGGAAGCATTAAATGAGCCTGCGTCATAGCAAATTTTTTTTAAATCGTACCAATAAGATACTGATCATCATTTATTGCTTTTGGCAACAGCCGCTTTTTACGTTAGGTTTGTTATTATAAAATCTTCGGTTATGAAAAGGCTCCTGGTTACGATTGCACTTTTTTTTATTCTCCTTGTTAAATCTTTCGCCGATGAAGGCATGTGGCTTCCGCTCCTATTGGGCCAGCAGGTATATGATGAAATGGTAAAGAAAGGATTGAAGCTTACCAAAGAACAATTGTACAGCATCAATAAAGCTTCTATCAAAGATGCGATCATTATTTTCGGTGGCGGCTGCACCGGTTCTATTGTAAGTCCTGAAGGCCTGATCTTCACAAATCATCACTGTGGCTTTGATGTGATCGCCTCAGCCAGTACAGTAGAAAATAACATTTTACAAAATGGGTTTTATGCAAGAAATAAAGGAGAAGAAATTCCCGGCGGTAACTTATCCGTACAGTTCCTGCTGCGCATTGATGATGTAACAAATGAAGTACTCGACTCTCTGAAAGGTTTGAGTGGAGCTGACCGGGTGCAAAAACAAAATGAAATACTGGGGATCATCAATAAAAGAATGAGTGACCCTTCGCAAAGTATTGAAACAAGGGTTAGCTCTTTATTCAAAGGCAACCAGTTTCTTGCTTTCGTATATCAACGCTACCGTGATGTTCGTTTGGTGGGTACCCCTCCAGAAAGTATTGGAGAATACGGCGGCGATACTGATAATTGGGAATGGCCACGGCACGCTGGTGATTATTCTATCTTTCGTGTATATATGAGCCCCGATGGAAAACCGGCACCCTACTCTCCTAACAATATTCCGCTGAAGCCAAAATGGTTTCTTCCCGTTTCAATAAAACCATTAAAAGATGGTGATTATTCCATGATCTATGGTTATCCCGGCGGTACGAATCGTTATGAAACTTCATATGGCATCAAACAAAAAATAGATATCGATAATCCTACATTGGTGAAATTGCGTGACATGCGGCTGAAATATATGTTTGAAGAAATGAAAAAGGATCCGGCCATCAAATTGCAATTATCATCTTCGTATGCCAGTATAGCCAACTACTGGAAGTTCTATGATGGTGAAACCAAACAGCTCATTAAATATGATATATACGATCAAAAGAAAAATTTTGAAGAAAAGTTCATAGCCTGGGCAAAAGGGAAACCCGAGTATGAAAATATTTTTTCCGAATGGGAAAAGGCGTATGCAGCATGGCGGCCATATTCCATGCACCGGGTGTATATGAATGAAGGGATTTTAGGTTCTCCTTTGATCGCATTTGCTTCCATGCTTCGGCAGGTGGAAAATGCAATAGTAAGTCCTAAGTCCAATGTTGCAGATGTGAAAAAAGCTGTAGAATCTGCCGACAGAATGCGGGACGAATTTCTGAAAGAAGAAAATAAACCTTCTGATCAGAATATTCTTGGCACTGTTACAATGATGTTTTACAATGATATTCCCAAAGACCAGCATCCGATCGGATTTTATTCAACGTTGAAAAATCAATATGGCCCGCTGGATGATGAAGCCACTTATAAAAAATTTGCAGCAGATGTATTTAAAAAGACCATGATCTTTGATGATGACCGATGGAAAGCATTCGTTGCTAATCCCGATGCTAATAAACTGCAGGATGATCCCGCTTATAATTTCGCAAGTACATTTTATAATAACTATATCAATAAATATGCTTCTTACTTCCAGCAATTTAATGCCGCAAATGCTGAATTAGGAAGATTATACATGAAAGGGATCATGGAAATGGATCCGGCCAAAGCCAAAAAAATGTATCCGGACGCTACTTTTACTATGCGGGTCACTTATGGGAATGTAAAAAGCTATAATCCGAGAGATGCAGTGCATTATGATTATGTCACTACTTCCAAAGGTGTCCTGGAAAAATATGTTCCCGGGGATTATGAATTTGATATGCCGCAAAAACAAATCGAGCTTTTCAAAAAAAGAGATTTTGGCCAATACATGGACAAGCAACGAAACGATCTTGTTATCGATTTCATCACTACCAACGATATTACCGGAGGAAACTCAGGTTCCCCTGTAATGAATGGGAATGGCGAACTGATCGGGATGGCTTTTGATGGAAATTATGAAGCATTGAGTCATAAGATCGCATTCGACAAAGACCTCAACCGCACGATTTGTGTGAATATTGGTTATGTACTTTGGTGTATTGATAAATTGGGCGGCGCCACTAATATTATTAAGGAATTAAAACTGGTAAAATAAATACTGACCCATTGAATAGCGAAGGCCATTCGCCTGAGGCGGATGGCTTTTTTATTGATCAAAAAATTATTTGCTTATCATTGCATCCGGTTTTTGTTTTGAAAAAAATAACTTTCATATTATCCGGATCGCTGCTATTTTTTGCAGTCGGTTTGTTTGCTCAGCAGGCTCATTTAAATATTGCTACCGATTTCGATTTTTTACACAGCTTTAAAAAAGAACAACGCTATTGGGCGGTAGGACAAACAGTGCAAACTCAATTCAACTTTACCGGAAAAGAAGGATTATATGTTTGGCTTTCCTATTACTCCAATGGAAAATTTCACAACAATCTTGCAGCGATTGCAAAATCATCCACTATTAATCCGCAACAGATCAATTTTGTCAATAATGCAATCATGAGATACAAACAAGTATCCATTGGATGGAAACATTACCTGAAAGGTGCTTTTGACAATGAAAATAGCTGGAACTTATATGGCTATGCCGGCTTTGGCTTGATGCTGGGCCGCATTGAAAATTCATATTCGACCATTATTGATACGGTTAAGTATTCAGTGCCGGTAAATAAAGGAAAAGCAAACTTTAAACGACTGACATTAGACCTTGGACTGGGATGGGAAATCATGTTAGGTTCCGGTGTATATTTTTACAATGAAGCAAGAGTAGAAATTCCAACAACCGATTATCCGAGTCCCTATTTATTTGTCAATAGAAACGCTCCACTAGTGGCATCTATAAATTGTGGCATAAGAATTCTTTTAAATTAATGCATTCAACAAATCTGCCATGTCTGAAAAAAATATCATTATACAACAAGTAGAGATCTGCAAATTATTTATTCCGCTGAATGAACCTTTCATTACTTCATTGGGGCGGGATGATTATGCAGCCAATATTGTTGTTATTATCAGAACCGACCAGGGAATTTCCGGTTTTGGAGAATGCAGTCCTTACATGCCCATCAACGGAGAGAGCATTGATACCTGTTTTATAGTAGGGCAGTATTTTGCAAAAGTTTTAAAAAATAGAAACGCACTGGACATCGAAGAACGTATTGCCGACATGGATAAAATAATTTATGGCAATACGAGTATCAAAAGTGCATTTGATATGGCGCTATATGATATTGCAGCGCAACATGCCGGAATGCCGCTGTATAAATTCATTGGCGGGGAAAATAATAAAACAATTGTTACAGATTATACTGTGAGCATCGGTGATCCGGAAAAAATGGCTGCTGATGCATTAAAAATAAAAAATGAAGGATACCCTGCTATTAAAATAAAGTTGGGCAAGAACGGAACGACCGATGTACAACGAATAAAAGCAATCCGGGAAACAGTGGGCGATGAAATCCCGCTGCGCATCGATGCCAACCAGGGATGGAAAGTGAAAGAAGCTATTGAAACATTGAATGCTCTTGCAGAATTTGACATTGAGCATTGCGAAGAACCTATTGCAAGGTGGAAATTCATGAAATTGCCGAAAGTGAAAAAACATAGCCCGATACCCATCATGGCGGATGAAAGTTGCGGTGATGAACACGATGCAGGACGATTGATCGAATTAAAAGCCTGCGATTATTTCAATATCAAATTAGGGAAAGCAGGAGGAATATTTAAAGCGTTGAAAATTGTAAAGCTGGCGGAGAAAGCAGGCATTCATTTACAGGTTGGCGCATTTGTAGAATCAAGATTGGCGATGACGGCTTTCGCTCATTTTGCATTGTGCAGTCCATTGATCGAACATTATGATTTTGATACCGCACTAATGTTCAGCCAAGATCCGGTAAGTGCTGGAATTGTGTATGAAAAAAATGGTGTGGTACAAGTGCCGGAAACTATTGGCTTGGGTGCAACGATAGATGAAAGCTGGTTGAGAAAGATGGAGAAAGTAACGATATAAGACTTAACAAACGTATCATTTCAATTATAAAAGATGTAAGGATAATGATAAGAAAGAATGTAGTCATCTGCTTGATATAGGATGGAACGGGTTGTGTACTTCTTTTTGAACTGTTCTTCTCATGAAAAAACAAACCATTTTTGATGTCATCGTTCTTGGTGTTGGATCCATGGGCTCTTCCACCTGTTATTATTTAGCAAAACAGGGAATAAAAGTGCTTGGATTGGAACTATTTGATATTCCGCATGAGTTAGGCTCACACGGCGGGCAAAGTCGGCTTATCCGCAAAGCGTATTTTGAACATAGTGATTATGTACCATTGTTAGAAAGAGCCTACGAAAACTGGAAGGATTTAGAAAAAATAACTAACAGACAGATTTATTTTCAAACCGGTTTGTTGTATTGCGCCAAACCGGATCATTCAATGATGAAGGGCATTCATGAATCGGCTGATAGATACAAGATTAAAATCGATGCACTTACCTCAGATGACTTAAAAACAAAATATCCGCAATTAAATGTTCCGGATGATTATGAAAAATTGTTTGAACCCGAGGCCGGCTTTCTCTCGCCCGAAAAAGCCATTATCCTGTATGCAGAACAGGCATCAATACATGGAGCCGTTATCAAAACAAAAGTAAAAGTGCTGGAATGGAAACAATCCAATGGAACTATTGAAGTAAAAACATCCGATGGAAATTTTTCAGCAAAAAAATTGGTAATTACTGCCGGTCCATGGGCCGGAAAATTGATACCCGGTTTATCAGCTGAATTAACAGTCACAAGACAAATACTCGGATGGATCATTCCTAAAGACACTGCTTGTTTTGAGCCAGGAAAATTTCCCTGCTGGTTGATCGCCGATGATAAAATGCCGGGATCTTATTATGGCTTTCCTGCTTTGCCTTCAGAAAAATTCATCGGGCCGGATGGATTTAAACTGGCTCATCATCATCAAGGCTCTGTAACAGATCCGGATATGGTTGACCGGGTAGCAACGAAAGCAGATGAAGACAATCTTATGTATGCATTGAATAAATTTTTTCCGGGCACTAACGAATCTATCCATGTAATGAAGACCTGCCTATATACAAATACTCCTGACGAAAATTTCATCCTCGACTTTTTACCCGGCTATGATAAAAATGTTGTGGTCGCTACCGGTTTCAGCGGGCATGGTTTCAAGTTTGCATCTGTAGTAGGAGAAATCATGAGCGAACTTGCAGTAAATGGTAGTACCTCTTTACCCATAAACTTTTTGAATGCCCGGCGATTTATGAAATGAATTCGTCCATTGCCTGCTGCCAATCAGGCTCTTGGCTGAATGAATCCGTGAAGAAGATATAAATTAATGCAAGCCTGTTTCAAAAAAATCAAGCAATTGTTTTATTTCTACTTCGTTGCTGAATATTCTGTTGTGTGAAGTAATTTTAGCGCTGAAACGATACCTACAACATGAGCCACACACATCATCATGAATCAGAACACAGTCACCATCATCATCACGGTCCTGTGGCACTCACACATATCAACCGGGCATTTATCATTGGCATCTTACTCAATTTTTTATTTGTGATCATTGAGGTTATTACCGGCCTTTCCATTCATTCATTGTCCCTGCTTAGTGATGCCGGGCATAACCTTGCCGATGTCGGAACCTTAGCATTGTCCTTGCTGGCTTATCGCTTATTGAAAGTAAAAGCTAATGAACGATATACGTATGGTTATCGAAAAACATCAATACTGGTAGCGTTATTTAATGCTGTGGTGCTGTTGGTTTCCATTGGCGCCATTGCGTATGAAGCCATCCATCGTTTTCTGAAACCCGAGCCGCTGCCGGGAAATACCATCGCCATTGTGGCGGGTATCGGTATCGGCATCAACGCATTTACTGCATTTCTTTTTTTGAAAG
>DASZXQ010000115.1:0-1777 GCA_035545755.1 Chitinophagaceae bacterium | reverse complement strand
CTTCTGCTGGTTCACTTCCTCATTCATTTGCTGAATATTCTTTTGCTGTTTGATGACACCACCATCATAGATCACCTGGTTGAGATCAGCCAATATTTTATACTGGTCTTTACTCGGTGGATTGAATTTGAATCCCGGTATTGGCACATCAATAGTGGTCACTTCCGATTGATACGTTGCTTGTCCGCCGAGAGAGAACTGTGGTAAATATCCTTTGTTGAGATTATCGATAGTAAGGCCTGTAGTTTGTTTCAACAATTCTCTTTGTTTGATCAGTGGATAATTTTTTTGTGCAAGGTCATATGCTTGCTGCAGGCTTAGACTTTGTTGCGCCTGCAAATTGAAAATTGAAAATTGAAAATTGAAAATTGCAATCAGTACTAATTTCAGTTTCATATGAATCATTTTCTGATGGAGTCAATAATGAATTTTGGTATCTCTGTTTTTCGCTGATCCATGGCCAGCCGGAACTGCGATTCATTCATCCGGACGTTACGGATGATCATCGGTTTGGCGATGAACGGGAAAATGGTCATGGATAACAGATTTAATAGTAAATGGATCGGGCTCACTTTTTTGATCGTTCCTTTTTTTATTTCCCGCTCGATCTGCTCAATAAATTTTACCGGCTGGGGAAAATGTGTGTTTTGTAACATTTTGTTGAGAAACTGATCCGGGTCACGGTTGATCTCATTCATTACGAACCAGGGCAGGTAAGGATTAGCCAGCATTTCATCTATGTACTCATTCACGAAATTTTCGATCTTTTCAAATAGTGGAGCATCGGACTGGAAAATCATAGCGATCTTGGGAAAAAATTTCTGCGCCTCTTCCTGAAAGATCATTTCAAAAAGCTTGTCTTTATCCCGGAAATAATAATGCAGTAAAGCTTTGTTGATCCCCGCTTCATCGGCAATATCCTGCATCCTCGCACCTGCCATCCCCTCCCTTGTAAAGATCTTTTTAGCAGCCGCCAGAATCCGCTGCTCTGCATTATCATCCTTTTGCTTTTTGCTTTTTACTTTTTGATGTTTCTTAACCATATAGTTTAACCAAATGGTTAACAAAAATAGGAAATCAGAAGTATCTGCCAAATTAATTTTCGGTAAAGCACCTTCTTTAAAAGGTAAATGACAGAACTCTCGAATTTAATTTCCCGAAAGATCCGGTTGGCGGCAGTTTCAAAAAGACCATAATCAGGTACTTACTCCTGCACACCTGAGCTAAATCAGCCCGAAGTGAAAACCGGGATCATAATTTTAAGCGGGATTACTTCCCGGAAATAAAAAGAAAAGCAATGCGCAATTTTAAATTCAGATCATTCCCTTTATCACAAGTCTATGGCTTGATGGAACCGGGGCCGGTAGTGATGGTAACTACAAAGCAGGAACAAAAAACGAATGTAATGACCATGTCCTGGCATACGATGATGGAATTTGAACCGCCATTGATAGGTTGCGTTATCAGCGGCAGTCATTATAGTTTTGATATGCTGATGGCGACAAAAGAATGTGTGATCGCAATACCGACAGTGGAGTTAGCCGGAGCCACCGTGAAAGTCGGCAACAGTGCCGGAAGAAAAACAGACAAGTTCAAAAAATTCGGATTGACGATGTTGCCCGCTTCTTTTGTAGCTGCGCCGCTGATCAAAGAATGTTATGCCAACCTGGAATGCAAAGTGGTTGATACCAGTTGGGTGAACAAATACAATTTTTTTGTCCTCGAAGTATGCAAAGCATGGATCAATCCCGGCATCAAAGATCCCCGCATGATACAT
>DASZXQ010000114.1:0-1914 GCA_035545755.1 Chitinophagaceae bacterium | reverse complement strand
CTTCTGCTGGTTCACTTCCTCATTCATTTGCTGAATATTCTTTTGCTGTTTGATGACACCACCATCATAGATCACCTGGTTGAGATCAGCCAATATTTTATACTGGTCTTTACTCGGTGGATTGAATTTGAATCCCGGTATCGGTACATCAATACTCGTTACCTCTGATTGATAGGTTGCTTGTCCGCCAAGAGAAAATTGCGGCAAATAGCCTTTGTTGAGATTATCGATCGTGAAACCGGTGGTTTGCTTCACCAATTCTCTTTGCTTGATCAGCGGATAATTTTTTTGAGCAAGGTCATACGCTTGCTGCAGAGTCAACGTAGAACTGTTTTGCCCGAACATAAAATGAGGCAACAACATGATCAGTGTTAAAATCCGTTTCATTGTTATATTTTTTTACCGCAGAGAACGCAGAGTAACCGCAAAGAACTCAAAGGGTCAACAGACGGTTTCCGTTCTTTGTGCACTTTGCGTTTTTTCTTTGTGAACTTTGCGGTTTATTTCTTTCAAAACTTATTTCTTTATCGAATCAATAATAAATTTTGGTATCTCAATTTTCCGTTGTGCCATGGCTAGCTTAAACTGCGATTCATTCAGCCGGATGTTTCGCATGATCATCGGTTTGCCGATGAATGGAAAAATGGTCATCGATAAAAGATTCAATAATAAATGCATCGGGTTCACCCGTTTGATCGTTCCTTTTTTTATTTCTCTTTCGATCTGCTCCATGAATTTCACCGGCTGGGGGAAATTCGTGTTCTGCAGCATTTTATTGAGAAACCGGTCCGGGTCACGGTTGATCTCATTTATCACGAACCAGGGCAGGTAAGGATTGGCGAGCATTTCATCAATGTATTCATTCACGAAGTTTTCGATCTTTTCAAATAGCGGCGCATCGGACTGGAATATCATGGCGATCTTGGGAAAAAATTTCTGTGCTTCTTCCCGGAAAATCGTTTCAAAAAGCTTGTCTTTATCCCGGAAATAATAATGCAGTAATGCTTTGTTGATCCCCGCTTCATCGGCAATATCCTGCATCCTGGCGCCAGCCATGCCTTCTCTCGTAAAGATCTTTTTAGCAGCCGCCAGTATCCGTTGCTCTGCGTTTGTATCTTTTTGATTCTTGGATTTTCCTGCCCGTCCGTCAGGCGGGAAATTTTTATTTCTCTTAACCATATAGTTTAACCAAATGGTTAACAAAAGTAGAGAATTCTTTTTACCAGCCAAATTAATTTTCGGTAAAGCTGCCGGGTGATAAGGTGAATTACAGGATTTGCGTAGTAAGAATCCTGGAATATTCGTTTGCCTGCAGTTTGAAAAGGATCGTAGTCAGTTACCTACTCCTGTCCGTATGAGCAAAGTCAGGTTGAAATAAAAATCCCACTACTACTTTTAATAAGCAGTAATTACCAATAACAAAGAGAAAGTGTCATGAATAAGATTAAATTAAAATCATTTCCCTTATCCAAAGTATATGGTTTACTGGAACCAGGCCCGGTAGTGATGGTTACCACAAAGCAGGGACAAAAAGCTAACGTAATGTCTATGTCGTGGCAAACGATGATGGAATTTGAACCGCCATTGATCGGTTGCGTCATCAGCGGCAGTCATTATAGTTTTGAAATGCTGATGGCAACGAAAGAATGTGTGATCGCAATACCAACAGCTGAGTTAGCCGGAGCCACAGTAAAAGTCGGCAACAGTGCCGGTAGAAAAACAGACAAGTTTAAAAAATTCGGATTGACGATGCTGCCTGCTTCATTGGTTGGAGCGCCGCTGATCAAAGAATGTTATGCCAACCTGGAATGCAAAGTGGTTGATACCAGTTGGGTGAACAAATACAATTTTTTTGTCCTCGAAGTATGCAAAGCATGGATCAATCCCGGCATCAAAGATCCCCGCATGATACAT
>DASZXQ010000113.1:0-18655 GCA_035545755.1 Chitinophagaceae bacterium | reverse complement strand
CGAGCTCGCAGATGATGTGATACAAAATCTTGAGAAAATTCTGCTTCATGGGAAAAGAGCGGATGGCATTGTAAAAAGCATGTTGCAGCATTCAAGAGCCAGTTCCGGTAAAAAAGAACCCACAGATATTAATGCATTGTGTGATGAATATCTGAGATTGTCATTTCATGGCCTTCGGGCAAAGGACAAAACGTTCAATGCAAAATTTGAAACAGAACTTGATCCAACTATTGGAAAAATAAATATTGTAGGGCAGGATATTGGAAGAGTAATTCTCAATTTGATCAATAATGCTTTCTATGCTGTTTCAGAAAAAAAGAAGTTGAATGAGAATGGATACGAACCAACAGTAATTGTTAGTACAAAGAATTTGGGAGATAAAATTGAAGTTAAAGTGAAAGATAATGCTAATGGTATTCCTCAAAAGGTATTGGATAAAATATTCCAGCCTTTCTTCACCACCAAGCCAACAGGGCAGGGAACTGGATTAGGATTGAGTCTGAGTTA
This sequence comes from Chitinophagaceae bacterium, assembly GCA_035545755.1. GTDB lineage: Bacteria > Bacteroidota > Bacteroidia > Chitinophagales > Chitinophagaceae > UTBCD1. Next base: position 18,148 of record DASZXQ010000113.1, on the reverse strand, counting down.
TGATATTATTACTAAAGGGCATGGCGGTGAGATAAAAGTGAACACAAAGGAAGGTGAAGGAACTGAATTTATTATTCAATTACCTGTTGTCTGAAGCACGGATTAATGGGATTAAAGAATTGTACAGAATAAGAATATGACTTTTCAATTAAAATCCAAAATGGGATCAGTGAAATCCATAAATCAGTGCGAATTCGTGATGCAGATAATTTATAATATAGTGAAAGCGCATATCGGGGAAATACAAGTAAATTCGGAAGAAAACGAATCAACTGAATTTATTGTCATCTTACCGGCCTGAATATGCCGGAAGCCGATGTTATTATAAATAATTATAGGAACCATTCAGTAACATGAAAATTTCCTGAATTAAAATTAAAATGAGATCACAATATGAAATTCTCTTTTTTGTTTATCACAATTTTCGCATTGATTATTTCCTTTGCTGATGGACAAAATATTGATAGCGCCAGGTTAGATAATATATTTAAAAAGGAAACTCACGACACCAGCGATGTGAATTTTTTAACCAACGCTTCGATCCTTATATCATTTGTTGATGCCGACTCCGCTATTGTCCTTGGCAAAAAAGCCCTTGCCTATGCCAGAGATTTGAATTATAGAAAAGGGGAATCGGATGCGTTAAATGCATGCGGAGAAGCATATCATTTTTTAGGTGATTATCCACAGGCACTTAAATTGTTGTTCGAGGCGTTGCAGATCAACAGGGACATGAAAGATTCGTACAACGAGGCACAAACACTGGGAACAATTGGACTTATTTATAATAACCTGGGTCAATACCGGCTTGCCCTGCAAACATTGATGAATTCCGTTGAACTATTTCAGAAGAATGGAAATAAGAACAATGAAAGTTTTGAATTGGCAAACATCGGAAGTAAGTATAATGGAAGTTTTGAATTGTCCAATATTGGAGATGCCTATTATTACCTCAATATGCCTGATTCGGCCCTGTACTACCAGCAAAAAGCTTACAAGGCATATCTTGATTATCCCACCGGCGTTCATCTGAAATCATTTATACTGCAGCACATGGGCATTGCCTTTGCATTGCTTGGGAAAAAGGATTCTGCTCTGGAATTTTATAATGAGGCAATACAAAATGCTCTTCAATTGCATGATAAATTAAATGCGAGTACAGCAATGATCAAGGTTGCTGAACTTTACCATTCAACTGCCCGTTATGATTCAGCGATATATTATGCCCGATTGAGTTTTGAAAATGCAAAAAGGTTCCATTCAAAACAAATTTTACTTGATGCCGGTGATCTGCTTGCAAAATTGTATAAGAATATCAACAAACCCGATAGCGCTTTATTTTATCTCAACACTTCAGTAGTGATGAGGGATAGTTTATACGGGCCGGAAAAAATGAGGCAGATGCAATTGCTCATGCTTGATGAACAACAAAAGCAAACGACGCTGGAAAGACAGCAGGAACAATACAGGAATAAGATCCGGTATACTGCACTATTGTCCGGGTTAGGAGTTTTTTTGTTGCTGGTATTTCTACTCTGGAGAAATATTCAACACAAAAAGAAATCAAATAACTTATTGCAAAGGGAAAAGCAAAATGTAGAGCAGGCCTATGATGAACTTAAAGCGACGCAAGCTCAACTCATACAATCAGAAAAAATGGCTTCGCTGGGAGAACTGACAGCGGGGATTGCCCATGAGATACAAAATCCGCTAAACTTCGTCAATAATTTTTCTGAAGTGAATATAGAATTGATTGAAGAATTAAAAAGTCAGCAGTCAAATTTAAAAAATGATGAAGTAGACAAACTGTTAGATGACATTGCCTCTAATGAAGAGAAAATAAATCATCACGGCAAACGGGCTGATGCGATCGTAAAAAGCATGCTGCAACATTCAAGGCAAACATCAGGAACAAAAGAACCAACCGACATCAATGCGTTGTGTGATGAATATGTAAGATTGAGTTATCATGGTATTCGTGCGAAAAACAAATCATTCGAGGCAAAGTTTGAAACTTACTTTGATAACAGTATAGGAAAAATAAATGTAGTGCCGCAGGATATTGGAAGGGTTATATTGAATTTGATTAATAATGCATTCTATGCGGTGAGTGAAAAGAAGAAGCTCAATCCTGATCACTACGAACCGACTGTTATTGTAAGTACCAAAAAGCTTGGTGATAAGGTTGAGATCAAGGTTAAAGACAACGGCAATGGAATTCCCAAATCCATTAAAGAAAAAATATTTCAACCTTTCTTCACCACCAAACCCACGGGACAGGGAACAGGTCTGGGCCTGAGTTTGAGTTATGATATTGTGAAGGCTCACGGTGGCACGATAAAAGTGGAAAGTGAAGAAGGCCAGGGAACCACATTTATCATTACTTTGGTTGTTTAATTTAATTGCGAAATACAAATGCTGTTTGATTTAATACTGGTAATAATTGTTGTCAGTTATCTCAAAAAGAGTTTATCGCCTTCGGACTTAACAACCAAATGGAGGAGGAATCTTACATACTTTATCATTGTATCTGTGGCGCTGTTTTTAAGCGAGTCGATGGTGAAGAATATAAACTGGCTTTTTGAATGGCTTGGTGATGCGGTGGTTTGGTGTCTCGCATGGTTCATCTATTCAAAAAAGGAATGGCGAAAAGCCAGGCCTTTATTGTTTGCTTTTCTGCCTTTACTGGCTATTAATACCATTACTGATATAGTTAAAGTAGTAGCCAATTCATTTTACAATAAATGGGAAAATTATTTTGACACCGCTGCTTTATTTGCCATTGTCTGGTTGATTGCGATGGTCATTATAAATAATAAACAGCGAAAAGCACTGGAGAAAGAACGGATCAAGGTAGAGGAAAAAGAAAAGGAAATTAAATTATCAGAACATATAAAAGCAACCCTTGAAGTGCAGGTGCAGGAACGAACGGCAGAGTTGGTCAGACAAAAAGAAGAGCTGCAGCATACCCTTGATGAACTTAAAGCAGCACAAACACAACTTATCCATTCAGAGAAAATGGCCTCTCTGGGTGAGCTAACCGCCGGTATTGCCCATGAAATCCAAAACCCGCTGAATTTTGTCAATAATTTTAGTGAAGTGAGCCATGAACTGCTGGAAGAAATGAAAACCGAATTGGAAAAAGGGGATACTAATGAAGCAAAAGTAATAGCTGATGATGTGAAGCAAAATCTGGAAAAGATCATTTACCACGGTAAGCGGGCTGATGCGATTGTAAAAGGCATGCTGCAACATTCAAGAAGCAGCAGTGGGGTTAAAGAACCAACAGATATTAACGCGTTATGCGAGGAGTATTTAAGATTAGCGTATCACGGTTTAAGAGCCAAAGACAAATCATTTAATGCGAAATTCGAAACTGATTTTGATGCTTCAATCGGGAAAATAGATCTGGTTTCGCAGGATATTGGCCGTGTGGTGCTGAATCTGATCAACAATGCCTTTTATGCTGTCAGTGAAAAACAAAAGTCGGAACACTTAACGCAGAATGCTGAAGGCTACGAACCAACGGTTGTCGTAAGTACAAAAAAATTAAATGGCAAAGTTGAAATAAGTGTAAAGGATAACGGCAACGGCATTCCTGAAAGTAATAAAGACAAAATATTTCAGCCCTTCTTCACCACCAAACCAACAGGACAAGGAACGGGATTGGGATTGAGTTTGAGTTATGATATTGTAAAAGCACATCGTGGTGAAATAAAAGTAATTACAAAGGAAAGAGAAGGAGCTGAATTTATTATGACGTTGCCATTTATCAGGGAAAAGACAGGATAAGACTTTTTTCGGGCACGGTCATTTTAGATTGACCGGATTTTTTGAAACTTTATACCAATGAGAATATCTAAACTGAATAAGTTGAAGAAATTTTTACTAATATCATTGCTTTCATTCGGATCTGCATGTCTTTCGGCGCAGCAAAGTTTTATCGATAGTTTAAAACGGGAAGTTAGTATCACGAAAAATGATACGATGCGCTTCATACAGTTTGAAACTTTGGCCATTGCATATGGTGAACTGCGACCCGACACTTCCCTGTACTACGCTAAGCAGGCTCTGGAGATCGCAAAGGAATTGAATTTAAAATTGAGTGAAGCGATGAGCCTTACCCAAATGGGCTATGCCCAACAAAACATGGGCAACTATCCCAGGGCGCTTCAAACGTATCTTTCAGCTCTAACTATCGCAGAGGATCCCCAAAACGCAAAGAATATTCTTACCGGAAAGTACGCTGAGTTGGAGGGGGACTCTCCCAACACTACAAAAGAGACATACCGGCTGGGTGTATTAGGTTTTATTCACGAACTAATCGCAGTTTTATATGAAAATGCAAACGTTTATGATAAGGAACTATTTCATTTAAAGCACTCTATCGGACTTACAGAACAGATTGGTGATAGCGTCCATTTGGCAGAAATATATTATATCATGGGACGAACTTACCTGGAGCTAAAGCAAATCGATTCAGCTTTTTTTTATGAACAAGGCGCTATTAAATTGGGAGATCGTTTACACATTCCTCCTTCATCTGGCGTAATGCTTACATTGGGTAAATATTACGTAGCCACAGGGAATGACCAGAAAGCAATTGAATACCTCAGGCAAGCATTAGCCAAAAGTCAGCGTGATCAATATTTAAGAGGCGTTATAGCGTCAAGTCTTTTGCTTGCAGACATCTCTCGAAAACACCAGCAACTGGACTCAAGCCTTTTTTTCGCCAATACAGCGCTGCGACTGGCGCAGCAGATGAATTCCCCGGATCTTTTATTGAGAACCTATTCCGAATTAGTTGAATTTTATAATGCTACCCATCGTTCAGATAGCACGGCCAGATACCAGGCATTGATAATTCAATTAAAGGATAGCCTTTTTAATTCCAAGCAGGTGCAGGCGTTCCAGAATGTGGATTTTGATGAACAGCAAAGGCAACAGGAAATTGAAAGTCTCAAGAAAAGTTATCGGGAACAATTCCAGAAATATGGACTACTTGCAGGGCTGCTGGCATTCTTTTTCATCGCAATTGTTTTATGGAGAAACAACAGGAACAGAAAGAAAGCCTATAGTTTACTGGAAAAGCAAAAGCAAGAAACAGAATTTCAAAAATTGAAAGTAGAACAGACATTAGATGAGTTGAGATCCACGCAATCGCAGCTTATTCATTCGGAAAAGATGGCTTCGCTCGGGGAACTTACTGCGGGCATAGCGCATGAGATACAAAACCCATTGAACTTCGTGAATAATTTTTCGGAAGTAAGCAGGGAGTTGATTGATGAATTAAAAAATCAAAAGTCAACATTAACAAGCAAAGAGCAGAATGCGATATTAAGCGATATCGATGCTAATCTCGAAAAAATTATTCATCACGGTAAACGAGCGGATGGGATTGTAAAAGGGATGCTTCAGCATTCCAGGAGCAGTTTCGGTACAAAAGAGCCGACTGATATTAATGCTTTATGCGATGAGTATTTACGATTGGCGTATCATGGTTTAAGAGCCAAAGACAAGTCATTTAATGCGAAATTCGAAACTAATTTTGATTTGTCAATTGGGAAAATAGATCTGGTTCCGCAGGATATTGGCCGGGTGATCCTCAATTTGATCAACAATGCTTTGTATGCGGTCAGTGAAAAGAAAAAAGCTGAGGGCTTAACGCAGAATGCTGAAGGCTACGAACCAACGGTTGTTGTAAGTACCAAAAAATTAAATGGTAAAGTTGAAATAAGTGTAAAGGATAACGGTGATGGTATTCCTGCATCCATCAAAGAAAAAATCTTTCAGCCCTTCTTCACCACTAAACCCACCGGCCAGGGAACTGGTTTGGGATTGAGCCTGAGTTATGATATTGTAAAAGCGCATGGCGGAGAGATCAGGGTGAAAAGTAAAGAAGGCGAGGGAACAGAGTTTATGATCATGTTGCCGGCATAGAGTTATATATCCATGACCTCCGGATAAGTCAATAGATAAATAAAGATTCTGAAATGACATTTTTAAGTTAAATTGAATGCCTTATAGCTGTCGGGATCTGTATTATCTGTTAGTTCTTTAATTTTAATAACCAAACTAACCAATGCGTTATGCCAAAATTTATTATTGAAAGAGAAATCCCACATGCTGGCGATTTTGATGTGGAGCAACTTAAATCTATTTCTAAAAAATCCCGGGAAGTGCTTTGCTCTTTGGGTACAGATATTCAATGGATACATAGTTATGTCGCAGGAGATAAGATATATTGCATTTACATGGCGAAGGACAAAGAAATTTTGCTGGAACATGCCCGTCGCGGAGGATTTCCTGCGAATAGTATTACTGAAGTGACTAACATCATAGATCCCGAATGGGGAGAATAGGTTGCGATACATACAGAACAGCGAACTATTGGAGCATCAAAATCCTGGAACAAGTCCTAATGCTATAAAGATAAACATAGCATGACAGGATATGAACACTGATAAAAACATACCAACAGCAGACAGAACTTCATTTCTTGAAACCGAAGTGGAGCGGCTGGAAGCAGCACTTGCTCAAAAAAGCCGGCAAATTGAAGTAGAGAATGCACTGGAAAAAGTAAGGGTAAAAGCATTGGACATGCGGAGCAGTTCTCAACTCTCTGAAACGTCCACCATACTTTTTCAACAATTAAAAGAATTGAAAATTGATGCCATCCGCTCCGGTCTTGGAATATTTGATGATGAGAATAATGCCATAGAATTATGGATCACTTCTGTTGCCGCTGATGGGAAATTATTTTTTGTCCTTGATTATATAAACATTCATGTTCATCCTGTTTTTGAAAACATAATTGAAGCCCTGAAAGAAAAGAAACCGTTTGCAGTTACCAAACTCGAGGGAAAAGAATTGGCATTGTATTACAGAACGATGTCCACTTATGCAGGTATTCCGGACCGTAAGGAAAGTTCCCTGGCTGAATATTTTTATTCTTTCTTTTTTTCTGCCGGCACTATTAACGTAGTTTCCGGCAAAGCTATGACAGAAGAAGAGACGGATATTATGCTGCGCATGGCAAATGTCTTTGGACTTATTTACACCCGTTTTCTCGATCTGAAAAGATCTGAAGAGCAGGCTGTTTTGATCAATGAAGAGAAAAAAGCACTGGAGCAGACATTAGCGAACCTGAAAACCACACAGCATCAATTGATTCAATCTGAGAAAATGGCTTCGCTGGGTGAACTAACCGCCGGTATTGCGCATGAGATACAAAACCCGCTGAACTTTGTAAATAATTTTTCGGAAGTAAACAAAGAATTGCTGGCTGAGATGAATGAAGAAATTGAAAAAGGCAATTATGAGCAGGTGAAAGCGATCGCTACTGATGTTTCTGGTAACCAGGAAAAAATAAATTTTCATGGAAAACGGGCCGACGCAATAGTTAAAAGCATGTTGCAGCACAGCAGGACCAGCAGTGGAAAAAGAGAACTGACTGATATATGTGCTTTATGTGAAGAATATTTGCGATTGGCTTATCATGGCCTGAGAGCAAAAGACAAATCATTTAACGCAAAATTTGAAACCGATTTTGACGATAATATTGAAAAGATCGAGATCATGCCGCAAGACATTGGCAGGGTGATACTGAACCTGATCAATAATGCTTTTTATGCGGTGACAGAAAAGAAAAATCAAACTGGTGAGGATTACGAACCCATTGTTACTATAAGCACAAAAAGAATGGGCGATAAGATTGAAATACGGGTGAAAGACAATGGCAATGGCATTCCCGATTCTATTAAGGAAAAAATATTTCAGCCATTTTTCACTACAAAACCGACCGGGCAGGGGACGGGCCTGGGCTTATCGTTGAGTTATGACATTATAAAAGCCCACGGAGGAGCAATAAGGGCGGATTCAAAAAAAGAAGAAGGAACGGAGTTTATAATTGAATTGCCTATAATATGAACTGTTTTTCATTGACCATAATCCGGCAGAGATCTTTTTGAAAGTGGAGCTATCATAATTTTGTTATCTTTAAAAGATACTTCAAAGAAAAACTCAATGACATCAGGCAAGCCTTCACAGATTGTTATAATATCTTTTTTTTTATTCCTTTTAGCATCATGTAACAACGGTTCCGACGAAATTCCTTTTCCTCAGAAAGAGTTAGGGTATGCACAGCCTGTAACTGTTCCATTGAAGTTTACGGCAGAGAAAAAAATAAAATGGGATACTGCTAAAAGAGGAGGAATAAAACCTATTGTGAAAAGGCTGGATATTGATGCGCTGCCATCTGTTCCTTACGACAGTAGCGGCTTTAAACCCTTTAGTAAACCGCCTGAAGAAGTAAAGTTTGATTACAACGCCCTACCGGAAAAAGACCTTGATCTCAACAAGTTTCCTTCCCAGTCTCTCAACTTAAGAATGTCGGTACTTTCCCCCGCAACCATAACGAATGTAGGAAGAATGATACCCCACCCGGGAAAACCACTTTCCATTTATGATATGGCACAGTTCCGCGGCATACTAGGATTGCTTGTCGGCATTGTATACATGGATAAATATGGCCTTTTATGGATAGGTGGAGTAGGTGGATTATTCCGCTACGATGGAGAAAACATTCAAACGATCATAGAGGGTAATTCCGGTTTTGCCCCGATATCCGGTATCACAGAGGATGATCTTGGAAACATATGGTTTGTCCAGGCTGGGGGAAATGTTGGAGTAGTAAATATGAAAAATGGTACCATCGGGTACTCCAATAAAATTGTTGGAGTGAGCAATAATATAACTAAAATGGCAAAGGATGATAAAGGAAATATATGGGTGTACAATGCGAAAGACAAAGCAGTTGATATAATTGATCCGTCAACAGGTACCTATAAAAACATTGGCATTAAATTGCTCGCTGATCTTAGTGATGCGCAGGCTGCTTCATCATCTCAAACGGGTTTTCAGGTAATACAGGCTAATGACAGAAAAATATGGATCTCTATTTTTGGGGGAGGGGTTGATATAATTGATCCGCTGACAGGTAAAATAAAATTTTTAAAAAAGACTAATGGTATTACCAGTGACTCAGTTGCGGCAATAACCGAAGATAAAAGAAATGATCTGATATGGCTGGCGGTGCCATCTGGCCTTGATGCAATTGATCTTAAAAACGGAAAACTAGAATATTACAACAAGTGGCAATGGCTTGATCAGGCAAGAATAATTGATTTGTTTTGTGATGACAGAGGCCAGGTTTGGGCAGGCACCGTTACATATGGAATCGAAGTGGTTGATGCCAAAAATGAAAGAACCAGGAGAATTCGCCAGCAGGATGGACTGGCCGGGAACGTTATCATCACTCTTTGTGAGGATAACCATCAGCATATGTGGGTGGCGACTAATACGGGTTTAAACAGAATAGATCAGTATGCGAACACAACACATCCTATCGGCACTACACAGATAATAAGTTTGATGGAAGACGAAGTGGGTAATCTCTGGATCGCAACGCAGAAAGGGCTTTTAATTGTGAATCCCCAAAGAAATATTGCACACCTGCTGGATAAAGCCCATGGTCTTAGTGATGATTTCGTACAATCATTCTGGCAAAAAAATGGAAACATAGTAATAGCCACAGACGGTGGATATAATATAATAGATCCTGTTAAAAAGACTTTGTTGCAAGTAGGGAAAAATGAAGGCTTAGTAAGTGATTCCGTATACACTGCTTTTAGCGATACCTATGGAAATACATGGGTGACTGGTCCGAGCAATGGGATTGACCTCATAGACTCAGCAAAAAATTTGATTCTCCATACTGATGCGAACGGGGGATTGAGCGATGACAATATTGGAGACATAAAACAGGACAAGGAAGGCAGGATATGGTTGGCGACCAACAAAGGCGGAATAGACATTTTTGATCCTGTAGCAGGCACTGTTAAGTACCTGAATGATCAACCTGGTTTAAAAGATACCTGTAACAGGATATTGATGCCAGATGAAAATGGCCGGATGTGGATCGGAACTGATAAGGGAATTTACGTGGCGGATACAAAACAAGGGACACTTGTATTTATTGGAGCCAGGCAGGGATTGTCAAATGCAGTAGTTACTTCAATGCTTCCATACCAGGGAAGCGTAATAGTAGGGACCGATAATAAAGCGAATATTATTACTGCTGCTTCACCAGGCGATACGTCAAAAAATTGGAAGGTTTCTGTTTTAAATAATTCTGAAGATCTATTAAGAATAAATACTAATGCCTGGGAAACTGATGCCGTGACGAAAGAAGGAGAATTTCTTTGGGGTGATAATGGAATTACACTCATTAAAAATATAAAACCGCTTGTTGATTCAAGTGCGACTTATATTACCGGCGTAAATGTGATGACACGGCCACAAAATTTTATTAATAAAGAAAGCTTATCGGCAAAGGATACTTTATGGATGACGGATAGTGCCTACACTAAAAAAACTGGTTTCCCGAAAAATACCGGCTATGCGATTGATTCTAAATTCAGGTGGGATAGCGTAAACGGTCCGTACAACTTGCCTGTTGACCTCAAGCTGCCCCACAATGAAAATTATTTACAATTCCATTTTGCACAAGCCGGACTTGGTCGGCTAGATTCAGTTTGGTACAGCTATATCCTGGAAGGTATTGATAAAGACTGGAGCCTGCCAACAACAAGTACTTCTACCGAAAATTATTTGAACTTGCCGCCCGGCAGCTACACTTTTAAGGTAAAAAGCAAAGGGACAGATGGACGATGGAACAAAACAGCATCTTTTAGTTTTACTATTTCTCCGCCCTGGTATAAAACATGGTGGTCTTATATATTATATGTATTGCTGGGGCTTGGTATATTAAGGTTGTATATCGTTTACCGTTCAAGAAAATTGCAAAGAGAGAACCGGGTATTGGAAGAAAAAATTAAACGGCGGACAGAACAATTACAAAAAACAATTGAAGATCTTAAAGCAACACAAGCACAGCTTATTCAATCAGAAAAAATGGCTTCGTTAGGAGAACTAACGGCCGGAATTGCTCATGAAATACAGAACCCTTTGAACTTTGTCAACAATTTTGCCGAGGTAAACAAAGAACTACTTACAGAAATGAATGAGGAGATTGAAAAAGGAAATTTTGGCGAAGTAAAAGAAATTGCAAAAAATATTAATGATAACGAAGAGAAAATTAATTATCATGGTAAACGGGCTGATGCGATCGTTAAAAGCATGTTGCAGCATTCCAGGAGAAGCAATGGGCAGAAAGAACCTACTGATATAAACGCTCTTTGCGATGAATACCTGCGGCTAAGTTATCATGGTCTTCGTGCAAAAGACAAGTCATTTTCTGCAAAATTTGATACAGATTTTGATGAATCGGTCGGAAAAATAAATATTGTACAGCAAGACATAGGCCGGGTGATCCTGAATCTTATTACAAATGCATTTTATGCCGTAAATGAAAAGAAAAAGAATGCTGAAGAAGCCTATCAGCCAACGGTGATCGTAAAAACAGAAAAGATGAATGACCAGGTTAAAATAACAGTTAGTGATAATGGAAACGGTATTCCGCAGAAAGTAATGGACAAGATTTTCCAGCCATTCTTTACTACGAAACCTGCCGGCGAGGGAACGGGATTAGGATTATCTTTAAGTTACGATATAGTAAAGGCTCATGCCGGAGAAATAACGGTAGACACAAAGGAAGGCCAGTATACAAAATTTTCAATTCTTTTACCAATGTAAAATTTATATTTATTGTATGAAAATTTTAGTTGTTGATGACGAAAAAGATGTCAAAGTTCTTTTTGAACAGCGTTTCAGAAAGGAAATGAAAAATGGAGAAATGGAATTTGCTTTTGCATTTTCAGGAGAAGAAGCGTTAGATTATCTTAAAGGTTACGGTCATGAAGCTGTATTGATCCTTTCTGATATTAATATGCCGGGTATGAGTGGTCTAGAACTTCTTAGCAAAATAAAAGAGAAACACCGGGAGCCACCTCCTGTTGTAATGATGATCACTGCCTATGGAGATTCCGATAACTACAACTCTGCTATGAAGCTGGGAGCAGATGATTTTTTGACCAAGCCTCTTGATTTTATGTCGTTAAAAGAAAAATTAAAAGCGATAAAATAATGGCGAAAATATTAGTTGTAGATGATGAGGCGGACCTGGAAGTATTGATCAAGCAAAAGTTTCGTCAGAAAATAAGGGAGCATCAATACGAATTTGTATTTGCGATCAATGGCATAAGAGCTTTGGAGCAGCTGGAGCAGCATCATGATATTGATGTAGTGCTGAGTGATATCAATATGCCTGAGATGGATGGATTGACTTTACTTTCAAAACTAAATGAACAAAACTCTTTATTGAAAGCAGTGATCGTTTCTGCATATGGAGACATGGAAAATATCCGCACAGCCATGAATCGTGGTGCATTTGATTTTATTACCAAGCCGGTGAATTTTGAAGATTTGGAAGTTACAATGGAGAAAACCATAAAGCATGTGCAGCAGCTGCGGGATACGATGCGAGCCATCAAGGAAAATAATATCCTTAAAATGTATGTGGATGAAACGGTATTGAATTTTATGGGAAGCCGGGAGTTTGAAACATCCCTGATGCAGAATGAGACAGTGGAAGCAACAGTAGTGTTCATTGATATTTGCAGTTTTACTTCCATCAGTGAAAATGAAAAACCCGATACAGTAGTGAAATTGCTGAACAGTTATTTTGATGTAATGGTGAAAGAGATCATTGCACAAGGCGGCTTCATTGATAAATTCATCGGTGATGCTGTTATGGCGGTTTTCCGTGGCGACTATCATTTGGATCGGGCAATTGATGCAAGTTTGGCAGTTCGGAAAAAAATCGATGAGTTGCCTAACGAGTCAGGAAATATTTTTTTCAAACCAAAAGTTTCCATCGGTATTAACAGTGGCGAAATGATATCAGGAAATATTGGTTCTGCTAACCTTCGCCGGTTGGATTATACTGTTATCGGCGATTCGGTAAATACTGCACAACGTTTGCAGGCGGCTGCAAAAGAAGGACAGATCATTATCAGTGAATCATCTTATGAGAACATCAAAGAGTCTTTTAATTGCAGGAAAGTCGGGGAGGTTACTTTAAAAAATAAATCCCGGCCAGTTGTTATCTATGAAGTACTGGATTAATAGTTATTCAAATTTCCGTTTCATTTCTTTTGAGACCCATGTCAATTCTATCCCACCTCTTGTTTGTGTGGGTTTAAAATTGGTGAAATAAGATCCCTTCAGCATTCTTGGTGATTCATGTTCCAATAAGTTCAGCATCGTATATCCCTGGAATCGCACACCCTGGTGTATGTCCTTAATATCAGTGTGCGTTTGCCCTTCCCACAAATAACATAAGGTGAAATTTTCTTCATGCGTATCGGAAGCAATTTCGCAAAGAACACTTACGGAATGGCCAATTGTAGAAAAAGAGTGAACCTTTAATGTGGTCAGCGTTTGTCTTACTTCGATCACAAATTTCTGTACCGGACTGCCATCTGCATTTTCCAGTTTGCCTTCCCAGCGGCCACGCATGTCAGGAGGAATATTCAATGATTTGCGCAATAATTGAAACAAACGTGTATGCCAGAGATAATGATCCAGCATCACCCATAATATTGAGATAGGAGCAATGATATAGCCGTAGTGCAGTAATGTTTCGCCCAGCTCTTCAGTTTTAGCAATTTTAAAAATGACCAGTACCAGCGAATAAATAAAAAGACTTAATACACCAACAATGACAACGATGGTTTTAATATTCAGTTTGTAGGCCTTCATTGATAGCAGTTTTTGCTGATACCTGAAAATAAGAATTATTCAGTGAATATAACGCTGCCATTAAAATTTTTATCAGTTGAATAATATTATAAGCCCAATACCTGTCTTAAACGGACATAACCGTTGCGGCTTACAGGTACTTTAGCACCTGAACGCAGAATGGCAACATGATTGTCTTTTTCATAAGGATCAATACGGGTGATCTGCTGAATGTTTATAATATAAGAACGATGGGAACGTACAAAGTGTTGCTGATCCAAGCTCTGTTCAAAATGATTCATGGTTTTATTTTTGAGAAAATATCCTTCTTTAGTGTGGATCTTTACATAATCATCTGCAGCTTCAAGATAAAATACCTCCTGCAAGGGAATAATCTTGATCTTGCTGCCGTTTTTTACTACGATCCGTTGACTCTGCGACGGTGACTGTGCTGCGGTTTCCAGTAATTCCTGTGTGATTTTTTCAGGAGAAATATTTTTTTGCGCCATTACTTTTTCAATGGCTTTGTCAAAACGTTCCTGGCTAAATGGTTTCAGCAAATAATCAACAGCATGTGCTTCGAAAGCTTTGATAGCATATTCATCAAATGCCGTGGTGAATATTACAGCGGGAGGCTGATCCAATAATTCCAGCATTTCAAATCCATTGATCTTTGGCATTTGAATGTCGAGAAAGATCAGATCGGGGTTATGTTCCTGGATGGCTTTTAACCCTTCCAGACCGTCATTACATTCCTGCCACAATTCGAGTTGAGGATATTTCTGTAAATATTCTTTTACAACACTTCTTGCCAGCGGCTCATCGTCTATAATGATCACTTTCATTGTCCGATAATTTATATCTTATTTCTTAATACAAAATTCATTTTTATTTTTCTGCTATTGTTACTGTTGCCTGGGGAATTTTTACTATAGTAGTAAAAATATTTTCCTTTGCCTCAGTTACCAGGAGATCGTTCCTGCCAAATAATAAATACAATCTGCGTTGCACTGATTTTAAACCAAATCCTGTTCCCTGGCTGGAAGAAGAAGTTTCCGGGTCAAATGGGTTCTCAACTTTCAGCACAAGATTATTTCCTTCTACCAGTGCCGTAATGCGGATCATGGTTTCTCCCGTGGTATCATACAAACCGAATTTGATCGCATTTTCAACAATGGGCTGCAACAACAAAGCAGGTAATTTCATTTCATTAGTTGTATCGGTACTTTCTATCACAGTGGATAAACGGTTCCCAAAACGTACTTTTTCAATATCCAGGTACAATTGCAGGTATTGTAACTCCTCCTGTAAACTCACCCATTGCGTTTCTTCTTTTTTCAATGTTCCCCGCAAAAAATCGGATAGTTGCTGCACCATTTTTCGTGCTTCTTCCGGTCGTATGCCGATCAAGGCATTTATCGAATTGAGACTATTGAATAAAAAGTGTGGCTGCAATTGTTGGCGCAGTTTAAAAAGCTCTGCTTCTTTTGCTAATTTTTCTGAGTCTTGTTTTCTTTTTTCATTTTCCTGTTGCTCTTCCCAATTATACCAGATCACAAATGCAAGCGCCACACAGCCGGTAAGTAAAAAGCCGATACTTCCTCTAATGATCTGTGACTGGTGCAAAAAAGAATCATATCCTTCATAATGTCCGAGTGCCAGGCTAAGCAGCCAATGCGTTAGTGCCAGCCACACACCTGTGATGAATGCACACCAGATAAAAATGTTCACATAATTTTTTTGCCTCGGAGTATAGTATTGAAGCATGATCATGAGTGGCAGACAAAAAATGAAAAGAAGAGAACAACTGATCAGGCTGTCAATGATCGCCACCGGCCAATCCCAGCCTGAACCATACCATTTCAAGACAAATGTGATATCAAATATCACTGCCAGCCAGATGCTGATGAAAATAGTTCTGAAACGATTTACAGAAAGTGGTGATCTGGACATGAGCTTATACTAAATCTAATATCTCCAGCGTATTGCCGGTCAGAATTTGTTCTGCTTTTTTATGTATCATGTTGATATACGAATCAGGATGATCCGATTCTTCAATACGGGAATAGAGTTCGGCGCCGTCGATTAATTCACTGAGTTTATATAGCTCCGCAACATTGATAAATTTCCATTGAACCAATTGCTGTTTTTCATTGAAGAAGGTCTCTTCTTCTTGGCCGATGTGTTGCGCTTTATAAAATGCTTCCTCTTTGTTCAAAGCAGCGATCAGGCGGAGTTGTTCATCAAATTGCCCGGGATGGTTTCCTTCACCACAACAAACCTGGTAAACGATTTTTGCAAGATACCAGTTCATATTGATTAGTTGGTTTTTAATTAAAATTCGTTTAAAGAATATTTTATTCTTAATAACTTTTAATATCAATGCCGCCAAAGATCACGGTTCCTTTCAGTCTTAATGTTCTGTGATTACTTTCTTCCACCGGTGTTACCGGCCTTTTATCTTCAATGCCGCCGAATATCACGGCTGCATCGGATTTCACGGTCCAGTTAGAAGGAATGATGAGTTTGGTTCCGCCAAATATGGTGGTCATTTCAATTACTGCTTCATCAGTGATATCAGCCTGGCTCAGGTTCAATTCTGTGCCACCAAAGATGTTGACGATCTCTCCGCCTTTGAAATTTTTAGAAAGAATATTCTTTTTTGTTCCGCCAAAAACTGATGTGGCGTTCACATAATCTTCTTTACTGTATGTGGTGTCTGCATCAGCTACCGGTGCTGTAGTGCTGGCTCCGGGTTCATCAGGATTTTTTTTTTGGTTGTACTCCCAATGCCAGCGCTTACGTGGCCGAAGTATGAATAAAATGCCAAGTATGATCATAATAACTGGCCAGGTATAACGCCGCATTTCAAGATCAGGGTAAATATCTTCTGCCAAAAAAGCTCCACCGATGAGTATTAAGATCAGCCAGGTCATTCCATAGAAACGGTGACGAATACCGATGAAAACCCCTAATGCTATCAGGAACATTTGCCAGCTAAAAAACCAATCAGGCAGCGGAACTAATGCTGCTTTAAGCAAGGCCACTATTCCGATAAGGAGAATAAAAACGCCTGTCCATGCTCTGCCTTTTAAGTAAACGCCTCCCATCATAAAGTCACGGTTATCCCTGATTTTTTCCCGCAGCTCATCTTTCATTTTTCTTCGATCTTCTTTCCACTTTCTTCTTTGCTCACGAAAATCATTACTGTCTGTCATTTGTTTTGAATTTGTAACAAATGTAGTTTAGTATTTACGGAACAAGAATGGGCAATGGGTAATTAAGGGTGAAAAATCGGTGAATGGAGGAAAACCGGCGGTAAAAAAAGAATAAAAAAGCTGCGGCCTCCTGTTGAAAGACCGCAGCATGGTGATCGGGTATTATCAAAGGCATGAAAAAGAAAGTGGCCGGAAAAAACGGGCTTCAGGATAATGACATGCTCCAATTCAATTTGTAAGGCTCTTTTTTACCATGAGCACAGGTGAAAATAAAACAGGTAATGAATGGCATTCGTATGGGTTCATTATTGGTATCATTTAGTTCAATCGTTCCGCTTACATAAGCTTCTGTGCTGGACGTTTCATCAGCTTCCCAGCCTTTCGGCATTTTTTCTTTAGTGAATCCAATATCATAATGGCGATAGGCCAGTTTTTCTACCATAGTTTCGAGCAATTCGGGCTGATCCAATGCTGCTGATATTTTTAAAATCTTTTTCATAACAAAGGGCTTTAATTGTTCTATTGATTCCATTCCTCTCATTGATCTTTTTCTCCGGGTCTTTTGTTACCCTTTTATATATTAGATGCAGAAATATCCCGGGTGGTTAAAAAGAAAATGTGAAAACCCAAAAAACAGAGAAGAACAGTTCTGGTATCAGATGAACGGCAGGTTCGTTAAAATCGTTTAACGAAGTAAACGTTGATTTTTACATGCGTGAATAAACATGGTTTGTGCAGATCAGTTACGAACCTCTTCAAAGCATCCCTTCGATCATGGCCAGATGCTCCAGTTTTTGCTGTTCACGGGATTGTTTGTTGGTCGGAGTGAAGTAATGATGATTTTTTAGAAAATTAACCTGTATCCGGTTCCATTCCCGTTCGTTGTTGACGAGACCTCGATGCATCATTTCCTTAAAAAGTGAATTTGCGATCTTAAAAAAATCAGGTCTTCCCAGGTAGTCAAGATCTGCATCACAAATGATCTCTTCCAGTTTATTTTTGGGTGATTGAGGAATTTTGGTTGCCATGATCATTCCACAAATAGCATCCAGTTGTTTTCCATTTATCCCATAGGCCGGAAGTTCTTTTTTGACAATTTCGCAACCTGCTTCTTCATGGCCGGAATAAGCATGAAGAAAACCGGAGTCATGATATAATGCTGCGGTCTT
>DASZXQ010000112.1:0-8087 GCA_035545755.1 Chitinophagaceae bacterium | reverse complement strand
GACTCCTTATTATGAATGCATGCGTTCACTGCGTAATGTGCGGGATTTTGCTTCTGGTCAACAGTTACATTCTTTGTTGGAAGACATTGATAAAATTTATGACGAACTCCCCGGCGCTCAGAGAAAAATAATTGTTGATTATGCTTTAGCTCATCCCGGATCATATGCCATTACCAATATGCTGAGCATGAATTTTACAAACAATCAAACGGAGTTACCATTATTAAAAAAAATATATGACCATTTTTCTGCTTCAGTAAAAGCATCAGTGGGAGGACAGGATATAGCGGGCCTTATCAAAAGAATGGAAAGAGTAGAGGTTGGTAATGCGGCACCTGATTTTACCCTTCCGGATCAGAATGGCAACCCGGTACGGCTTTCATCTTTTAAAGGTAAATATGTATTGATTGATTTCTGGGCCAGTTGGTGTGTGCCTTGCAGAAAAGAAACCCCTTTTCTGGTTAAAGCTTTTGATAAATATAAAAGCAAAAATTTTACAATTGTTAGTATTTCATTGGATGTTGAAAAGGATAAGCAAAAATGGCTGGATGCTATTCACAAAGATGAAATGCTGTGGCCAAATTTAAGTAGCCTCAAAGGTTATGAAGAGGTAGGTGTTCGTCAATTATTCAGTGTGCAGGGCATACCGGATAATTTTTTGATAAATCCGGATGGGGTAATAATCGCAAGGGGATTACGGGGATTAGAGTTAGAGAAAGAATTGGCATTAGTATTAAAATAGAACATCCCGGTTCAGGTTTTTAATTTGAAAGCCGGACTAAAAAATTTAATAAATGTTTATCCTCCTGCATGTAGGATGTTGATAAACGAAACATCCTTGATAATAAAGAGTAAAACACAATGAAAAATTTATTAATTATTTTTTTCTTATTCTTTTCTCCCTCTCTTTTTGCCCAGGAAGAAACTTTCACTGTTTCGGGAAAAATTGATGGGCTGGAATCAAAAACGATACATATCTTTTATAAGGATAAAAGCGGAAAACTTGTGAGAGACTCTACGGTGGTTAAGGACGGGTACTTTACATACAGCCGCAAAATAGATGAAATGGAAATGTTGAGTTTTTATCCAGGTAACGAAAGTGTAATGAAAAGAGTGGATCGTGGATATTTTCCTGCCAAGTCTTCCCAGTTTCAGTTCATTGCTTATCCGGGAGCTAAAGTAAAATTCGCCGGAAAGATTACCGATTTTGTAGATGCCTATCCATCCGGGGATCCTGCGAATAATGACCTTGCCAGATTAAACAAATCCATTTATCCTCTGATGAATGAAAGTGTAAATATGGAGGTGAAAATTGCCAAAAAGATTATTGCAGACTCTTTGGCTGTTAAGGAGGCTCAGGAAAAAATTGATAAATGGGACAAAGAAGTGGATAGCATCAAAAAAAAATTTATCGGCGATCATACTTCTTCCTATGCTGCGGCATGGTTGCTGGGAGATATGATGTTGAGAAATCAGGTCAACAAAGAAGAGGCAGTCAACTTGTATGATAAAATGGATCAACAACATCTTAAAACGAATCCATTTTTTATTGAAGTTGTAAAAAGAATCGAAGGCCTCAGAGCTACTTCAATTGGTAATGCAGCTCCTGAAATTAACTCCTCACATACCTATGATAAAAAGCCGTTCAATTTAACTTCTCTGAAAGGTAAATATGTAGTATTGGATTTTTGGGGTACATGGTGTGGGCCATGTATTTCCGGGATGCCTAAAATGAAAGAATATCTCGATAAGTACAAAGACAAGATGGACATCGTGGGTATAGCGCAGGAATCTGATGACGGAACCAACTGGAGAAAGTTCCTGGATAAAAATAGTGACTATCAATGGCACCAGGTGTTGAGCCGGAATGATGAAGACTATATTCTCAAATACAGTGTGGCAGGCTTTCCAACCAAAATTATCATTGATCCTCAGGGTAAGATAGTAGCAAGATTTGTAGGCGAGGATGATGATATTTATAAAAAGTTAGATGAAATATTAAAATAATTTAATTATACAACCAATTTCAATAGCAAAATAAAAACGTTGGATATGAAAAAATTATATTGGCTTCTCATATTACCCCTGCTCTCGTTTATTACATTGCCTAAAGCGGAAAAAGTACAGCTTAAAGGAAAAATGCAATTTGCTGATCCTGCAGAAATGGTTTTCCTGACTTATAGAGTAGGGGATGATCAGGTATCGGATAGTGTACAAATAAAAAACGGGAAATTTGAATATAATGCAAAACTTACTGAACCTACGTTAGCGATATTAACGGTACGGTTTAAACCTTCTGGCGAAAAAGCAAGACCACGTACGGAGAGAATGCCTTTATTCCTGGAGCCGGGGAAAATAAAGCTGGTAGTAAACGACTCTTTGAAATTTGCAAAAGTCACCGGATCAGCTTCGCAAACTGCTTTTGAAGAATTTAACAAATTGCAGGAGCCTTATCTGGCAAAAAGCAACAAACTTAATGAAGAGTATAGGGCTTATAAAAAAGAAAATAATGAGGAAGGAATGAAAAAAGTAGTTGATGAATCCTCAATGCTTTCAGAAGATAAAAAGGAGAATTTATTTTATCCGTATTTAAAAGAACATCCGGAATCGCCGATCGCTTTATATGTGCTGAACCTGTATGCCGGATACGACATTGATGTAAAAAAAGTAGAACCCATTTTTGAAAGCCTTGCTGAGCGTTCCCGGCAATTACCTTCTGGCATTGCATTTAAGGAAAGAATTGAAATTGCTAGAAAGACAGGAGTAGGAGTATATGCAATGAACTTTACCCAGAACGACACATTAGGAAACGCTGTTTCGTTGGCATCATTTAAAGGTAAATATGTTCTGCTGGACTTTTGGGCAAGCTGGTGCGGTCCTTGCCGTGTAGAGAACCCAAATGTGGTAAAGGCTTTTAATAAATACAGAAATAAAGGATTTACAATATTGAGCGTATCATTGGATCAGCCGGGTAAAAAACAAGCCTGGTTAGATGCAATTCATAAAGACGGATTAGCCTGGACACATGTAAGTGATTTGAAGTACTGGGATAATGCAGTTGCCAAACAATATGGTATCAGGGCTATTCCACAAAATTTTTTATTGGATCCTTCAGGAAAAATCATTGCAAAGAATCTCCGTGGGGAAGAGTTGAATCAAAAGTTGGATGAATTATTTCCTGATTAAAAGAGTTACGATGAAAAAATTTGTTTATTTGGTGGCAATAATATGTTCTGTTTCTTATATCAGGGCGCAGGAACCTGTAACATGGAAATTTGCGGTTAAAAAGATTGATCCAAAGACTTTTGAAATTCATTTAAGCGCAAACCTGGAAGCAGAATGGCATTTGTATTCGCAATCTACACCGGCAGGAGGCCCGGTACCTACATCTGTAACATTCGCAAAGAACCCTCTGTTAGTCTTTGAAGGCGGCGTTAAGGAAGTCGGAAACATGGAAAAACATTTTGAGAAACTGTTTGGTGTGCAGGTCTTCCAGTTTTCTGATAAGGTGGATTTTGTTCAAACAGTAAAACTTAAATCAAATGTAAAAACCAGTCTTTCAGGAACTGTTGAATTTATGGTGTGTAATGATGAAATGTGTTTGCCTCCTAAAAAGGTACCGTTTAATCTAGCATTGAAATAGAAATTTTGTATCAAATAGTCTGTATGAAAAAATATTTCTTCGTGCGATCCGGATCAAAATACGTGAAGATTAACTTTCAGGAAATTTTGTACCTCGAAGGGCGCAGCAACTATATCAGGGTCGTTTCCGAAGGCTGCGTGGTAATGGTATTAATGACCATGAAAAAAATGGAAACAATATTACCACCCTTTATGTTCTGCCGCATCCACAAATCCTTTATTGTTTCCATAGATAAGATCATGGCGTTTGACAGCAAAATGGTTCAATTGGAAAATAAAACCCTGCCGGTTGGAGAATGTTATAAAGCACGTCTGGAAAAATCGGTGCTGATTATACAGGAAGAAAAGAATCCTGAAGCGATCATTGCGCCTATCAGTGCGGCTTTTTCATCACAAATAGGATTGGCGGCTCAATCATAATAAACTCTTTTCTCATGCGCAGTTAGTTTTGGTACGATTAACAAGGGATGTTTCAACATCCCTTTTTTTTGAACAACTAATAATAAAATAGGTGAAACCAAAATATAGGAGACTCTATGATCATATGCTCAACGAAATTCAGAAATGCAAGAATTTAGATGTATCCGAATTTCAAATAGCAGAGCAGTGTTATTGGATTGCCTGGGAATATTATTTCATGCTTAAGGAACTCGTCAGGCAAGCTCCTTTTAAAAATGAAAGCGAAGAAATTGAATTTTTCAGAGAGGTAAAACCCCGGTTTACCGCCCATATGGAATATTTCATCAATTTGGTAGAAATTTTGCTGCTGGCTGAGAATGATAAATGTCGCTCCGGGAAATTGTGGGAAGAAGAAATGCTTCGGTACAGCCGGTTTTATAGAAAGAACCAGGAGTTTATTGAATATTATGTTAATGGCAGTACCAGCATGGATCGAACATATTTCCTGCGCTCTGAAAAAAAACTTTGTAACGACAGTAAAGCGATAGTGTTTGATGCGGATACTAAGTTTAGTACCTCGCATGATGGGTTGGTTCGTTCATTACTGGCTTATAAAATGTACATGGAGTACATACAAAAGAAATTGGATGAGCTATAAATGTTTGACTGGTACCTGAATAAGAAAAATATTATTCAGAAATTTCTTGAATTGGATAGACTGACCTTGCAGAAGCTAAAAAGCACGTCTATGGATTATGATTTGTTTTATAAAACCCGCAAAGATTATCAGCAAATAGCTGAACAGTTCGATTCACTCCGGGTAGAACAATATCCGAATCTCGATAAATACGGGCATGTGTATTTGGATTATACCGGTGGTAATTTATATTCAAAGTGGCAACTGCAAAAACATATGGATTTTTTGGAAAACGATGTTTATGGAAATCCGCATTCCATCAATCCTACTTCAGTTGTTTCAACAAAACATGTGGAAGCTACCCGCAAAGCGGTGCTGGAATATTTTAACGCCGGCAATGAGTACTACTGTGTATTCACTGCCAATGCTACACAGGCATTGAAAATTGTGGGAGAGTCCTATCCCTTCGATCATAAGAGCCATTTTTTATTACTCTTCGATAATCATAACTCCGTAAATGGGATCCGTGAATATGCGAAACGAAAAGGAGCATCTTTTGAATATTGCCCCGTCTACCTTGAAGACCTTCGGATCGATGAAGAGCAATTGCATCGAAAATTGGTTGCTGCTAAACATAAGCACCACAAACTTTTTGCTTACCCGGCGCAATCCAATGTTTCCGGTGTCAAACACGATCTGAAATGGATCGACATTGCACATGAAAATGGATGGGACGTATTACTGGATACGGCTGCATTCGTTCCCACTAATACATTGGACTTACAAGTAATAAAGCCCGATTATCTCTGCATTTCTTTTTATAAAATATTCGGATACCCAACTGGTGTCGGTGCCTTGCTCATCAGGAAAAATGCTTTTGAAAAATTAGATAAGCCCTGGTTTGCCGGTGGCACCGTTTCTTATGCATCTGTTACGATGCCTGAATTTTTTTTGACAGACAACCAGGAGCGGTTTGAAGAAGGCACTGTGAATTATTTATCTATACCGGCGGTTCAGTTTGGATTAGAATGGCTGAATAAGATCGGAATGCACAATATTCAAAAACGGATTTCTTTGTTGACAGAGCATTTACTTCATGAATTGCAAGACCTCAAACATAAAAATGGCAAACCTTTAGTTCATATTTTCGGGCCAACCACTAATGATCGCAGAGGCTCGACGATCATCATGAATTTTTTTGATGAAGCGGGAAACAAAATTGATGTGAGTGAAATAGAATTAAAAGCAAGGGAAAGAAAAATATCGCTTCGCACCGGCTGTTTCTGCAATCCCGGCATCGATGAGATCAACAATTGCATTACATCGGAGGAGTTATCATTGTTTTATTCATCAAGAAGTGATGCTCACTATGACAAGATTCATTTCCTCGGTAAAATGAGAGGAGCGATACGAATATCTTTGGGCTTGATGACGAATTATCAGGATTGTGAAAAGTATTTAGATTTTTGTAGAGAGTTTTTGAATTAAAACTCAGTAACCGACAACCAGAAACCGGTAACCATCTCTCACCCCTCCATTTCTTCTTTGATCTTTTTGTGATCTTTATCGCTTTACTTGTTCCAGCCTGCTTTCTATTACATTGCTAAAAGGATTTACTTAGCAACGTCTAAATTCATTTGGTATCATCGAAAATTAAGGGCCCGTTTTTTTGCTCTGCTTGTTCTCCTCCCTGATTTTTACATCTCGATCCGGAATACCCTGTGAAATGAAACATTTATTATTCATTTCAAAATCCATGTATGAAAAATCAAACTACCGAAACATCGGCCGTTGAAACCAAAAACACCAACCCTCAGCATCTCTATGTTCCCCGGTTAAGCGATAATGCTTTTTACCTGATTGCATTGGCCGTGTTATTAAGAAAATCGATACAACCCGCTAAGCTGAAAGAATACCTGGTCCCGCAAAAATTCCCCCGCTTCCGAAGCGAAGGAACTGATTGAACCTTCTGAATTCTATCCGTCCCCTTGATATTACAAACCGTACCCCGGGAAAGCTTGGCAAAAAGAAACGCTCTGTTATCTCTTTGGTATCGGGTTAGATCAGCCCTTAAGCCTGGAAGCCGTCGGAATGAAGTTTAATGTTTCTACGGAAAGGGTGCGGCAAATCAAAGAAAAAGCGCTGGATAAATTACGGACAACAATAAACGGAAATATATTGCGGAACTACCTGGGGTGCTAAATCATTTGGATCATTGGCAACTAATTCTTCTGCGGAACGTAGCAAATCTTCATCTGTCAGAACTCCTGCTTTTTTCTCTAATGGAATACTCTTAGTAAGCGATCGCCTACCTTGAATTACGACAAAAAATAATTATCTTACTTCTGCGTTTAATGAAACGAATCCGCCTCTGCGCATCCAAATTTCACAGCGCTCAACCCTCCGAAAACTGGCTTTCTGCTCTGGTAGTGTGCCCGAAGGACCTTAAGGGCCTTGATGCAAGTATATTTAATATAAAGTGACTATCGGGAAGACGAACACAAATGAAATGTTAATGACAAAATAGCATAAATTGGTTAAAAAACGTGAATTTATTCAATTTCAATGAACGATTTCCAAATGAAGCAGCTTGCGAGGAATATTTGAGATTAAAACGTGAAGAAGAAGGTATCGTTTGTTCAAAGTGCCATGAATCAAAACATTACTGGATTGAATCTTTGAAAAAATGGAAATGTGCTAATTGCGGAATGACAGAGAATTTGAAAGCAGGAACAATGATGGAAAAGACAAAAGTTTCTTTGAAAATATGGTTTCAAGTTATTCATCTTATGACTTCAACCAAAAAAGCATTTTCAGCATTGGAAATACAACGACAGGTTGAGACTAAGTTTTATGAACCAATTTGGTATATGATGCAGAAAATTCGAATTACGATGGGCAAAAGAGATGCTCGTTACAAACTGCAAGGAGATATTGAAATTGATGATGCTTTTTTTGAAACAGTTGATTTGCCAAAAGAGTTCATTTTAGGGGGTGCTTTAACAGAAAAAGCAGTTGATGAATTTGCAAAAGGAGGTTTGATGCGAGGTCGAGGTTCTGAAAGGCAATCAAAAGTTTTAGTAATGGTTGAATCGAAACAAAATCCTAAACAGACCTTGAACTACAAAAAAGATAGGATAATGGGATTTGCTAAAATGATTGTTATGGATGATTTATCTGGTACAGGAATCAATTATGTTGTTAAGGAATCTATTAGCCCTACTTCAATTGTAATAAGTGATGGTTATAAGGGTTATTCAGGATTGAGTGAAATAGTTGAACAACACAATGCAATGGTAGTACCTCAAAAAGAAGCACATATAAAATTACCGTGGGTTCATTCGGTAATTGGAAATGCGAAACGGAATTTGCTTGGGGTGCATCATTCAATAGGAAAAGGATTTTTGCA
>DASZXQ010000111.1:0-42291 GCA_035545755.1 Chitinophagaceae bacterium | reverse complement strand
CATCCGATTGCGGTGGGTATCATCAATAAAGTAAAAGAACTCAACATAACCATACCCAAAGCAGAAGCATTTAATGCCATCACAGGAAAGGGGGTTGAAGCAATCGTGGATGGAAAACAGGTGAAAGTGGTAAGCCCCGGTTATTTAAAAGATAAAAATCTGGTAGTACCCGAAGCTGCATTTTCAAGTAAAGCAGAAACTGTTGTTTTTGTTTTAGTAGATGAAAAAGTTGCCGGATACATTGCATTGGCCGATGCTATCAGGCCGGAAAGTGCTGATGCTATCAAAGTATTTAAGAAGAACGGCATTAAAGTACTGATGGCAACAGGTGATAATGAAACGGTCGCAAAAGCAGTGTCGGATGAGTTGGGCCTGGATGGATATTATTCAGAAGTATTACCTCATCAGAAAGTTGAAATTGTAAAAGAATTGCAAAGTAAAGGTGAATTTGTTGCCATGACTGGTGATGGTGTGAACGATGCACCGGCGCTGGCACAATCCGATGTAGGTATTGCTGTAGGTTCAGGTACGGATGTGGCGGCAGAAACTGCAGATATTATTTTGGTGAACAGTAATCCCAAAGACATTGCAAATCTTATTTTATTTGGAAAAGCAACTTATAAGAAAATGGTGCAGAACCTTGTTTGGGCAACAGCGTACAACAGTTTTGCCATTCCATTGGCTGCAGGTGTTCTTTATTCAGCAGGATTTGTTCTTGGTCCGGCAGTTGGTGCTGTTTTTATGAGTTTAAGTACCATTATAGTAGCGATTAATGCACAACTTTTGAAAAAGCAGATAAATAAATAGGATAGATCATTCCTTTTAACAAATTATTTATTAATGCTGTGGGCATTAGTATTTAAGCATTTGCTTAAATGCTTAATATTGAACTACCTTTGCCTTTCAAATCTCTTTAAGAATGGTTAACGACACTTGCATCAGGGTACAGGCAGATATAGAACAAATTAAAAGTTGCCGTCAAAAACTAATAGCCAATGCCCGTTCATTTTCACTGCTTGGTCAGGTTCTTGCATTGACCGGAAACGAAGTGCGTCTGAAAATTATCTATCTGCTGGAAGAAGAAAACGAACTATGTCCCTGCGACCTAAGTGATATATTGGGTATGAGCAATCCTGCAATTTCTCAGCACTTACGCAAATTGAAAGACGGCAACATTATTGAAGCCAGAAAAGAAGGACAAACAATTTTCTATTCATTACATAAAGAGCATTTAAAAATATTGAGACCATTTTTTAAGATTATTAATCAACAAAACTTAACAACACAACCTGCATGACAACTAAAACAAAAAATAGTAAAAGTTGGCTAGCAGGAATTTTTGCCGCTGTTGCAGCTTCACTTTGTTGTATTACCCCTGTTTTGGCTTTTTTGGGCGGGGCAAGTGGTTTGGCTTCTTCCTTTTCATGGATTGAACCTTACCGTCCCTATTTAATCGGTTTGACAGTTGCAGTTTTTGCTTTCGCCTGGTATCAGAAATTTAAACCTATAAAAAATGTGGATTGCGAATGTGAAACAGACAGTAAAAAATCATTCCTGCAATCAAAGCGGTTTTTAGCTATTGTTACTGTTATTGCAGGTCTATTAATTGCCTTTCCATACTATGCTAGAGTATTTTATCCCAAGCCTCAGGTGACAAAAGTTATTGTAGTTGACAAAAGCGATATCCGACAAGCGGAATTTAAAATAAAAGGTATGACTTGCGAAAGCTGTACAGAACATGTGAACAGTGAAATATCAAAAGTCAATGGCGTTTTAGAATTCCAAACTTCTTATGAAAAAGCAAACAGTACGGTAAAATTTGACAACAGCAAAACTTCTATTGACAGTATTGCTTCGGCAATTAAAAGCACAGGATACAAAGTAATTTCACAAACAGTAATTAACAACTAATGGAAAAAAGCATCATACTTCAATCAACTATTACATGCCCTGTTTGTGGTCACAAACAGGAAGAATCAATGCCCATAGATGCCTGTCAGTTTTTTTATGAATGTACAAACTGTAAAACCAGACTGAAACCAAATGAAGGCGACTGTTGTGTATTTTGTAGTTACGGTACTGTTGCCTGTCCACCGATACAGATGAATAAATCTTGTTGTAAATAAAGCTACTTGTAAAAACATTTGCTTTCCCATATCTCCAAACATACTGTCACGCCACTTCGCTGACAACTGCCAATCCATTTAAAAAAATAAAATACACATGCAAGATAGCTTCTGGAAAACGGAGCATCCAAAAGACTACGGCATAAACACAAACCCAACTCACAAAGCCATCTTTTATTCCGTTTCCTTTTGGAGTGCAAAGACATCCGTTTCCCTTCGCTAAAAGAAGCATGTTATTTTATTTTTTCATTTTAAATGTATTGCTATGTCAGTTCTTGTTCAGCGTTGGTTAGTTGGCAGCATCTGGGTTAGCTGTTGGTTCGTTTCGCCTGGTGTGTTTGTTTTTTCATCGCAGTTGGGCTATTCTTTTACTTCTTCATGTGAGCCTCCCTGGTAGTGGGGGCTTTCTCTTAATGAAGATGATCAGACAACAGAAGAAACCCACCGCACAACTCCATGCTTCTTTTCCCTTCGCACAGAACCTATGCTTCGCCGGTAAAGTGGTGTTCGTCATTCGTCGTCAGCAAGCAATCATGCCAAACCATTGCAGTCAAAGCAATGATTTTCCTTATTACACTTTTATGGTATTGCTTTCACTGCAATGCCCTTCGGGCTGCTATCGCAGGTTTGTCATGCTGCTTGCAGTTCCTCCTCATTCCTCACGGCAGCTACTGTGTCCTTCACGCCACCTCGTTCATTCCTTTCTCCGTTACGCTTCATTTCACCTCGTTCGTAGCTACTCATTTGCTTCATGGCTGGGCATTCCATAGCCAATCACAAAGCAAGACACATGGAATGAACCAGCCTTTCGCAAGCCATCGCTACAATACTCACTGGGTTCCATTCCGCTTCACTACGTCATTCATTCACTTCGGTAGCGTTCAGTCCACCCGCTGCCAATAATTTTGCTCGCCGGCTATCCCCACTTCGGCTGCGTTCGCTAAAGTGCTGCGCCAACACACAAATCTTGACACATGGCTCATTCGTCCCTCATTTCGCCATGCAGCACTAAGCTCACTTGCATCGTTCCGCCGCCTCCGTACCCTGACGGGAAATATACTGCGGCGGCTACACATGGAGCTGGCATCGCCATTCGTTCCTCATGGCTTTACTGCCAGCCCCTCGTGGGGGCTCGCAGCAGCCTTCATTCGTCGTTCCTCCTCTCTTCGGCTGCTTACGGCGGCTCGCCTCCAGCGCTACAGCCCCGCAGGTTTGCGGGGCGGCTAAGCTTCTTTTTTGCCGCAGGCGCTTTTTACCGGCAGGCTCGACACATTGCCTTTGCTTCTAAGAAAGCACTACTGATCTAAGAATAAGTTTAGCCGGTGCATCTTTAGATCATATCCCAACTGTATAAAACCGGCATTTGAAAGGGAAGTGGCCTGAATCATTTTCTAATTCTTGTAAAGCCTTTTCAGTTCATCATCCAATTCGTTTGATGTCTTATCATATACATCCATAAAGTGAATCCATCCTTGAAATAATGCTTTGTCCAAAGCAAATTCATGGTACTTATTTAAAGTCTCACCATCTAACCAAAGTGTAACATCAGCAATGTCCCCCGAAATTTCATGTTCTACTCTTTTTACCCAGAAACGTTCAGTTCCCGTTTTTGCCTTTGCAAACGGAAAATTGACTGTTTCAAATTCTCTGGGTAGTACAGGCAACGAAGTATAAAAAGTGCAACTGCTATCAAAATATCTCATGTACATACATACTTTCACACCATTCTTCTGAAACAGTTCTGGTTTATCAAAATTGAGTTCAAATATTTGCTCATAGATAGCCTTCAGCCATTTTGTAACTTTTGCAGTATCTGTTTTCAGATCCGCAGCTATCTTTTTGATAGGAATCTTTTCTGTCCGTTCGTTATAGAAATTCAAACCAATTAATTGTCTGAGAAAATCAGAGTAAGGTTTAACCGGATTCTGTTCAAGTAATGTCTTTGAATAGTCAGGTATTCCTGATAAGCAGTAGAATATTTCATGTGTTGAAGGTTCATGTATGAATTTCCTTCTCTCTTTTGTGCGTCCCATTTTTTTATTTAAAAAATACAACAATTCTTTTTCATCTGCCTGAATAAAGAATCAAAAAATTCAGCAAAGTTAGCCGCCTACTTCGGCTGTTGAATAAAGCCAAACTAATGTAATGCCAGGCAGCCAAAAGCTTACGGCATAAAACTTCAGTATAAATCCTCAGCGATATATCCTGCACAAGCTGCATCAAGTAATTCATCTGAAGTAATTCACGTATTTATTCCGTTTCCTTTTGGCTTGTAACAACGGCGGCTGATGAAGTGGCTTTCTTTTTTTCTCTTTTTTCTTTTAAAAATTAAATTTTATTAAGATGAAAAATGCAAATCACTTCTTCGGCTCTCACAACGGTTCGGAAAACTTTTACCGACACAATCTTACTGGTTTGATTTATACTGATGGTGTTAAAGACTTGGCCGAAGGATGC
Source organism: Chitinophagaceae bacterium (assembly GCA_035545755.1). Taxonomy (GTDB): domain Bacteria; phylum Bacteroidota; class Bacteroidia; order Chitinophagales; family Chitinophagaceae; genus UTBCD1. The sequence continues at coordinate 37,708 of DASZXQ010000111.1, read as the reverse complement.
CAGGCGTATTGGCTGATTGATTTAATTGTTAGTCATCAATGCCAGACTCAAGTAAAGAAAGAACCATTTCAGGTATGGGATCTAAAGCGGGTTAAGGAGAACGAGTTTTCTATTCTTGCCACTGATGGGAACCACAATAAGGTAACAAGTCAGGAAATTTCATTTAGTGATTTTCCTTATGATCTGGCTACAATCTGGTTAGTGGATGGGTGTTTGATGCTGCCAAGTGAGTACTAAATGAAAAAGCCCCGCCTTCCGGCAGGGCTATTTTTTTTGAACTGAAGAATGAACAGCTTTATTTGATTACTGGCCACTCACTTTAACCAACGCTAAAGCGTTGTATGCACCGTTTTTAAGCGGATACATTTGGCCGTTTACTTGCTGGTAAAACTCGATACCCAAAGCAAGGAACAGCGGGTGAGTGCTGTTTGCAGTAACAGCATTCGCCAGATTGATCACTGCGGTAGCCGTTGCATCCCAAGGCAACACAGCAGTAGCCTGGGAGTCCATTACGAAAGTTTCGTTTTCAAAATCTACCTCCGCACCGGCAGAAACAATTTTGAAATGAGTAGTACCACCGGGAGCCGCAATCATGTTGATGGGAACAAAAGCAGGAACATTTGCAGTAAGTGTACCAGCTACCCGGTCAATTGTTCCAGTAAATGGAGCATAAAGAGTGGTTCCAAGTTTACCATTAATGTTAAACTCAAATCCTTCCAGCAATTCAGCTTCTCCATCAATTACATTACGGTGACCACGGGGATTTGTAGTATCCTCATGGATTACATCAACCATTATCTGAGTAAGACGGCTTACCATCCGGCTGTCAGACGCATTTTGCAATAATGCCCTGATTGCATTACGCAAAATTTTTCCGGCCTTACCAGCTCTTCCAAATTCTTCGCCGTTCTCACGGGTCCTTTGAAATGCCGGGTCATTGGCGATACGGTCAGCAGGTACACCGCCTTTTTCCCTTGCGAGATAACCATCCTGGGACTTATAGAAGGTAATACCGCCGATAGTACCATCTAATTTGATAATTCCTTTTTGCTTTGCCATTGTAAAAAATTTATTGGGTTAATAATTTGATTCAAATTTTTGCTGTGTTATCAGCATTTGAAAACAAAAATAGACTCACAATAAAGTCTCTACAAATCTGCAAGGTCATCCGTTCCGATTATTCCACATTATTCCAAACAATACACTTTATCCGGCTTCAATATTTATTTATCTTTGCTCTGTACCATTCATATCAAAGGCATAGCCTAAGTATGGATGGTGTATGAAAAAGTTATTTGATTAATGAACAGACTGTGTATTTACCCCAAGGATGTTATGGTAATCACAGGCCGAAGCGATCGATATGGCAGGAATCTTATCAAAAAGATCAAGGAGCATTTTAAGAAGCAACAACACCAGGTTCTTACAATTGAGGAGTTCTGCCGGTATATGGGTTTACAACAAGATGTTGTGACCCGACAGTTACGATAAACGGTAACATTGATAATCGCAGACGCTATGATGCAGCCTTGCACATTCTGTCCTCAATAAGTTTTCTTCTTTTGTTTGTGCAGCAATTGCACTTGCTTTAGCTAATCTTGTTGGCTATTTGTTGCCCAATCTTCCGAAAGCCTTGATATATCAGTAACTTGTATCTTCTGTATTGGAAAGTAACAATATCTCCTGATTGCGAATTTTACAGTAAAAAATCCCGTATAAGACATCTGTCAAGTTTTTTTCATTAACATGCGGGTATCATATTTGCCGGCAATAAACGGAAATTATCATATAGGAAATCCCCTAAAGTAATTCCACTCTTTTTGGCAGCATTTATACTATAAACTCTTTTTATGAAAAAATAATTACTATTTTAGGTTCCCAATATCCAATTGAGAAACCAATGAGAATCAAAAAACGAATCTTATTCATATTCGGCGTTGCCCTTATTACTACCGCAGGTTTTTTTTATTTTCTCTATTATAATAATCAGAAAATAGTTTATAACTCTCAGCAGGTACTTCAGGCGCAAAAGATCCTTAGGAATATTGATACCGCATTTTACAACGTTATTGATGTTGAATCCGGAGTAAAAAACCTTGTAATCAGTGGTGATGCGCACTTTGAACAGAAGGCAATGAATGACATTGCATCGCTAAAACGAGTCGTAAACGAACTGAACAACCTTTCCGCAGTGAATTCCGGTGAACGTTTGGCGGTAACCAGTTTAATTCAGCAAATAGATCAAAAAATAAATTTTGAGCTTGAAGTTGTCCGGATGAATAAAGACTCCCGGCCAAAAGCGTTGGAATTATTAGCCGGGATGAAAGATCAATCGGTTACAGAGTCCTTAAAACAATTGCTGGCTGGCCTCAGGGATATTTATTCCGGTCAGCTTAATGATGAGCTTGCTGAGAATAAAACAATTTCAAAAGCCGATCTTGAATCGTCCGTTATCGTCGGTGTACTTGCAATGATATTGATCGGATTAATATTATACCAGGTGAACCGATATATGAGTTTACGAACACTTGCTGAAAAAGAGGCACAAAACAAAGAAATCAAATATAGCAGGTTCATCGAGGATTCGGGGCTAATTGTGGTTTTAGCTGACCTGAAAGGGAATATCAGTTTTGTAAATAAAAGAGTGAAAAATTGTACAGGCTTTGAACCCGAAGAAATAATCGGTAAACATTTTTCAACATTGGTAGATAAAGCCTGGGTGCCTATCATCAATAATAATTTCAGGAGGCAAATTCAAACAAAGGAATTTGAATTGCAAATTGAATTTCCTCTGAATGTAAAATCAGGTGAACCGATCTGGGTGGAGCAATCCAGTACTGTGATATCCGAGGACGATAAGCCGATCGGATTTCAATGTATCCTCAAAGACATTACTGAAAAGAAGAAAGCTGAAGATGAAGCCAAGAAAAGTGAAATAGAAAAGGAGGAAAACCAATACAGGTTACAATCTATTCTGGATAATTCTACGCTTATTGTTTATATCAAAGATCTTGATGGCCGGTATTTACTGATCAATAAAAAATATAAAGAGCTGTATCAATTGACAGAAGAGCAGGCAATCGGGAAATCGGATTTTGATCTGTTGCCGTCAGAAGAAGCTCAAAGGAACTATGATATGGATCAGTATGTGATCCGTGAACAGAAAACAATCGAGATTGAAGAAACGATCGAAAAGTCCGGAAGCACCTACAATTTGCTGATGGTGCGATTCCCGCTCTACGATAAGAACCATAATATATATGGGACCGTTGGTATTGCAAATGATATTACGGAGCGGACTCAATATGGCAAGCATCTCATTGAAGAAAAAAGTAAGGCTGAAATGGCGGAACAATTGCAAGAACAATTTTTAGCTAACATGAGCCATGAGATCCGCACACCGATGAACGGTATTATCGGGATGACCAATATTTTAATTGATACTCCTTTAAGCGATGAGCAGCGGGAATTTGTACATGTAATTAAAAAATCCTCAGACAACCTGCTGGTGTTGATCAATGACATCCTCGATCTTTCTAAAATAAAAGCCGGAAAACTGCGAATTGAAAATATTGACTTTCAGCTGAGGGAAACAGTGGAAAATACATTGGCTCCGTTCAATGTGAAAATAATGGATAAAGGCCTGAAGCTTGGATTTGTTGTTGACAGAAATATTCCTGACATGCTGATCGGTGATCCGCACAGGTTGACCCAGGTGCTCACCAATCTTTTGGGAAACGCCGTTAAGTTTACAGAGAAAGGTGAAATTAATCTCGGAATAAAATTACTGGAGCGTCATGACGACAACGTTTCGCTTGAGTTTACGGTGTCAGATACCGGCATAGGAGTATCACCGGATAAGTTGCAATATATTTTTGAAAGTTTCACCCAGGCTGAAACGGGCATTACCCGTAAGTTCGGAGGAACGGGTTTAGGACTTTCCATCACTAAAAAATTAATAGAGCTGCAACATGGCACTATAGATGTAAGCAGCGAGCAGGGAAAGGGGACAACCTTCACATTTGTTTTGGATTACGGTATTTCATCAAAACAAGAGATTATTAAACCTCAAAAAATTTCCGATTTAAGAACGCAGGATAAAAATAAACTTTCTGATAAAAAGATCCTTGTTGTGGAGGATAATGAAACGAATCAGAAAGTGATTTTTCATATGCTTAAAAACTTCGGGTTGGATATACGGATCGTTAATAATGGTAAAGAAGCTATCAAAATACTGGAAGAAGGTTGCCGGTTTGATCTGATCATTATGGACCTGCAAATGCCGGAAATGGATGGTTTTGAAACGACAAAATATATCCGCCAGCAACTGAAATTAAAGATCCCCATTTTTGCGATGACTGCAAGCGCTTTACGGAATGAAAAAGCAAAATGCTTTGAACTTGGGATGAATGAATACCTGACAAAACCATTTATACCTGCTGATCTGCACCAGCAACTTAAAAAGTATTTATTGTCTGAGGAAATGCCAATTCAAAATATCCGTGAAAATAATCGGGATCAAAAAAATTCATCAGGCAAACCTTATAACCTGGCACATTTGATAGAACTGGAAGATGCCGATTGTTTATGTGAGGTGCTCCAATCATTTCTTGAATCTACACCTCTTACTTTAAGCGAAATAGAAGCCGGTATACAGGAACATAACTGGGACCGTGTGTATAAGCAAAGCCATAAATTAAAAACCAGCCTGGGCCTGTTGCAAATGGAGAAATTATTATCTGTTATGGGCGTGATTGAAGTAAACGCCAAAGAAAATAAAAATCTCGATCGTATTCCCGGGGAATTCAAGAAAGCTGAATTGTTATTTAAGGAAGTGAAACCATTGATAGAAAAGGAGCTTACAGATGCCGTCAAGCTGCTCGTTAAAAAATCAAATTATAATTAACTAACCCAAAAAGTAAAAAGATGAAAATACTTGTTGCAGAAGATGAACCTATGATGTTAAAAGTAATTGAATTGAGGCTAAAGAAAGATGGCCACGAAGTCATTGCAGCTTCAGACGGAAAACAAGCCCTGGATCAAATTGCGCTTCATGACCCGGATATGATCATTACCGATATAATGATGCCTTTTTCCTCGGGCCTCGAAATTGTGGGATCAGTAAAGCAAGGCAATAAAAGAAACGTACCGGTGATCATTCTTTCTGCCATGGGCCAGGAGAATGTGGTATTGGAAGCTTTTAATCTTGGTGCTGATGATTATATCACCAAACCGTTCAGCCCGAATGAGCTTTCCATGCGTGTAAAGAGGCTTTCAAAACTGAACTGAAAGCGCAACTGGTAAAATGCGTTTACAAATAACAGGGTTAAATAATTATTACCACTTTATAATGTAGTATGAGTATTGCTGGTATGATATGGCTAAAGGTAAAAGTATTCTTACTTTATAATTATTTGCTGGATGCGTTAGTTCCCAATCAATTCCTGGAAATTGCTACCATCTTTCTTTTGCTTTTGATCAGCTCTGTGATCATTGTGATTCTTTTCAATCTTTTGAAGAAAGCAAAATTGAAACAACAGCAGCTGGCTTTTCAAAAAAAGTTCAATGACCTGATAAGTGAAATTGCGATCTGTGAATCAGAGGATGAATTAAACTGTGTTTTTACAAACGGAGGGTACCGGGAAATTTTTGACCAATATCAACGGAAAAAGATCGACAGGAGCTTTATGATCGATGAGTTGGCAAGAACCTCAAAAGAATTTAACGGCATCACCAGGACCAATATTCGCTGGTTGTTTCAGAAAACCACTTTGAAAAAAGATCTTTTAAAACAACTGAAAGATCATCGGTGGTATGTAATCGCAAAAACCATACAACAGATCGCTTACCTTCAATTAAAAGAATTACTGCCCAATATATTTTTATTTGCTAATCATAACGATGATTTAGTTCGGATGGAAGCGCAGGTTGCCACAGTTAAGCTGGTGGGGTTTGATGGCTTACGCTTTCTCAATGTTATCAGCTACCCCGTTTCTGAATGGCAGCAGTTGAGGTTAATACAAGAGCTTTCGGAGCATTCGATAAAAGAATTTGAAAATATAGGGTATTGGCTCCAATCGAAGAATAACAGTGTAGTGGAGTTTGCCTTACGTCTGGTTGGTATTTATCAGCGCTATGAATTCTATGATCAGGCAAAGCAATATCTTTCTCATACTTCTGAAAGTATTGCCGGGCAAGCTGTAGAAGCTCTTGGTAAAATCAATAATGAAACAACAGCGGGATCGCTTATCTCTGTTTTCCCATATGCTGCTGCTTCAACTAAAATTCAAATAGCAGGAGTTTTAAAATCTATCGGAACGGAAAAAGATATTGCGACCTTACAGGAATTACTTTCTCATTCTGCAGGATATTTTAATGAAGAAGCAAAAATGATTACTGGGGTGAAGGAACCGGGAAATAATGTATTTGAAGGTACTGTTGAAAATGATATTAAACCGAACAGAACTATCATTTTGCCCCAGCTTAACATGGGAGGTGCGATATGAACATCATTCAATTTTTGTTTGACCTTACTTTTTACGCTTTTTTTATTTATTCTGTGGTACTGTTGTTGTTTTATCTGTTCATTGCCGGTTGTTCCATCGAAGAGATCAATAATTATTTGCGCAAAGGTAGTTTTACAGATTACAATCTTTTAGCTTCTTCTGAATTTGCCCCGGCGATCAGCATTTTGGCTCCTGCCTATAACGAAGGCGCCACCATCATTGAAAATGTTCGTTCATTACTGGCTGTTCATTATAATAACTTTGAACTTATTGTTATTAATGATGGAAGCAAGGATGACACGATGGCAAAACTTACGTCTGCCTATGATCTGATTCAGGTTCCGTACCCGGTTTCCGAAAGAATTAAAACAAAACGGATAAAAGGAATTTATAAAAGCAATAATCCTCTTTATCATAAACTTATTGTTGTTGATAAAGAAAATGGTGGAAAATCAGATGCGCTTAATGTTGGAATTAATTTATCAGATAAGAAATATATTGTTTGTATTGATGTGGACTGCATTTTAGAACAGGATGCATTATTAAAACTGATAAAACCATTCCTGCAGGAAACAGACAAACGGGTGATTGCAACCGGAGGTGTAATTCGAATAGCGAACTCCTGTGAGATCCGTAATGGTAAATTGGTACGGGTGCGATTACCCAAACAGTTTTTGCCAAGAATTCAGGCGCTCGAATATATCCGGGCATTTTTATTAGGTCGAATGGCCTGGAGTCGTTTAAATGGTCTGTTGATCATCTCTGGAGCTTTTGGCGCTTTTGACAGGGAAATTGTAATGAAAGCCGGTGGTTATAATTGTAATACGGTAGGAGAGGATATGGAATTGATCGTGAGGATGCGCCGCTATATGCACGAAATGGGCATGGCGTATAAGGTGGCCTATATTCCTGATCCGCTTTGCTGGACCGAAGCTCCGGCAACTTTTAAAATATTGGGAAGGCAGAGGAACCGTTGGACGAGAGGTACTATTGAGACACTGCAGCTCCATAAAAAAATGTTTTTTAACCCACGCTATAAAATCCTGGGAATGCTGAGCTATCCCTATTGGTTCTTCTTTGAATTTTTAGCCCCGGTTATTGAGTTCTCCGGATTTGTATTGTTCCTGTTTTTTGCTATCACAGGATTGATGGACTGGAATCATTTTCTCATGTTACTTGGATTTATTTTATGTTTTGGATTTCTATATTCTGTTTTTGCCATATTGATGGAGGTATCAACTTATAACCAGTATAAAAAGCGTTCGGAAATGTTTCAACTTATTTTGACAGCATTCCTGGAGCCTTTTATATTTCATCCGTTCGTAGTATGGTCGGCCGTTCGGGGCAATATCGATTTTTTACGGAAAAAGAAATCATGGGGAGAAATGACCCGCCAGGGATTTACAGCTAAGTAAAAATTAATTTTAAGATTACAGCAATACCAATCCAATTCCATGAAACCAACATTTATTGAAAATATCAAAAAAGCGACCCGGTCATTTGCACTGTTGTCATTGTTGTGGTTGTTTTTTCTCATCCTGCTGAGTGTTTATGAAATAATAATTAACGGAATTACTCATGGATTCACCGGCACTTTGGCAATACTCGCAGCTAATGCGATCAACACAATTGGTTTTTGGCTAAAATGTAATGTGTTGTTGTATTTTCTATTTGTGATCCTGTATTTCATTTCTGCCGGATTATCAAAATGGTTTTTTTACATTATTTCATCGGCGCTGTTGCTTATTCAGATCGGGCTTATCCAATATTCTGTAAAAGCAATGGTTCCTCTTGGCGCAGATTTTTTCGGCTATTCAGCTGCGGATATGAAACAGACCATAGGTGCATCCGGCGGAGTCAGTGTCAAAATGATCCTCACATTTGTTTTATTCCTGGCAACTTACATATTTGTACTTTTCTGGTATCGCAAGCGCAGTGTAATGCAAATGAGGATCGCAACGGTGCTTCCGTTGCTATCAATTATTTATTTTTTTTCCAGTTTCAGCACTTCTGATGTTCATTTATCATTGAAAACAGAATATGCGAGAACGCTGGCCCTTAGCAAATCTGATTTCTTTTTTACTCAATCGTATAAACATTTTTTTCCGTCGGCAATTGATGATGACATTTATTCTGACAGTTATTCCGGTGATTTTGGCGATGGTGTAAAGCAACTGGTGAATTTTGTTTATACAGACGAAGAAAAATATCCATTCCTGCATGCCGATAGTACTGCTGATGTTTTATCTCCTTTTTTTAATAAGAGTGATAAATCACCAAACATAGTGATCATCCTTGTGGAAGGCCTGGGAAGAGCTTTTACCAACGACGGCGCTTATCTCGGAAATTTTACTCCGTTCATTGACTCACTTTCAAAACAAAGCCTTTACTGGAAAAATTTTCTCAGTGAGGGAGGCCGCACTTTTGCCGTTCTGCCTTCTGTATTGGCTTCTTTGCCCTTTGCAAAAAATGGTTTTTGTGAATTGGGAGATAAAATGCCTTCGCATCTTTCTTTATTAAGCCTGGCCAAATACAACGGATATCATACTTCCTTTTTCTATGGTGGTGATTCGAAGTTTGATAATATGAATCTTTTTTTAAAGAAAAATGCGATTGATGCCATAAACGATGAGCCTACCTTTCCTGCCGGTTATACCAAATTGCCTTCAAAAGGCGACTTCAGCTGGGGTTATGGCGATAAAGAATTATTTCGCCGGTATTTTGAAGTGGAGAAAGATAATGGAGCAAAACCACAGTTGAATGTGGTACTGACTGTTTCAACCCACAGCCCTTTTTTGGTCAATGATCAGAAAGTGTATGATCAAAAGTTTGCTGAACGAATGCAGCAATTGAATTTCAGTGATGATAAGAAAAAGTCTTACCAGGACTATAGCGGCCAATATGCGAGCATCCTGTTTACCGATGATGCGTTAAGAACATTTTTCAATGAATATAAAAAGCGCAGCGATTTTAATAACACGATTTTCATAATCACCGGTGATCACCGTATGCCGGAGATCCCGATGAGCACCAAGATCGACCGATATCATGTGCCGCTGATCATATATTCTCCTTTATTAAAACGGACGGCAAGTTTTGCTTCTGTTTCTACGCATTATGATATAGCTCCCAGTTTAATGAGTTTTTTGCATGATAATTATAATTTTCAGAAACCAACACTTGCTACATGGATGGGAAGTGGTTTGGATACTAACAGGGTTTTTGAGAACACGCATATGTACCCTCTCATGCAGACCAAAAATGATATTGTTGACTTCATCATGGACAATTATCATCTGAACGGGGATGATATTTTTTCTATTTCAGGTGATATGGATGAAGAACCGATCCATGATAATGATAAACACAGGCAGCTACTTGGAGAATTTAGCCAGTTCAAGAACAGGAATGAAAAGCTCATTAAAGGATTGCCACTGCTGCCGGACTCCATTTACTCTAAATATTATCCGCATTAATTTTTATGTAAATGATCATAATAGTCATTTACAATGGTGGTCATTAAAGGCTGATAATAATTCCAGAAAAAGCTGGTTCTTTCCGCAGAGCCTTTGGAATTGTAGAAAAAAGATTTGAACAGCCTGATCCCTTTGAAATACGAACTGAGCATATTTATCCGGTTGTCACAAAAATCCCCGGAAAAATAATAGAACTGGTAGTCAGTTCCTTTGTGCATTGTAATGGCAGGGAAACGAAAAGGGATATTATTTTTTTGGAGTTCAGCTTTCCCTGCAGCATTCAGGTTGACCGAGTATTCCGCAATGATTTTATTCACCGTTGTATCTGGTTGAATGATATCAAACCAGTAAGAGTATTTAATGCTTTCGGGCAAACTAAATGTTTTCTGACCGGTGGCATTACATTCAATATGTGGCAATGGATCGTTGAGCTGTGTTTTTTCTTCAACGACCACTACATAATCGGAATTGTTCACAAATGCAATTCCCGCATTATGAAAGGGCCATTGGCCACCATGTTCGTTTTTAAAATTATTGATCAGCCATCTCGGCAATTCTGTATTTACTGAAGTATCAAGCGAAGAAAAATATTTTCCGGTCCATCCGGTCCATTTTATCCCAAACATATTTTCAAATTCACTACGGATATCCGCTTTCGTGGGCGAGCCGATGGTATTGAATTCTGCGATTATCAATTTGTGTCTTGCTTTCATATTTCGCAGGAAATCTATATCCTGCTCACTCATTCCCCCATACACAATGCCCGAGCGTTCTACATCATTGTTTCTTAAATACCATTCATTGCTGTAAATGCCGTAAGTATCGGTATAGTAGGCCATATCTGCGTCATTACTCAGTTTTTCCAACTGTGCCGTAGAAAACCGCTCCAATCCTTTTATCCTGAAATTTTCATTTTCCTTCGGGAAAAAGCCAAAATAATCATTTTCGGCCGTGTACAGCTTTGTCTTATTTTTTGTAAATCGATTGTGATTTAATATCCAGGTAAAGGACACATGTTCCTGCCCCTCTTTTGTCATTGCGGTTTTATCAATAATGGCTACTACCAATTTCTTTTTAGGGGTGAACAGCCATGCCAGCCACATCCAAAGGGGAAATAGTATGATGAACAGCACTACAAGGAGAATGATTCTTTTTTTAGTCATAATGTTTTAGAATCTTTTTTGATAGGCTAAACCAAAATTATATTGATTACCGAACGTGGATGCTAAATATTCCTGGTTCATCCAGCCGGCTGTTATGGAAATAATATTCAGTTTGTGAATGGTTTTGTAAAACCCTGCGGATATTCCATTCGATTTTAATTTATTTTTATTTCCTAGCTGAATATTATTGATCCGGTCGTCAGGCGAAATACCGGTGCTGAGGCCAAGGGATAAATAATCGTATGCTCCTCCAAAGTAATAGCGAGTTGTAAATGAAAAGGATCTCGAAATATTTTTGTTGTCGGGTGTGACGTACGTTCGGAAATTGAACCAGTAACTTTTAAAATATTTTCCAATAGAAGCTGTGTAGATCCATGTAGCATCGCTGAAATAGAGATAACGAAATCCTGCTTCCGCTTCAAAACTTTTCGGAAGATTGGCATATAAAGAAAAACCAGCCCGGTATTGCGGAAACACACCTGATTTATTTGACACACCTCCGCTGACATAGCTGTAAAATGTTTTTGAGATCCTGGGATAAGCATCTGCTTCGAACTGAACGGCACTTGTGGTAAACCGGTTGGCATAATTGATGCGGCCAATTACAGCGCCCAAAGAAGTACTACGGTTGTAACTTATACTGGCAAGATGCCAGGGATCAGCAAACTGTTTATCGAAGCCGGTAAAATCGTAGCTGATACCAATTTTATTTTTGGAGCCAAGGTCCTTTATTTTTTCAGCCAATGCTCTGGCTGCATCGTTTTTGGGATCTGCTTTTAATAATAAGTTTATAACATCATTGGCATCCCGGAATCTTTTCAACTCTATTAAACATTTTGATTTGCGAAGCAATAATTCTTTAGAGTCAGGATGCGATGCTAAGCCATTCTCACAAATATTTAATGCTTTTGCGGGGTCATCATTCCAGTATTCAAGATCAGTATATGCCATGGAAGCATCTTCATTTCCTTTATCCCGGCTTAATACTTTTTCAAATTCAATTCGAGCACTGTCTTTTTTATCCGTCCAAGTATAAACCCTTCCCAGGAAGATCCTGATGTCCGAGTAATCGGGACTTTTCTCCAGGGCTTTCCTGCTTAATTCGATTGCCAGTTTGTAATCTTTTTTATTAAAAGCCGCTGTTCTTGCCTGTTTAAAAAGATCATCAGAAGAAATATTATCCTGGGCAAAAAGGGAAGAAGAGTAGATCAGGCAGAAAATAGGAATGATGGATACTAAGTGTTTTTTCAAATGCATTGGATTTGGATTGCTGTCTATGCTGAACTAAAGATAATATAAAAATTATTGAATTTGTAAAGCCATTATTAATCAATCCGCAAACAGGTAAACTAATTCTACAACAACACAACTAATAAACGAATCAGGAACCTGATTATTTTAATTTTTTTCTCCCACCAAAAGAATTTTGACTGGTCGGGAATTGCTGTAATCGGACCATTATTCTTTGGCTTGCGGCAGCCGGTATTCGTGAGATTTTTTCTCTTATTCAGGGCGGACATATTTTGGGGATAAAAATAAAAGTATTTAAATACTTTTATTAAAATAAATGCTCTATCTTTGTGCCATAAATAAAATGATTATGCAAACATTAACCGGGAATATCCTAAACGTTACGTTGCTGGAACCTAAACAAAAACATCCGACGATCTTCAATCGTTTTGACCAACTGAATGAAGGCGAAAGCCTCACGATCCATAATGACCATGATCCTAAACCACTTTACTACCAGCTTCTGGGAGAAAGAGGAAATATATTTATTTGGGAATACCTGGAGCAAGGCCCTGAATGGTGGAAAGTTCGGATCACCAAAAAAATTTCTGGTGAACAGGATGAAACGCTGGGACAGATCGCTGCAAAAGATCTGCGCAAAGCTCAGATATTTAAAAAATACGGACTTGATTTTTGTTGCGGTGGAAAGAAGACTGTAAAAGAAGCCTGCCAGGAAAAAGGTTTGGATGTAACGAGGATCGAACAGGAATTACAGCAAGCCGATAATTTGCCGGCTTCCCGTCCGCTGCCTTATAATGATTGGAGCCTTGATTTCCTCGCTGATTATATTGTGAACACACATCATAGCTATGTTGTAAAAACTTTACCGGATATCAAAGCCTATGCAGAAAAAGTGATGCAAGTGCATGGCAGTCGTCATCCAGAATTGATACCGATACGTCAATTAGTAGAAGAGATATATTCAGAATTGATGGCGCATATGATGAAAGAAGAAAGAGTTTTATTTCCTTATATAAAAGGACTGGTGGCAGCTACCAATGGCAAACAACCATTGCAGGCTTCACATTTTGGAACCGTGCAAAATCCGATCAATATGATGGAGATGGAGCATGAGGCTGTGAGCGAAAACCTTAACAGAATCCGGCAACTTTCTAATAATTATACTTTGCCGGAAGATGCCTGCGCCAGCTATAGTTTATTATACCGCTTGCTTGATGAATTTGAACAGGATCTGATTCTTCATGTACATCTTGAAAACAATATTTTATTCCCGAAAGCTTTGGAAATTGAAAAAAAACTCAAATGAACAACAGTAAACCAATAAAACGGCACCACGCCCTTGTATCATTTTCCAAAGACCATCATTTTGGTTTATTGTTAGAATGGAAGATCAGGCAGGGTATTGAAAAAGGAATTGCTCCGGAACGCATCAGCAATTACGTTCTTTATTTTTTTGACAATGATCTGAAAAAACATTTCAACGAAGAAGAGTCTTTGCTTTTTTCATTATTACCCCTTAACGATAAAATGAGAAAAAAAGCGGAAGATCAACATCGATCCATTTACCAGTTAATTGAAAACATCAGGAGTAGTAAAGATCAGCCCAAAGTGTTGATGCAATTGGCATCTGCACTTGAAGAACATATCCGGTTTGAAGAGCGGGAATTATTTAATCATATACAGCAACGGGTTTCAATTATTGATCTTGAAAAAATTTCATCCAGGGTTTCGAATAACGGCAGGGCGATCGAAGATGCGTGGAAAGATGCCTTTTGGCAAAATAGCTCTCCGACCCGTTCTTTATAATTTTTTTACAACCATTGGTAAAAGCAGCAGGTGCTATCAGATCAACCCGTTTGAAAGTGATTGCAGTTCATCCTGCTTTATTGAAAATAAATTTGAACAATGACCATAAATGCAAATACCAAAATTTCCACTTTGCTGAAACAGCATCCTGATGCATTGGAAGCCCTTGTAAGCATATCACCTAAATTCATAAAACTTCGTAACCCTTTCTTAAGAAAATTGATGGCAGGCCGAACGACCATTGCCATGGCATCAAAACTTGGTGGCTGCAGTGTAGATGATTTTTTCAGCAGGCTGCAGCCGCTGGGTTTTCAGATCGATACGGAAACAAAAGAAGTATCAGAAGGAAAAAAATCATCTCCTGATTTTCTGAAAAATATTGCAGCGGATAAAGTCATCGATCTGGATGTTCGCCCTGTTATAGAATCCGGAAAAGATCCGCTGAATATTATTTTACAAAAAGTAAAGCAATTGCAGCCAAAGCAGGTACTCAGGATCATCAACAGCTTTGAACCAACGCCATTAATGCATTTGCTCGGCAAACAGGGATTCGAGTCTTATGCAGAAACGGTGGAGCCGGAACTCATTCACACTTACTTCTACAAAAAGAATACAGAACCTATTCATTTAAAAACAGAAGCCGTTGCTAACTCATTTGATTGGGATGAAATTCTTGACCGTTTTAAAGATAAACTTGTCACTGTTGATGTAAGACAACTGGAAATGCCTTTGCCGATGCATACTATCCTCGAAGCTTTGGATAATTTACCGGCAGGCAAAGCATTATATGTTTATCATAAGCGGATACCGGTTTTTCTTTTACCTGAATTAGAAGAACGCAAATTGAATTTTCGTATTAAAGAGATCAATGCCGCAGAGGTGCATCTTTTGATTTATAAAGATTGAAATGTTTACTTCCACAGAAAATAGTGTTGTATCAACTACTACAACTTACAAGGTTGTGATTCCTTTTTATATCTATGCATCTCTTGCATTTTTTTGTGCAACGCTTTTTCTGCTGATCAACACCGGCGACATTACCAAACATTATTTTCATCCTTATACTTTGGCCATAACGCATATGATGGCGTTAGGTTGGGGAACTATGATCATCCTGGGTTCAGCTCATCAATTAGTGCCGGTGCTCATCGAAGGACGTTTATTTAGTAATAAGTTGGCTTATGCTTCATTTATCCTGGCGGCAATCGGAATTCCATTACTGCTGTTTGGATTTTATTCATTCAATATGGGTTGGCCTGCCCGTTGTGGCGGAGAACTCATTATCACCGCCATCATTTGTTATTTGATCAATATCGGCATCAGCATCGTAAAAAGTAAAACAGAAAGTGTACACGCCATTTTTGTGTTTACTGCTTCGCTTTGGTTGTTGCTTACCGCATCGGTTGGCCTGCTGCTGGTCTATAATTTTCAATATCATTTTTTGCCGGATGATTCAATTGATTACCTGCCACTGCATGCCCACATGGGCATTGCGGGCTGGTTTTTATTACTGATCATTGGCGTTGGCTCTCGCTTGATCCCCATGTTTCTGATATCAAAATATAATAATGTCTCCTTGCTGTGGTGGGTCTATGGATTGATCAACGGCGGATTGATCTTGTTCATATTTATTTTTTTGAAAGGAAAAAATAAGCAATTTTTTCTGCTGCCTTTCCTGTTGATTGCTGCAGGTATATTTTTGTTTGCACGGTTCTGTTACGCTGGCTATGAAGAACGCATACGGAGAAAAGTAGATGAGCAAATGAAACTATCATTGCTTGCTGTTGCAATGATGCTGTTGCCCATCATTTTTCTTGTGATCATTATAGCATTGCTGATGCTGGCAAGTTCAGGAAATATCAGCCTTATCATCGCTTATGGATTTGTTTTATTTTTTGGGTGGATCACGGCTATCATTCTCGGCATGACTTTTAAAACGCTGCCTTTTATTGTTTGGAATAAAGTGTATCATCATCTTGCCGGAAAGCGCAAAACGCCCAGCCCGAAAGAACTTTTCAGCGCCGGAGTATTTAAATGGATGGGCCTGAGTTTTATTGTGGGTTTTGTACTGTTTGTTTGCTCCATATTGCTTCGGATTTCTTTTATTCTGAAACCGGCAGCAGTGCTATTGCTTATAACAGCTTTGTTGTATAATTGGAATGTTTTGAAATTAGTGTCTCATAAACCGGTCTTGTTATGAATGTGATCACCAATGATAACATAAGAAGCATCATTGCTCTTGCAGCTTTGCAAAATGTGATTGACCCGGAGATCGGTTTGAATGTGGTGGATCTGGGATTGATCTACCAGTTGGATTTTGATGAAACTGTAAAAAAGTTGTATTGCAGCATGACGTTAACAACACAGTTTTGCCCGATGGGAGAGTCGATCACGGATGCAGCCAGGGAAGTGTTGGCTGATGCGTTTCCCGATTATGAAATAAAAATTCAATTGACCTTTGATCCACCATGGAGACATGACAGGATCTCTGAAGAAGGACGAAAGTTTTTAAATATTTGATTTATGCTGAGTCTGACCTGTAAAACCGGTATAAAAGCCGTTGTATTCCTTGCTTCAAAATTTGAAGGGGGAGAAAAAGTAAGCATCAAGGAAATTGCTGAATTCATAAATGCCAGCGAACACACGGTGGGAAAAATGCTGCAAACATTGGTAAAAGAGGAGGTGATCTGCAGCAGCAAAGGGCCTAATGGCGGATTTTATATCACAGAAAAGCAGTTGCAACAACCCATCATAAATATTGTTGAGGCTATTGACGGAAAACAGCTATTTGAGGAATGTGGTTTGGGGCTTAGCAAATGTTCAGCTTCTCATCCGTGTCCATTACATAATGACTACAAAGTAATCCGGGACAAGTTCAAAGAAATGTGCCAGGACAAAAAAGTAAATGACCTCCGGCAAACTGTAACGGGTGGGGTCGCATATTTGTTTGGTTAACGGTTGTCGTTTCGATCAGTTACTGAATTTTTTGATTATAGCTGCAACTATTTCGCCCTTTCTTCTGTTAAGAAAATTTTGGTTAACCAGCAATTAACAAGTATCGAGGATTCGTAAGAACAGTATTTTGCTTTATCCTTTATTTTTGAACATTAGACGACCGTCATGCAGCCAACATCCATAAAATGGTATCTCCGCAATTTATGTGTACTCTGTCTCTATGCGTTGTTTTTTTCTGTTGAGCTGGTTTATAGTTTGGAAGCCCAAAAGCCTTTTCCGTCAGGAGCAACTGTTGTAACCAGAAACGCTTCTCACCCGGTTTTTTCCCAATCCGGTGCAGCCAACACGCTCCAAAAAATTAATTGCCGTTTGAATAAAAGATTTCAACCCTCTTTTGCTTCAAGGTGCAACAACATCCTTCCTGAGATCTTTACCGGCTATGCTGATCAGGCCTATAACAGCATTTACTCCCGTAAACCCCAACTGGATATTTTCCTGCTGTCCGGTCCGTTGCGTGCCCCGCCTGTTATTTAACTGCTTTTGTTAAACAACATTTTTCAATCAATTTTTTTTATAAACTATGTATGTTTTCCGTAAAAGGAAATATGCAGTATTCTTAATACTATTATTATTTCCATTTGCTGTTGTTTCAGCCCAGTCAAAATTATATTCGCTGCAAGAGCTCATTGATTCGGCGACTCATTATCTGCCGGCATTTATGGAGCAGAACGCAGTTATCAACAGCTATAAAGCTGCTGTTATTGACGCCAAACATTCATTCCTGCCTCAATTGAAATTTAATGACCAGCTCAATATTGGTTCTGATAATTCCATAGCCGGAGCGTATTTGCCGATAGGGACGAATCTTTCTGTTTCGGCAGGAGTGCGAGGTGAAAATAATTACCAGGCAGCAGCAGGAAATTTCGGAGTATTGTTCAGCCAGTATGAATTGGCTGATTTTGGGTTGAAATCGGCTGTACGTAATAATGCTATTGCCGGAGTGAATGTACAGCAGGCAGATCTGCAGCGGCTGCTGTATGACATGAAAACGGAAGTGAGCCGTTTGTATTTTAATTTATTGAAAAATGTATATCAACTCAAGGCAGATAGCCAGAACGTCAGGCGCTATGAGGACATTTATTCAGTCATAAAAGCCCTGGCAGTAAGTGGCATCAGGCCGGGTTCTGATACATCATTAACGCAAGCTGAATTATCAAAAGCAATAATCACCTACAACCAGACAGCGGGTCATCTGAATACACTGAAACAGCAGCTCGCTTACTGGAGTGGGATCAGCGCTGATCAAATTTTCATTGATACTGCCGCCTTACATTCTTTCAACGACTATCAGCATCCAAACACCATTCCCCTTGATACGCTTCATCATCCGCTGATAGATTTTTATCAGAAGCAAAAACAGTTTTTTATTTCCAATGAAAAACTGATCAGTAAAAGTTATTTACCTAAAATTTTTCTTGCTGGAAGCGTTTGGGCAAGAGGTTCAAGTATTCAGTACAATGATCAATACAAATCGTTACCGTCGGGATGGGGCTACCAGCGCTATAATTATATGACAGGTATCGCAGTCACTTATGATCTGTTCAACGGTGTGCACAAAAGAGATAAGTTGGCGATCAGCCGGTATCAAACACAAGCCATTAATTATGCATTGCAGCAGGAAGAGATGTCATTGAATAATGCTTCATTGCAGGCGGATAATGCATTGCAGACTGCAGCAAATAATTTAAAAGAACTGCCAGTTCAATTAAAATCTGCTGCAGATGTGTACGATCAAAAGATCGCACAATACAAAGCAGGGCTGATCAACCTGATCGATCTGACCAACGCTTCTTTTGTATTGTATCGTTCACAAACAGATTATATAGAAACATTGAGTGATTGGTACCTGGCAAGGCTCGACAAAGCGACTGCTACAGGTACTCTTGATTTTTTTATTCAGTCAATAAAATAAACACATGGTTGATTTTGCACTGAGACGGCCTATCACAACAATTGTATTGTTCCTTGGCATATTGCTGTTTGCTATTTTGTCTATTTTTTCTATTCCTATTGATATCTTTCCTAAACTCAATTTGCCAACGATTTATGTGATCGAACCTTACGGCGGTATGTCTCCGCAACAGATGGAAGGCTTTTTTGCTACCCGTTTACAGGATCAATTTTTATATATCACAGGTGTAAAGAATATTCAAAGTAAAAATATCCAGGGGCTGACTTTTTTGAAGCTCTCTTTTTATGAAAACACGAATATGGCAGAGGCATCCGCTCAGGTAGCATTGCAGGTAAACCGGGCCATGAAATTTTTTCCGCCGGGAGCATTGCCGCCGCAAGTTATTCGTTTTGATGCTTCTTCATTACCGGTGGGTGAACTGGTCTTCAGCAGTAAGACACAGTCATTAAAAAATATTTATGATATTGTGACCACCCGCATTCGTCCAATGTTCGCAACGGTTCCGGGACTTTCAGCACCACCGCCATTCGGAGCTAACAGCCGCTCGGTGATCATCAACGTGGATCCGGAAAAACTTCGAAGCTTCAATATATCGCCGGATGAAGTGGTCAGCGCTATTGCAAAAAATAATATCATGACCCCCTCCGGTGATGTTCGTTTTGGAAATAATATGTACATCACCACCAATAATTCTTTGGAGAAAAAGGTGGAAGACTTTGGCAATATTCCTATCGTTACCAATAAATCTTCTATTGTATTAGTTCGTGATATTGGTAAAGTAGAAGATGGCGAAGATGTGACGGTTGACTATGCGTTGATCAATGGCAAGCGTTCTGTGTATATACCCGTGGTTAAAACTGCTGACGCTTCTACCTGGGATGTAGTTAAGACACTGAAAAGCCGTTTGCCTGAGATGAAAAGCCTTTTACCGGCTGACATTAATGTTTCTTACGAATTCGATCAATCCGTATTTGTGATCAATGCGGTAAAAAGTTTGGTTACAGAAGGAGCATTAGGTGCACTTTTCACAGGGTTGATGGTGTTGTTATTTCTTCGTGATTGGCGAAGCGCCTTGATCGTGGCCATTACCATTCCTGTATCTGTCATCAGCGCTGTGATGTTTTTAAAGTTGGCAGGGCAAACCATCAACCTGATGACGTTGAGTGGTCTTTCACTTGCTATCGGAATATTAGTGGACCAGGCGACCGTGACCATAGAAAACATTCACCAGCATTTTGAGATGGGAAAAAGTAAAAAACTTGCTATCTATAATGCCTGCAAAGAAATCTCATTTCCATTACTGTTGATCTTGTTTTGCATCCTGGCAGTATTTGCTCCTTCTTTTGTGATGAAAGGAGTTCCCAAAGCCATGTTTCTTCCATTGTCCTTATCTATTGGCTTTGCGATGATCATTTCTTATTTCGCTGCGCAGACCCTGGTACCTGTTTTATCCAACTGGATATTGAACGCAGAATTATTCCGATACAAACATGGAAAAAAGCATGCCCATGCCGGTGAAGCATTAGATGATCAGGAGGTAGAAGAAGTGAAAGCGCATCTGAGAAATGAATTGGCCCATCCGGAAAAGAATGATTTTTTTGAGAGAATAAAATTGGCTTTCCTGCGAAGGTTGGAAGCAATATTTCCCAAAAGAAAAATTTGGGTGACTCTATATTTTTTAGCAACTATCGCTGCTACCGGATTTTGCTTTTTTTATATCGGGAAAGATATGCTCCCGCGGATCAATTCCGGTCAGTTTCAATTGCGCATACGTGAACCAGATGGCACCAGGCTGGAACGAACCGAAGATGTAACGCATAAGGTATTGAACATAATTGATTCCACTGTTGATCATCATGTATCTATTAATTCTTCTTATATAGGCCTGGTTCCCAGCAGCTACGGAACCAGCAACCTTTATGTATTTAACAGCGGTACACATGAAGCCGTTATCCAGGTGAGTTTGGATGAAGATTATAAAGTAAACCTTGATGATCTGAAAGATAAACTAAGAGCCAATATTCAAAAACAATTTCCTGAAATGCGTTTAAGTTTTGAACCGCTGGAGCTGACAGAGAAGATCATGAGCCAGGGAGCTTCCACGCCTATTGAAGTACGCATTGCCGGAAAAAATATGACTGTGATAGAAGATTATGCCAATAGGTTGGTTAATCAACTCAAGACTGTTTCATATTTACGTGACGTACAAATTCAGCAGCCATTAAAAGTCCCATCAATCAGTATAAAATTAGATCGGCTTAAGATTGCTCAAATGGGATTGAATTTGCCTGAAGTAGTTCGTTCACTCACCGATGCTACATCCTCCAGCCGGTTTACAGAAAAAAATCAATGGCTGGATGAAAATGTTGCGTATACATACCAGGTACAGGTACAGGTTCCTGAATACATCATGAATGACATCACCCAGATCCAGTCAATACCTCTTGTAAAAGGTTCGGCCCGGCCGATCTTAAGTGATGTTGCGACTTTCTCTATTGATACGATCCCGGGAGAATATGATCGTTCAGGGCCAAGACGTTTTTTGACTGTCGGGGCAAATATCTATAAAAAAGACCTGGCATCTGCTACTTCTGAAGTGCAAAAAGCAATTAATCATCTTGGCGAATTGCCACCAGGGTTGAAAATAGAAGTGAAAGGCATGTCGGATCTGTTGACTGAAACTTTTTCAAGTTTACAAATGGGTTTATTAGCTGCTATAATCATCATTCTATTATTGCTTGCTGCCAATTATCAATCGTTTAAACTTTCACTGATCGTTTTATCGACAGTGCCTGCAGTATTGCTGGGTTCGTTATTGTTTTTATTGGCCACGGGATCGACATTAAACCTCCAATCATACATGGGAATTATAATGGCAACCGGAGTGTCGGTAGCAAATGCTATTTTAATTGTAACGAATGCAGAAGAATTGCGAATGGAATATCGTGATGCGCTGAAAGCAGCGAAAATAAGTGCGTCAATCCGGTTGCGTCCAATCCTGATGACCAGCTTTGCCATGATCGCCGGAATGATACCGATGGCAACTGGTTTAGGTGAGGCAGGTGATCAAACTGCTCCGTTGGGCAGAGCTGTCATCGGGGGACTTGCTGCATCAATGGTGGCTGCATTATTTATTGTTCCCCTGATCTATTCATTGGCCAGAGAAAAATCCTCATTTGAGGATATGTCTTTATTACCTCCAAGTAAATCGAGATAAGGATGCTTTATTTTGCTTTTAAAAGACCTGTCACTATCATAGTTCTGTTTATCGGGCTGATCATATTTTCCTGCATATCTATTGCTACCATTCCTGTTGATATTTTTCCAAAATTGAATTTGCCTACTATTTATGTGATCGAACCTTACGGAGGAATGTCTCCGCAGCAAATGGAAGGCTTTTTTGCCACTCGTTTGCAGGATCAGTTTTTGTATATCACCGGCGTAAAATCTGTGGAAAGTAAAAATATACAAGGACTCACTTTGCTGAAACTTTCTTTTTATGAAAGTACAGATATGACAGAAGCATCGGCACAGGTCGCATTACAGGTAAACCGGGCCATGAAATTTTTCCCTCCGGGTGCATTGCCTCCGCAGGTCATCCGTTTTGATGCCTCTTCATTACCAGTGGGAGAGTTAGTATTCAGCAGTAAAACCAGATCGTTAAAGGATATTTATGACCTGGTGACTACCCGTATCAGGCCGTTGTTTTCCACTGTACCAGGCCTATCAGCGCCGCCACCCTTTGGTGCCAATAGCCGCTCTGTAGTCATTAATATTGATCCGCAGAAGCTGCGCAGTTATAACGTTACTCCGGATGAAGTGGTGCAGGCCGTTGCAAAAAACAATATCATGACCCCTTCCGGAAATGTCCGTGTGGGAAATGTCATGTATATCGCAACCAATAATTCATTGGAAAAAACGGTAGAATATTTTAATCAAATCCCTATTGTGACCAATGGACTCTCCACTATTTTCATTAAAGATGTTGCCAAGGTTGAAGATGCAGCAGATATTACTGTTGACTATGCCCTAATTAATGGCAAAAGATCTGTTTACATACCCGTTGTAAAAACAGCCGATGCTTCCACTTTGGATGTAGTAAACGGTTTGAAAAAGAAATTGCCGGAAATGAAAAGCCTTTTGCCGGATGATGTAAATATTTCTTATGAATTCGATCAATCCGCTTTTGTGGTGAATGTGGTAAAAAGCGTTTTGGTGCAGGGCATGTTCGGCGCATTGTTCACGGGATTGATCATTCTTTTGTTTTTAAGAAACTGGCGAAGTTGTGCGGTAGTTGTGGCTACCGTTCCTATTTCAGTGGTGAGTTCGGTTTTATTTCTTCAATTAGCCGGGCAAACGATCAACCTGATGACCTTAAGCGGTCTCTCTCTTGCCATCGGGATATTGATTTATCAATCCACCATTACCATTGAAAACATTCATCAGCATTTGGAAATGGGAAAGAGTTTGAAGGAAGCAATTTATGATGCCTGTAAGGAAATCTCATTCCCCTTGCTGTTGATCCTGCTTTGTATTCTCGCTGTATTTGCGCCATCATTCGTAATGAATGGAATTCCCAAAGCAATGTTTCTGCCATTATCCTTATCAGTGGGTTTCACCATGATCATTTCTTATTTCGCAGCGCAGACACTGGTGCCGGTGCTTTCTAACTGGATGTTGCAAAAAAAGAAGACTGCATCCGGCGAAGTCGCAGCTATTACTGAAGAACAACAAGTATCCCCCACATCAAAGAATAACTATTTCCACAGGGTGAAAGCTGCTTTTGCAATACGATTGGAAAAAATGCTTGCAAAAAAGAAGCAATGGACAATTCTGTATTTATTAATCACACTCATTGCTTCTGTTTTTTGTTTCAGTTTTATCGGGAAAGACATGCTTCCAAGGATCAACTCGGGGCAGTTTCAATTACGCATCCGGGAACCGGACGGCACACGACTTGAACGAACCGAAGATGCATTGAAAAGAACCCTCGCTATTATTGATTCTACTGTGAATAATCATGTTGCAGTCAGTTCAGCTTATGTCGGACTTGTTCCCAGTAGTTATGGCACCAGTAATCTTTATGTTTTTAATACAGGCACTAACGAAGCGGTGATACAGGTAAGTTTAGATCCGAAGTATCACACAAACCTGGAATCATTGAAAGAAGCGCTAAGAGCCAAGATAAAAAAAGAAATGCCGGAGGTGCGGCTCAGTTTTGAACCGATTGAGCTTACAGAAAAGATCATGAGCCAGGGAGCTTCCACACCAATTGAAGTTCGTGTAGCCGGGAAAAACATCAACGATATCGCAACATATTCCAACAAATTATTGGAAAAACTAAAAACTATTCCTTATCTGCGTGATGTGCAAATTAAACAACCATTAAAAGTTCCATCGATCAGTATAAAATTAGATCGGCTTAAAATTGCGCAGATGGGATTGGATCTGCCCGAAGTAGTTCGTTCACTCACAGACGCTACATCCTCCAGCCGGTTTACAGAAAAAAATCAGTGGCTGGATGAAAATGTTGCATATACATATCAGGTGCAGGTGCAGGTACCGGAATATATCATGAATGAAATGAATCAACTCAAATCTATTCCGCTTGTAAAAAATTCTAATCGGCCTGTGTTGGGAGAAGTCGCCAGTTTCTCCATTGATACGATACAGGGAGAATATGACCGTTCGGGGCCAAGACGTTTCCTGACCGTCAGCGCTAACATTCATAATAAAGATCTGGCATCTGCTACTCATGAAGTACAAACTGCTATCAATGAGATCGGGGCTTTGCCCGCAGGATTGAAAATGGAAGTGAGAGGCATGTCTGATTTATTGACGGCAACTTTTTCAAGTTTGCAAACGGGATTGTTGGCGGCGCTTATTATTATTTTATTGCTACTGGCTGCCAATTATCAATCATTCAAATTATCGTTGGCAGTTTTGTCCACTACTCCGGCAGTTTTATTAGGAGCATTATTAATGCTGTTACTAACGGGTTCGACATTAAACCTGCAATCATATATGGGTATCATCATGGCGATCGGGGTATCGGTGGCCAATTCAATCCTGATCGTAACCAATGCTGAGATCATAAGGCCGCAATACCAAACAGCACAAGACGCTTCGAAGGTTAGTGCTTCTATCCGGTTGCGACCAATTTTGATGACCAGCCTTGCCATGATCGCCGGCATGATACCAATGGCAAGCGGCATCGGTGAGTCGGGAGATCAGACAGCGCCATTAGCAAGAGCTGTGATCGGTGGATTGGCATTTTCAACTTTTGCAGCGCTTTTCATAGTACCACTTGTTTATAGCTGGATGCAACAAAAAGCATCGGTCAGATCTGTTTCATTATTACCAGAAAACCCAAACGAATAAATTATATATCATGAAATACAGCCTCATTTTTATTGTATCACTTGTAGCATTGGTTTCTTGCTCCGAAAATAAAGGAGCATCGGTTAAAAACGAAAAGAAGGATCCGCCTCCGCAATTTCAATTTGCCACGATTGAAAAGGGAGGGGTGGCGACAACGGTGAAATTACCGGCACAGTTAGCTGCGTATGAAGAAGTGAGCATTTTCCCCAAAGTAAATGGCTATGTAAAAACAGTGTTGGTGGATATTGGTTCCAAAGTATCAGCCGGTGATCTGTTGATGACACTTGAAGATCCGGAGTTGGAACAGGCATCTTCACAAGCCAGGGAAAGATTTGAAAGAGCAAAAGCAGATTTTTCTATTGATAAAGAAAAATATCAGCGGTTACTGGAGGCTTCCCGAACAGCCGGGGCTATTTCACCATTGGATATTTCTGCTATCAAAGCGAAAGCGGATGCCGACAGTGCTTTGTGCAATGCCGAAAAAGCCAACTGGCAGATGCAGCAAACCATGCTGGCATATTTAAAAGTCACTGCTCCTTTTTCCGGTGTGATCACAGAGCGGAATGTGAATCCCGGTGCGTTGGTTAGTGCTGCTGAAAAAGATAAACCGATGCTCGAATTAAAACAGATGTCACATTTGCGGTTGCAGGTGGATGTACCAGAAGATATTGCTCCAACTTTGAAAGACAAGGATTCGGTTTCATTTTACGTAGATGCTTTTCCCGGGAAAAAAATGGCCGGGACTATCAGCAGGAAATCAGATAATATGAATGTTCAATATCGTTCTGAAAGGATAGAAATTGATGTACAGAATAAAGATGGCATGTTAACTCCCGGCATGTATGCAGATGTCGAATTGCACCCGCAGGGCAATCCTGATGCTTTAAATGTACCGAAATCAGCGGTAGTGACATCGACGGAAAGAAAATATGTAATAGTGATACGTGATAATAAAACGGTTCAGGTGGATGTGCAAACAGGAAATCAAAGCGGCAATACTATTGAAATATTTGGTTCAGCGAAACCGGGAGAAAAGGTAATCGCCAATCCCAACGATGAAATAAAATCAGGAGTGGCTGTTACTTTTTGATAAATGAGTTGTAACTGGAACCTTTTACAGGTTTATCAAAATGGCTATTCCTTATCCGGAAGTGAGCCGGACAATAATTTAAAAAACGACAGAAAAAAAGATTTCTTTCCCATATTGATTGCTGATAGATTTTTAAAGATCAGTGTTACTACGATCATGAAAGTTAGCAGTAGGGCAAGCACCAGTTCCTGCTTTAGTCCCTGCATCCAGAATACTTCCAGCAATACAAAACCATGAATAAAACAGATCAGCCTTGTGGTATAAACATGACTGAATCCTGCTTGTATCAGTAAATGATGAATATGTGTTTTATCGGCAGCAAACGGTGATCTGCCTCTCCAGATCCTTAAAGTAAATACCCTTAATGTGTCGAAGACAGGGATCAAAACAATTCCCAATGAAAATAAAGGAGCATGTGCCAATGTGGGTTGTACCGAATTGCCGTTGCTTTGTATGAGACGGATACAAAGAATGGCAATGGAAAATCCAAGCACTAAAGAACCAGTATCTCCCATAAAGATCTTTGCCGGGTTATAATTGAAAAATAAAAATGCAAGAATGCCACCGGCCAGTGCAAAAGCGATCAACGCTGAATTGGTATTATGATCTAATCCGAGAAAAATTCCTAAGGTGATCAAACTCATGAAACCTAAACTGCCGGCCAGTCCATCGATACCATCAATGAGATTAAATGCATTAGTGATCCCAACTATTGCAAGAACAGTGAATGAATATTGTACATAAAGAGGTAACTGGTATAATCCGAATAACCCTTGAAAGTTGGTGACACGAATTCCTGAAACGGCTATCATCGAAGCAAGAGCTATTTGAATTATAAATTTATATTTAGCCGAAAGATCCCTCAGATCATCCATGATACCTAATACTGTCAGTACAACAAGTGTAAAGAAAAAGCAGATCTGTTCCGGGTCATTTTCAAAAGGGAACCAGAGTAGTAACGCAATTATCAATCCTGCAATGATAGAAATGCCGCCCAACGTCGGGATCGGTACAGTATGAACTTTTCGTGCTTCCGGCAAATCATACACTCCGAATTTTTTAAATAAAGCGATAGCAGGAGGTATTGTCAGCAGGGTGATCGTGAATGCAGTTAAAAAACCAAGTAACGCAAACTTATAGTCATGAATATTCCAATTGATCTGCAACAGGTGGAAAAGGTTTTTCATCAACTTCTGGTTTTATGGTATGGATGATTAATATAAAACTATTAGAAATTTTCAGAAAAGGCAATAGGGTGGTTCTTGTGCAATAAATCAATTGTGCTTTAATTCAGCTTAAATAAAACGAATTTTGACCATGACGTTCGGATATTTACGGTGATAAAGCCGTAATTTTCGCAATTGTGGAATGACATCTATGGCAACAATTATTTTCTGGATCTGTTTGTCTTTACTATTCTATTGTTATGTCGGCTATGGCGCACTCCTTTTGCTGTTCAATAGTGCCAGGCCAATTTTTTTTAAAAAACATTTTAATAAAAGCGATGGGGAAATACTTCCCGTCACTTTAATTGTTGCGATACATAATGAAGCAGCCATCCTGAAAAAAAGGATTGAGAACACATTGGCGATCGACTACCCGAAAGAACAACTTCAGGTAATCTTTGTAGATGATGGCTCAACAGATGGATCTTCAGATATTGTAGCACAATATCCTTTTATCAAATTAATTCGGCATAATAGCCGAAAAGGCAAAGCGGCGGCTATAAAAACGGCTATGCAAAAGGTACAAACACCAATAGTGGTTTTTAGTGATGCCAATTCTATGCTCAATGAACAATGCCTTATAAAAATTATGCGCCATTATATTGATCCTTCCGTTGGCGGTGTGGCCGGCGAAAAAAGAGTTTTGAGGGAAGGCCCTGCATCTGCTGCAGGCGAAGGATTTTATTGGCAGTATGAATCATTTTTAAAAAAACAGGATGCTGATTTTTATACAACGGTTGGTGCTGCGGGTGAATTGTTTTCCATCCGCACTTCCTTGTTTCAATTGAATAATGATACTATCATCACTGACGATTTTTTTATTTCGATGCAGGTATGTCTTCAAGGCTACCGGATGGCTTATGAACCGGAAGCATATTCAACAGAAACAGCCTCTGCCTCAATTCAGGAAGAGGCTAAAAGAAAAATCCGGATAGCTGCAGGAGCCTACCAATCTTTGGGCTATTTAAAAGAAGCATTGAATTTTTTCAAATATCCGCTTCTGGCATTTCAATATTTTTCGCATCGTGTATTGCGTTGGATATTTTGCCCTTTTTTACTGCCGTTGCTTTTTATCAGTACTATTTTTATTACCAAAATGGCAAACAATGACATTTATAGATTGTTCTTGTTTATCCAGCTATTATTTTATTTGATGGCTTTTGCAGGATGGATATTGCTTCGTTCCGGACGAAAAGCAGGTATTACTACCATTCCTTTTTATTTTGTTTTTATGAATACCTGCCTTATCAAAGGCCTATTCGTTTTTTTAAACGGGGAGCATACGGTATTATGGCAAAAATCTTTGCGTACTGAAACTTCAGGCATGGCTGAATAAAATTGTTTTGAATTGGAAAAAAATATAAGTGGGTCAAATTGCGAATATATTATCCAGTCCGATTGAATACCTGAAAGGCGTGGGGCCACAGCGGGCGGATCTGTTGAAAAAGGAACTGAATATTTTTACATTTAATGATTTGCTTGAACATTATCCTTACCGCCATGTTGATAAAACAAAAGTGAATTTGATCCGGGAGATCACACCACAAACTGAATACATCCAGGTCGCCGGCGTTCTCGTATCTTTTGAAGTGGTAGGTTATAAAAATAACAAAAGAGCAGTAGGACAATTGAAAGATCAATCGGGGTTCCTGGAGTTGACATGGTTCCAGGGATTGAACTGGATACAAAAAACATTGAAGATCGGTGCTTCCTATCTTGTGTACGGAAGGGTTACTTTTTTCCAGGGCAGACCCCAGATCGTTCATCCGGAAATTGAATTGCTGACAGAAGCCAAACAGGAAGGTAAAAGCTATCTGGAACCTATTTATCCTACTACAGAAAAATTAAAAGCAAAAGGATTGGGCGGAAGGCAGATTGGGAAGTTGACACAGGTACTCATACAATCATTGCATGAAAAAGACCTACCGGAAAATTTGCCCGATAACATTCTTACTCAACTAAAATTGATAAATCGTTTTCAGGCATTTCGAAATATTCATTTTCCACCTACAGTTACTGCATATGAACAAGCCGTGCAGCGATTGAAATTTGAAGAGTTGTTCATAGCACAACTGCGGATGAATTTATTAAAGTCGCAACGGCATCGTTTCTCCAAAGGAGTTGTATTTGATAAGGTGGGAGAACTCTTCAATACTTTCTTTAAAAAATATCTTCCTTTCGAATTAACAGGAGCTCAGAAAAGAGTAATCAAAGAAATTCGTGGTGATACTGCGAAAGGAAGGCAAATGAATCGTTTGTTGCAGGGCGATGTGGGCAGCGGTAAAACAATTGTAGCGGTAATGAGCATGTTGCTTGCTATTGATAATGGATATCAAAGTTGCCTGATGGCGCCAACGGAGATACTGGCGCAACAGCATTTCAATACTATTTCAAAATTGCTGGAACGGCTTCCAGTCTCTGTTCAACTGCTTACTGGTTCTGTAAAAACTGCTCAACGAAAAAAGATTTTACAGGAATTATTGGACGGATCTTTGAACATCCTGATCGGAACACATGCCGTGATTGAAGAAGCCGTACAATTTAAAAATCTTGGTTTGGTGATTATCGACGAACAGCATCGGTTTGGGGTGGAACAAAGAGCAAAGCTTTGGGAAAAGGCAGAACCATTTCCGCATATACTTGTGATGACCGCAACACCAATTCCACGCACATTGGCAATGACGGCGTATGGCGATCTGGATTACAGCGTGATCGACGAACTGCCTCCCGGAAGGCAACCGGTCATTACGGTTCATCGTTATGAAACTCATCGAAACAGTGTTATGAATTTTCTCCGTACGGAGATCGATAAAGGGAGACAAGCTTATATCATTTTCCCTTTGATAGAAGAAAGCGAAAAGTTGGATTATGAGAATCTGATGAAAGGATATGAGAATGTGAAAGCCTATTTTCCCGAGCCTAAATATTGGATCAGCATGGTTCACGGCCGCCAACCATCGCAGCAAAAAGAGATCAATATGCAGCGGTTTGTAAAAGGCGATACGCAGATCATGGTCTCTACAACAGTGATAGAAGTGGGCGTGGATGTGCCGAATGCATCTGTGATGGTAATCGAAAGCGCTGAAAAATTCGGACTTTCCCAACTTCACCAGTTGCGGGGAAGGGTTGGCAGAGGTTCAGAAAAAAGTTATTGCATTCTTTTGACAAATGTTCAACTGGGTAATGAGGCAAGAGAACGAATCAAGACAATGGTATCTACAAATAACGGATTTGAAATTGCTGAGAAAGACCTGGACTTACGAGGGCCGGGAGATATTGAAGGCACCCGGCAGAGCGGTATGTTAAACTTTAAGCTGGCCAGCATAGTCAAAGACAAACCGTTATTGGATGCCGCGAGATTGCTGAGTGAATCTTTATTGAAAAGCGATCCGGATCTTGTTTCGGCAGAAAATTTGCGGTTAAAACAATTTCTTCAGCAACGAAGGGGCGACCGTATCTGGAGTATTATTTCTTAACATAGAATTTCAGTTTCTTTCTCAGTAAATTTGACTACCTTAATGAAAAGCATTTTTATCCTGAGGCGTTATTTACTTATCTGCGTGTTGTTTGTTCTGAGCGTTGCGGGCATTGCACAGAATTATAATACTATTGAATTCGTTGAAAATAAAGGGCAGTGGGATCCACAGGTGCAATTTAAAGGCGATGTCAGCGCCGGTGCTTTTTTTATCCGCAAGAGTGGTTTTACAGTTTTACAAAATAACCGGGACGATCTCTTTAAAATTTATACATTACTTCATCAGCCACTACTGTCCCGTGCGTCAGCATCAGAAAATGAAAAAGTAGTGCTCCGTTCCCATGCATATAATGTTGATTTTGTCGGCGCCTCTTCTGATATGGCGATCATTCCGGATAAGCCATTGGCTACTTATAATAATTATTTTATCGGTAACGATCCATCCAAATGGGCCAGTAATTGCCGCATATACCAGGGTATTACAGTGAAAAATGTCTATCCCAACGTGGACATTCGATATTATACTGATAATGGAACATTGAAATATGATATCATCGCAAGGCCGGGTGCTGATATAAAAAAGATAGCGCTTAAATATAATGGGGTAGAAAAACTGAATGTAAAGAATAAAGAATTAGTGATCGGCACTTCTGTTGGTGATCTGAGAGAATCTTCTCCTTATACATATCAAACTGCGACCAAAGGAAGAAATGAGATCAGTTGTAAATATGAAATAAAAAACAATATTGTCCGGTTCAATATCAAAGATTATGACCCTGCTGCCACTTTAGTGATAGACCCATCATTGATCTTTTGTTCATTTAGCGGAAGCCGCGTGGACAATTGGGGATACACGGCTACTTATGGTCCTGATGGAAGCATGTATGGTGGAGGAATTGTTTTTGGGAATGGATTCCCGGTTTCTCCCGGTGCATTTCAAACTGCTTTTCAGGGAGGCGGAGCCGGCGGTTATGCAGTTGATATCGGGATTATTAAATTATCTCCTAACGGATCTAACAGAGTTTACGCCACATACATTGGCGGATCAGGAAATGAACAACCTCACAGTCTTATCGTAGATGCACAGGGAGATCTTATTATGGCTGGCCGCACCGATTCAGGCGATTACCCTACGGCAGGACCCATCGGAAGTACATTGGGTAAGGGCCGAACTGATATTGTCATAACAAAATTGAATGCTGCTGGAAATGCGTTGATCGGATCTGTTAGAATTGGCGGATCAGCAGATGATGGCGTTAATATTTCTGCTAATCGTGCAGGATCAGTTTCTCTCGATCAAAATTATGGAGATGACGGAAGAAGCGAAGTGCAATTAGACGGAGCAGGGAACATATATTTAGCATCCTGCACTCAATCAAATGATTTTCCAACTTTAAATGCTTTTCAAGCTTCAAATAAAGGCGGAAATAACAATCAGGATGGAGTAGTGTTGAAATTTTCTCCGGATTTATCTTCATTATTCTTCAGCACTTATTTGGGCGGTAAGGGTAATGATGCCGCTTATGTTATTGACCTGGCGCAAAATGGAAACATATATGTTGCCGGTGGAACAGAAAGTATCGATTTTCCAGCAGTGCCGGCCAACGGAGTTATCAGTTCAACTAACAATGGAGTAATAGATGGATTTGTATCAATACTAAGCAATAACGGTGCTCTGATTAAATCTACATATGTTGGAACCAACGGTATTGATCAGGTGTATGGAATAAAATTTGACAACAATGGATTCCCTTACATCATGGGTCAAACAACAGGTAGCTGGCCAATTAAAAATGCTCCTTATAGTAATGCAGGTGCCAAACAGTTCATTGCAAAACTGCAACCCGATCTTTCAGACTATGTATATTCTACAGTTTTCGGATCGGCTTCGTCGGTACCTAATATTTCCCCGGTAGCTTTTCTGGTTGATCGTTGTGAAAATGTGTACGTATCAGGTTGGGGCGGTAAAAGTGCCTTTACAAGTACCTATCTTGCCGGGGGCACTGATAATTCTATGCCAGTCACGCCGGATGCATTCAAGAGCACCACAGACGGGAAAGATTTTTATTTTTTTGTGTTAAAAAAGGATGCAGCAGGAATACTCTTTGGGAGCTTTTTCGGTGAAAATAATGGAAGTGAAGTTGGTGCCGGCGGTACGGATCATGTGGATGGCGGTACCAGCAGGTTTGATAAAAACGGTGTGATTTACCAGGCAATTTGCGGCAATTGTAAAGAATTTACTCCAACCCCTCCTTATCCAACAACACCGGGAGCCTGGGCCACTACTAATCCATCCCCCGGTTGTAATCTTACAATGCTTAAAATTGCTTTTAATTTTTCAGGTGTACGTGCCGGTCTTGAATCTATCATTAATGGAGTGCCAAGAGATTCTGCAGGATGTGTGCCGCTGACCGTGAATTTTACAGATACAATTGCGATCGCACAATCATACGAATGGCATTTTGGCGATGGTTCTCCTGCGGTGACCACTACTACACCAAGCACTTCTCATACCTATAGTAATATTGGTACTTATTTAGCCATGTTGATTGCTATCGACCCGGCAACCTGTAATGTGAGGGATACTTCTTATGTGCATATTCGTGTCGGTGATGTTCAGGCTAATCTTAATTTCAATCCTGTTAAGTTGAATCCATGTGATTCATTCAAATACCAATTTAATAATTTATCTACGGCGCCGCCTACATATCCTTTTAATGCGCAGTCTTTTATTTGGGATTTTGGTGACGGCTCCCCACAGGTTATTGCCGGCACTAATAGTGTAACACATAATTATTCAAGCCCGGGAACCTATAATGTAAAACTAATCCTTACTGACACTACTTATTGTAATTCGCCGGATTCAATAACAATTCAATTGCGTGTAGCTGCCTTGGTAAAAGCACAATTTGAAACGCCACCTACTGGTTGTGCTCCTTATAATGCTGTTTTTAATAATACTTCAATTGCCGGGCAAACATTTATTTGGGATTTCGGCGATGGCACCGGTTCAAATGATATAAACCCGACTCATTTGTATGCCACAGCCGGTACTTATACCATTACACTCATTGCAAATGATCCAAATACCTGTAACCTCACAGATACAACCAGGTATACCATTACCGTCTTTAATAACCCCGTTTCCAGTTTTACTGCATCACCGGTTCCTCCGGTAGAAAATACACCAACTTCCTTTGATAATCTCTCTTCACCGGATGCTGTAACATTTAAATGGCTCTTTGGTGATGGGGATTCATTATTGACATCTTCACGAAGCCAGATCCAGCATCAATATAATGCAACAGGCACTTTCAATGCATGTTTGATCGCTTATAATGCGGCAGGTTGTGCAGATACGAGTTGCCAGCAAGTTCAGGCGATCATTATTACATTAGTTGATGTTCCTAATGCATTTACTCCTCAAAGCGGTGACATCAACAGTAAAATAATGGTGCGTGGATTCGGTATTTCCAAAATGAAATTTACGATCTGGAATCGTTGGGGGCAAAAGGTATTTGAAACAGAAGACAAGTTAGTTGGTTGGGATGGAAAATATAAAGGAGTATTACAGCCAATGGATGTATATGCATATACGTTGGATGTAGAGTTTTTTGACGGAACTAAAACAAGTAGAAAAGGCGATATAACGTTAATCAGATAATGTGCGCATGAAAAAAATAACTACCATAATAAGTTTTTGTATTGCTGTTCAGCTTTTTGGAACTTATGCCCTATCACAAGATTTGCATTTCTCTCAATTTTTTAATTCTCCTTTACTTACTAATCCTGCAAATACCGGTTTCATACCCGATGGTGATTACCGATTAGGAATTAATTACCGCAATCAGTGGTCTTCCGTTATGTCGGTACCCTATAAAACGATGAGTGCTTTCGGTGACGCCCAAGTATTGCAAAATAGGGATAATACCGGGTGGATGGGATTGGGTGGGGTCATTCTCCACGATGTAGCCGGTAGTGGAGAACTTACTACAACCCGGGTGTATGGTTCTGTAGCTTATCATCAGATGATCAATTTGGGAAGTTTATTAAGTCTGGGTTTTAACGTTGGGTGGGCCAACAAACAAATCAACGTTACCAATTTGAAATTTCCGGATCAGTTTGATGGCCATTTTTTTGATAGCCATTTGCCCACCAGCGTAGTGCTTGCCTCAAATAATATCAGTTACCTGGATATACAAACAGGTATGAACTATGCATATTTTCCCAATGAAAAAACTTACATGAATGCCGGTTTTTCTGCGATGCATGTCAACCGGCCGAGGGAATCTTTCTTCAATCCACAACCCGGTATTGATAACCGCATCCCGGTGCGATATGTTGGATTTTTGAACGGAAGTTTCATGGTAAACAGCCAATGGATCATCAATCCCAATGCTTATTATACTATCCAGGCTAAATCGTCTGAACTGGTATTGGGGATGAATGCTCATTATAATATTTCCGGTGATGGCGATAATGTTTTGATAGGCGGATTGTATTATCGTTCCGGCGATGCCATAATTCCCCTGATCGGATTGGGATATAAAGACCTTACGTTCACATTTACCTATGACGCAACAATTTCTACTTTAAAAAATTATGATAATACCCGGGGTGCTTTTGAGTTCTCGCTGATTAAGCAGGGAGTTGTTGACAAATATCTTGGTAACAAGCACCAGTCGATGTGTCCTTCTTTCCGCAGTTTCAATTGATAATTTTTTTCAGGATTTAAGGTCAGGATGTTCCTGATTATTCCGATTTTTACAGGGCACATCAATAAAAATAAAAAAGCGATGGAAATGGTTGCCCATACAATTCTCACTACTCATCATATTGAAGCTTTTAAAAAAATTGTAGGAGAGCAATTCGTTCTTTTAGATGAAGAGTCACTGAATAACTACTCCCATGATGAAACAGAAGATCTGCATTATTTTCCGGAAGTGGTGGTCAAACCTCGAACTGCAGAAGAGATCAGCGTTATTTTAAAAATTTGTAATAAAGAAAAAATCCCTGTGACACCCCGTGGTGCCGGAACAGGGTTGAGTGGTGGTGCGTTACCCCATCTTGGCGGAGTTTTGTTATCTACCGAAAGAATGAATTCTATTCTGGAAATTGATGAAAGAAACCTGCAGGTAACTACTGAACCGGGCGTCATCACTGAAGTATTGCAAAATGCGGTGAAAGAAAAAAAATTGTTTTATCCTCCCGATCCCAGCAGCCGCGGCTCCTGTTTTATTGGAGGAAATATTTCTGAAAACAGCGGCGGACCCAAAGCCGTGAAGTATGGAGTGGTAAAAGATTATGTGCTGAACCTTGAAATAGTATTGCCCAACGGCGAGATCATCTGGACAGGAGCAAATGTGCTGAAAAATGCGACCGGTTATAATCTGACGCAATTGGTTGTTGGCAGCGAAGGCACATTGGGCGTGGTCACTAAGATCGTCTTAAAACTTATTCCATTACCGAAACATGACTTGCTGATGTTGGTCCCATTCAATTCGGCAGAAAATGCCTGTGCAGCGGTTGGCGCCATCTTTCGTGCAGGATATACTCCCAGCGCATTGGAATTTATGGAAAGAGATGCGCTGGATTGGGTCACAAAATTTGTAGAGAGCAGTACGATAAAAATTGAAGACCATGTGCAGGCGCATTTATTGATAGAAGTGGACGGTAATAACCCGGATGTGCTGGCGCAGGAAATGGAAGGCATTGCCATGATCGTTGAAGAATTTGAATGTGGCGAAATTTTATTTGCTGATAATGCCCAGCAAAAAGCTGAACTATGGAAACTGCGCCGGAGAGTAGCTGAAGCAGTAAAAGCCAATTCGGTTTATAAAGAAGAAGATACAGTGGTGCCAAGGGCAGAATTACCCGTTTTGCTCAAAGGCGTGAAAGATATAGGAAGAAAATATGGTTTTCATTCTGTATGTTATGGACATGCCGGTGATGGGAACCTTCATGTGAATATTATTAAGGGCAATTTAACAGATGAACAATGGAATGGTTCGTTAAAAGATGGGATAAAAGAGATATTTGCATTGGTAAAAAAGCTGGGCGGTACACTGAGTGGCGAACACGGAATCGGGTTGGTGCAAAAAGAATTCATGAATATTGTTTTTAATGAGACCCAGTTGCGATTGATGAAAGAGATAAAAAAAATATTTGATCCCAATAATATCCTGAATGCAGGAAAGATTTTCGACGCTTGAAATTTTTGAAAAGACCATTTTATGAAAAAGTTGTTGTTCCTTGTGTTATTAGTGGCCGCTATCGGTAAATTTTCTCATGCACAGGAGGAGGATAAAATCGGAAAGAAAAAAGGATTTGACAAAAGCAAATTATTTATCGGTGGCAATTTCGGAATGACCTTCGGTGATTATACCTTGATCAATGTGTCACCCCAG
>DASZXQ010000110.1:0-3059 GCA_035545755.1 Chitinophagaceae bacterium | reverse complement strand
TCGTCGTGCTGTTAGGTATTATTATTCTTACTTAGATTATAAAAAACCATTACTGCATCAACTGCTGGATGGTTTGGCCAAACAGTTTGAAACTGTCTTTCCTGAATTAAGTAAGCAAAAAGATTTTGTAAGCAAAGTGATTCATGAAGAAGAAGAAGCATTTTTGAGAACGATTGCTAAAGGCCTTGACCTATTGAATGATATTATTAATGCGCAGAAGAGCAATTGGTCTAATTTGACTGGCGAATTGGAAGAATTATTAAAAGGCATCGGAGAAACTGAGATTCTGAAAGGGAATTCAACGTATAATATGAATGTACTTTCTGGTAAAATCTGCTTTATTCTTTACGACCGCTATGGATTCCCATTTGATCTTACACAACTTATTGCCTTCGAGAATAATCTGAAAGTAGACGAGAATGGCTTCAATGCAGAAATGCAGAAACAAAAATCCCGCGGCCGTGCCGCTACTTCTATTGATGCTAGCGATTGGATTGTATTAGATGATTTTGCTTTGAATGAATTTGTCGGTTATGATGTATTGGAAATTGAAACGAGAATAATTAAATACCGGAAAATAAAAGCTAAAGGAAAAGAATCTTTTCAATTAGTGTTGGAAGCAACGCCTTTTTATGCAGAAAGCGGCGGGCAGGTTGGCGATACAGGGGAATTAATAATTAATAACGATAAGATAAATATTACCGATACAAAAAAAGAAAACAACCTCATTGTTCATTATGCTGACAAGCTGCCTGCTGATATACCGGGAACGGTAACTGCAAAAGTGGATGCCCTGCGAAGAAAAAATATTATGCTGCATCATTCCGCCACGCATTTATTACATGCTGCATTAAGAAAGGTATTGGGAATTCATGTGGCACAGAAAGGTTCACTGGTCAATGAAGAACACCTGCGATTTGATTTTTCTCATTTTGCAAAAATGACTGATGAAGAACTTGCAAAAGTGGAAGCATTAGTGAATGAAAAAATTCGTGAAAATATTCCCGTTGTTATTAAAGAGATGCCAAAGGACGAAGCTGTCAAAATAGGAGCAATGGCTTTGTTCGGAGAAAAATATGGAGATATTGTTCGTGTGGTAATTATTGATCCAACCTATTCGATTGAATTATGCGGCGGCACTCATGCCGGCGCTACCGGTGAATTAGGACTTTTTAAAATCAAACATGAAACAGCCGTTGCCGCAGGCGTAAGAAGAATTGAAGCTGTAAGCGGTAAAAAGGCTGAAGACTACGTAAATGAGCAATTCGATTTAATTAGGGTGATTCGTGATTCATTAAAAAACCCGAAAGACATTCTGAAATCTGTAGAAAATCTTTCAGAAGAAAATTCAGTATTAAAGAAACATATTGAAAACCTTGAAGCCCGCCAGCTTGTTGCAATACGAAATGAACTGATCCAAAAAGATGAATTGATCAACGAGGTGAATTTTATCGGCGATATTGTTGAAGTATCATCGCCGGAGTCATTGAAAAAATTGTGCTTCGATCTGAAGAATCATATCAAAAATGCAGTGGTTGTTTTATGCGCCAATATTGACGGCAAGCCTCATGTGGTTGTAAGCATTGCTGATAATATAGTAGCTGCAAAAAAATTAGATGCGGGAAAGATCATCAAAGAACAAATTGCTCCTGTTATCAAAGGCGGCGGCGGCGGGCAAAAGAATTTTGCTACTGCCGGTGGTTCCGATGTAAGTAATCTGAAGCAAGTAATCGAACAAGTCAAAGGGATTATTTAATGAATAAAAGAATATTTTTTGTTCATTTCTGTTTATATTTTTTATTCAGTGACCTGAATGCTCAATCTTCTTTTCAGGATTCTGTATTTCATCCCGATTCATTGAGAGCTATTGTTGATTTTCTTTCCGCTGATAGTTTGCAAGGAAGATTTACCGGCAGTGATGGTTGTAATAAAGCGGCGCTTTTTATTGAACAGGAATTCAAGCAAGCAGGATTGAAACCGGTTGCAGGCAATGATGGTTTTTTTATGCCTGTGACATCCCGTTGGGGAAATGTGGTCGGCGCTATACAGGGAAAATCTTTGCCAAATGAAGTAATAATTTTTTCTGCGCATTATGATCATATTGGAACTAAGAGCACTAATCCAGCGCCTTTTGCCGGTGGAAAATTAAATATAAGAAATGGAGATACTATTTATAATGGAGCTAATGATGATGCGTCCGGTGTTTGCGCTATAATCAGCCTTGCAAAATTTTTTGCAAAACAAGAAAATATCGAACGAACAATAATATTTGTAGCTTTTGCGGGTGAAGAGTTAGGCGATCTGGGGTCGGGATATTTTGCTTCATTGACAGAACCATCTCTTGTTAAAGCGGTAGTAAATATTGAAATGATTGGGAGAAATGCTTTTAATAATGGAAAACCCTATATGACAGGTTCGGAATTGACGGATCTGTATGAGATACTTAATAAGCGGTTATATGAAGAAAATCGTAAAATGTATAGTCGGCGGTTTATTCAGCAGGATGATTTTCCGAAAGAAAACCTTTTTATGAGGTCAGATAATTATCCGTTTGCAAAATTGGGCATTCCTGCACATACTATTATGACAACAGCGCCAACAGATATGTATTATCATTCTCCTGCAGATGAAGCATCAACTTTGGATTATAAATTAATGAGCAAAATTATTAAAGCTATTGCTATTAGTTGCCGTGGATTAGTGACGGGTGAAGATACTCCCCAACGCATCACTCATTTATAATGAATGTCATCATCAAAACGGAACGTTTGCTGCTTCGCAATTTCACTATTGAAGATGCACAACTGATCTATGAACTCAATCTTGATCCCGATGTCATTCGCTATACTTATGACCCGATAAAAGATATTGAACAGGCACTGGAGATTTTAGAGCAGGTAATTTTGCCGCAATATGTTTTATATAATCATGGTCGCTGGGCTGTTCACCTGAAACCACAACTGGAATTCATCGGTTGGTGCGGATTGAAATGTATCCCGCAACGGGATGAGATCGATCTGGGTTATCGTTTCAAAAAACAATACTGGGGAAAAGGGTAT
>DASZXQ010000109.1:0-3475 GCA_035545755.1 Chitinophagaceae bacterium | reverse complement strand
GGCGTTGGGATGAATATACGTATGTGGATGAATCATGCAGTTTTTATAAAAAAAGCCCCCGCCCCAGGCGGAGGCGAGCAAAGTTAACTCTTAACGTCAAAAAAGGAATATTTTTTAGTCATAGATTGTTAAAAGTCAGTTGGTCAGATGCTTTACCCTGATTCCGAAGGGAAAATAGATTTATCTGTCGTAAATTTGGGGTTCTGAATGCATCAACCACTTGATATATTGACGTTAGCGTACAAACAAGCGCCCATGCAGGGACAATGGGAATTATTGCATGAAAAAGAACGCCAGATTCCCGGCTCTGTTCAGTATATAATTAAAAGATATCAACGGAATCCGCAATGGAATATTGATGATATAGGCATGATGGTTTACCATTATGAAAAAGAAGATGCGGGAAAAAATTACCTCGAGTTAAGATTCTGCGTAAGCGGAAATGTATATTGTCGTCAAAAAGATACCGAATGTGATCGTTGTAAATTCGGCCAGTCAAAGAGCTGCGTTGAAAAAGCAGATAGTGTAGATGTTTTGAGTTTCCGGTTTTCACCGGTGCATTTATCGCAGTTTGTAAAGCCCCGTCATGCTAATGATACACTGACAGAAAATATTTTGAATTTCAAACACTTTTCATCGTTTACTAAAATGATCCCGCTCTGTGCTAAAACGAGAACGGTGATTGAGGGGTTGTTGAATCATACTTTTACAGATAGTCTTGAAAATATTTACATCAATGCACAAACCCAGATGCTGTTATTATACTCACTGGATTGTATGCTGGGTGAAAAAGAGCTTGATGTGATCAATTGTAAATTTCTTGCAAACGAAGCTGATCGGGAAAAAATATCAAAGGCAAGAGAAATTCTTATCGAGCATATTGGCGAACCCATTACCATAAAAGAACTCAGCCGCAAAGTGGCCATCAACGAATGTTATCTGAAAAAAGGTTTCAAAGAAATGTTCGGTACCACCATCTTTGACTTTTATCAAAGCCAGCGCATGGAGCATGCAAGGTATTTGTTATATGAAAAAGGACTGAGTGTAACAGAAGTGTCATTATTACTCGGCTATTCTTCTATTTCACATTTTTCTACGGCCTTTAAGAAACATACAGGGCTGAAACCTTGTGAATTATTGCTTCGGTAAATACAAATCTGCCTCATATTTTTCCTTCTTCGTAAGTCACTTTTCCAATACCGTAAGTGATGGTGCAGGCACCTGAATAGTTTTGCACGAATCAATTGCAAACTATGAAGGGAGGTTTTATACTGCTGGTTTCTTTATTGATCTTTCAATTTTCAGGATACGCACAATACAGAACAAATGCTCAACAACTAATTACAACGAATGAAGACTCGCTACATGCAGGGATATCCAAAAATAAAACAGTGATATCAGGTTATGGAAGCGCTTTTTATCAAAGGGATTTTAATTTTAAACAATCCACTGTTACACTGGAAAGAGCTGTACTTTTTGTGGGGCATCAATTCAATCAAAAAATTTCTTTATTTACAGAACTTGAACTGGAGAATGCAAAAGTAGAAGGCCGGGAACCCGGCGGTGAAATTTCTATGGAACAGGCATTCTTAAAATTTAGCCTTGATCCGAATAATTATATTGTTGCCGGCTTATTTGTTCCCCGTATCGGGCTGCTTAATGAAAATCATCTTCCCGTAAACTTTAATGGTGTTGAGAGACCTATTGTTGAACAAATCATCATTCCCGCTACATGGAGAGAATTGGGAATCGGGTTTTATGGATCTTCAAACCGGCTTCCTTTGAATTATTCGGTAGCAATACTTAATGGTTTGGATGGAGGTCATTTTGTACACGGCAGTGGTATTCGTGAGGGAAAAGCTGAAGGTAGCAATGCATCTGCCAATAATCTTGCGGTAACGGCATCAGTTCAATATTCTATCAGCGATTTTAAATTTCAGTTATCAGGATATATGGGGGGCACTGTGGCTACAAACAAATATAAAGCCGACAGCCTTGGTTTGAACAGCGGAGCATTCGGTACGCCTTTATATCTTGGCGAAGCAGACATGCAATATTCTAAAAACGGGTTTTCATCAAAACTGCTTGGCGCTTCCATTATTTTTCCTGAAGCAAATAAAGTGAATGCCGCTTATGCCAACAATGTGGCAAAAACCATGTACGGAGCTTATGCAGAAATCGGGTATGATTGGTTATACCCGAAGAAAAAAAAGGCGCAGTTTATTACGTTTGCCCGTTGTGAGATTCTTGATCTTAATGCAAATATTCCGACGAATGCTATTTATGACGGAACGTTAAAACAAACACACCTGATAGCAGGGTTCAGTTATTTGCCCATTGCCAATGTAGTAATTAAAATGGATCTGCGATTGTTACATACCGGACCTCAAAACCCTGCTTTGATTATTAATCCGGCGCCCAATGCTTTGGCATATCGCCAATCGAATCAGTTTTTAAATTTTGGTATCGGTTATTCTTTTTAACCGGAAATATTAATGGAAAGAAAAGAATTTATACGGGCTTCGTGCAATGCATGTTTATTGTTGGCAGCAGGTTATTTATTACCAACGCTGGCCGGTTGCGCTTCAGGCTATTCGGTATTTAAAACAAGCGTTGTGAACAAACAAATCACAGTTCCATTAACCATGTTTGACAAATCTGCATTACAACTGGTGCGGCCCCAGGGATGGCTGTATGATATTGCCGTAGAAAAAAGAGAAAATGGCTCTTT
This sequence comes from Chitinophagaceae bacterium, assembly GCA_035545755.1. Classification (GTDB taxonomy): domain Bacteria; phylum Bacteroidota; class Bacteroidia; order Chitinophagales; family Chitinophagaceae; genus UTBCD1. Next base: position 744 of record DASZXQ010000109.1, on the reverse strand, counting down.
TGCAGCATTACTATTACAATGCACACACCAGGAAAATCAACTTAAAATAGATGGTAACGGATTTCATTGCTCTCTTCATGGAAGCGAGTTTGATAAAAACGGCAATGTGACCAAGGGCCCTGCCGAAAGACCGTTACATCAGTATAAAACTTTTGTGGACAACGATCATTTAATTATTCAAATTTTAAAATCACCTCAATCATGAAGAAATATTTTAGTATTCTTTTTTGCGCAGCAATTTTTTTCTCCTGCAATAAAGCCTCAGATGTAACCGGAAGCGAAGATTTTTCGGCGTTAGAGCAAACTGTTCTCAACGATTTTACCAATAATGTAGCATTAAGCAGCTATCTCAATTTAACTGCAAAAGCTTCTGCTTTGAATACTGCTCTTCAAAATCTTGATGCCAATACAACCGACGCAAATCTTGTCGCTGCAAAGCAGGCATGGAAAGATATGCGGACAGTGTGGGAGCAAAGTGAAGGATTTCTGTTTGGCCCGGTTGAAGACTATAATTACGACCCAACAATGGATGACTGGCCGGTAAACAAAACCGACCTTGATGCAGTACTTGCCAGCAGTAGTAATTTGACGGTATCAGATATAGATCAGTTAGGTACAACTTTAAAAGGTTTCCATGCTATCGAGTATGTTATTTTCGGTGTTGGTAGCACCCAAAAAGCCGCTAATGTTTCCGCTCGCGACAAAGTATACCTGGCGTCGTTAGGCGAAAGTCTCCTTAATACG
>DASZXQ010000108.1:0-3866 GCA_035545755.1 Chitinophagaceae bacterium | reverse complement strand
CACAATGCATTAATATCTGTGGGTTCTTTTTTACCGGAACTGGCTCTTGAATGCTGCAACATGCTTTTTACAATGCCATCCGCTCTTTTCCCATGAAGCAGAATTTTCTCAAGATTTTGTATCACATCATCTGCGAGCTCGGTCGCTTGTTGCAGGTTACCGGTAGCCAATTCTTGTTTCATTTCCTCCAGCAATTCCGTGCTGACATCAGAAAAATTATTTACAAAATTTAAGGGGTTCTGTATTTCATGGGCAATGCCGGCTGTCAATTCTCCAAGGGAAGCCATTTTTTCGGATTGCACTAATTGTTGTTGCGTTTGTCTCAGGTCCGTCAACGTTTTATCAACTTGCTTTTTGGCTGCTTCCAGTTTATTGAAATCTTCATAGCGGGCATAAGCTGTAGAAAATGCATCTGACACTGATTGTATCAATATGAGATCTTCTTCACTTAACTGCGTTGTATTGCCTACGTACATCATTCCCTGCAGGAAAGGAATGAAATGAAGAAAAAAACCTCCATGCGGTATGCCGGCAAGATATTGTTCGGAAGAATCGATAACGTGTTGCTTCACTAATGTATTAGCAAAGTCAATAAAATCGGAATCATTCCAATGATCAATATAGGCTGTTTTCTTTTTCCAGTTCTCAGGGATCAGTTTTATTTTGCCCGGCGTATCATAAGGAATATGAAAAGCAGCAATCGCTTTTCCTTCGGGAGTAGAAAGAAAAGTGTGAATGAGTTGATGCTCATTATCCATAATGAATACACCACAACGGATGAATGGAAGGCCGAGAATAGTAAGTTCATTCCAGATCAATGGAATGATGCGGTTGAGATCGCCAAGCGTTCTCATAGAAGCAATGTCTGCCCGGATACGATCGAGTGCCGCTTGTTTCACAGCCTCCTTTGCATTAGCTTCCAATTGCTGTAATTCAAGATAGCGCCTGAACGTAAGTTCAATGATAGTGGCAAATCTTCGTAGAATTTTTAACTCATCATCATTATACTTTACATCCGACCATGCATAAAGGCATCCTATGGAGAAGGGAATAAAATAACCAAATTGCTTTTGTTCATTGGAAAAATCAGGAGCAGGAACAGATAAGCCTGCCAATAATAATTTATAGTAAGATCTTAATTGCTCGCCTTGCAATTCCGGAAAATAATCTTTCTGTTGGAGCCATGTATCATAGATCTCTTCCAACACAGGATGATTTTCCAACTGTACCCAGCCCACCAATGAAAGGCTATCTCCGCTTGCAGAAGATGTTGCCGAATATAATTGTGCTCGTCTTGATTCTTTCGTTAACAATCCAACTCCGCATCGAATGGGGCTGATGCCTAATTTTCTCAACTCAGTAAAAACCGTGCTGGCAGTGGTTGAAAGATCACTACTGTTATGCATGGCCATCGCTTTGCCTCGAACTTTTTCCAATGCTGCTTCAATAGTTGCTTCTTTTGCCAGCATTTCTGCTTTTTGCAGATCGAGGTAACGACGATAGGTTTGGCCAAACAGTGTTGCAAAACGTTTGAATATATTGCTCGCTTCAGGAGTTAATGGTTGGGTCGTGAATGCGAAGAGAGCTCCTTCAGCAAATAAAAAACAATTGATCACCTGGCGGGGTGGAAGTTTTTCCAGGTCATAGCGGATCGGATAATCCGGTGCATTATTAATAGCAGTAAAATAATCTACGAGGTCCTGGCCGGAGAGGTCATAAACAAAATTGGATTCTTTATTTTTCCATGCGTCAAACAATCCTTCGAGTGAAGGATAAATGGACATGGGCAGTGTTCCGATGGTGAGACTGGATTTTCCATTTGCATCCGGATTAGCGGTCCACACTTCCATTTCTTTTGTATCATGAATAATGGAAATTCCGCAACGCAGTGTCTCTACATGCAGTTTGGTAAGTTCCTGGAATAAAATATCAACTGTCGCTGCAATATCCTGGCTGCTGTGCATGGCCATTGTTTTACTTCTCACTCTTTCCATTGCTGCTTCGATCTGCGCTTCTCTTGCCTGTGCTTCGGCTTTTTGGAGGTCTTTGAATCGCTTATAGGCCAATCCGAAAACGTTAGCAAACCTCCTGAGTAATGCACGGGATTCTTCATCAGGCTGCTTCATGGTCACCATCACCAGCGAGCCCCCGTCAAAATCAGACACAGACCAATAAGCAGAAATATCACCGGATTTTTTACTCTTTATCGTGTGAGCCAGAAAAGCATATGCCTTGGGGTCAACAGTTCTCAGTGCTTCAAAAAATTCTTTTGCCTTTTCAATATCATTGATCAGCACATAGTCTTTTTTACCGGACTGGTACTGTTGAAAAGATTCTTCCAATATCCTGATACCTTTAATGCTGAGCTTTGATTCCGATTCCACAATATCACCGGTATTGTCAGGTGAACGAAGAGCAGCCCAGCCTTCAAACTGATCCGGAGAGTCGCCCCATAAATGAATAGCGCAGGTTTCCAGCTCTTTTTGTCCAAGCAGGCTAAGTTGGGTTCGCATTTCCCTCGCTACTTCTTTTAATTGTTGTGAGGTGTGCATAGCCATTGCCCTGCTTCTTACTCTTTCCAGTGCCGCTTCTATCTTTGCTTCTCTTGCTTGTTCTTCAGCTTTTTTAAGATCGAGAAAACGGGTATAGGTAAGATCAAAAACTTTTGCGAAGCGAAGCAATATATCAAAATGTTCGTCTGACAATGGTTCAAGGCTCGCTACATTGATGCCGCCAAAGTTGTTGAATGATGCTGATAACAATACTCTTTCCGGTGCCCGCATCCCATTCTTCACTACTTCAGGAAGATTTTTCAATTCTGTTTCATTAAAAAGAATTTCATCCCATTTTATTTTATCTTTTCCTTTAAGATCATAAACAAACCTTACATTTTGATTCTTCCATTCCTTTACAAATCTGAGATAGGCAGGATGTTCATGGTATTTTATAAAGAAACTCATCGGGTTGGATGGTTCTTCAACATTCGCCATCCACCATCTTGCAGCATTTGTTGCTGATTCAAAAACCCAGATGATACATCGGGTTAATACAAGGTCAAGTTTTGTTAGTTCGGTGAACACGGTTCCGATGAGTGCATTTAGTTCTTCAGAAGATTGCATCGCCATGGCACGGCTTCTCACTCTTTCCAAACCTATTTCTATCTGCGCTTCTCTTGCCTGTGCTTCTGCTTTCTGCAGATCAAGAAAACGGGTATAGGTTTGTTCAAAAACTTTAGCAAAGCGCTTTAAAATAGCATTTTCTGTCTCGGTGAATTTCCTTCCCTGGTGGTTAATAATAAAAATAGAAGTATGTTTTGAAACAGCAACAGAACGGGTATAGCCACCCGGACTTGAAAGGGTCTCTTTTTTCTGCGCAGCACTAAGCTCTGACCAGGGTTTATGCTTAAATAATTTAGTGAAGTATTTCTTTTTTTCTTCCTGAGAAAATTCTTCTGTAAAAAACCCCGGCCCACTTTTGATACCTTTAATCAGATTGGTGCAAAACGGCATATTAAAATCCGGAACAAAAATTTCTGATGATGTATCGGCTGTACCGCCGGAACCCCAGCAACGTAAAGCTGATCTCACATCCTCATTGATAACTACAAATGATCCTCCATCAATTGAAATATCCAGATGAAGTAGTTCTTTATGCAGGGTATGAATCACCTCCTGTAATTCAGAAGTCTGGTGCATGGCCATGGTGCGGCTTCTCACTCTTTCCAATGCCGCTTCTATCTGCGCTTCTCTTGCCTGCGCTTCTGCTTTTTGCAGATCCTGGAAACGGGTGAACGTAAGATCAAAAACTTTTGCAAAGCGTTCCAGCAATTTTATTGCTTCATCAGAAGCTGGCGTTTCGGAAGAGAT
>DASZXQ010000107.1:0-16336 GCA_035545755.1 Chitinophagaceae bacterium | reverse complement strand
AAGCAGCAATCGGGCTTAGACCTCGCCGTTATGATTCCTGTTCACATTAGTTTCAGACATGCCCGGCAAAGTTCGGCCTTCCCTTTGTAAACCTCCCATCCCACTCATCATTCGTATATTTGCGGGCTATTTTTGAATTATGAGCAAGAAAGGAAAAGTGTTGGTGGCTATGAGCGGCGGAATTGACAGTACCGTCACTGCCCTCATGCTTCATGACGAAGGCTATGAAGTGGTGGGCATCACTATGAAAACCTGGGACTACAGCAGCAGCGGCGGCAGTAAAAAAGAGACCGGCTGTTGCAATGTGGATAGTTTCAATGATGCCCGGATGGCAGCAGTGCAACATGGGTTCCCTCATTATATCCTCGACATACGGGATGAATTCGGTGGTTTTGTGATCGACAATTTTGTGGAAGAATATCTCGCCGGCCGGACACCTAATCCCTGTGTTCTCTGCAATACGCATATCAAATGGAGAGCATTGCTGAAAAGAGCTGATGCATTGGGTTGTGATTTTATTGCGACTGGCCATTATGCAAAGATTCGTCAGCATGATAACGGAAGATTTGTTGTAAGTAAAGCGGTTGACGAAACCAAAGACCAGAGCTATGTATTGTGGGGATTGCAACAGGACCTCCTCAGCAGAACCATTTTACCATTGGGCCCTTATCGCAAAACAAATATCCGCCAAATGGCATTGGATTATGGGTATCCCGAGTTAGCCAAAAAAAGTGAGAGTTATGAGATATGTTTTGTCCCCGATAACGATTACCGTGGATTTTTAAAACGCAGAGTGGAAGGGCTGGAAGAAAAAGTGAACGGGGGAAATTTCATTGATAAGAACGGAAATATTTTGGGTAAACATAAAGGTTATCCTTTCTATACCATTGGTCAACGCAAGGGTTTGGATATTGCGTTGGGCCGCCCGGTGTTTGTTACCAAAATTGATCCGGAAACAAATACTGTTACATTAGGAGATGAAGCAGACCTGGAACAAAATGAAATGGCAGTGTCTAAATTAAACCTGATCCTGTATGATACGATCACTCCGGGCATGGAAGCAGTGACCAAGATCCGTTATAAAGATAAAGGTGCATTATCGAATATTTATCCTGAAAACGGTTCTATGAAAGTGAAATTTTATGAATATGTAAAAGGAATTGCACCGGGACAAAGCGCAGTATTTTATGAAGGTGATGATGTGATTGGCGGAGGAATTATTCAGTCGGGAGCCCTGAGTCGGGAGTCCTGAGTCTCTATCCTCCAATGCCATTTTACGCCCAATTCCTGGCTACTGACTATCGACTCTAAACCAGGCAATAATCATTGAAAAAAAACGTTTTAAAGCCGGGAGTCTTTATGATTCCCCGCTTTTTGTTTGTAGATTAGAGCAACTAAGACGCTGACTGCAGCGTTATCAGATGTTTCAATTTTTGTATCCATGAATGCGGAAAAACCACTTATGAGATCGTTTTCTATCTTCCGGCTTTTGCTTTGGGCTTTTCTCCCCTTGCTTTTTTTTTCCTGCAATAAACAAACATTGGAAAATTTTCAAAATGAGCCTTTGAGTGATTACATGCCGGTGCAGGTAGGAAAATATATTACGTACAGAATAGACTCCCTCATATTCACCAATTTTGGCCGCAACCAGGAAACTCATAGTTACCTGGTAAAACATGTTATTGATGCACAAATAACCGATAATCTTGGAAGGCCCAGTTACCGGGTATTTCGTTATACCAATGATACTTTAGCTTCGGGCCCCTGGATCCCGACCGGAAGTTATTTCATTACTCCCGTGAACGGAGATATCGAAGTGATAGAAGATAATCTTCGATTTATCAAAATGCATCTGCCGATATCAGACAACACTACATGGAAAGGAAATAAATACCTTGCTCCTAACCCGTATAACTCTTTATATAGTTTCAGCAACGATGATGATATGCAGGATTGGGATTTTCAGTATGACACAGAAGACTCCACATTCAGTTACGGCGGAAAGAATTACAGCAATGTTTGCAGTGTGGAAGAAGATAATGAATCATTCAATGTTCCCATTACGAATCCCAATGCGTACGCTTCTTATACAAGCGCTGTAGAAAGATATTCCAAAAACATCGGGCTCATTTTCCGCGATTATACCATGTGGGAATATCAGCCGAATACCGGCGGTGGCGGTGGCGGCTACCAGGTAGGCTTCGGCATTAAAATGTGGATGGTGGATCATAACTGATTTTTCTTTTTTATTCTTTTAAATTTGGGCAGAGATATAAAGTCATACCTGAATGAAACAATTGTTATTTATCTTCCTTTCAACCCTGTTAGTATTAACTGAATCGTCTGCACAGTTTACCAGGTATATTGTAAAATTGAAAGATAAAGGCAATAACCCCTTTACTTTATCTAATCCTGGTGCTTACTTATCGCAACGTGCTATTAACAGAAGAGCACGTTACAATATTCCGATTGACAGCACCGATCTTCCGGTAACGCCTTCTTACATTACGCAAATAAAAAATATTCCTAACCTTACCCTCCTCAATGCTTCCAAATGGTTGAACGCTGTAACGATCCAGACATCAGATGCCAATGCGATATCCGCTGTCAGTGCTTTACCATTTGTAAAAAGCGTGAGTGGAATTGCGGCCCGCACGGGTCAAAATAGGACTGACTGGACTGACGATTTTGGTAATGAAGATATATCAACTGAAATGCCCTTTGCGAAGCGATTGAACAGAACAGAAAGCGATTATTTTAATTACGGCGCTGCCTCCTTTGCGGAGATTAATTTGCACAATGGCCAATTCCTGCATGATGTAGGTCTGCGTGGACAAGGAATGCAGATCGCATTATTGGATGCCGGTTTTACGAATTATGCAACATTGCATGCCTTTGACAGTATCAATGCGAATGGACAGGTATTAGGCTCTTGGGATTTTGTTTCGGGCAATGCAGATGTGAATGATCATAGTCATGGGATGGAATGTTTGTCTATAATTGCAGCTAATATTCCCGGACAATTTATTGGCAAAGCTCCCAAAGCTGATTTTTATCTATATAGAACGGAAGATGCAGCTACTGAATACCCGATAGAAGAACATAATTGGGCCTGCGGAGCAGAGAGGGCTGATAGTGCCGGAGTGGACGTGATCTCTACCTCATTAGGCTATACTCAATTTGATAATTCCACTTTTGACCATACTTATGCTGACATGAATGGTAAGACCACGATGGCTGCCATTGCTGCAACGATGGCTGCCAGAAAAGGTATTCTTGTTTTTGCAGCAAATGGAAATGATGGAAATGACACATGGCATTATCTTGGTACTCCCGCAGATGCTGACAGTATTTTATCCGTGGGTGCGGTAAATACCAGCGGTGCTGTAGGAAGTTTTTCCAGTTATGGCCCTTCATCTGATGGCAGAGTAAAACCTGATGTGGCGTCCATTGGTGTGAGCGCCGTGATTGAAACGCCTTCCAATACCGTAGGTTCCGGAAACGGAACGTCATTTGCTTGCCCCAATATGGCAGGAATGGGAACTTGTTTATGGCAGGGTTTTCCTGAATTCAATAATATGAAGATCCTAAAAGCCATTCAAAATGCCGGAAGCATTGAATCTTCTCCAGATAACCGGATCGGCTACGGAATTCCGAATATGAAAGCAGCATTCTCCAGTCTGCTGGCTGATTTTGCTACTTCTGCAGTTGCCATTAATAATTGTACCGCCACTATAAATTGGACCAGCAAAGATGTTGATGCAATGAGATATGAAGTAGAAAGAAAAACAGCAGCTGACCAGGATTACACTAAAGTAGGAGAAGTTACTGCTCAGCAGGGAGCCATTCTTGCCAATCATAGTTATCAGTTTTCGGACGACCTGACTGGAGTTGCAAATGGAACAATATCGTATCGCATCCGCCAGATCATTGACACCAATACAGCAAGTTTCACCGATGTATATATTGACACTGCAAGCACATCGTTTACCTCGAATTGTTCTGTTGTAACCGGCGATAAAGTCTATGTAATTCCTAACCCGACTTCTGACAGCCAGGCAAAGTTGGTAATAGAGACCACTTATCCTGTGTCAACGATGCCGATCGCTGTTTATGATATGAAAGGAGGTTTAGTGATCAAAATGAATCAGTCGAAAGCATCCGGAAGAATGATCATTGACCTTCCGATCAGCAAGCTTGCCAAAGGGAAATACATCATCAAGGTTTATAACGATACTAAAGCTATTGGCACTGCTGCGTTTCTGAGTTTATAGCAATTTTTTAAATACTGCCATAAACATAGAGTCTGCTTTTTTTTCATACCCGTTCAACCATTCCATTTTCTGTAGCTCCATTTGGAATTGCTCTTTAAGAAAAGCAACTGATTCTTCATTTTCCTTTTTAAAAACGGAACAGGTTATATAGATCAAATAACCAGCCGTCTGAAGATGAGGGATAATATTGGAAATTATTTTTCGCTGCAAAGCTGCGTATTCATTGATTTGCTCGGGCTCAAAGAAATACAATTGCTCCGGCGTACGGCTCCAGGTACCGCTTCCTGAACAGGGAACATCGGCAATGATGAAATTAAAGTCGTAAGTCTGGAGTAGTGAGTTATGAGTTAGATCAGCAACAAAACTTTTATAGCTCTTTATCCCAGCTTTTTCAAAACGTTTTCTCAGATTTGCAAGAATACTTTCCCTTTTATCTGATACAGTAAGTTGTATCTGCGGATTTATGTCATACAGCATAATCGATTTTCCGCCGCTGCCGGCACAACAATCCCAAATGCTGATCGTTGCCGGTTGCCGGGTATCGGTTAATGATTGAAAAAAATTACCTGTTTGCTGTGAACTGTAATCCTGGACCACTGCTTCTTTATCCAAGTCAATTATTTTATCAATCTTTTCGGAGTTGTTCAATGCCAGGCATAAATCAGAAATTTTTCGAAACGTTATACCTGCTGATTCAAGTTTATTACATACGATCTCCTCTTTTCCCGGCCTTAATCGTAAGAACAAATCCGGCTGTATAAAAAAAGAGGAACAGTATTTTTTATGGTCAATCTTAGCACTCAGTTCGTCTACCCATGGGAAAACATCAGTCAAAGAAGATGAACTATCAATTATCGGAAATTTCTCTTCGATAGCCAATTTTGTTTTATCATTCCAATGAGGCTTAAACTCCCGAAGAATTTCATTAGGCTCCACAGCACATAGAAATAATCCGGCCAATATTCTTTCTTCTGTTGACAATTCACGAAAAACTTTCCCCAACCTGAAATAGCAATAACATAAATGGCCGATCTGTTTCCTGTCTTTCGATCCATATTTCTTGTGCTGCGCAAAATATTTTTTCAGAAATGCCGCAAAAGGCTCTTCCCCTTTATAAACAGATAAGATCGTTACTGCGGAATTCAGATATGATTGAAACCGGCTCATGCTGCAATATAAAGCAAAAGCTTTCGGTAGTGCAGAAGATGGAAATCAGAAAGGCATCCATTTTCTACCATAGCGCACCATCCATTTAAATTTCCAGGGCAGATCATCTCCCCTGACATCAATACGTTGAATCAAAAATTTATTTTTTAATGGTATTTTATTAATCCGGTTGCCGATCCGAAAAGCCATCTGTATGCCTTCCTTTTCAAAAACTTTAAAAAGCGATGTTCTTTTTTCTTTGTCTTTTCTGGGAAAAGCTCCGTAAGTGTAAGCCAGACAAGGCACAAAAGGAATACGATACCGGAAAAAATAACTCTTTATATTCTCTATATCTTCTTCTATTTCTGAGAGCGATAGTTCGTCATAACTTTTGTGCTCCATAGTATGCAATCCATACTCTACTGTTTCCGGTTTCATTGCCAAAATCTCATTACTATGCAGGTATTCTGCCTGAGAAACACTGTTACCGGTCTGAATAAACCCTGCTGTTAAAAAAATCAAGGCTTTCATATTATAACGCAACAGCAACGGATATACGTTGGTAAAATGAGATTTGTAACCGTCATCAAAAGTAATGAGAATAGGTTTCGTTGGCAATCGTTTGCCTGTCGAAAAATATTCCATGAGTTCATGAACTGAAATGGCCGTAAACCCATTTTCTGACAGATATCGGAATTGTGTTTCTAATTGTTTTGGGGAAACGTTCAATTCACCGGGAGCTTCATGCTCTGAGACCTTATGATACATCAAAATGGGAAGTCTCATAATCTATAATCCGTAAATTTTTCAACATCAATTTTGCAAATAAGGTTCCATAATAATAATTTCTTTTCCATTACGATCCTTCAAAGATGTTTCTCCAAATAATTCAACTTGCTGAACGTTCAATTTATGCTGCTGAAGTTCGCGGATCTTGATATATTTTGCAAAATGGTAAAATGCATTCAATGCAGACCAATAAAAGCCACTCAGCCCATTGAGAAAATTCAGTTCCAGAAAATAATATTTAAAGAAATTCAACGGCACAGCGGTAATGATCGCAAATAGAGATTTTCTCTTGCCTCTTTGAAAGGCCATTAATGCTCCATAAGATGAATAACGGTTGAATTTCTCAAAATACTGAAACAAGCTGTGGTAACTGTAATGGTAAATATTGTTGTTAAGTTTCTTTGCATTCCCTTTCAGCTCAATTTTTTCATGCACTTTGTAATCATTGAAATTGCCGGATCTTTTATTGAAAAGTCTCATAAAATAGCGCCAGCCTTCTTTTCCATGACGGAATTTTTTACCCAAGAAAACAAAGGTCATAGGTATAAAATAACCATCTGCCTGCGGCGCCTGCATTTCCTTTTTAATTTCCTCTACTAAGGCATCACTCATTACTTCGTCTGCATCCAGACACAGCACCCAGTCATTTTTTGCTTTTGACACGGCGTATTGCTTTTGAGTGCCATATCCATCAAACTTTCTGTAAAAAATTTTGCATCCAAAATCTTTACAGATGTCTAAAGTTCTATCGTTGCTGCCGCTGTCCACAATGATGATTTCATCACACCATGTGAGCTTAGGTAACGAGTTAATAAGATTATGCTCTTCGTTTAATGTAATAATTACGGCGCTAACAGGTTTCACCATTCTAAACATTTCAATTTTAGGATGGTCCTCATAGGGGAACAAAACAATAAAAAATGATAGGATCTAGTTAAGGGTTAAGGGCTAAAGGCAGTAATTAATATGATTGCAAAATATTATTTTTTATTAATATAAAAAATAATATTCATGCAAATTTTAGGAGAAGCTTTTGATTTTCTGATACAAAGGTATGATAAGTAAAAGCAATAAGTTATAGGCTCAACAAAGTTCGAACAGGGTCTTTACCAATTAGTAGTTGCTCTGGATTTTCCAGTAATTCTTTTACCCGGACTAAAAAGCTTACTGATTCTCTTCCATCAATGATACGGTGATCATAGCTCAACGCCAGGTACATCATTGGCCTTGCAACGATCTGTCCATTGATCACAACAGGACGTTCCTGTATCTTATGCATGCCAAGTATTGCACTTTGCGGAAGGTTAATGATCGGAGTACTCATCAATGAACCGAATACACCGCCGTTGGTGATGGTGAAAGTGCCTCCCTGCAATTCTTCCAAACTTAATTTATTGTCTCTTGCTTTATTGGCAAGATCAATAACTTTCATTTCTATTTCAGCCATACTTAAACTCTCAACATTGCGAATCACAGGAACAGTTAGTCCTCTCGGCGTGGAAACAGCAATGGAGATATCGCAATAATCATGATAAACGAGATAATCTCCATCAATGTATGCATTCACTGCCGGCCATTCCTGCAATGCAATGCAACAAGCTTTTGCAAAAAAACTCATGAACCCTAATCCGACACCATGAATCTCTTTGAATTTGTCTTTGTACTTATTCCGAATCTCCATGATGCGGCTCATATCAGCTTCATTGAAAGTAGTCAGCATGGCAGTGGAGTTCTTTGCTTCCACTAGCCGGCGGGAAATAGTTTTACGCAGCTGGCTCATTTTTTCTTTACGTTCTTCACGGCTGAATAACGCTTTGCCTCCGGTAACTTTTCCGGGATTTGCCAATGCAGCCAGCACATCTTCTTTTAATATTTTTCCTCCAAATCCTGAAGGAGCTATGGTAGAAGCGTCCACATGCTTATCGGCTATGATAGCAGAAGCAACAGGAGTAGCTTTTAAGTTTGTTTCTACAGCGGATGTCTGAGTTTTCTCTTCCTTAACTGCAACTTTATCAACTTTCTTTTTCTTTTCTTCTTTTTTCTCTGCAACAGGAGAACCGTTAGAAGCAGGTTTCGCTGCTGTATCATCAATAGATGCCAGCAAGTCCCCTATCTTTAGTGTATCGCCTTCCTGCGCAGCAGTTTTTAACACTCCTGCTTTTTCAGCATTCACTTCAAACGTTGCTTTTTCACTTTCCAGTTCAGCGATCACTTCATCCCGCTCCACATACTCACCATCATTTTTTACCCATTTCAGCAACGTGACTTCATTAATAGATTCGCCGACTGTCGGAACTTTTATATCGATCATAAAAAGTTTTTTGATTCTGGTTTTCGTTTACTTATTTATCAACAATTAAATGCTGAATGCTGTTTCAATAATTTCCGCTTGTTCCTGTGCATGTACTTTGGCATAGCCCGATGCTGTTGAAGCAGAAGGTTGCCGGCTGATCACTCCATAATTAATACTCTTCAGATTCATCTGCAGATAAGAAGCTGCTCCCATATTCAATGGTTCTTCCTGCACCCAGAACCATGTTGCTTTGCTGTATTTCCTGTACAATTGCTCCAGCTGCGTCAATGGCAATGGGTACAATTGTTCCATCCGTATCAACGCAACATCAGTTCTTTTTTCCTTTTGACGACGCTCTTCCAGGTCAAAATAAATTTTGCCACTGCAAAACAAAACCTTTTTCACATTTCCGGCGTCAACTGAACTGTCATCAATCATTTCTTTAAATGTACCATTGGTGAATTCCTCCATCGGGGAATATGATCCCGGATGACGAAGATTTGCTTTAGGAGAAAAATTGATCAGTGGTTTTCTGAAAGGCCATGCTAATTGTCTTCTTAATCCATGAAAGAAATTAGATGCCGTTGTGATATTGGTCACTACCATATTCAACTCAGCACACATTTGTAAGAATCGTTCCATTCGTCCGCTGCTATGTTCGGGCCCTTGTCCTTCATACCCATGAGGCAATAACAACACCACTCCATTCATCCTGTTCCATTTTTGTTCACCCGCTGCAATAAACTGATCGATCATCACCTGTGCTTCATTGGCAAAATCACCAAACTGCGCTTCCCACAATACTAAGGCATTCGGATTTGCTAAGGCATATCCATATTCAAATCCTAATACGCCATATTCGCTCAACAATGAATTATAAATCCTGAATTGCCCTTTGGCACCGGGAATTCGACTTAACCGGTTATACGGTTGATCTGTGTTTTCATCTCTAAGTGTTGCATGACGATGAGAAAAAGTTCCCCGTTTCACATCTTGTCCGCTCATCCGCACATCTTTTCCATCCAGCAACAAACTGCCATAAGCCATTAATTCGCCAGTGGCCCAATCCACTTTATGTTCAGTTTCAAATAATCGAATTTTATCCTGCAATATTTTTTCAATCTTTCTCAAAGGTTTAAAATCAGCCGGCCATTTCATGATAGCATCAAATACTGTTTTAAAATGTTCCGCACTGATCGATGTTACCGGTGACTGCTCAAAATCCTGCTGCGTGGCTTTGCGCAAACTTTTCCACCATATTTCCGGAGGTTGATAGTGATAGGGCAATGGATTTTGTTTCACTTCATCCAATCTTTCCTGCAGATCAGCCCAGAATTTTTTCTCCATTTCTTTCGCTAATTCCTGGGCATCCGATTCGCCATTTTCCAATAAATATTTTACATATACCTCTCTCGGGTTCGGATGTTTTTCAATCAACTCGTACAAATGTGGCTGTGTAAATTTCGGATCATCGCCTTCATTGTGGCCATGCCGACGATAGCAAACCATATCCACAAAAATATCCGAGTTGAATTTTTGGCGATACCTTGTTGCTATTTCAACACAAAGAACTACTGCTTCCGGATCATCACCATTGACATGCAACACCGGTGCCTGCACCGTAGCAGCAAAAGAAGTGCAGTAATCAGATGTCCTTGCATCATCAAAATCGGTAGTAAAGCCAATTTGATTATTGATCACAAAATGAATGGTGCCACCACTGTAATATCCATCCAGTCCACTCATCTGAAGCACTTCATATACGATGCCCTGGCCTGCTAAAGAAGAATCACCATGTATCAGTATCGGAAGAATTTTATCAAAATCGCTTTGATACATCACATCTGCCTTTGCTCTTGCAAATCCGACAACGACAGGATCCACTGATTCCAGATGTGAAGGATTTGGCATCAGTTTCAGATGAATCGTTTTTTCATTCAACGCCTGCAATTCACTTCCAAAACCCATATGATATTTTACATCGCCGCTTCCCATTGTTTGATCAGGTTTAAGCGCTGCTTCAAATTCGCTGAAGATCTGCTCATAGGTTTTACCCATGATATTCGCCAACACATTCAACCGGCCACGATGTGCCATTCCTATTACCACTTCATGCACATCATGCTCAGCAGCAGTATTAATAATTGAATCGAGTGCTGCAATGGTTGTTTCACCTCCTTCCAGCGAAAATCTTTTTTGCCCGATAAATTTTGTGTGAAGAAATTTTTCGAAGATGACTCCCTGATTTAATTTTTCAAGGATGCGCTGGCGTTGCTGCAACGAAAATGGTTGATGAATTGTGGTTTCCACTTCATGCTCCAGCCAATCGATCCTTTCCTGGTTGATCAGTGAATTATATTCAACACCTACATGATCTGCATAACATTTGGTGAGATGATCAATGATGTGTTTCAAAGTCGTTCTTCCGAGTCCAACAAATTTGCCTGATTCAAATTCTGCATTCAGATCATTATCGTTTAATCCAAAATACTTCAGTTCCAGGTTGGCTCCCCTGTTTTTTCTTTCACGGATCGGATTTGTCTTTGCGATCAGATGGCCTTTTTTGCGATATGCCAGGATCAGGTTGTAGACGGCAAATTCTTTCCCCAATTGCGACGAATCTTTTATAACAACCGGCGATGGCGCCACCAGTTCTGCTGGCGCATGACCATTAGTGCCTGCAGTGCTCAGAGCAAAATCAAATCCTTCAAAAAATTTGCGTAGTTCCGGATCCACACTGTCCGGGTTTTTCACAAAATCCCGATAAAGGTTTTCAATAAATGCCGGGGAGGAATTAGTGATGTAAGTAAAGTCCTTCATTACAATCTCAGCTCGGAAATGACCGATTTTCAGGCACAAATATCGTTTAAAATGTGCTAATCGCTGAAGGTTAGCCAGAAAGGCTATTTTTGCCACAGTTTCAGGGGTTGAACTCAATAAAAAAACGCCCAATAAACCGCAAATTTTCTTTATAAAATTTCACGTTTTATCCCTACTACCTTACCTTTGCACTCCTTAAAATCTATAAATAGATGGCTAATCACAGCGCAACGAAAAAAGATGTAAGACAGGCTACCAAACGCCGCGAAAGAAATAAGTATTATGGCAAAACCACCCGGAATGCGATCCGGGATCTGAAAGCTGCCAACGCCGATGATGCTTCTAAGAAACTTCCTGAAGTGATCAGCATGATCGATAAACTGGCAAAGAAAGGTGTTATTCATAAAAACAAAGCTGCGAACCTGAAAAGCAAACTGGCCAAAAAGAAAGCAGCTGCTAAATAATTTTTACCACAAATTATTAAAAAGGCATTCTGAATCGGAATGCCTTTTTTATTTTTAGCATTCAAAACATTCTTATGAGAAAAATATTCCTGCTCTTTGCTCTTGCAATTCCCATTTGTGTTTTCTCCCAAAACATTACTACGAAGTTTGAACAATCAGGAGGCAAACAATCGCCCACTTATTTTGAGATCATTGACTGGTGGAAAAAACTGGATCAATTATCCAATAAAGTGAAAATGCTGACGATGGGCCCAAGTGATGCAGGTTTCCCATTGAACCTGGTGATGGTTTCTAACGATGGTGACTACAATTTTCAAAGCATTCATAAAAAAAATAAGAAGATCATCTTCATTAATAATGGCATTCATCCCGGAGAGCCTGATGGTATTGATGCCAGCATGTTGATGGTGAGAGATATTGTTACAAACAAATACAAGATCCCGAATGACATTGTACTGGCAATTATTCCAGTGTATAATATCGGTGGTTGTCTGAATCGCAGTCCTAATTATCGTATCGATCAGAATGGACCGGAAGAAAAAGGATTTCGCGGCAATTCGCAGAATCTTGACCTCAACCGGGATTTTATTAAATGTGATGCCAAAGAATCAAGATCATTTGCAGAAATATTTCATTTACTTGATCCAATTGTGTTTGTTGATAATCATGTTAGCGATGGCGCCGATTATCAGCATGTAATGACATTGCTCGTTTCCCAACACAATAAATTAGGCGGTGCGATGGGAGAATTCATGAATAAAGAATTTGAGCCCGGCTTGTATTCCTTAATGAAAGAAAAAGGATATGACCTGGTTCCATATGTGAATGCATTTGGTGATACACCGGAAAATGGATGGTCGGAATATTGGGACAGCCCGAGGTACAGCAGCGGTTACACTACACTGTGGCATTGCTTTTCATTTGTCCCGGAAACCCATATGCTTAAACCGTATGACCAAAGGGTGAAAGCTACTTATGCGCTGATGCAATGTTTTATTGATTTTACAGAGAAGAATGGCTCAAAGATGAAAGAGCTCAAAGATCAAACTATCCAGGCTGAAAAAAAGCAAACAGAATTTCCTATCAGCTGGTCATTGGACAAATCACAATTTGCAACCATCATCTATAAAGGTTACACTGCCGGAAGAAAACCAAGCGAAGTTTCAGGTTTGCCGAGATTGTTTTATGATCGCAGTAAACCGTTTGAAAAACAAGTCCCTTTTTACAACTATTATAAAGTAACAAATACTGTTCAAAAGCCTAAAGCATATATCATTCCACAAGGTTGGTGGAAAGTAATCGATCTGCTTAAGTTGAATAAAGTGCAAATGAATACTTTGAAAAATGATACTACTGTTGAAGTGCAGGTGTATCATATCGATAATTACAAATCGTCTCCCCGGCAATATGAAATGCATCATTTGAATAGTGATGTTAAGATCATTGCTTCGATGGTAAAAATGAATTTCCGGAAAGGTGATTATTATATTCCGATGAACCAGGAAGCGAATCGTTTTTTAATGGAAACATTGGAGCCACAAGGAGAAGATTCTTATTTCGCCTGGAATTTCTTCGATGCAATCCTTGGTCAAAAAGAAGGTTTTTCCGGATATTCGTTTGAAGATATTGCTGCAAAATTTTTGGAAAAGAATCCTGATCTGAAAGAAAAACTGGAAGAAAGAAGGGCTAAGGACACTTCATTTGCAAAAAGCGCTAATGCACAACTGAATTTTGTTTTTCAAAATTCTCCTTATTTCGAGCCAGTGAATATGCGTTATCCTGTGTATAGGATTGTTGAATAACGATCAAATAGTTTCCTTCACCAGTTCGCCTTCAGATTTTTTCTTAGAACCTCGCTTGTCTATTTTCCTGAAAACAACTTGCGCCAGGATCATGCTTATAATGAGTACCGCGATACTGAGATATCCAACATACCTGTAATTCGAAACTTTTCCCGAACTTCTTGTTACAACTATTGCGCCGGCCATTAAAGCAGCAAGTCCGCTTCCTAACTGTTGAATGCTTCCATTAATGCTCATAAAACTGCCTCTTTGTTCCGCACTGACCACTTCACTCACCATTGCCTGCGCCATCAAAGCCCGGCTGGTAGCAAGAATGAACCATACAGCAAAAAGAAGGATCACAATAGAAAAATGAACATTAGGTAAACTTGTTACGATCAATACCATAAAAAGAGATAAGAAAACTGACCAGAGGAATACCGGCAGTTTCCCCACTTTATCAGAAAAACGGCCTAATACAACTGCTGCCATCATCGATGCGATTCCGCCAAATAAATAGATCATCGGAATCAGTTCTTTTGAAAATCCTTTATTGAATTCAACATAAGGGTTTATAAAAGGAATGATAAGAAAATGCCCAATCATCAGGAGGCAGGAAAATATCAGCGCAGAACGTTGCTGCGGAATCTTGCATACAGTGATCAAGGATGAGAAAAGAGATGCAGGCCTATCAGTATTTATATGATCTACCATTTTGGGTATATAGCGAATAACGAAAGGAATAATCACTACTCCTATTGAGCCGATCAAAATAAATGGGACATGCCAGTTGAATTTAAAAATATTGGTGAGATATAACGAAAGTGGCACTCCGAAAATAGTGGCTGCTGCAAATGCACTGACCACGGCTCCCATTGCTCTTCCTCTTCGTTCATAGGCAAAAAGGTCTGCTACAATTGACAAAACCTGTGCACCAATAATACCGCCAAACAACCCAGCGAGGATCCTTGAAGCCAATAAAAATCCATAAGTATAGGAAAATCCGCAAGCCAATGTTCCGGCTAAAAAACCAACGTAAGCGAATAACAAAGATTTTTTTCTGTCAAATTTATCTACGAACATGGCAATGATCAACCCAGAAAAAAAAGCACTGACTGAATAACTTGCAACAAGAAGGCTGAACTGGAAAGCAGTAATTTGAAAATAGGGTAACAGGTAATTACTCAACGGCATCATGATTATAAAATCAAGAAGCTGCGTGAAATTTAAAGCTGCCAATAAAAAAAGGATGATCCGTTCGTTTCGTGTCATAATTTTAAACTTCGCTAATATCGTTAAAGTTTTGACAAGATAAAATCATATCACCAAGCCGACAATACATTTATCAGTTAATATTTAATTTCATTATATGAAAAAGATTTTTTTTGCTTTAATGGCCATAGCCACTATTACAATATTTATTAATGCTGTTAGTAAGAAATCAAAAAATGTCAGCAAAGATGAAAAAGGGTTTGCATTAATTGAACTATTTACTTCAGAAGGTTGTTCCAGCTGCCCACCAGCCGATGAGGCAATAAGCGACATTCAAAATGAATATAAAAATGAAAATGTGGTGGCTGTTGGTTTTCATGTCGATTATTGGGACAAACTCGGATGGAAAGATGCTTTCAGCTCTCCTGACAATACAGTCAGGCAGGAATATTATTCTTCTATTTTCAAACTCAATTCTATCTACACACCAGAAGCTGTTGTAAATGGGAAATATGAATTTGTAGGATCGGATAAAAACAGAATCCTCAATACAATTGAAGAGCAATTAAAGTCTAGTCCTTCCGAGATCATTCATCTAACTGCTACAGGGAATAGTAATGGAAGCATTGAAGTTAAATTCTCAGTCGATGGAGCTACTTTAATCAACGACCAAATGGTATTACTCCTGGTGCAGAAAACGGCGACAACCAGCGTTAAGAGAGGAGAAAATGGCGGAAGAACATTGCATCACACAAACATTGTAAGAAAAATGTCCATCACTTCAACTTCTTCAAAGGAAGGAGACGAAAGCTTCACTCTACCATCAGATCTCAAAAAAGAAAATGCTTTTATAGCTGCTTTCACTCAAAATAAAAAGACAGGGACTGTGACCGGGGTCGCTACTGCAGCTATTAATTGAACTTGCCAGTTTTTTCGTAAGCAATACCCGTTAACTTTATACATTTAAATTCCATTACAGCATTTGTATTTAAAAAATTCAGATATTTCGGGCAGATTAAGAATTTGAACTATCCGTTTGTAAAATCTTATTCTATAAGCACAACTCAAAATGAAACGATTTTCTTTTCTCTTATTATTACTGAATCCCTTTTTTGTTTTTCCACAAAAACCTGTCGGGAAAACAATTATAAAAATCATGTATTCACCAGGGCATCCTGCCAATACATTTATTCCTTCAGAAACATTAGGAGCTGCATTTGATGGCCATGAAAGAGGCGAGATCGATAAGATATTGCGTCCGGAAAATATCAAAGCGATGCGTTCATCAGGCTATGGGCCGCTTACCTATCGTTTGCGTACAGAGTTAGCCAATGAAGTATGGCATTGGAATCCAAAAGGTAGCTGGAGCGATGAAAAAAATAAACAAGGATATTGGACTTCCTCTTCGGATACTAATAATTTTATTTCAATGTCATATAGCTACCAGCTTCCCCGCCGTGGTAATACCTATGACCAGGGTGATAATGACGGATATTCAAGATTAGATGATGGGAGCGAAAAGACTTTCTGGAAAAGTAATCCTTACCTCGACGAATA
>DASZXQ010000106.1:0-2022 GCA_035545755.1 Chitinophagaceae bacterium | reverse complement strand
GGCGGCATTGCAATTCTTTACCTGTTGATGAACATCAGTGTAATGGGAGTGGTGCCCTGGCAATCTGTGAAAGAAGATGACAGGTACCTCGTGAGTACATTTATGGAACAAGTTTATGGACACAGCGCAGGCATCATTATTTGCTGTAGTGTTGGGATATTCAAGGGTTCCGTATGCAGCGGCAGTGGATGGAAATTTTCTTAAAATATTTTCAAAGCTGCATCCTACCAAACAGTTTCCATACATTTCATTGATCGTATTGTGTGGCTTAGCTTTTATTTTCAGTTTATTGTTCAGGTTAGCTGATGTGATCAATTCGATACTCGCCATGAGAATTCTTATTCAGTTTATCGGGCAGGCCGTAGGAATTATTTTGTTGAGAAGACGTTTTGGAACAGAAGGCCTTCCTTTTAAAATGTGGTTGTATCCATTGCCCGTAATTGTATCCATTGGTATCTGGCTGTTTGTTTTTGTATCTACCGGTTGGTTCGCTTTGTGGGGAGGCATGATCGCTTTGACCGGGATAGCTGTATATTACATTACGAAACGGTTTAAACAAAATAAACAATTACTGATATGAAATCGCTTTTTTCATTTTCTGTTATCTTTCTAACTCTTTTTTTTATGCCGCAAAAGAAAACTAAAGTGATCTTTTTTGGTGATTCCATCACAGAGCTTGGCGTGAAGCCGGGAGGTTATGTTACACGAATTGATAGTTTATGTAAAGCCGAACATAAAAACGATCAGTATGATTTTATCGGAGCCGGAGTCAGCGGTAATAAAGTTTATGATCTCTATCTGCGGTTGGATGATGATGTGCTGAATAAAAAGCCGGATGTAGTGATAATTTTTATTGGCGTAAACGATGTTTGGCATAAAGCACTTCGCCAGACCGGCACGGATCCCGACAAATTTGAAAAATTTTACCAGGCCATAATTAATAAGTTGAAAGCGATCGGAAGCAAAGTAGTTTTATGCACACCGGCTTCAATAGGAGAGAAAACAGATTTCAGCAATCCGCAGGATGGCGACCTGAATGAATACTGCAATATTATACGCAGCCTTGCGCAAAAAAATAATTTACGGTTGATCGATCTGAGAAAATCATTGCTGGAGTATGATTTGAAAAATAATCCTGAAAACAAAGACAGGGGCATTCTTACGGTTGACGGAGTTCACCTGAATCCTAAAGGGAATGAATTAGTGGCAGAGGAAATGTGGAAGACGATCAAATCACTTTAGCAGGGTTTTGAGAATGTTGGATATTTCTTCAGATTTATTTATGGTCATTACATGAGTGCCTCCTTTAACGGTATAGTTTGCTTTTACAAAACGATATGGCAATAATTTATCCGATGTTCCGTGAATGTGAATAATATTATCGGGAGTTTTGGCATTTTGCCAGTTTAATATTGCATCAAGTGCCCATTTCACAAAAGTCATATCACTATCAAGTATTATCTGGCGAAGCATTCTTTTCTGACTTTTCCCTTTCACACCGAGAACCCATTGAAAATTCAACATTATTTTTTTAGAGATTTTCGAAGGAAGCCACTTGTAGATGGGAAAAAATTTTGCGAACCGGAGGTATTGGGGAAATTCATCTTTAGTCTTATTGCTGGAAAGGATGATGCCTTTTATGTTCTTATCAAACTTGGCCATTTCTGTAACTAACATTCCGCCCAGCGATATTCCAACAACATTTGGAGCAGTTTCAGGAATTAAAGATCGGAGCCTGATAGCGTAATTCTCCAGGGATTCTTTTTTTTGCGGCTTTATCCAATCAATAAAAACAGGTTCACAAAAAGACAGGTCAAGTAAACTAAAAACTCTTCTATCAGCTCCAAGCCCACTAATGAAATAGACTTTCTTCATTAGTACTTAATTAAAGCCCACGAGGTAAAAATTCTTTTTTCCTTTTTGTACCAGTAAATATTTATCATGGAGCAATAATGAGGCTTCAATTTTCATTTTTTCACTATCTACCTTTTTCCTGTTGACACTTACTCCTCCTCCCTGGAT
>DASZXQ010000105.1:0-3058 GCA_035545755.1 Chitinophagaceae bacterium | reverse complement strand
TATTTTTTTTGTGGAGGGCATTGTTGAAATTATTTATTCTTCTTCAATTTTTTTCTTTGCTTCAATAATTCAGTTCTCCTCGGCTCAGGCACAGCATCATATTCATAAGGGCAGTGAAAACATCCCATTCCACAGCAATACCCTTTTTCCAAATGATATTGTTCCGTGAATACCAGCAGCCCTTCATCATTAAAATAATAATGCACTCCTTCGGTGAGCTCCTCGTTTTTCATGTCAGGCATTTTTAACCTCCGGCGTTTCTCTTAAGACATTCAGTTTTTTCAGTTCCTCATCTTTTTCTTTTCCGGGCAACTGATCGGGCAATGAAAAACAGAGATAATGTACACGATTGCTTTGTGCAATATCCAGTGATTCATAATGTGTTTTTATCTGTAGTTCCGCAGGAATATTTTTCAGACTGTAAAGATCTTCATGGTCTTCATGCAAACTGCATTGGTATTTTTCAATCACCAGTTTTGTGAATTGATACAGATCCGGGCTGTCTGTCTTCAGGTGAATAGATCCGCCTGAAGTAAGAAACTGCTGATACAATCGTAAGAACTTCGGATGGGTCAATCTTTTTTTTGCTTTTGAATTGCGTAACTGTGGATCCGGGAATGTGATCCAGATTTCTGCAACTTCATTTTTAGAAAAATAATCGGCGATCTTATCTATTTCTGTCCGTAAAAATGCAACGTTGATGAGCTGATTTTGCAAGGCTTTTTTGGCTCCTACCCAAATGCGATTACCTTTCAGATCAACCCCAATAAAATTTTTTTGAGGAAATAGCGCTCCAAGACCAACCGCATATTCTCCTTTTCCACAGGCTAATTCTAAAACAATAGGATTTTCATTTCTGAAAAAAGCATTCCATTTTCCCTTCATATTTTCAGGAAACTGCAGCACATTGGGAAATGTTTTCAGCTCGGCAAATCGTTGTAATTTTTTTTGACCCATGCGCTGCAAAGATACCGTATTGGCAGAGTGTCATGTATTCCTGGAATAAAATTTGACCAACAGGCCAACCCCGATAATAGATTTCAACTGCAGGGCCGGAGAAGTTTTAGTCTTACCAAACAGCTTGGCATTATCATCGTAGATCATATCTACACTCCAGTTGATGGAGAAAAATTTGGCGAGTTTAATGGCCAAAATATTGGTCATGTACACATCAATATTCTGCGGATTTTTTTTATAATTAGAGAAAAGATCCGCTCTTGCTTTGTAAGCAACAAATTTGCTGAAATCTTTTGCATAGTTGATGGTACAAAAAGCTCCTAATTGATTTATACTATGCCTGCTGCTATCTACTCCATAACTTCCTGCTGCAGCGAGACTATCGTCTTTTACAATTACCCAGCGGGAAGTAACGGGTGATAAGAATATGGACAAATGCTTTGTTGGCTTATAATCCAATCCCAGACTCAGAACTACATAGCCCGGCGCCAAAAAATCCGATGAAAACCTTTTTATATCATTATTATATGTGTACCCTTTAAAAAATTGAGAACGGAAATCGAACAGCGTACTGATATTCAATTTCGGATTCAGTGCAAACCCATATTTCGATAACAAATCAAATCGGTCATCATTTTTTCGGCTGCCCAGCGTAGTGGTTTTTAAATATCCAAGTCCAACATCAAGTGTATTATCCCAGCTGTGTTTTCCTTTTCGATAAAAACCATACAGGTTTAATAACGAAGTGATCGTAAGTGAGAAATCATCTCCGCCTGCGGCCCAGTTACTAAGACTGCCTTGTCCTACATTGAGATTATACATGCCGCCGGTCTTCCAGATATTTTTTATTGTATCCGGCAAACCCGTTTTGATGGTTTTTGTAGATTCAATTTGTAGAATTCTTACCGTAGCATCCTGAGCGGTGAGATAAGCGGATAGCGCCAGGAAAATGAATACAAAAAAAAATCGTTTAATCATCGTGTCGCAAGATACTTAAAACTATGGCTGTAATTTCTTAAAAAAGATATAACGATTCGCAAAGCAAACGTTTGCGGATTGTATTGAATTATCAGTTGCTATTTTGTTGATAGAAATATTTAGAAAAAAATAAGATTAATTATACAAGGAAGCAAGTTCATTGAAATTTTTCTTGTTGTGAAAGTATTGTATCAAGAAGCTGGTGACCATTTTGGTTATCGGAATGTTGTAGAAGAATGAAAACAAAAAAGCCTTCGTGAATAGCGAAGGCGTTACATTACAATGAGAAAACTGTATTCGCTGTAGGGGGAGGACTCGAACCTCCACGGGGCAGTTAGCCAAAAAGCAAAGATTAGTGGTCAACCCTGGTCGGCCTTACCGGAGTAACGTCGGCTCTACTTTTCGTTTGTCCTGTGATCCCCACCCCCGAGACAAGAGGGCATGTCTGCCAAAAGGTTTCATCACCCCACAATGTTGAATGCTATTAAAAGAACTTTATAGAACAAATTTAAATTAAATTGTTTTTTATTCCAAATATTTCAATAAATATTTTGAAATTATAGATAATATCTAAATATTTGACATAATTAATTAAAAATATCAAAAAAAATATAATAAAATGGCCGGCAAATTGAATCTTGACAAATTAGACCTCCAGATCATTCATCACATGATGGAAGATGCGCAGATCTCTTATGCAGATCTTGGAAAAAAACTATTTGTATCCGGCGGCACGATACATGTTCGTATCAAAAAACTTCAGGAAGCAGGAATAGTTAAAGGTACCAAACTGAAGGTGGACCTGAAGCAACTCGGCCTCGATGTGATTGCGTTTATTGGTATTTACCTGGAGAAAAGTTCTATGTATGATTCCGTTGCCAAAGAGCTGCAGAAAATTCCTGAAATTGTGCGGCTCAATTATACTACGGGCAATTACAGCATGTTTGCTGAAATTGTGTGCCGGGATATTGCACAGTTGCGCTGGGTGCTTCATGATCAGCTGCAAAAAATTAAAGGGATCGAAAGAACCGAAACGTTCATTTCACTGGAAGAAAGTTTTAGCAGGAATGTAAAAGTGATCTAATAAGCCGGATTCGGACATGAAAGAAACATCACGATTTTA
>DASZXQ010000104.1:0-19905 GCA_035545755.1 Chitinophagaceae bacterium | reverse complement strand
GGGAAATACCTCGTTACCTGCATACACACCTTTTACTCCCGGCAGGCATCCGCTGAGTATTGCCAATGCTCCTGTAAGAAAAACATCCCGTTCCCGCTGATCGGTAAAAGCCGTTGCACCCTGCTGCAATAATTCAGGCATATGCTGATAGATTGAGTCGGGAATCGTTGGTGTATTCTTCAAATAGTCTTCACCAGGCGGAGCTTCCTCACTTGTTTGCATGTTTGCGGAGTTTGCAAACTTTGCAAACTCGGGTTTATGGTGGGTAAAGGCGCTGCGAACTGATGCTTTTATTTCTTTTTCAGAAAGGGTATAATGCTGAGCACATAATTCCAATGTGTTTTGCTCAGGAATACCGGCTCGGTTGCAGTTTGATGCCAGCAGATAGATAAAATTATTACGGTTTCCATCTGTATAAGCTGATTTTTGATTGGTGAATAAAACCTGTTGCTGAAATTGTAAAAAGTATTCATCAGAACTGTTGCGTTCCTCAACAGTTTGAATAACGGGGGTTGATAAGAGGGGTAAATTGCTTACCGGTATATCCTTAACCTGGAATTTTTCATTGTAGATGTTTTTGTATAGCTGGGGGTCGTGGCTAACAAAACATAACCGTGGGATGTCTTTGCATTTTTCGTCAGCTTTTAAGCCGGTTGCATTCTGGTAATACTGCATTACCTGTAAGTAAGCAGTATCATGATGTTCAGCCCCGGTATTTACTTCAATAAAAACTTTCAGGCCATTACCACTTGGGCTAATGAAACAAAGAAAAGTGTAAGGGATTTCAGCAATGATCTGGAAGGCTGATAATAATTCTTCCGGTGTGAGTTTATCAAAATCAAGATGGACAAAGCCACTGTACTGCTCCATGTTTGGCAGCAATCTTTTCTCTTTGAAAGTTGCTGAAGGAGTAAAAGCCGGAAGCTGTTGTTTCAATGCCTGGGCTTCCTCTGTTTTTCCTTGTACAATCAGGTCCCGGATCTCTGTAACCGGTGCTTTGTATTTATCTGATGCTATCCAGTTGGAAAGAATTATTAATGATACATCCTCTACGGGAGTCGCAAAGTTTTTAAATATGGTACATGCCGCCATTCTTCAGTTCTTTAGTTCAGTGAGAAAAATTGTTACTTCCTTTTGTTGCGGATTATATAGTCAGTTGCCAACTGATCTATTTCATCGGCGGCGGATTGCCGGTTACGCTGCAACCAGGCATCCAGTTCTTCCCGCCTGAAGTACAATTTTTTACCCTGAGGGCAGAAATGCGGAATGTGCTTTGTACTGGTGAGTTTATACAAATGAGATGGACTAATGTCCAGATATTTGCAAGCCTCGTTAAAGTTCAGTACTGTTTTCTTTAAGAGATTCTGCTCATCCAGCTTGTCAGCGATTTCGGTGAGCTTGTTTAAGATTAATTCTTCGTGTGCCATTTTTTTAAATTTTATGAATGATGGCACAAACCTCTAAAATGATGGAGGGGTAATGGTTAAGGGGTTAATCCCTTACTCATATTTCTGAATAATCTTAATGTTTTTTATTGCAGATTTTTGAAAATCTTGTCAATGGTTGCCTTTTCTTTTGGGTCTATTTTACTTTTTGAATTACTGGCAGAAAGGTTGTTTGCCGTGATCAGCGTATCCTTCTTGGAATAAAAAAGTTTTGATTTGGCAATGTTGGCCAGCGTTAGGCTATTGAAGTATGGCTGGAATTTATCTATGGTGTACCTGAAGTGTTTTGTTTCACATCCAATCTGAATTTTAACGGAACCCGGTAAAATACTTTTTGCGGTGAGCACTTTGATCAAATCATCAGCTTCCGTAACATCTTCATTCAGGTATTCAATTTTAAAGCATAGTTGATTGATCACTGTTTTCAGTTTGCCAACATCATCTTTGAAACCAAAGTGAATTTTATCCTGGCTTGTTTCTGCTATATTATCTGTTTCGGGTTCGCCCGGCTGTTCAACCGGAATCAAACGAAGCATATTTGAGAGCGGTTCCTGTAAATCGAGAATATAAAAATCCTCAATAGTAGTTACCTGTTTCAAATTGGTTTTAAATGATTCCTGCACACTAAAATAAAGTGCCACAAGGGAATGCTTCAGGAAGTATAAAGTATTGTGGACATGATTACTCTTTTCATCGGGTACGGTAGTGAAACCTTGTTCAATTAATTCAGATGCAGTCTGCTTTGCTAATACCCTGATATTAGTGAGGGTTTTATTTACGTGATAACGGATATCCACCAATTCGGACCAGTTGGCAGATTCTTGCAATACAGTATTAAAAATCCGCAAAGAATCAGCAGCAATCAATAGATAATAAAACCGGGTAATTGCATCATTTGGTACAGGCAGTTCAATTCTGAAATGTGCCTGCTGTAATGTAGTATTATCTCTTGCTGTTTCTGCTTCAACTATCTTTAGCAAGTCAGGATAATCAGATAAAAGGGTTGTGAGTTGTGTAAATAAATCAGTATTATTCTTTGGCGAGACTGTTTTTGCAGATTTCACCAATTCTGTCAATCGCCTTGAGTTGGGGGTATCCATTTTCCAGGGCTTTAATGCACCATGAATGATACTATCTAATACTTTTACTTCCATCCTAAATATCTAATTTGATTTTGTTTGCTGCCTCCTGTTTTTTATGGTCAATTACTTTAGCGTAAATTTCGGTTGTTTTTAAATGCCGGTGACCTAAGAGCTTTGATACTGTATAAATATCTGTTCCCAATGTGATTTGCAATGTAGCATAGGTATGACGGGCACAATGAAAAGTTACATGCTTAGTGATACCTGCTTTCATTACCCATTCCCTCAGCTTCAGGTTATGCCAGGCACTGTAATACAATCCTTCAAACACTTTGCTTTCCGGTTTTCCTCTTTCACCCAATAAATTAAATGCCTGTTCAGATATGGGCAATGTTTCGGCTCCTTTCGTTTTCTTCTGGCGAAAACGAATATAATATCCTGACTGATCAGAGTGTTGCACTTCTGACCACACCAGTTTTTCTATATCTGACCAGCGAAGTCCTGTAAGTGCAGAAAAGATAAAAGCATTTTTGAGAACCGGCATTTCACATTCTACTTTTGCGGCTCTTTGCAACTCTTCCAATGTGAGAAATTCCCTGCTTGGATCATCAGGTTTAATACCTTCCACCTGGGCAGCAGGACTTGTTTGTATTATCCCATCCTTTACGGCTTCTTTTAATGCTGCTGTTACTTTACCAAAATAAGAAGATTGTGAATTTTGTGAAAGACGTTTTCCAGTTTTCCCTTTTGCATCTTTCTGCAAATACTCTTTGAACTTCTCTAACCATCGTTTATCAATCTCTTTAAATGAATCACCATTAGGTGCAAACTTCTGCAAGTGCTTTAACACACTATCCCAATTGCCCCAATTACCCTGGCTATTCCTGCGCTTCTCTGTCAGTTGTTCAAAGTAACTGAGGAAACTGCCTTTCACTTTTTCAGTATCTCTGAAACCGTACTCCTCATTTTTTATTTCCAATAAACGCTTTGAGCGGATGGCTTCGGCCATCGACAGTTTTTTGCGGTTCTCATTTTTCTGCTCTTTAGTGAGCTTGCCTTTCTCCGGCTCTGGAATGAGGTATAAATTCAAATACTCATATTCTCTTTTTCCATCACTGTAGTAATCAAGATAGAGGCTGATTTTATTCCCCTTCTTTCTTTGTCTTAATGTTACGTTCATACTTCAGTCAGTTTGAAAAGTTCATTAATAGCTGTTCTCGGGATCCTTGTATTGCGTCCAACTTTACCGGCTTTGAGCTGGCCTTTATCTATCAGGCGGTAAATGGTCCAGCGGCTGGCATTGATAAGCTGGCAAGCTTCATTAATAGTGAGAAATTCTTTTTGTGAGATCGTGGGATTGAAAGGCTTTACAATTGTTTCTTTACGAATAGCAGCTTCAATTTTTTCATTACGCTTGGTACGCTTATAAAGTAACCTGGCACAGTTCAGGGAACATGACCGTGTTATAGTCTTCTTTGCGATGTATTTGACACCGCAAACTTCACAGGTTTTTTCGATACGAATGTTGCTGCTCATTGTTGCCTGTTGTAGCTGATTGTTGCACCTTGTAGCTGTATGTAGCATCTTTTCGCTATTGTGTTGCCGGTTTTGTTGGCAACAGAAATGGGCAACAATCAGGCAACAAATATAACTAATAAAGAAGGGTTTGGCAACAAAAAAGAGAAGAATAATTATGCACAATTACAATAAAAACAATCATTTATGAAACAAATGAAGAATGATTACTTTCCGATACAGAACTTAGAGAAGATATAATCTAACTGATCTTCATTGCTGATCTCACCCGTTATGTCACCAAGGTAATATAAACATCTTCGAATATCAGAAGCCAGCAGGTCGCCGGGAATTTTTTCATCCAAACCTTTGCGAATATCAGTCAGCGATCGTTCCACTTCTTTCAAGGCGTGATAATGCCGGGCATTGGTAACGATCGTATCTTCTGCTTCTATTTTTCCCTGCAGTACAGCATCCACCATTCGCTCCCGGAGCACTTCGGTGTGCAATTTTAGCTTCGCAGAAATAAAGATCGCCTTTTCTAAAAAAGAAAATTTTTCTTTAGCAGCAGCTTCCCCTGTTTCATCGATCTTGTTTACAACAGGCAGAAAATTCAGTTGGTGTTTTTCTATTTCCGACATCAGGTTTTCAACATCGGCCTTGGAATCTTTCGCATCGAAAAGATAAAGTACCAGGTCAGCCTTTTTCATCTTGTCCAGGCTTCGTTCCACTCCTGCTGTTTCGATCACATCATTGGTGCGTTGACGGATACCGGCCGTATCGATCAGCCGGAATAAAATACCATCGATATTGATCACTTCTTCGATGGTATCACGGGTCGTGCCGGGAATATCACTCACAATGGCACGGTCTTCATTAAGCAATGTATTCAGCAACGTGGATTTACCGGCATTGGGTTTTCCGATAATAGCTACATGCACACCATTGCGGATCGCATTCCCTAATTGAAAAGAAGCAAGCAGCTGTTTTACGGTTTGCTGCAGGTCACCGATCAATGAATAAAATTGTTTTCGGTCGGCAAATTCCACATCCTCCTGCGAAAAATCCAGTTCCAGTTCATTCAATGCAGAAAAACGAATCATGCCTTCTCTCAGTTCTTTTAATTTTTTGGAAAATCCCCCTCGGATGGCATGCAAGGCTGTTTTATGCGAAGCAGCAGTGTTGCTGGCAATAAGATCAGCAACAGCTTCAGCTTGTGTAAGATCTAATTTACCATTCAAGAATGCCCTTTGTGTGAATTCGCCTGGCTTTGCTAAACGGGCACCATGATTGATACAGACTTCCATTACCTGCTGCACAATATAAGGAGATCCATGACAGCTGATCTCAGCCATATCTTCACCTGTATAAGAACGGGGTGCTTTGAAAATTGAAATGATCACTTCATCAATAATGCATTCGTCATCTTTTAAAAAACCGACATGCAACGTATGAGGAGGCTGTTCTGATAATTTTTTAGAAGGGAAAAGACGATCTATGATCGGAAATGTTTGGGAACCGCTGATACGAATGACGCTGATGGCGCCAATACCCGGCGCTGTGGCCGGAGCCACGATCGTATCATCCCAACCGCTATGCTGATTCATAATTTTTCAAAATTAGACCGGATACTTTATCCCAGGAAAAATAAAAATCCCTGCTTCGGACAGAAGCAGGGATCTACAAAATAATTAAAGTAAAATATTACTCTTCCTGTACCACAAAAGTGATTGGCTGTTTACGATACGCCTTTACTTTACGGCCGTTCTGGATAGCCGGAGTCCACGCCGGACCCTTTTTAATTACTTTTATTGCCTCATCTTCCATTCCGTATCCATAGTTAGTAAGTGCCCTTACATCACTGATGTTTCCATCCTTATCCACTACAAACTGAACATAGGTGGTGTAAGTACCGGCCGGAGCACCGTTATCAGCAGGGTTAAAGTTTGATAAGTTTCTTTCCAGGTATTTCTTCCAGGCTGCATCACCACCGGGGAACTGAGCTTCGATCTCCACTTTTTCAAATATCTTATTTTCATCATCGTCCTTCTTTTCTTCGATCACCTGCTTTCCTTCATCAATTTGGTTTGGAGTGGCGATGTTAAGATCTTTAATACCTTCCTGATTTACTACATCAATTTTGGCTTCTTTTAATTCTGTCTGCTCAGGAGGTGGTTTTTGTACCTCTTCATCCTTTACAATCTTAGGAGGCGTAAACTGTTTCATTTCCACCTTAGGTGGCTCCTGCTTGGGAGGCGGTGGAGGTGGGGGTATGACTTTTTTCTCTTCTTCCTGTTTTATATCTTGTAGAGTTACTTCTCTGATTTTGGGTTTATTATTTCCCTTGTTTATAGAACTGGCTACTACCGAACCAAGGAAAGCCAATAATGCAACGGAGGCAGTTATCAATAAGGCACGGACAATCCGCTTATTGTATGTCTTTCTTAGTTGGTAAGCACCATATTCCTTATTTCTATCTTCAAATAGAATATCAAGAATATCAGATGAAAGTATTTTGTTAGCTTCCATTAGTTAGTAATTTAAAATTAGATGCAAATTTTGAAACAATCCATAAAACTATTACTTAATTCCGGCTGATTCCTCGGTCTTTTGAATAAGCTGGTATTCCGGGTCTGTTATTTTGACCATTGCAAACCTTTTTACATTATTGATTGTCATCTCATCCAATATATCTACCGTGTTCTTGTATGTTGCATCCTGATCGGGTTTGATGATAACAACAAAATCTCTGTCTTTGGCTGCATTTTGCCAATCCGGATCACCATTATCCTTAGCCCTTTGTATGATTTTAGCATCTTCATCAGGTGAGGGAACATAGTTATTGATCACATCCTGCCTCTTATTGATTATGATATCCCTGATCCCCTTAAAAGTAGTCTGCTTGAAATTGGAAGCATCAGGTTTTAGCTCTCCTTCATAATAATACACCTGATCGTTTTTCCCAAGCATTATTGTCAGCGCCCCCGACTGCTTTACTTTATTCTGCTCTTCCTGTTTCTGGGTATCCTTTGGCATATTTAAATCCATGGTGGTAGGAGTCTGCATAGTTGCTGTAAAAATAAAAAATGTAATAAGCAGGAATCCCAGGTCCACCATAGGGGTCATGTCCACACGGGTAGAAAGCTTTTTGGCTTTCTTCACACCAGGTCCTTTTTTGTGACCGCTATCGCCTCCACCGGTATCTATACTTGCCATATAAAAAAGATTTTAAATTCTGATTAATACTTTTTATTTACTTGTTTTTTTATCGCTGTGCCTTTCCTTATAAAGCTCAGTTCCGGCAGGAGCTTCTTCGGGAGAAGTGATCAGATTGTATTTAAACTGATCATTACGTTTCAGGGCTGCAATGACATTATCAAAAGTTGGAAACTTGGCATTATTATCACCTTTGATCAGGTAATTCAACCTTTTACCGGCAAATGCTTGTTTTGCATACTGTATCCAATAAGTCAATTGACCCCCGGTTGTATCAACAGGAATTCCCGGCTGAGCCAGATTTTTCTGTTGATCGGCTGGTGTAGCCAGTAAGCTTTTCACTTGATTGAAAGGCACTCCAATAGAAAAAGTCTTTCTGAAATTGGCCATCTCTTCAGGAGATAGGTTGAGATTTTGTTCCTTATTGGCAGTCTGAATAATATCATCTATAATACCCTGATCCTGCGGCGAAGCTACAGACGCTGAAAAGTAAACCTTATTATTTTTATCCATGGTGATCAACACTACGTCGTCCTCCTGCAGTTTGGCAGAAGAAACAGAACTAGGTGTGGTAATCTCAACCGGCTCAGGTGGCTTAAATTTGGTAGCCATGATAAAAAAAGTCAGGATCAGAAATGCAACATCCACAAAGGGTGTCATATCCGTCACCGTACTCTTTTTTTGTATTTTGACACTCGGCATGTTTAAATCAATTTAGTATAAGATGTATTTTTTACATTTTTCCATAACAGCTCATGCCCGGTTTATTTGTACAAAGAAGCAAAGCTTTGAGTGAGCGTAAAGCCGGATTCATCGATGCCATAAGTGATAGAATCGATCTTCGTAGTAAATACATTATACATAATCAGGGCGAGGGCAGAAGTACCGATACCCAATGCCGTATTATACAAAGCTTCTGAGATACCAACTGCCAGTTGACCAGCTGCACCGGCGCCGCCTTCTTCACCCAGAGCAGAAAATGAACGAATCATACCCATTACCGTTCCTAACAAGGCGATCAGCGTACCAACTGAGGTAATTGTAGAAAGAAATACCAGGTTCTTTTGAAGCATCGGCAGTTCCAAAGCAGTTGCTTCTTCAACTTCTTTCTGAATAGCCATTACTTTCTGATCGGTATTCAATCCATTTTCATTGATCATTTCTTTATACCTGCGAAGTCCGGCTTTCATTACATTAGCAACTGAGCCACGTTGTTTGTCGCATTCTGAAAGAGCGGCGTCTACATTACGATTGGCAAGATGGTATTGCACTTTACGGATGAAATCAGCAATAGATCCATTGCCCAACGCTTTGCGGATGGTGAGATAACGTTCGATAGAGAAAGTGATCACCATAAGGAACATTCCAATCAAAAGTGGTACAATGATTCCACCTTCATAAATTCTGTGGAAAGCGTCTTTCGGCAATTTATGGTCTGGCCAGAACCAGCCTTCACCAGGATTCTTGAATCCACTGGGGTCTCCCATCAGAAATCTCCAAATTGAATAACCAGCAATAATGCAAATAACCGGAGCCACCCAGGAAATGAGGTTACTGCTTTTTTTAGCCTGAACTGACGTAGCCTTAACTGATGCTGTTGCAGTTGGTTTTGTTTCAGCCATGATCTTGTGTTTTTAGTGTTTTGAAATATTAAATGTAAATTTTGTTTTTAGGGTCACAATGCTAAAGAAAAAAATTGTATCAAAGCACCCTTTCGCCCATTTTTTTATGAAAGGGCTTCAAGTTAATGATTTTTTGATAGTGAACAAGTTTCTACCCGCAATTTTGACGATAATTTCAGCGGAATCCTGCACCAGGATTCAAGCGGCTTTTGACAAATTTCATTCGTACCGCAATGCCTCTATAGGATTCAGCCGTCCTGCTTTGAAAGCAGGATACAAACCCGCAAGCAATCCGACCACACTGCAAATAATTATTCCATATACAATCCAATTCCACGGAACAACAAACCCGGTATTCAATACAATTGAAAATAAATTACCCACCATTACTCCAAGAAAAATTCCGAATACTGCACCAAGTACACTGATGATAACTGCTTCCAGCAAAAATTGCCGCCGCACCATGTTGCTTTTTCCTCCGATCGCTTTTACCAATCCCACTTCACGGGTCCGTTCAGAAACAGAAACAAGCATGATATTCATCAAACCAATTGCAGCGCCGATCAATGTTATAAAACCGATAACGGTGGCAGAGATAGTAAGAAATCCTAAAGTGTTCATCGCCTTTTCAGCAATACTATCGCTCCGGTCCAAAACAAAATTATTGTCTTCTGTGATATCGAGTTTACGGATAGCACGGAATGTGCTCTCTGCTTCTCCCATGGCTTCATCCACTTGCTTAATATCATTCGTCATTACAGCGATGGTATAAGAAGTATTGCTTGGAAAATTCCGATCCACATTTTCATAACTTGTTATGATCAGGTTGTCCCTGCTGAATCCAAAAGAGGATCCCCGGCTGCCCATCACTCCCAAAACACGGAACGGAATATTATTGATCTGCACAACAGCATTCACTGCTTTGTCAACATCTTCTTTGAAAAGATTTTTTGCTACATCATACCCTAACATACAAACGTTCCTTCCTGTTTGTACATCGGCAGTATTAAGATTACGGCCTGACCGTAACGTAAAACCGTTAAGCTGCAAAAAATTTTCATCGCTGCCAAAAAGCATCACATTGGGACTGGTCTTTCGTTCCCGGTACGACACAATATTCGAACGATTACCAAAAACAGAAATACTTTTTATCGAGGGAAATGTAAATCGCTTTTCGAATAATTCCGCTTCTTCTTTTGTAATGATCTTTCCAAGGTTGGATTTTTTTTCCCTGCGGGTCCCTTTTTTTGAGAGCCTGAGATCGGAATTATTACCGCCGCCAAAATGAATGTTCCTTTCTTTCAAACGGATCGTGAATCCATTAGCGCCCATCGTAGAAAAACTTTCTGTGAATTTCTGATTCATGGCTTTTATAGCAGTAATGATACCTACTAACGCCATGATGCCAAATGCAATGATGGCGACGGTAAGGCCCGTACGCAGTTTATTACTGCGTACCGTGCGATAAGCTAATGATAAAACATCTCCAAACTTCATATACTGATCCCGAAGTTACTGAAACCCGCAACAACGGAATCATGAATTGATGAACGGAAGCAGATCAAAAATAAAACCAGTACAAAAGCAGGTTCGGGAAAATGCCCAGTAATACAACAGCAGCAGCTAAAAACACCATCGTCCACTTAAATACCGGGCTGACTTGTATTGTTGGAGCATTGCCCTCCCGAAAATACATTGCCTGAATAAGACGGAAATAATAATACACGCTCACCGCAGCCATCAATACCGCAAAGATCACCAGCCAGAAATTTCGATGGGTGTCAATAGCGGCTCTCAACATATAAAATTTGGAAAGAAATCCTGCCGTAAGAGGAATACCCGCAAGAGATAATAACAATATCGTGGTAGTGGCGGCAAGCAGAGGCTGGCTTTTCGCAAAACCATTGAAACCTTCGAATGTATAATCACTCATCTTGATAAGTACCGCAAAAATTCCGATAGTCGCCAAACAGTATGCTGCTATATAAAGTAAAAGCCCTTCTTTGGCATCAGTATTCATAGCATATAGGGACAGCATCATGAATCCGGCCTGCGCAATGCTCGAATAAGCCAGCATTCTTTTTACACTTTGCTGGAATACCGCTGTGATATTACCAATTAATAAAGTAGCTGCAGTGAGAACTGCCATCCATAATTGCCATTGATATTGCAAATAACCAAATGCTTCATCAAACAGGCGACTAACTGCAATAAAACTGGCGGCCTTTACAATAGTAGCCATGAAAGAAGTAAACACGGTGGGGGCACCGTCATATACATCCGGTGTCCAGAAATGAAACGGCGCCACAGATGCCTTAAATGCCATCGAGAATAATAATAACGTCATTCCGGCGATCAGCAATGCCGAAGGAGCTCCTTTGAAAACAGCAATATTTTCAGACATGAAACTTCCCGTAGCACCATAAATAAGTGCAATGCCCATCAGCATTAAACTGGTAGAAAATGCGCCGAGCAATAAGTATTTCAATGATGCTTCATTACTCTTCAGGTTTCGCTTATCACTACCCGTCAGAATGTAAAGAGGAATAGAAATGATCTCTATTCCGAGAAACAAAAGCAAAAGAGATTTGAAAGAAGCAACGATCGTAATACCACAAAGAATGAAAAAGATCAATGCCAGGTATTCCGCATAATTGATTCCTACTTTTTCCATATCTCTTGCCGACAATACCAGGTAAAGAAATGTGGCAGCAAAAATGATCGTATCAAAAAGCAAGGCGAACCGGTCAAATACGATCATGCCTTTTGTATCAACTTTAAAAAATATGGTACCGGACATTTCCAACACAGTGGACAACAACAACAAGATAAGCCCCGCCACTGCCACGTTGCGAATAGCATGTTTTTGTTTCAGCAGAATACCGCTGAACATCATGATCACTCCCCAAATTGCCGATATAATCAGTGCATTCATAATTTCAATCTCTAATGCTTCATTAATAATGGTAGTACATCCGATTTTTTCAAAATTGTATCTGTTAGATCATGCGTCAGGTTCAATAGGCTATCCGGATACACACCAAGCCAGATAATAAGGATCACCAGGACACTCAACACCAGTTTTTGATTCCATGTAATATCCTGTGCTGCTGCTGTAACTGCATTACTGTTACCGTAAAATACTTTACGTATCATATTCAGAATATAGATCGCTGCCAGGATGATGCTGATAGCAGCAAGAACAGTAAATATTACATTATAATGAGTGATCTTAGAACTGAAGATTCCGTTAAACATCATAAATTCTCCAATGAAAGCATTGGTCAATGGTAACGCAATATTGGCTAATGCCATGATCAGTGCAAAAATTGCCAACGAGGGAGCTTTTTGAGCCAACCCGCCCAACTCAGATATTTTTCTGGTAGCACATTTCCGTTCGATCATATCAACCACGATCCACAACCCGATGATATTAATGCCATGATTGAACATTTGAATCATCACTCCCTGGAACCCGATGGAGGTTTCAGAAAAAATAGTAGCACACATCAAACCGATATGCGCAATGGAAGAATACGCTACCAGGCGTTTCAAATCATCTTGCTGAATTGCTACCAATGATGCATACAATATTCCGGTTACTGCCAGTGAAGTCACCAGATCACCCCATTGGTAAGAAGCAATAGAAACTACAGGAAGCAACCAGCGAATACAGGCAAATACACCCATCTTCACCATCACGCCACTCAATACCATTGTGGTGCTTGTATTGGATTGTTCATACAGATCCGGTTGCCAGGTATGAAAAGGAAAAATGGGCATCTTGATGGCAAATGCTGCAAAAAATAACCAGAAAATCCAATTCTGTGTTGGGGTGGGTAAAAGCATTCCAAGTTTATAAAAAGATGCAATGCCGAACGAATGATCCGGAGTTTGTGTGTATAAATAAATGATCCCGGCAAGCATCAGCACAGAACCGAGAAAAGTATAAATAAAAAATTTGAACGTTGCCTGGACCCTTTTTTCTCCGCCCCATTGTGAACTGAGAAAATACATCGGGATCAATGCTAATTCCCAGAAAAAGTAAAATAACAATGCATCCATAGCAACAAATACACCCATCAGCCCGGCCTGCGCCAATAACATCAGGCCAAAGAAATTATTCGACTTTTGATATTGATTTTCCCAGGTAGCAATAAAAATGACCGGGTAAGAAACTGCAGTCAGTAAACAAAGTATTTGCCCCATTCCATCTACCTGCACAGAAAAACTACTTCCCAACGAACCGAGCCAGTCAGCAGAGAATTGTAAATATTTATTGTCAGGGTGCAACGTCAAGCCCAGCAAAGCGACAACGAGGGTGATCATGGATGAAAACAATGCCCATGATCTGCCCGCTTTTTCATTTTTAAAAAAGAACAACGCCAATCCGCTGACCAAAGGAATCACTATAAATAGAACCGGGATCATATCTTATTTATCAATTGCCTTATTTATTTTCTTAAGAAAAACTGAATGACAAAAACCAACAACATGCTCAGCACCATCAATAAAACATAACTTCCTACTTGCCCGCTTTGTAATAAGCGGACCTGCCGGCTTCCGTAATTCACCAGCTTCCCTACTCCATTTACTAATGCATCAATCACTGATCGTTCAATTATATTATTGAGGAAAGCGCCTAATTTGTTCAATGGCTTCACGATAATTTGCTCATACAGTTCATCTACATACCATTTGTTCGCCAAAAATTTCCCCAATCCTTTTTCTTCAACGGCTTGATATTTTCTAAAACGGAACCACGTATATATGATAACCAGCAATACTAATACAGTCGAGATCACCATCAGCATCATTTCAGTGGAAGAAGAAACACCATCTCCTTGTTGTACCGGAATTACCGGAGATAAAAATTCAGAAAGTTTATCTCCGCCTTTCATGAATAGTTCCGGGATTCCTACAAAGCCACCGGCAAACGCAAGAATAGCAAGAATGATCAATGGTATTGTCATGCCCGCAGGACTTTCATGCAAATGATGTTGTTGTTCGTCTGTCCCCCTGAAGGATCCATTGAAAGTGAGAAATAATAAACGAAACATATAAAAGGCGGTGAGCAATGCACCGAACAAAGCGATACCATATAATATTTTATTATGCCCAAATGCACTCAACAAAATGGCATCTTTGGAAAAGAAACCTGAGAATGGCGGGATTCCTGAAATTGCAATACAGCCGATAAGAAAAGTGAAATAAGTTATTTTCAGTTTTCCTTTCAATCCGCCCATTTTTCGAATATCCTGTTCACCACCCATTGCATGGATCACACTGCCGGCCCCAAGAAACAATAATGCTTTGAAGAACGCATGGGTCATCACATGAAATACTCCGGCTGTGTAAGCTCCCACTCCCAATGCCAAAAACATATAACCTAATTGACTAACCGTAGAATAAGCCAATACTTTTTTAATGTCGTTTTGCTTCATTGCAATCGTAGCGGCAAGAATTGCTGTAGCAAGGCCGATGATCGCAACTACATTTTGTGAAACAGGAGCTAATGAATAAAGTACATTGCTTCTTGCGATCATATAAATACCGGCGGTTACCATCGTAGCAGCATGGATCAATGCCGAAACAGGCGTCGGGCCCGCCATCGCATCCGGCAACCAGGTATATAATGGTATCTGTGCGCTTTTTCCGGTGGCGCCAACAAACAACAGAAGCGTAATGATCGTAATGTTGGTTGTACTTAAAGTTGAAGCTTTTGAAAATACATCCGCAAATGAAACACTGCCAACCTTCGCAATGATCAGGAACAGTGCAATGAGAAAACCCAGGTCGCCGATACGGTTCATGATAAATGCTTTGTTCGCAGCCTTATTGTATTCCGTATTCTTAAACCAGTAACCGATCAGCAAATAGGAACAAAGTCCCACACCTTCCCAGCCGATGAACATGATAACGTAATTGGCGCCCATCACCAGCAGCAGCATGGAAAAAATAAAAAGGTTCAGGTAAGAAAAATATCTTCCATAGTGCTCAGCGGTTTCTTCTTTCATGTATGAAGTTGAATACACATGAATGATAAAACCTACACCGGTGATGATGAGCAGGAATAAAGACGACAAGGCATCGATCTGGAATGCAAAAGGAATTTTGAAAGGACCGGCAGAGATGAAATTGAAATATTCTGCCACATGACTGTTCCCGTTTTTAACCTGTAAAAAGATCCAGATACTTATAACGAATGAAACAAGTACCGTTCCCGAGCCTAACACAGCGATCAAAGACTTTGAGAGCTGTTTACGAAATAATCCATTAATAAGAAATCCTATCAATGGGAAAAAAGGGACCAGCCAAACTATTTGCAACGCATTTTGCATACTATCCGTTCTAATGC
The DNA here is from genome assembly GCA_035545755.1 of Chitinophagaceae bacterium. Lineage (GTDB taxonomy): Bacteria > Bacteroidota > Bacteroidia > Chitinophagales > Chitinophagaceae > UTBCD1. The sequence goes on along the minus strand of DASZXQ010000104.1, from coordinate 4,667 downwards.
TTTAACCTGTTTAAAAAATTCACATCTACTGAATGAACATTGCGGAACATCATCACAATGATCGCCAGCCCTACACTCACTTCTGCTGCTGCCACCACCATAATGAAAAAGACAAATATCTGCCCGTTGGTGCCTGCTGTTGCCAGCGTAGCTGCCTGCTTCAAATGATGCATTTTGGAAAAAGCCACCAACAACAGGTTCACGGCATTTAGCATGATCTCAATGCACATGAAAATGATGATCGCATTACGGCGTGTCAATACACCCACAATACCTACGGCAAATAATGCCAGGGACAGAAATATGTAATAATTAATTGGCATGTTCTGCTTCTTTTTTACCCAATACCACCGCACCTACCATAGCACTTAAAAACAACACACTGCTTATTTCAAAGGGAACTACATAATCATGAAATAATGCTTTACCTAAATTTTCAATGAGCCCGATGTCTCCGGTTCCCGCTTCTGCTACAGCAGATTTCGTTTCAGCATTTTTCAATGCTGCTACTAACACTAACAGTAAACATCCACCGGCTAATGCGCCGGCCAATTTCAACCATTTATTTTTCTGTGGTTCATTGTCCTTATTCAGATTCATTAGCATGATCACAAAAAGGAACAACACCATGATAGCTCCGGCATAAACAATAATATTTACGATAGCAAGAAACTGTGCATTCAATAAAAGATAATGACCGGAGATAGCAAAGAAAACCAGTATCAGCCACAGCACACTATAAACAGGATTTTTGCTGGTAATGACCATCAGTGCGCTGAACAGCGCCAACACAGAAAGGAACCAAAACAAAATTTGAGTTATACTCATTTCTCTATAAGCTGTTGTTATACTCCAAAATTTCTAAACCAATAAAACTAATTACTGATTGTTTTCGCCGGACGATCACCCAAAGCTTTTTTATATGCCTCAGGTTCTGTCAGCGGGTTAGGTATCAACAAATCTTCTTTTTTATAAATAAATCCTTTTCTTGAATAATTAGATGGTGCAAAAGTCTGCGATAAATAGATCGCATCTTTAGGACAGGCATCTTCACACAAACCACAAAAAATGCAGCGCAGCATATTGATCTCGTATTTCGCCGCATATTTTTCTTCCCGATACAAATGTTCTTCTTCCGGCAAACGTTCCGCTGCTTCCATCGTAATGGCTTCTGCCGGGCAAGCCACTGCACATAGACCGCAAGCCGTACAACGCTCTCTTCCTTCTTCGTCCCGGTTCAACACATGCAATCCCCGGAACACAGAAGAGAAAGAACGTTTCTGTTCAGGATAATTGATCGTTGCTTTTCTTTTGAACAAATGGCTCAACGTGATCATCATCCCTTTCAGCACATTCCACAGGTATATCCGCTCCAGCCAACTCATTGGCCGCCGATCTACCTGTTTTGCTCTTTGCGTTAATTGCATCATTGCTTTTGTTGCTCTAAAAGTTTGCAAATATATTGATGAGTAATGAGTGATCAATGATGAGTTTTACTGATCACTCATTATTCATTACTCATGATTTATTTCTCAACAACATCACTACTGCCGTGATCACCATATTCGCCAGCGACAAAGGAATTAATCCTTTCCATCCAAGATTCATCAACTGATCATAACGGAATCTTGGGATCGTCCAGCGGATCCAGATGAACACAAATAAAAAGAAAAATATCTTCGCCATTAAAACGGCAAAGCCGATGATCGCCAATAAATTTTGTGATAAGCCCCAGTGCGCTTCATTCACAAACGGGATGTCGTATCCACCAAAAAACAAAGTGGCCATCACAGCGCTGCTGATGAACATATTGATGTATTCAGCAAACAAATAAAATCCGAGTTTCATCGAAGAATATTCCTGGTGATAACCAAAATTCAATTCATTCTCTGCTTCAGGCAGATCAAATGGCGTACGGTTACATTCAGCCAACGCACAAACAAAAAATATGATAAACCCTAAGGGTTGATAAATGACATGCCATCCATGATCCACCTGGTTTTGAACGATCACACTCATCTGCAAAGAACCGGTCAGCATCAGTAATGCGATCAATGCCATGCCCATTGCCAGTTCATAAGATATCATTTGCGAAGCGCCACGAATAGCCGCCAGCAAAGAGAATTTATTATTGGATGCCCAGCCTCCGATCATGATACCATATACGCCTAAACTCACTACTCCAAAAATGTAAAGAATACCAATATTTACATCAGCGATCTGCAAAGGCATGTCTTTTCCGAACAGGTGCAACGAAGTTCCCCATGGAATTACTGCACTGGTGAGTAGCGCAGTGATCATGGCAAGCGACGGGCCGAGAATAAATAAAAATTTAGAAGATACTAAGGGAATGATCTCTTCTTTGAAAAATAATTTTCCTCCGTCAGCCAATGGTTGAAGAATGCCCCAGGGCCCTGCCCTGTTTGGTCCACGACGATCCTGTAACCATGCTGCTACTTTTCGCTCTGCATAGGTCGTGTACATAGCGATCACCAATGACAGAGAAATAATGATCACCACCAGTACCAATTTTTCAAGAATCAACCACCAATCAATAGATAATAGATACATCTTCTTTTATATTATGAATCTTTCTTTTCAAATGTTTTTGATGTTGCCGGCCCCTCAATGGCACTCAAATCAATACTCGGATCATTCACATTACTTACCGTATGAATATCCATCAGCAACTTAGGCTTTCTGCCTCCCATCACTTCCGGCAACACATCCTGCGGCTCTTTCAAATTATTATATTTATTGGCCGAGATCACCGAATGACGGCTCATCTTCGCCGGCCCTTCGATCACCCAATCACTTACTTTCTTTTTTTCAAAACGGCATTCATTACAGATCCAGTCATGCACTTCGCCCCATTGATCTTTCCTGCCTGTCACTCTCAACACTTCTGCTCCACGCATCCATAAATGTACCTTGCCGCTACACTTGCTGCATTCCCGGTATGCATCCATTGGCTTCGTGAACCATACACGATTTTTAAAACGGAATGTTTTATCGGTCAACGCACCAACCGGGCACACATCGATCATATTTCCTGAAAAATCATTGTCGATCGCTTTGGAGATATACGTTGAAATTTCACAGTGATCTCCACGATCCAGTACCCCATGCACTCTTTTATCTGTTAATTGGTCCGCAACATAAGTGCAACGATAACACAGAATGCAACGGGTCATGTGCAACTGGATGTAAGGTCCGAGGTCTTCCAGTTCAAAAGTTCTTTTTTTGAATTCAAATCTTGTTCCTTCTTTGCCATGATCATAACTAAGATCCTGCAAATGACATTCACCTGCCTGGTCACATATCGGGCAATCCAAAGGATGATTGATCAATAAGAATTCCACTACGGCATTTCTCGCCTCAAGCACAGCAGGGTTAGTAATATTTTCTACTACCATGCCATCCATTACAGTAGTTCTGCAACTGGCCACGAGTTTTGGCATCGGCCTTGGATCTGCTGCGGAACCTTGCGCTACCCTGACCATACAGGTGCGGCATTTACCACCGCTTCCTTTCAATGTGGAATAATAACACATTGCCGGCGGTACTATGTCGCCACCGATCTTGCGTGCAGCCTGCAAAATGGTTGTTCCGGGCTCCACTTCGATCGTGATGTTGTCGATGGTTACTTTAAATAATTTTTTTTCTTCTGCCATTTTGCAAATTCAAAAATCAAAATTAAAAATTCAAAAACCTATTCATCTTTATCGGAATTAATAATGATCTTAGCAATGATATTCGAGATAGCTTCCGCTTCTTTTAACAAGTCAGCAATTTTATTATGATCTACTTCTATTGTATCTCTGATCAAACACAACCAATATTTAGTTTCGTTCGCCGACTTTAAAGCAATTATCAGGAATTTCTTCCAGTCTTTTCTAGAACTTCCGGCTTTCCCTTCAACAATATTTGCCCCAATGGAAATTGCACTCCTGATAAGTTGGTCAAATAAAGAACTATAAACTTTTTCGTATTTACACTCCTTCACAAACAACACAACCTCTTTCGAAAAATAATAGCACCGATGCCTGATATTAAATGGCTTCTCCTCTTCCTGAAATTCAAAAGTCTCAAATTCCTTTTCTTTCATATTTTGAATTTTGACTTTTTACTTTTGAATCATGCCATAACCTTCAACGGCTCCGCATATCCTGCCAATCCATAATTTCTTCGTTGCGCTTCATCCGGATTGGTGACATGCCATTCAAACTCATCCCTGAAATGACGGATTGCTGCCGCTACCGGCCATGCCGCTGCATCACCCAACGGACAGATCGTATTGCCTTCGATCTTGCTTTGAATGCTCCATAACAGATCGATATCACTCATCTTTCCTTTACCGGTTTCCAGATTCCATAAAATTTTTTCCATCCAGCCCGTTCCTTCTCTGCACGGCGAACATTGTCCGCAACTTTCATGTCTGTAAAAACGGGCAAATGAATAAGTATTCCGAACGACGCACTGATCTTCATCATACACAATAAATCCACCGCTTCCCATCATACTGCCGGTTTGAAATCCGCCATCAGCTAAACTTTCATAGGTCATCAGCCGTGTTTCACCTTTTGCAGTTTTCAATAAAAGATTAGCAGGCAAAATAGGAACTGATGATCCACCCGGCACACAAGCCTTCAATCTTTTTCCGTTGG
>DASZXQ010000103.1:0-17910 GCA_035545755.1 Chitinophagaceae bacterium | reverse complement strand
TCTCAAAATGAACATTTACGTAGGAAACCTTAGTTGGAACCTGAAGGATCAGGATCTGTCCAACCTTTTCGCCCCTTATGGCGAAGTAGCCTCAGCAAAGATCGTTACCGACAAATTCACACAACGCAGCAAAGGCTTTGGCTTTGTTGAAATGGCTAATGATGCAGAAGCTCAGGCAGCCATTGCAGCATTGAATGGAACCGAAGTTGACGGCCGTAATATCGTCGTCAATGAAAGTCGTCCAAAACCGGAAGGTGGCGGCGGTGGTGGTTTCAAGAAAAGAAGCTTCGGCGGCGGCGGTGGCGGCTTTAAGAAAGGCGGCTACAACAAAGGCGGTGGCGGCTTCAACCGTGACCGTGGCGGCTACAACAACGATTATTAATCTTCATTGATATAAGATCGTCTTTAAGTCTGGTTCAGTGAACCAGACTTTTTTTATACACTAATAGCGAAATAATAACTGTGCAGGTAGTATTTCAATTTCCAGCCTTCTGCTTTTACAGATCTCGCCGTCCAAATGCGTTTGCATCATCTGTGCACTCTCAATAATAATTTTTTGAGTTGTAAAATGTGAAATAAACGAGAGATGCAAATGCTTTCCCTTTTCAATGACCGGCAGCCATCGCAATCGGAAAACAGGTGAGATGGCCTTAATCAATGTCACATCTAATAGCCCATCATCAGCTTTTGCGATCGGGGCAATATGAAAGCCACCACCGGCACGGCGGCCGTTACTGATACTGATCATTAAATACTTTCCCTGCTTGGTCATTTCTTCAGATCGGAGCGAATATGATTTTGAATGATAAGAAAATATTTTTTTTAAAACAGCGACCAGGAAAGAAGTTTTACCGGGTTTTTTCTTTTTGCCTGCTACGCTTTCAGCTACGGCGCCTTCAAAACCAATACCTACTCCGTTGATAAAAAGTTTTTCATTACATCTACCGGCATCAATAGGTTTAGCTGCTGTAGTTAAAACAAGCTCTAGTTGCTCGGCAAAATTTTTATTGGCGTACAATAACCAGTGCACATCATTACCCGTGCCTCCATTGAAAATTGCCAATGGTGTCTTTATATCCGGGTATTGGTTGATAAAATAATTCAACGTACCATCGCCGCCAACTATCCATACATCGGTAAACCCGTTAAAATTTCCAGGCCAACTTTCTTTAAAAACGGAATGCACGATCTGTTTTTTCGATAACTCTTCAGAAATTTTTTGAGCTAATATTATTGATCTTCCTGCTCCGGCAATTGGATTGCAGACGATCGCAATATTCTTTGCAGCAGCTTCCATAAAGAAAAAGTCCCGCAATGCGGGACTATAAATCTAACTGTTTTATTAGAATCTTTTCAACTTTCAAACCTATTGCGTCACTCTGATTGTTCCTGCCCCATTATACGAGTGATATTCCCCGTTGTACATTGCATCCGCACTGACCGGACCCATTTTATATAAACCAGGAGATACAGCACGAACGGCATAATAATATACCTGCTTGTTCTTTGTAGCATCCACAAAGAAACTAATGCGATCGTCACGAACATCCAATGCTGTAGGTTCTGAAGCATCTTTGATCCAATCCATTCCAGGAATTTCTTTTGTTCTGGGGTTCTCAATCTCAAATCCTGCAGGTAACAGGTCAGTAATGACGACATTGTCGATCTCTGTCGAGAAAGAACGTTCCAGAGTGATGCCAACAATGATGAGATCGTTTTGCTTAAATGTAGTGCCCGTCAGTTCCTTTCCAAATCGATCATAAAAATGCTTACGCACTTTTAAATAACTATCTTCTTCTTTGTATGCGCCGCTGCTGCTGATACCTTCTGCTGTCCAGTAATAATACAATCTCCCTTTTCCTTTTGTGACGATATCAATATTGGTTCCTTTCAGCGCTTTCATATCACCTTTCCATTGACCGTTATCAACTTTTGCAATCGTTTTTCCGTTCACCAAGATATCTGCCGTTGCATCCGATTTGTTAGCGCTTCTCGCCAGTTTTCCCAACGCTAAGAATGCAAATGCCCTTTCCTGCGTACTCAACCATTGGCGGGATTTTAATTTATCACTTACCTGTTTCGCCATCACTGGTACCTGCGCATTGCCCGGATCCACATCGATCAAAGCATTTAATGCAATCGCTTCATCTCTCACATCAGAATAATAGCTTCCTCCTGTTTGCACCACTGATTCTTCACCACTGAATGAAGCAGGCAATAAGGCTGCAAAAGATTTTTTATCACCTGCAGTTGCATACGCTGCTGATAAAAGATATTTACTATCCAATGCCAGTATGTTCGGATTGGCTTTATAATAATTCATGGCCGGTACGTTGATTTGCCCTGCTAATGCCAGCACATATAATCCATATGCTATTTCCTTTGGTGCGATCTTTTTAGTAAGCGTCCGGTTATAATAATACGTGATGAGCTGTTTGTTTCGTAAACGGTTGTTGATATAGTTCAGCATCGTTTGCAATAAACTATTGTCCACATCAAAGCCCGCTTTCCTTGCTTCGAGTAAAAAATGAGCGGAATAAATGGTAGCCCACCAATCTTCCGTTCCTTCATCATCCCACAAGGTGACAGCGCCATTATACAATTGCCGCATTTTAATTTTCCGGATCGCCTCCAGAACATTGGAATTAGCATTGCTCTTCCCCGCGCCGTTCAATTGCATCAGGTCAGCAAGATCACCATAATACAATTGCGGAAAAGCTGCAGAGACAGTTTGCTCGGTGCAGCCATAAGGATATTCTACAAGGTATTTCAATTGATCTGCCAGTTCCACTGCCGGTGAACGGCTTACTACCAGTTGGTAATTCACACTCGATGGAATGAAATCACTCAGTCCAATATTTATTTTTTCAGAATTGCCTCCTTCAACAGATCCACTGCCGGCTGCTTTTTGCAAAGTGGATGGAGGGCGAACCGAAATATCTGTTTCATCACTGAATTTTTCTCCCAGGCCATTTACAGTGATAGTAACTTTTCCGACATCAATTGTTGGATTCGCGGTGATCCGGAAAACAGCCCGTCCCTCACTCTTTGCATTCACAGAAACAGTTTGCCTGCTGTCACCGGCTACTTTCAATGGGCCGGCAACATTGATCATGGCAGATAGATTTGCCGCTTTATCTGTTGTGTTGCTCAACGTCACTCCAACACTCACCGTATCACCGGGACTTAAAAATCTTGGCAATGCAGTACTGATCACCACCGGGTCAGCAACCGTCATTGTATTTTCGCTGCCGCCGAAATCACGGCCTTTATAAGATACCGCCATTAGCCTAATCTCACCACTGAATTCGGGAATGTCAAATTCAAAATCAGCATCGCCATTTCCATTCGCTTTTTTAATTCCACTCCAATAACTCATGATCTTCACTCTTTTTGCCGGCATGGGATTCACTCGCTTCTGCATTTCTGCCCCTTCATCACCGCCGGTACTGCTAACGACGGCTCTTAATTCAGGAAACAATAGCGGATACAGATCATAGGCCGTTACCTGCAGCGCCTTTTTCTGATAGAAATAATCATACGGATTGGGCGTTTTAAAATCCGTTACCTGTAACACACCATTGTCCACCGCTGCCAGTGTCACATAACTTCCCGCTTCTGCTTTCACTGTTACCTTTTGATGTGTTTTTGAACGAACCGATTTCGATGCAATGATTTCAACTGGTATCTTCCTACTCTTCTCCTCTACTTTCACACTCTCATATCCATGTGCCACTGTCAATGGGATATCGGAAACATCGTGAGCTTTGAAGAGTGTGGCAGTGATATAAACATTAGGCACCTCGTCACCATTCATTGGCAGTTCCAATGATGCTGTTCTGTTGTCAACATCCACATATTGATAAGAGATCACATGATCTGTTTCCATGGTCACCAGCATTCTTCCGCTGAACGGAGTAGTAAATAAAACTTTTGCTTTCTCCCCTGTGTAATAAGATTTTTTATCCGGCCTGATCTCGATATTTCCTTCCGTGTTCACTTCAAAAGAAGTATTGTAGGCCCCCCAGCTTCCATAGCTGTAAAAATCCCTGCTCACGTAGGTATTGGCATCGGGCTGATAAATTCTTAATTCATAATCGCCCGGGGAACGGGGCACATAAGAATAGGCTGTATTATTTCCTATAGCGATCCTGCTTTCAACCATCACTTTATCTTCTTTGGAAGATTCATAGCGGAAATAACTGCCGCTTTTCACCAATGACGTGTGGTATTCATGTTTGATCACCTGCACTTTTGCAGGAGCGCTGGTTGGGTTGCCATCTTTAGTAACAGCAACCAACTGAAACTTCACCGGTTGATTCAGGGGATAATAGTAATACCAGTCATAGTTCACGCCAAAGAAAACATCCTGCGTATAAATATCGGCAGTGGCCATACGGCTGACCGGACGGCCTGTTTCATCAAATACCGTGGTATAGAAATTCGCCTGTAATATCCCGGAATTCGCATACTCCTTCTTCACATCAAAACTTTCATCGGCATTGCCGTTCTCATCCGTCTTCCCATCTTTCACAACTTTATCAAAAGAAACTTTCTGGTTGGCCAGGCTGAAATCATAGTCGCTGAATTTTTCCGAAGAAAAATATTTTGGCTTCACCTGTATCTCGGTTTCATAATTCCGGTTGGCGGCAGGGGGCCCGAAAAAATTCATGGCGTTGATGCTGAGATGAGCGGTTTCACCCGGCTTTAATGAAGGTTTATCCAATTTTGTATTAACCCGGATGCGATCCGGCACAAATTCTTCTATCGAAAAATTCTTACTTGCCAATAATACATCGTTGGAAGAATATACTTCCAGCGTGTAACTCCCCGTGATAGCAGCTGCAGCAATATCAATATTCCCTTCTGCCGATCCTTCTTCGTTGAGGTTTTTCCGGAAGGTTTTTAATTCTTTTCCGTTTGGCAACAAGAATTTCATTTTGACCGGTATCTCACCGGGACTCTTCCATTGGCGGTCCCGGAGAATCACAGAAAAATTTACTTTTTCTCCCGGGCGATAAATATCTCTCTCGGCATACACAAACGCATCAAGGCCGGTGGGATTATTTCTTTTGCCACCCACTTCAAACCTTGAAGTATTCACCCGTGTACTGCTGAAAGGAAGATAATTGAAATCATCAGCAGTCTTTGCAATGATCATTGCCGGCTGAAAACCGCTGAATCCGATAGCTGTCGGATCTTTTTTAGCATAATCAATGGTAGCCACGCCCTCTTCATTGGTGGCACCTGTTCCGATGAGTTGATTGTTTACCGCATACAACGAAATATTCACTCCACTTACAGCTTTCGCTGTTTTTACAGAGTTGGCAAATACAAAAACTTTATCCTGCCCTTCTTTGGTGATCAATCCCAGGTCGGATAGAGAAATAAAGCGGCTATCTCTTACCCAATAATCAGTGGTGGAACGGATCATGACATGATAGATCCCTTTGAAATCCGGCAGGCGATCTTCAAAGTCGGAGAAATTTAATAATCTCCCGCCGCCGCTTTTAGGCAAAGTCCGGGTATCAATCTCTTTGGAATAAATAACATCTCCTAACTGAACATCACTTCCATAATTATCATAATAATCGCCCTGGTAATCTCCTTCATCACTATAACTTGTGTATTGACCGCTTTGTGGTTCCCTTGGTGAATACCCGTAATGCTGCGCCATCAACAAATTATTCTCATAGATCTTGGAAATAACCAATTTCACCTTCGGTACATTGGTGATCTGCACTTCAATATTTTTATTTCCTTCTTTGGATAAATACACGGCTTTACTGTTGGTGAAAGCAATATTTGCTTCCAGTTCGCCGAATGCCACACTGCCATAATAATCTTCCCGCAGCACACCCCCGATCTTTCCCCTTAATCCTTTTGCAATGGTCAGCGCATAACTTTTATCTACATCAAACTTATCACTGGTGATCGTAAAACCATTATCTGTCAAAGACAGGGCATATTTAATATCCGGATCAAACTTTATCAGCGACTTAAAACTTTCATCACTGATCTGCTGGCTGGTAGTTACCGTTACCGTTCCTTCCAGGCCATCATGTTCCGATTCCACATTCTGAATGGTAAGCATATACGGAGAAGGAATGCTGAAAGAACTGGTCAATGCTTCGGATGTAGCATTGGTACCTCCTTCCGGTTTTAATCCCTTATCGATCGTAACTTTTGTATCGTAATCTTTATCTTCTGTTTTCATTCCGCTGATCTGCACCGAAATTTTTTTATCAGCAGAAATGGTGAGCAAAGTAAATGCCGCTTGTTCGCCATTTATCTTAATACCTAATTTATCTTTCAGGTCAGCGGGGTTGATGGGATAATTAAAAAACAGGTCGATCTGCGGCACTGCTTTATGTTCGGCAGAGTCCACCAGCATCCAGGTCACCTGAGAATTATCCAGCGAAAGATTGGGGGTATGAAAACTGATAGCATCGCCGCCCTTCACCGAGTTGTACTTACTGAAACGAAGTACAGCATTTGTGATACTGGCTTTATAAGAAGTGGCAGGCAACAACGGTTGCGAAGGCGAAAACACTAATTGGTCCGGGCTTTCCCAGCGAAAACGTCCGGGTATCTTTGGTTCAAATGAAACATATTCTGTCGAATCCCACTGGTTAAGCAATGAATCTTTTATCAAAGCCTGGTTGAAACGAAAGGTCAGGTTACCTAACAATGGTACTTCGCCTTTAGCGTTGGTAGAATCTAATTGAACAGCATTACGGTTACAGGAAGACAAAAAAAATGCAGCGGCAAGAAGGGCTGCCAAAAAAGTTTTGATTCGCATACAAGTTGTGGGTTAAATGGTAACAGTAGTAAAAGGTAAAGAAAACTGCCGACAAAAATTTTGACCCGGTATATTTTGTAGAAAAATTAATATTCACCTGATTTTATGGAGGGATGCCACAGGTGGGGCGTGAGGGATCAGAAGCACCCACATACCAAAAGGGGTTTGACAGGAAAATTAAGATGCTGCTAATAGCGATTGTAAATTTTCGCCGATAAATATTTGTTAAGTGAGAAAATGAGAATCCAGCCAATCAATACCAACTCAAAATCATAATAACTTAGTACCGGGAAAATAACAAGCAGGCAATTTTATTCATGAAACTCCGGTTCACCAAAAGAGGTCTCTTAAAATTTTGCAAACGGGCTGGCATCGTCATTCTCTCATTATTCCTGTTGTTCCTGCTGCTGAACTGGATATTTCCTTTACCAGATAAGATTGAATACTCTACTGTCATTACTGATAATAAAGGAAACATTATTAACGCATACCTGACCAATGACCAGCAATGGAGAATGAAAACCGAACTGAATGAGATCTCTCCCCTGTTGCGCAAAACCATCATTGCCAAAGAAGACAAATATTTCTATTCCCATCCCGGCGTCAATCCTTTTGCGGTCATCCGGGCTTTATTCAAAAATATATTCCGGATGAAACGGACCTCCGGCGCCAGCACCATCACCATGCAGGTAGCAAGAGCGCTGGAACCGGGTAAAAGAACCATCTGGGTCAAGATCCGGGAAATGTTCCGGGCTTTTCAATTAGAATGGAAATACAGCAAAGACGAGGTATTGCAGATGTACCTGAACCTTGTTCCTTATGGCGGTAATATCGAGGGAGTGAAAGCAGCTTCTCTTTTATACTTCAATAAAAGTCCGGATCATCTTTCGTTGGCGGAGATCACCGCATTAAGTATTATTCCCAATCGTCCTTCATCATTAGTGATCGGGAAAAATAATGATCGCATCGTTGAAGAACGAAATCGCTGGCTGAGAAAATTCGCTAAGGATAAAGTTTTTACAGAAAAAGAAATTGAAGATGCCTTGCAGGAACCACTGACGGCAACCAGGGGTACAGTTCCTCATTATATTCCCCATCTCGCTTACAAACTGAAAAGAGCACAGCATCGCACTATCATCAAAACCAATATTGACCTGAACACACAATTGAAAACAGAAAAGTTGGTAGCAGATTATGTAAGAGCTTTGAAATTACGCAACATAAAAAATGCAGCGGTAATAATTATTGATAACCGTACGCATAAAGTGATCACTTATGTCGGCTCTTCTTCTTTTTACGATTCTACTGATGCCGGGCAGGTGAATGGCGCCAATGCCGTAAGAGAACCGGGCAGCACGTTAAAGCCTTTGTTGTATGCCTTATGTTTTGATGAAGGATCGCTGACACCCAAAAGGGTGATCACCGATGTGCCGGTGAATTATGAAGGATATGCTCCCGAAAATTATGACCAGAAATTCAATGGCTACGTGACGGTGGAATATGCATTGGAACATTCCCTGAATATTCCTGCAGTAAAAAGCCTGAAAGCATTGGGTGTAGAAAAGCTGATCCAAAAACTGTCTGAATGCAATTTCAAACAAATACAAAAAGACAGGAACAAACTCGGCCTTTCGATGATACTTGGCGGCTGCGGCACTACATTAGAAGAGTTGACAGGTTTATTTTCTTCTTTTGCAAACAACGGAATGTACATCGCTCCATCGTATACGCAGGATGATACCCTGCGGGTGAAAAAAACTATCGTAAGCCCTGCCGCTGCATTCATGGTAACCGATATTCTGTCCCGACTCAATCGCCCCGATTTCCCTTTGAATTGGCAGGCAACAGAACACATGCCGAAGATCGCCTGGAAGACCGGGACCAGCTATGGAAGAAGAGATGCCTGGAGCATTGGATATAATAAAGATTACACAGTAGGGATCTGGGCGGGAAATTTTTCAGGTACGGGTGTGTCTGATCTCAGCGGAGCAAATGTGGCCACTCCACTACTTTTTAAAATTTTCAATACCATAGATTATAACAGCGACAAAGACTGGTTTACTCAGCCTGATGATTGCGATATTAGAAAAGTATGCAGTGAAACAGGGCTGATCCCTTCGGATCACTGCACAAATCTTGTGACGGATTATTTCATCCCATTGGTTTCTTCCAATAAAGTGTGCGATAACTGGCAGCAGGTATTGGTCAGCGCTGATGAAAAAATTTCTTATTGCAGCAGTTGCGTACCGGAAACCGGGTATAAAAAAAAATGGTATAAGATCATTGATCCGGATATGGAATCCTGGTACCGGGAAAATAATATCAGCTACCAGGCAATACCGCCGCACAATCCTAACTGCGAAAAAATTTTCAAAGGCGCTGCTCCGATGATCACTTCACCGGTGAATGGTTCTGAGTATTTGATCAGCAAAAAAAATCCGGAGCCGCTTCAGCTGACCTGCAAAACAGCGAATGATGTAAGCAAAGTGTACTGGTATATCGACAATCAGTTTTATAAAGTTTCTTATGCCGGAGAAAAACAATTTTTCAAACCAACGGAAGGACCGGTAAAAATTTCCTGTACCGACGATAAAGGAAGAAACAGGAATATCACTATCTATGTCCGCTATGTGAATTTATAAAACATGAGTTTAGTTAAGTCCCTCCTCGCTACTTGCTACTTGCTACTTGCCACTTGCTATTCACTACCAGCTACTCACTACTACTCATTCCTATTGCACTTTACTTACACTTCCTGCACCAGATACTTTCTGATTCACCGTAGCATTGCCTTTATACCGTACCGTTCCGGCCCCGCTGACATCGACATCCAATTTTACACTGGCAAAAACATCGGCATCGCCTGATCCTGTAATATCAACACTGACATTTTCGGCCATCATATCAAAACATTTGAAATCAGAACTGCCGCTGCCATCCACTTTCAATTCTTTGGTCTCACCTTTTAAAGTAACGCTGCCCGATCCGGAAATACCGGCGCTGATCTTTGGCGCATTTAATTCCATTTTAGCATCACAACTGCCGCTAAGATCGATCGAGATGTCATCCGTGCTTGTTATCTTATTTTCTGTAACATAATCGCAGGCTCCCGAAGCTTCAAAACTCCTGAATGCAGGCGCAGCCACATACACTTTAATAGTACCGCTGGGCCGCAGGTTATAATTATCCCTTGGGTATATTTTTAAGGTATTGCCTTCAGTTCTTACAATGATATATCCCATCAGGTTTTCGTCTGTCTCAATTTTTACCGAGGAGACCGAATCCTGCTTCACATACACATCAAAATCACCGCTGACATCAATACTGTTATATCCTGTAATGTCACGGGTTTGGGTGGTAATAGCGCCGTTACCACGAACCCTTTTTCCAAATACATTCCAGCAGGAACTGAGTACAACAAGAGAAACAACAGGTAAGACCAAAATTTTTTTCATATACTTCCGGTTTAAGAAATACAAAAATGCCTCATAGTTCTGAGTTGACGAAATCTTTGACGCAAGACGCTCACCACAGGTTACAACTGATCAAAAATTTAAACCCCGATACTTCTGACTCCCGACTCCTGAATCCTGACTCCTGACTCTTCCCTATCTTCGCAACCAGGATGCTCCGCCTTCGCTGAAGCTATGGCGGAGGAGCAAAAATCTTTTATTCTTTCCATGACCGAAAAAATTCTCATTCTCGACTTTGGTTCCCAATATACCCAGTTGATCGCCCGTGCCGTGAGAGAAGCCAATGTGTATTGCGAGATCCTGCCTTTTTCTGCAAATATTTCTTTCGAACCCGGATTAAAAGGAATCATCCTTTCCGGTTCTCCTTTTTCAGTAAATGATGAAAAAGCTCCGGATGTGAATGTACAGGAATTCATAAAAAAAGTGCCGGTACTTGGTGTTTGTTATGGCGCCCAGCTCACCGCAAAACGATTTGGCGGCCGTGTGGAGAAAAGCAGCAAAAGAGAATACGGAAGAGCTTTATTGCACAAACAAAAAGAAGATATTTTACTCCATGATATAACAGAACGATCGCAGGTCTGGATGAGCCATGCAGATACTATCCTTGAATTACCGAAGGGGTTCGAATTATTGGCAACAACGGAAACTATCCCTATTGCTGCTTTCAAAAAATCTGCAAATGGAATTTCGGATTCCAGACTCCCGACTCCCGACTCAGTATTTCCCCTCTACGGTTTGCAGTTTCATCCCGAAGTATACCATTCCATCGAAGGGAAAAAGATCCTTCACAATTTTTTAGTTGACATCTGCGGCTGTTCACAGGATTGGACCCCGGCGCATTTTATCACGGATACAGTACATAGTTTAAAACAACAGATCGGGGACCGCAACGTGATCATGGCATTGAGTGGTGGAGTCGATTCAACTGTCGCAGCAACTTTAATTCATAAAGCGATCGGAAATAATCTCTACGGGATCTTTGTAGATAACGGGGTGCTGCGCAAAAATGAATTTGAAAATGTACTGAAGACTTATGCCAGGTTGGGATTGAATGTAAAAGGTATTGATGCAAAAAAAAGATTTTATGATGCGCTGGCCGGAAAAACAGATCCGGAAGCAAAACGCAAAATAATCGGTGGTTTATTCATTGATATTTTCCAGGAAGAAGCTAAAAAAATTGAAGGGATTGAATTGTTGGGACAGGGCACCATTTATCCGGACGTCATTGAAAGTGTATCGGTGCATGGCCCTTCGGCAACGATCAAATCGCATCACAATGTGGGCGGCTTGCCGGAAAAAATGCATCTGGGATTAGTGGAACCATTACGTTTTTTATTTAAAGATGAAGTGCGGAAAGTGGGAAGAGAATTGGGCATTCCCGATACAATGATCGACCGTCATCCGTTTCCGGGCCCGGGGCTTGCCATAAGAATTCTCGGAGAAGTAACTGAAGAAAAAGTAAAATTATTACAGGAAGCCGATGATCTGTTCATAAAAGCATTGAAAGCACATCATCTTTATGCAACGGTCTGGCAGGCGGCAACGATCTTGTTGCCGGTACGAAGCGTTGGGGTGATGGGCGATGAGCGGACATACGAATACACTGTTGCGTTAAGAGCGGTGACCAGCGTAGATGGAATGACAGCCGACTGGGCGCACCTGCCTTATGATTTTTTAGCTCATGTATCCGGCGAGATCAGCAATTCGGTAAAAGGGATCAATCGTGTGGTATATGATATCAGCAGCAAGCCTCCGGCTACCATAGAATGGGAATAAATCAGAACCATGGTTCATAAGATTTAAAATGATTTTACGATGAAGCGAATTTTCTCCTGGTTCATTTTTTCAATACTATTCTTCCAAACACAAAACGTATGGGCACAGAACAATGTAGCAGAAACGAAACAACGCATTGCTTTCTTTGCCCCATTATATATTGATTCAGCTTTCGATGCTTCGGGCAAGTATCGTTTTGCGGATGGCCTTCCCAAATACATCAATCCCGGCCTTGAATTTTATGAAGGCGCCCAACTGGCATTGGATTCCCTTACCAATGAAGGAGCGGCGCTGGAAGTGTTTGTTTTTGATACCCGGGCTGCCGGCAAAAATCTGAAACAACAACTGGAAGAAGCAAGAGCCGATAGTGTGCAGCTGATACTCGGATATACCAATACGGTGACTGAATTGCAGCAGATCGCCTTTTCATCGCAGGAAATGAACGTGCCGTTCATCAATGTAAATCTTCCGAATGATGGCGGCGTTTATAACAATCCCTACCTGGTATTACTGAATTCCACATTGAGAACGCATGTTGAAGCCATGTATCGTTATATACAGAAATATTACCCGCTGGATGAGTTGATCGTATTCAGGAAAAAAGGGCAGTTGGAAGATCTGATACATTCTTATATGGACGATGCGGGCAGGAGCACTGCAGGCGTTCCTTTGAAACTGAAATATGCAGAACTTACCGATTCATTTACCGTCAATCAACTTACAGCGCAACTCGATAGTAACCGCCATTCATTATGTATTGCAGGAAGTCTGGATGAGAATTTTGGGAAAAGGCTGGCGCAACAACTGGCATCTATCAGCGGACAATATCCTTTGACGTTGATGGGTATGCCTACTTTTGATAACATCGCTTCTGATCTTACAGAAAAAGAATACAAAGGCCTTGAAGTAATTTACAGCACTCCATTTTATAATTCCCGTACCGATACGGTAAGCAAAAAGATCATTGAATGGTACAATACGAAAATGTTTGCCCGGCCCAGCGATATGGTGCTACGTGGTTACGAGGCTACCTGGCGTTTTGCCCATTTATTATTGCAATACAGAAAAGATATCGCTTCCAATATCAGCCGCAAAGAATTCAATGTATTTCGTGAATTGGATATTCAGCCGGTGATCAATAAGAAATCACTATCGCTGGATTATTTTGAGAACAAAAAATTGTTCTTTATCAAACTACTGAATGGGTTGATCAAAGAAGTGCATTGATAACTGTTGACGGAGGCGCTAAGAACAGCAGGTTTTGCCCCCTTTATTATTGCAGTACAAAAAAGATATTGCTTCTACTATCAGCCGCAAAGAATTCAATCTATTTCGTGAATTGGATATTCAGCCGGTGATCAATAAGAAATCACTATCGCTGGATTATTTTGAGAACAAAAAATTGTTCTTTATCAAACTGCTGAATGGGTTGATCGAAGAGGTGCATTGATAACTGTTGGCGGTGGCGCTAAGAACAGCAGGTTTTGCCCCCTTCATCATTGCAGTAAAAAAAGATATTGCTTTCACTATCAGCCGCTAAGAATTCAATCTATTTCATGAATTGGATATTCAGCCGGCGCTCCATAAGAAAACACTATCGCCGGACCATTTTGAGAACAAAAAATTGTTCTTTATCAAACTGCTGAATGGGTTGATCAAAGAGCTGCATTGATAACTGTTGTCGTTGGCACAAGCTGCAACAAATAATCATCAAAGCGATATGCCGGGCTAAAAAAATCAAAAGGTCATCCGCCGGAGCGAATGACCTTTATGTCTTTCATAAGCAGGCTTTTCAGTCCATTATTTATTGTTTTACCACTTTCGTCGTTACTCTTTGCTGGCCCTGGTAAACTTCTACCACATAAGTGCCGGATGTGTACAGGTCACCGAAGCGGTAAGTTTCTCCAACTGCTCCATTCAATACTGTTAACAGTTTGCCTGCCATGTTGAATACTTTGATCTGAACATTTTCAGTGCTGCCGCTACTGATCTTCAGGTTAAAGTAAGTCTGGGTCGGGTTGGGGTATGCCGTCGCCTGTAATGTCTGCGCTTCCAGAACCGGTTGTTTTGGATTGACAGACTGAGACTGGCCCGAACTCCTGCTGTTGCAGGCATTGATCGTCACGTTGGCTGTTGTAGTATTCGTACAGTTGCCGTTACTGAATGTATATGTTACCGTATAAGTTCCGGGCGTGCTGGCTCCCAAATTAATGGCTCCGGTGCTGCTGTTAATTGATAAGCCTGCTGTCGATGAATACGTACCTCCGGATTGACCGAGCTGGAATACTGAAACCGTTCCGCCGCTCGTACAATACGGGCCACCCAGATAGAATATCAATGCAAATGGGTTTGAATTGATCGTTACAAACTTTGAAGCAGATACCGTACCGCATGCATTAGTAACTCTATAAGTAATGGTAACGCCGCCGCCTGTCGAACTAATTGCGGTTACGAGTCCGTTACTGTTTACAGTAGCTCGTGAAGGATTACTGCTTATCCAGGTACCACCGGGTGTTGCATCTGATAATTGGGTAGTACTGCCTACACAGACAGTAGTGTTGCCAGTTATTGGTCCTACAGTCGCAATCGATACTGTTGTAATATCTACTGTGCTGGTCTGGCTCGTACAACCCGTTGAAATTCTCGTTGCAACAACATAGTATCCATTACCTGCTCCCAAGCCTGTCCATGTCAATGATGAGCCGTTGCCATTCTTTGCGGCCTGGATATTAGCGTTACTACCATTTTTCAACTGGTATCTCACTCCGGATTGAGAACTGCTCAGAGTGATCGATCCGGTATTTGGTGTCGATGCACATGCAGGACTTGCGGTCAGAGTATATACTTCCGGTAAGGAATTAACCAGGAGCCTTGCGGCATTGGATGTTCTGCTACTGCAAGCGCCACTCACTAAGACCCTGTATTGATTTCCGTTCATAGCGGTTGTAACCGCTGCAATCGTGAAGCTGCTGCTGGCTGCATTGGTAATATTATTCCATCCGCTGCCTGTATTCACTTGCCATTGATAGGAAGTAGCTCCTGCACTGACAACAGTGAATGTTGCAGACTCACCCTCACATCTTGTCAAATTAGCGGGTTGTCCACTGATCGTAAGTGGGCCACCGCCATTTACAGTCACAGTTTGCGTACAGGTCGAACTGTTTCCGCTGGCATCTGTTGCTGTCCATGTAACCACCGTTGTCCCTACAGGATAGCTGCCGCTCGCATTCGAAGTGTTATTGAAGGAATTGGTAATGGTACCTCCCGTGTTTGCTTTTATCGAAATATCATCTACGATCAAACCAAGACCTACACCCCATTGTGATGTCGGCGTAAATTTAAGTTGGTGCGTTGTTTGAGTTGCCACGAACGTGTACGTTGAGGTGGTCAGATCAAAATTGATATTCGATCTTTGAACTGTTGTATTCAACGCCCCTCCATCAATCACTATATTGGCTCCAACCGTAGCCGGTGTGCCGTAAGTTGATCTTCTGGAAGCTTTAAACGACAACGTATAAGATCTTCCCGGAACAAACCCGCTTATCGTCTGGCAAAGCGTTCTGTCATCTGTAGTAGAAGAGGTGACATCAGGATCTATTTCAGCAATTCTGTTTGAACTATTAGAACCACCATAATCCGTTTCAGCACCTGTTTCTACAATGTTTCCGCATGTGTTCCAGTTTGAAGTGCCAGAATTGAAATCACCATTCTTTATCATTTCAACTCCAGGAGTAAATAACGTACAGTTGTCGGTAACCACCGGTGTCGGTATTGTCACATTTGCGCTGCACGCTCCATTTGGTGCATTAACTGTAATATTAGCAGGACATACGATTACCGGAGGTTGATTTTCCACTACGGTTACTGTCTGGGTGCAGGTGGCTGTTGTGTTACCGTGTATGTCTTTTACAGTCCAAACCACGTTTGTCGTACCGGTAGGATAGTTACCGCTTGCATCAGAAGTATTCGTATAGGAATTGGTTATTGTACCTTCTCCGTTCTGTATAACAATTGAGATATCATCAACGATCAACCCAAATCCCACGCCCCATTGAGAAGTCGGTTTGAATGTCAACTGGTGCGTCGCTTGCGTTGCGGTAAACGTGAAGGTGGAAGTAGTCCATGCAAATACAGTATTAGATCTCTGAACTGTTGTATTCAAAGCACCCCCATCGATGATAATATTAGCACCAACTGTTGCCGGTGTTCCATCAATAATTCTTCGTGATGCCTTGAATGTAAGCGTATATACTTTTCCGGGAATAAATCCGCTGATAGTCTGGCAAAGTGTCCTGTCATCTGAAGTTGAAGAAGTAACATCCGGATCAACCTCTGCCACAATGTTGTTAGGATCACTTCCTCCATAAGCTGTTTCAGGATAATCTGCTTCCACAATGTTACCGCAGTTATTCCAGCCAATGTCATTAAGATTGAAATTACCATTTTGAACTAATTCAACTCCAGGAACAAACAGTGAACAATTTGCTGTAACCACCGGTGCGGGTATTGTAATATTGGCTGTGCAGGCACCATTGTCTGCATTAACCGTAATACTGGGCGGACAATTAATAGTAACCGAATTGCTTGCTGCAGCTACTGTAACATCCAACCTGTTTATGCTTTCACAACCATTAACCGTTTGACTAGCATAATAATGATGACCGTTCACCAGAGCTGTTGTTCCGCTCAATAAATTACCTCCAGTCGGTGCATCATACCATTTTATGTTACTACCGGCAGCAACCAGGTCGCTTACTGTCGCAGACGAACAGAATGTTTGTGTTGCATTTCCTGTCGGCGGCGGAGTTGTAGTGATCGTTACCGCCACTGTTGCAGTTGCATTCACCGTACATGGCGCTGTTGCTGCTACAGTGTATGTATAGACTCCTGATACAGGACCACTCCATGTTCCGCCTGCATCCGGCGTACCACCTAATGCATTAAACAGCTCGGTAGTCGTTGGCGTATGACCATCACAAATCAGAAGTGTTCCGTTCGTTCCTGCATTTGGCGCTGCCTGTACTGTTACTGTTACTGTAGCAGTCGCAGCCACGGTGCATGGTGCTGTTGCTGCCACGGTATATGTATAGACTCCTGATACTGGGCCACTCCATGTTCCACCTGCATCCGGCGTACCGCCTAATGCATTAAACAACTCGGTAGTCGTTGGCGTATGCCCAGCGCATACCTTAAGTGTTCCGTTCGTTCCTGCATTTGGCGCTGCCTGCACTGTTACTGTTACTGTCGCAGTCGCAGCCACGGTGCATGATGCTGTTGCTGCCACGGTATATGTATAGACTCCTGATACTGGGCCACTCCATGTTCCGCCTGCATCCGGCGTGCCGCCTAATGCGTTAAACAACTCGGTAGTCGTTGGCGTATGGCCAGCGCATACCTTAAGTGTTCCGTCTGTTCCGGCATTCGGCGCTGCCTGTACTGTTACCGTTACTGTCGCAGTCGCAGCCACCATACATGGTGACGTCGCTGCTACTGTATAGGTATATACATTGCCAATATTACTCCAGCTGCCACCTGCATCAGGTGTGCCACCCAACTTCGCAAACAATTCTTCATCTGTTGGCGTATGACCGGCACATACGGTAAGTGTTCCGTCTGTTCCGGCATTCGGCGCTGCCTGCACTGTTACCGTTACTGTCGCAGTCGCAGCCACCGTACATGGTGACGTCGCTGCTACTGTATAGGTATATACATTGCCAATATTACTCCAGCTACCACCTGCATCAGGTGTGCCACCCAACTTCGCAAACAATTCTTCATCTGTTGGCGTATGACCGGCACATACGGTAAGTGTTCCGTTCGTTCCGGCATTCGGCGCTGCCTGTATGGTTACCGTTACTG
>DASZXQ010000102.1:0-2191 GCA_035545755.1 Chitinophagaceae bacterium | reverse complement strand
AATGCTGGAAGAGAAAGCCTGAATAGGCAGATCGTCCAACCATATTCTCTTCAAAGATTGCGCTTCCGCAACAACAGAAACAAAAAGTACTACTATAAATGAAATTGATTTTGTTCTTGCGTGCATTTTACTTTAAAAATTTAAAATAGATACCGGTCACTATCTCATAAATCATTTCACCGGAAATGCCCGGAGCAATACCACACCATGGTGCGGTATCGTTGTTTTAAAAATTCCAGTAAATTCTCCCAAATCCTTTTGCCTCCATATATCCCTCAGTTTCCAATTACCTTTTAATCCAATTCTTGTAAGATCAAATTGAAATGATTTGGACTGTTCATCTCCCCAATGAAAATATGATTGCGGCGTTTTGCCGAATCCGTCAATATTAAACAAACCGATTGCATATGATCCATCTTCCAATGGTTTCATCCAAATTTGCACTTCATTGTCATCGATTAATAGTCTTCCTGCTTTCCCCAATGGATCCTGGTCAATTGCGATCACTTCATCATTGCTGAGCAAATTGATCGTGAAAGAATCCAGTTGTTCCAAAGGACAACCAATGATCAGCGGCGCCGCCAGTAAACTGTAAATACTTACATGACTATACTGTTCATCAGGAGTCAATCTTGTCGGATGTAAATTAGAACCCGTCGTGATGTTTCCAACGATCATCATGTCGGGATCATTCCAATGTCCAGGTCCGGCAAATGGCGCCCATTTATCAATGGTGAAAGCAGAAACATAAAGACTCAACCAACTATCTCTTATATCACCGCCGGTACGCCACAAATTAGAGATCCTTTCCCAATCTCTTGCATATTCAAACGGAGCAGAGTTGGATAAACTATACACGATATCTCTTCCAGATTGTTTTAATGCTATGTACATTCTTTCATCAGAATTCAGATCAATATGCCAATCATATTTTAAATAATCAACGCCCCATGCTGCCATTTGCAATGCATCTTCTTTTTCGAAACGGTATTTCCCGATATAACGGTATTTCCTTTTGTTATCCCGTATTGAATCTGGATACACTCCACTTTCGAAATCAGAAGAGCCTCCGGTAAAACCGGCATAACTTGATATCCACGGTGTGGAATACACACCAACTTTCAATCCAATGGAATGAATGTAATCAATCATTCCTTTGAAATCCGGGAACTTTTCATTCGGTTGTATCGCATTGAATTGTCCGCCACGCTGTCCCTGCCAGGCATCATCTATATTAATATAGGTCCAGCCATGATTTGCCAAACCAGAACTAACCATCGCATTGGCTGATGAAACCACTTTTTCTTTATCAATTTCTCTTGCCCATGAGTTCCATCCGTTCCATCCCATTGGTGGAGTCAATGCTATCGTATCGCTTATTTTGATCCGCAATTCTTTTTTGGCTGTGCCTAACCTGTTTTTTGCAATGAGTGTGACTTTATAAAGACCATTTGTATTTACGGCGCCTGAAATAATTCCTGTAGTTGCATTGATCGTTAAGCCTGCCGGTAAATTTTCTGCTGAGAAATGCATCGGCCGCCGACCTGTTGCTGCTACGGTAAAAAGAAAGGGGTTTCCCGGTCTCGCTCCGAATATGGAAGCGGTATTGATCCCCGGCTTCTCAGAAGGTGATGGAGTTAGAATATATTTTTCTTCAGTATTGGAAATTGTTTTCGGTATTTCATTATTCAGCATTACAAATTGTGCATCGGCCCAATCGGAATAAGCTTTGCGATTAAAAGCAGAATCCACAGTTACCAACAGTCCCAATCTTTTGACACCAGTTAGATCAACATCTAATTTTATTGCAGCATCTCCTACTTTCATCTTTTTACTTTCAAACAATATTTTTTTATCGCCAATCACATAAAATTTCATCAAGGATTTAGGATTGCCGGCATCATCTGCACCGACTTGTGCTGTGAATTGTTTGGCATTCCCATCAAGGGAAAAAGAAAGTACACTTAAAGACTGGGTGCCGATCCCTCTTTTAAAATAAATGCCGTTGATCTTAAGCGAATCTCCTCCTGCATTTGTTTTTGCTGAAATACTGGGAATTCCTTCGGAAAATGTTCTTATATCCAAATCGTCCATCCAAATACTTTTCTCTTGCTGCGCTTTGCATCCAAGCATCAATAACATTAATGCTGCACAAGCTGGTATTCGTCTGATAAGTTTCATCGTTCAGAAT
>DASZXQ010000101.1:0-37118 GCA_035545755.1 Chitinophagaceae bacterium | reverse complement strand
GAATTTCAATGTACCGGTAAAAAGGTCAATAAATTTTTGAGAAAGATCTGAACGATTTACTTCCATATTCTTCAGTTTGAATGCGTACTGTCGGTTTTAGAAATGCACAGAACGAACAGGACTTGCTGCTATGGCGGTATTCTGTGTTCCGTCAGCCAGAACCGCAGCCCAATAGAATTACCGATACTGAAGATATGCACTTTTGTTGAGTAGAGTTCGGTCAGCCGGCACTGAAGCTGATAATAGTAAAACAGATGAGGATATATTCGCCTGGCAGCATAGCAGCAAACCCAATGTTGTATGTTCTCCCTTCGTCTTGCCCTTTAGTATTGTCAAACCGAAAGTATATGTCCAACGAAACCCAAGAAGCGTTGCCACAAGACAGGCTCTTTTGCAAGGTTGGCTTTTGTGTGTCTGCTCTGTGCGCCTTGCAAATAGGCCTGACTTGGTGCATTAGGTCACAGCTTCCCTTCAAACAGTTCATTTAAGTAATTCTGATTTATTTCTTGAAATAAAATATGATTGTCCTTGAATTGAGTCTTTGTCAGATTGCCATTGCCGAATTTGGGCTTCACTTTTACGAAGGGCGTTACTGAAAGAATATAAGCATATAAATTCAGTGTCGTTTTGTTTCCTTCTTCCTTCAATTTCAATCTTAAAGCGTCCTGAATTTCTGAAATTGTATGTGTGCAGAATCTTACTTTTTCATCATTTACGTTGCCCATCATTAGAATACCTTTGGGGTCAATAAAAATGATGTCCTGTTGTTTATCCTGTTTAATCCAAAGAATAAAGTCAGGGTAAAAAGAAGCAGTCTCAACAAAAAATCCGATTCCCTTGCCTTTAGAAAGGTTTCTCAAAACGAAAATTTCTTTATTCTTGAGTTGTTCTGTCTTTGAAAGTAAGTAAGTCCTTAAGTGTTTAATAAAGTCTGTTTCACCTTTATTTAGTTTAACCGGAATGGACTTTATTTCTTCATAGTCAGAACCTTTTCGGAAAGCTGCAATTGGAGAGTAAAGATGCTTGTCAAAGTGAATAGTGGGTATTCTCTGAACGTCATGATTATAAAAATCTTCAATTTCCTCCTTCAATTTCAATACTTCCTGAACCATTTTTTTAGGAACCTTCAAAATAAGTGTATTGTCCTCGGGAAATAAGTCAGGAAACATTGATGCTTGAAGTAGGTGTGCTTTCAAATTCTTTGTTAAGTGTTTCTTTTCATTGTCAGCATAAAATTTGTTCAGGTAATCCTTCAAAATTATTTCAGCGTATTGATGCAGTTTCCTTTGTAAAACAAGTCCGTCTTGTTCAATTTGATTTGACAGAGTTAAAAGCCTGTATTCATTGGCATTGATTATTTCCTGTAAGACTTTCTTTTCAACTACCAAATTGAAAAAGCCTCTAGCGATTTTAAATGTATTCAGATTCATGAATACCTTATCCCAATTAATAAAGGGCGAAAACTGAGGTTTTATCAAAGGATTAATTTCCGGTATGTATTCTTCTTGTGCTTCGGCAACTTCCGATGCCATTCCACTTGTAACTGTAACTTTTGGTCTCAGGTCAATAGAAATTCTCTGAGCAATTTGCGGAATATATTTTAGCGGAATCAGTTCTTCTTTAAAGTTGTATCCAGTCGAGGTTTTAAAGGTGAAGATTTTATTGTCCCAATCATCTTTCTTGTTGAATCTGATTGGTATTTCAACATCTTCAGGCACCTCAATCTCATTTTCAATATTATCAAGGAACGCTTTGATGTAATTAGCATTTACACCAAAAATGGAAAGCGTTTGAAGTGTTTTAATCTCATAACGCTGTGTGTCTTCCCGTTTAAGAGATTTGTTTTTGCCTTTCAATCGAACGCCACGACCGAATAATTGAATGATTTGAGGTCCTTCTGATGCTCCCATATTCAACAAGCCCATACTACTCACACGCCAACTGTTCCAACCTTCTATGAATTTTTTTGAACCGATAAGCATATTGATAGGTGAGTTGTTATCATTAATCCTATCAAATTGGCTTTTTAATATGTTTTCTGGTTTTACTTCTTGTCCGGGAAGTGATTGCTTGATTTTCTTTTTCAGACCGTCAACGTCTCCGATATTTATTATCCCAAAGAACTGCTCACTGTTACCTGCTTTTAATGCGATTTCACCTTCTGCATTTTTTATTTCAAAGATGTCAAGTGAGCCGCTACCATTGAAAACCTTATTTAACACTCTCTCAGCTGATATACGATTTGCTCTTACAAATTGAAAGCGGTCATTAAAAATGTCATTTCCTTTTCCGTCAATTAATCCGCTTTCACCTGACAGCAAGAGTTCAATCTGTTGTTGCAGCCATGTTGTATTCGTTAATACACGATTCAAAAACAAGATAATATTGACCACATCGGATGTTTGTTGAATGTTGTCTTTGGTAGAATTTTTTCCCACTACCTTGCTACCAACAAAAATCCAAAGTGGCTTTTCAATTTTATATTCTCTCAGTTCGTCTTTGAATTGTTCGAACAATTCAAGTTGTTCAAAGAAAGCCAACAGACCTGCGGTTAATACAATATCGGTTTGTGCTGCACTATATTCCTGTAATGATGTATTATAGCTGTAAAAGTCTTTTCCGTAACCATCTGAATAAAAATAGCGATAGCTGTAGTCAAAAATGATAGCCTTACTGTATTCTTCTAAAAGTAACCCGGTATTTTTTCTGATAACCTGTCCGAATGTCGCTGAATACTCAAATATGAAACCTTCTTTTGCTAAGGCCTCACGTAGGTTTTTCCATGTTTTTTCTTCACTGCTTTGCCCTTTATGCCCTTCATCTATAAAGACCAGGTTGTTGTTCTCGCTGAAATAGGAAACATCAACGCTTACCCCTTCGCCTTTCTTTTCACCTGTCAACTTGGTAACTTCTATGATAAGCACTTCACCTTCACGAGTCTTTAAACTTTCTTCACTCCCGTTGTATTGCTTACACGGTATTCCGCTTAATCGGTATTCCTCAAAATGCTGGCGACTAAGACCTGAGTTAGGTGTAATCAGGATGATATTTTCCCAGTCAGAAAAATACTTCATCATTTGCCAGTAATTGATGTGCATGAGAATCGTTTTGCCGCTTCCTGTTGCCATCCAATACGCAAGTTTTTGCAAATCTGTTTCTTCAAAATTTAAAGCTTTAACATCGGCTTCTTCACAATATTTTGTGGCAAATGTATTCAGTTCAGAAAGCAGTTGTATTTTATTGGAGGAAAGTTTGTCGAAGTAGTATTCTGTGAATAGAATAGCAAAGTATTGGAAATACTTGATGCTGAAATCGGTTTCATTGCGATTTGCCTTCAGTTTGTCTTGATATCCTTTAATGGCTTCATCGTAACGCTTCAGGTCATGTTCAGCCATTAATACTTCTTTTCCTAACAAAGCATGTAAAACATAACTGTTTCCGGCAGCGTCAAAGCCTTCAGGTGTTTGGTTGAAATCTTCACGCAGAATGTCAAACTCGTTGTAGCCAACAAGATGAAGGAAAAATTTATTCAGGACTAAATGCTTTTCTAAATTCATGCCTTTGTCATTCTGTTTTTAAAAACTTCCTCTATCATTACAGCACCTTCGATAGCACATTGATTATTTACATAGAGCACATCATAAGCTGTATCTTTCAATTGCTGCCTTATAAAATCTCTGTCTTTAGCAAAGTCAAGCTCAGTGGCATCACGCCATACAACAGCTACTTTTCTATTCTGTCTGTCATTGCCGGTTACAACAATGTAGTTTCGTTTTTGATGCTCTGCCTGTTTGAACGAGTTTACCTGTAAGCCAACCAAATAATTAAAGGTTTCTAGAACATCCACAACTTGTTCGGTGTAATTATAGTTGTCAAATACCTTTAATGAATAGGTAAATGGATTTTTGAATGCGTCCAAATTCAGGAATGTATTACTCTCAGACGTTTCAAAGTGAAGAAAATATTTAGGCATGTAGTCATTGAATTGCAATGATGCCTGTGCCGTATTGATATTCGGATTGAAAGCAATATTCTCTAATGCTTCTTCGTATTGCTCTAATCTTTGGTATTTGAAGAAAATGCCAAGACCGTTTTGATTCTGAGGTTTTCCGGTCTTCCAGTCAAAACTGTATGCGATTTTCTTGATACGTGGAATGATAATAGAATAAACATAATTACCTTGCTCACTCAGTATGCACTTTCTATTTCCTTCATCTTCCTGATTTAAAATCTGAACCGAGTGAAATGTAGTGCCCGAACCGGGAAAGAAGTCTAAGATTATACTGCTTTCTTCTTTGGCTCCACTTGCTTTAAGGCAATCCAAAACAAGCTTTTGTGCTTTCGGGAAATCAAAAGTTTTCTTGCCAAATAGTTTCTTTAATTCTGCTGCACCATGATTGGCAGAAGCATATTTTTTATCATCCCACCAAGTTATTGGTAAGGAATCTTCATCCATTCTTGTTTTAAAGTCAATGCTTATTTCACCAAGTTCGGTTCTGCGAATACGTAATTCATTTAATTCCTTCCTAATTCTTTCATGTCCACGTTGCCAATTTTTCTCAACTGGTGTGCTTCCGCTTTTCATTATTGGATAAACCACTGCTTCGTTCTTTTTGGGCTGCTCCAACATTAAGTATTCCTGAGTTTCATCGTCCCATTCAAGTTCAGGAACTCTGATGTTATCATCTGCATCAACGAAAATTGGATAGTATAATTTAGGTCGGTCCTCTCTTTTATCATTATTACCCGACCGGATAAAATTCGCCCAAGCAAAGCGTCCTTTATCATCTTCTTTGGGGTATCGCTTTAATCTGCTTTCAGTAATATCTAAAGCATCAGGAATGGACTTGTCAGTTTTTCCATAAAAGAGAGCATACTCATGAGCAGGTGCAAACTTTCCTTTTGTTTTTCTTCCGGCAGGATTTGAACGAACAGCTGCTATGCCAGCTTGTTTTAGAAACAATCGATTAAGAATAAATCTTGTTCCGGTTACTTCTTCATCGTCAATCGCAACACATAAGATTCCATCGTCTTTCAATAGGTCATAGGCAGATTCTAACCTTGTATGCATCATTGAAAGCCAGGACGAATCTTTGTAGTCGTTTTTGTAAAGTATGGCAGATGCGTCTGTATTGTATGGTGGGTCTATGTAAACACTTTGAATTGAATCAATATATTTTTCCTGAATCAGTTGCAAAGCATGGTAGTTATCACTATGAAACACAATGCCGTCTAATTGAGCATCCAAACTCTTGTTCTCAGAAATTTTACAAATCAATTTCCATTTAAAATCATTACCGAAATGAACAGTGTCAATAGGTAGCTTCGCATAAGTCCCATCTTCATTGAGAACATCCTCTGCCTTTAGTTTTTTCCATTTGCTCAGAACAGTGTCACTAAAAAGATTTTTCCATTCATCTAATTGTTTCTCATTCTTCAAGACTTCAGTCAGTATTTCATCTGTGAATTCTTTGGATGTTAAGTTGGCTAATTTGTCAAGCGTAATCACATACTCCGTGCTAATGATAAATTTTTTCTTTTCCCAAAGCTTCTTTTGAAAATCTTCCACTTGACTGACGAAGTTAATAATGGTAGAAGCGATGTTTTTAAATGTCTTTACAATATTGAATTGCAGTTTTATTTTCTCGTAATGGGAAACTGTATCGAATACAGTCAGGTCGTCCAATTTGAGCAATTCACTTTTGATGTAAAAATCAAGTTCCCTGTTAAGGAAATTCTTAAGGTCTTTATGAATAAAAAAGTCATACTTGTTGCGGGCAGTGTATCGGTTCAGTTCTACGGCAAGTTTTGTTTTGTCGTTTAGCGGTTTGTTCAGCTCAGCCAATACAGTATGCTTGCTTAGTGCTTTTGTTATAATTGGCAGGGCATAAGCATTCAGTTCATCCTGATTTTTCCCTTTGCTGTCTTTTTCGCCATTTGCTAAAGCCCGATATTCAAAATAAATGTTCACTTCATTTTCTGAGGTTTCAACAGAATTGTCAGAAATGATAAAAAACTTATTGTTCTCGCTTTTGGCGTTTCCGTTTTCTTCCTGTAAATCTCTTAGTTTGAAATGCACATGACAATGTCCTGTTGGTGCAGGCACTTTGAATGAATACTTTCTAAAAAGTTCGCTGCTTTTAATATAATACTGGTCGGCATTTGCCCAATGGAAATAGGTTTCCTCACCGTTGTATGGCACAACATACTTCTCCGATTTTCCGTATCTGCGTTTGCTTACGAAATCGCCTTTGTCGTAATATCGGCTAAAGAAAATAGTGAGGTGATTGTAAATAAGAGGCTCAGCATTGTTAGTGCCTATTTGATGCTCCAACTGCGATTTTAAAGACTTGTAGTGTTCAATATCTGTTTTAAAATCTTCTTCGTAGATGGCAATCCGCCCGGTGTCATTTTTCTTAACCGCTTCAAGATATTTACTGATATTGGCAGACTTTTCAAGTTCCAGAACTTGTGCGTTTAGTTTTTCATTTTCAACTGTTGCAAGTATGTTCAGTTGTTCTCTGACCTTTTCGGTAAGAAGTTTTGTTATAAAATCTTCAACTTCTGCTTTCTTGTAATGCAGTATCTTGTAAATGCCAAAGTCAAGGTCAGCACTCTCAAACTGAAAAAGCTTGGTTAAAAAGTCTTGCAAAGTCTTTAGAGCTTCTGTTGTTTTTATTTCTGCCATGAGGGTCTGTTACGTAAAAAGTGGTAAAATGAATGGTGCAACTTTGTGAGCTAAATCAGCAAGAGTTCCAACTGCCGCTGCCTTTTCAATTCCGCTCCACAAAGTTTGAATTACAGTTTTATTTGGAGTCGGTTTTGCTAATTGGTCTTGGATAGAGTCAATGTCAGTAACAATATCAAGCTTAACGTCATCATTAAGTTCATCGGTCTTGATGACAGAATTTCTGAAATCGCTTAGAGCTTGTGCCGCTTCCTTAAATTTTACATTGATTTGGTTCCCGTCTCCTATTGTTACAACACTTTCTACTGCTTCGATATTAATTCCGGAAAATCTTTTAGGTGTGAATCTTCCGGGACCTTCAATCTTATCAATGCCAGAAGCTGTAATAAAATACCATTCAGTCTCTGATGGGAATGTTACCCCTGTTTTAGGATTCGTGAATGATTTCTTCTCAATTTCTATACCTATCCATCCTTGACTATGCAAGTAATTCAAATGACCAACAATATCACCTGCTTTAAATCCGTGCCTTTCTTTTAAATCCGAACGAATGTCGCTAATTTTTATGTGCGAACCCTTTTTACCTTTGCGACTTGTAGCTGAGCTATTTCTATCATAAAAGTATTCTAAAATCATTTCTCTGATTTCGTCATTGCTGAATGTTGGTAATGCTTTTTTTGCCATGACTTACTTTTTTAATTTCCGTTGATATTTAATTTGTTCTTCTGCGACCTGCATAGCTTTTAAAGCCAAATCTTCACCTACAATTTCATTTACAATTTTCTGACTTAAAAAAAGCACAAGTAGTTCTTCTGTGTCATGTTTATAAATCTTTGAAAGCTTTGTTACCACTTCTTTTGTCAGGGGTCGTTCGCCTCTTTCCATTTTACTAAGAATAGCAACGTCAATGTCGAGTAATGCGGCCACCTTGCGAAGTGGCAATTCATTTTCCTCTCTTAGTTTTCGGAGTTTGTTTCCTATAGTGTCTGTTGACATACTTGCTGTTGACAGTTTCTGTCAAATTTAGATTTTGTCATCCTTTTGAGCAAAGATTTGTTGCTGAAGTTTTCAACAAAATGTTGATAGATATTCGTCAGCCGGGGTGGGTGGTCTGTGCGTTAGCATTTTTAGCTATTTG
This sequence comes from Chitinophagaceae bacterium, assembly GCA_035545755.1. Taxonomy (GTDB): domain Bacteria; phylum Bacteroidota; class Bacteroidia; order Chitinophagales; family Chitinophagaceae; genus UTBCD1. The sequence goes on along the minus strand of DASZXQ010000101.1, from coordinate 29,292 downwards.
CAAGGTTGGCTTTGTGTCGGGGTTTTGTGTGCCTTGCAATGTGCAAAAAATAGCGTGGGGGTAGCATGGAAAAGTTTTAGGTTGTGTCAAACTGTAACGCAGTACCCAAATAGAGTGACATACAACACATAAATTTATGCTAATAGACGAATCACTCAAAAAAATAGCATTCCTGAGAACCAATAATTTAGTATTATACATTTTGTATTGTTGTTAGCACAATCCATCCTGCCGCCTCATATTTTTTACCCTTATTTTTGCTGACAACTTCCTCGCTATATGAATGTCAACAGAAAAGTTTTAACGCTGGATGAATTTACCATCCAGCAGCTTCGTGACTTTCCCCAGGCTACCGGCGAACTCAGCAGTTTGCTTCGTGATATCGGCCTTGCTGCAAAGAGAGTGAATGTAGAAGTGAACAAAGCAGGTTTGGTAGATATATTGGGTGATGCAGGCACCATAAATGTGCAGGGTGAAGATGTGAAGAAGTTGGACCTGTATGCCAACAACCAGTTTCTCGGTGTGTTGCGTCATGGTATTTCCTGCGCTGGTTTGGGAAGCGAGGAGCTGGATGATATTGTGGTGTTCAATGATGAGATCAGCAATAATTCCAAATACGTGGTGATGATCGATCCCCTGGATGGCAGCACTAATATTGATGTGAATGTTTCCATCGGGACCATCTTTGCAGTGTATCGCCGTGTGACAGAAAAAGGAAAACCTTGCGACCGTTCTGACTTTTTACAGAAAGGGCATAACCAGGTTGCTGCCGGTTATATTGTGTATGGATCTTCCACCATGCTGGTGTATGCCACCCGCAGAGGGGTAAATGGTTTTACATTGGATCCTTCCATCGGTGAATTCACGCTGAGCCATCCGGATATCAAATGCCCGCAGCAAGGAAAGATCTATTCGGTAAATCATGGCAATTTTTTTAAGTACGATGACAATGTGAGAAAGTATATCACGGCCTGCCAGACAAAAACAAAAGAGAATGGCGGGCCCTATACCCAACGGTATATCGGCAGCATGGTAGCCGATGTGCATCGCAACCTGATCAAAGGCGGGATTTTTATGTATCCCGGCACCACCGACAAACCCAAAGGCAAGCTTCGGTTGTTATATGAATGCAATCCGTTTGCATTTATCATGGAAGCCGCAGGAGGTAAAGCTACCAATGGGAAAGAACGGATCTTGGATATTCAGCCGACAGAATTGCATCAGCGTACGCCATTTTTCATCGGCAGCAAACTGATGATGGAAGAGCTGGAGACTTATCTTGCATAACAATGGTCACGATCATTCCATACCAGGAAAAATATCATTCCGAATTCAAACGATTGAATTTGGAATGGCTGGACCAGTATGGTCTTACAGAAAGTCATGACCTGATGGTACTGAATGATCCGAACGGGACTATTCTCAGCAAGGGTGGTTTTATCTGGCTTGCAAAAGAGCAGGATGAAATAGCAGGAACGGTAGCTTTGATCAATGAAGGCAATGGAATATTTGAATTGGCAAAAATGGCGGTGGCAAAAAAATGGCAGGGCAGGGGCATCAGCAGATTACTGATGGAAACCTGTTTGAACAAATTGAGGGAAATAGGAGCTAAAAAGGTCACCTTGTTTTCAAACCATCAATTAAGTGTAGCGCTTCAGCTATATGAAAAATACGGCTTTCGTCATGTGGAAGTGGTCAATACTCCTTTTATGACAGCGGATGTGAAAATGGAATTATCTTTATGATCTAATTTTTTAAAATGGCGAATAAAATTATTTCGGTAAAAAACCTGGTAAAGAATTACGGCAATTTCGAGGCAGTAAAAGGGATCAGCTTTGATGTGTATGAAGGGGAGATATTTGGCTTGCTTGGCCCTAACGGCGCAGGAAAATCCACTACGCTGGAGATCATTGAAACATTGAGAACAAAGACCAGCGGTGAGGTGATCGTGGATGGGATCAACCTGGATCAGCATCCGAATGCTATTAAAAAGGTGATCGGTGTGCAGTTGCAGACAAGCGGATATTTTCCGGGGCTGAACCTGGTAGAATTGATCGAGCTGTTTTCCGGATTATACAACCGGTATGTCAAGCCTTCTGAATTGCTGGAGATGGTGAATCTGAAAGACAAAGCCAAGTCTCAATTCAAACAACTGAGCGGCGGGCAAAAACAGCGTTTTTCAGTGGCGACTACTTTGATCAATGAACCGAGGATCATTTTCCTGGATGAACCCACCACGGGCCTCGATCCGCAGGCACGAAGAAGTTTGTGGGAATTGATTCTGAAGATCAGGGAAAGAGGAACGACAGTTATCATTACGACACATTATATGGATGAAGCAGAATATCTCTGCGACAGGGTAGCGATCATTGATTCCGGAAAAATTGTAGCACTGGATACACCTGATATGCTTATCGATAATTTGGTGGCAACGGGATTTGAACGCATCAAAGAAGTGAAGAAAGCCAATTTGGAAGATGTGTTCATCAATCTTACCGGGCATGCGTTGCGGGAAGAATGATTGTACGGAATGCTGCTGTGCTGCAGGGAAAATCTGTTTTACTATGGTCGATTGTAATAAAAATCAAAGAATTAATTTCTTCATATGAATGCTGTTACTGAGATCGATTACCGCTATCCTATTGGCAAATATGAGCCGCAGCCATTTTCCATTGAGCAAAAGATCGAATGGCTTGCCGATCTGAAATTTCTTCCTCACAATTTGGAAAATGCTGTGCTGAATCTGGACGAAGCGCAGCTGAACACTCCGTATCGGGAAGGCGGCTGGACCGTTCACCAACTGGTGCATCATATTGCCGACAGTCATATGAATGCGTATTGCCGTTTCAAACTGGGTTTAACGGAGGACAATCCTACAATAAAAACCTATAACGAAAAACTATGGGCTGAAATGAGTGATGTGCAGAAATTACCGATCAACGTATCACTTACTTTATTGCATGCGCTTCATATACGATTGAATGAAACATTAAAACATGTGTCGGATGACGACTGGAATAACAGGACGATCTTTCATCCCGAGCAAAAGAAAACGATGCGGCTTTGGTTTTTATTAGGACTTTATGCCTGGCATAGCCGGCATCATGTGGCTCATATTATTGCTTTACGGGAAAGAATGGGATGGTAATCATGAAATGGAAAATTTTGTCTTCCCAATACCTCTTCAATGATCTTTGGTTCAAAGTGAGAAAAGATGTTTGCGAAACTCCGGAGGGCAAGATCATTGATCCCTATTATGTATATGAATTTCCTACCTGGGTGACTGCGGTGCCTGTAACAGATGATGGAAGGATCGTGATGGTGCGTCAATACCGCCATGCATTAGGGGAAGTGTGTATAGAAATTCCCGGTGGATGTGTGGATGATACGGACAAAAGTTTGCAGGATGCTATTGCAAGAGAATTGAAAGAGGAAACCGGTTATTCATTTTCATCTTTTGATTACCTCGGAAAAATATCTGCCAATCCTTCTACCAACAATAATTTGATGCATATGTTTTTGGCTGGTGGAGGCATAAAAACATCAGAGCCGCAGTTGGATCATAATGAAGAGCTGCAAGTGGAACTATTTACTATAGACGAAGTGAAAAAATTATTGAAGGAAAACAAGATCGTTCAGTCCATGCACGTCAGCTGCATCTTCTATGCTTTTGAGAAAATGGGGATCCCTCTTTAATTTTTCTGTTTGAACAGACCCGGGTATTTATTTATCTCATCTGCTTTGAAATATTTTTCAATGATCGTTTTGAATTCCGGAAGGCTTCGGATGTTATCGAGGTCAGTATCTTCTGAAATATGTGCCAGGTCGGTATAGCCGGCATTGACGGACTTTTCAAAATAATCCAATGCTTTATCATTTACACGCTGGTTTGAATAGATGCAAGCGAGGTTATAGTCATATAGGTTCTTATTCGCCGTATCTTTTTTGAGCGCTTCTTCAAAAATTTCAATTCCTTCTTTATATTTTTTCAGTGAAATATAACTGACACCGAGATTATTCATAGACAGGAATTGCGTGTTGTCCAGTTGTAACGCTTTTTTATAATGATCAACCGCTTTTTGATAAAAGCCGGGATCATCCAGGTATTTTGGAATTGCGGCAGCATAAAAATAAGCATCGCCGGCTTTGGATTGATATATTGCAACTTCAGGTTTTAATTCTATCGCTTTTTCATAATGATCTATGGCTTTCCGGTAAAAATCCGGGTCATCGAAATGTTTCGGCGTTTTAGCGGCAAAGTAATAAGCATCGCCTGCTTTGGATTGATACTCTGCGGTTGCAGGGTTGATCTGGATTGCCTTTTCAAAATATATGATAGCAGAATCGTAGTATGCATCAATCTTTACAGAATCAAGGGCTGCTTTGTAATAATATATCTGGCCGATCTGATAAGGCACCCAGGCGTCTGATGGTTCTAATGGTAACAACATTTTGTAATACAACAGTGCGGAATCGTCTTTAAACTGGCCATAGTATATAATTGCTATATTGTATAAAGCTGAAGTATAAGAAGGATCGGTGGTCAACGTTTTTTTGTACCAGTAAATTGCTGAATCTTTTTTGGGTATCCGGTCATAGATGTATCCGAGGTTATATTCATAAATACTTTTATAGAGAATATCTTTTTTGAGGGCCTGTTCAAAAATATCAATGGCTTCTTTATATCTCTCGAGGTAGGTATAACATACGCCAAGCCGGTTCATTGAAAGGAATTGGGTGCTGTCAAGGCTGATGGCTTTTTTATAACGTTCACTGGCTTTTTGATAAAATTCAATGGTGTCCTGCCGGGTTGGCTTTGGAATATCCAGGTACGTATCCCCGGCTTTGGACCAATAGTCAGCTTTTGCCGGATCCAGCTGAATCGCTTTTTCAAAATACACGATCGCAGAATCAAAATTGCTTTTATGATCGATCGAATCGTTCCTGGCTTTATAATAATACAGCTGGCCTATTTCATAAGGTACCGATGCATCGGTTGGCAACAGTGGCAACAGCATTTTATAATATGCCAGTGAAGAATCGTACTTATACAGATCATTATAAATAGAAGCGAGATTGTAAATACTTCTCGTGTAGGTGGGATCAATTTTCAACGCCCTTTTATACCAATAGATCGCAGAATCGCTCCTGGAAAGCTTGTCATAGGTATAAGCAACGTTATTCAGCGAATTCAGGTATTGTGGATTGGCGTCCACTGCTTTCATATACCAATGCAGTGCTTCCCTCAACTTGCCCTGGATATTCATGATCCAGCCAAGATTATAATAACGCAGGTACAAATCAGTGGTGATCTTTTCTTTTGCGATGCTTTGTTTGTATATACCTGCTGCTTTGTTATAATTTTTCAGGTATGCATAACATAATGCCAGGTTGAAATATTCTTTGGTACTGTCAGGGAATTTTGTATTGGAATATTCATAATCATCAATGGCCTTTTGATATTCCTTGTTTTCATAGTAAGCATCTCCGCGATTTCTGAAAAAATAAGGTTGCCTGTCATTGAGCTGGATCGCTTTATTATAATAGGTGATGGCACTATCAAAAGAATTCAGGCTATAATAGGAGAGGCCGATCCTGTTATAGGCGTTAGCATCGGGCTGCGGGAGCAACCTGTTTAATTCTTTATAGTAAAAAATCGCAGAATCATCTTTATACTCGTCAAAATAAACATTTCCAAGATTGGAGATCGTAGTGGTGAAATCAGGTTTCAGCTGCAAGGCTTTTTGATAATAAGTAACGGCGCTGTCATATTGTTTCATCCTGGCGTATATCCACCCGATGTTATTGGCGGCCTGGTAATATTGAGGATTATATTCAAAAGCTTTCTGATACCAATGTAACGCATCTTCAGTATGGCCTTCTTTATCTTCGATCCAGGCAATGCCGAAGTCATATAGATAAAAATCTGTGGTATCCGTTTTTAACCCAAGTTTATAGACCTCTTTTGCTTTTTCGTTATTCCCGATCGATTGGTACTCATATCCCCAGGTATATAGATAAGAAAAAGGCATTTTCTTTTCTGCCTGTGCTTTTTCAAACAGTTCAATGGATCTTTTATACAAATAGTTGGCGCTATCGGTATTGCCTTTTTGAGAATTGGTATATGCCCGGTAATAAAAATCGTAGGCTTCATTTACTTCGGAATTAGCTTCCTGGTTCAGGACCTGTTTAGTCAAGCCCGGCGGTAGCAGGCCAACCAACATGCTCTCGTCTTTCATTTCGGTATTTCGAACCTGTTTGCCGAGAGAAACGATCCCGTCTTCTGATTTTCGTTCGCCCGTCCATGTTTGTTCAAAGCTTTTATCAAGTGTTACGGCCTGCTGATAGTAATAGTTTGCTGAATCTTTTTGTTTCAGTTGCTTGTAGGTCATGGCCAGGTTGAACAGTGCGTAGGCAAATTTTGGTTGCAGATCAATGGCCTGCAAAAAGAAAGATTGCGCCCTTTCGTATTCTTTGTTATGATAATAAATATTACCGATCATAAGTTTCGGATAACTCCATCGGGGCGATAAGAGGATAGCACGGTTAAAATATTTTAGCGCCGAATCAATAGAATTTCCATTTTCACTGTAATAACGGCCAATTTCAAAATTGATAAATGCTGTGTTGGGCATCAACGAATCCGCTTCGTGCAACAGTTGCAAAGCAAGCGGTGTTTTATAAACGGAGGCAATGAAGAAAATTCTTTTTGCTTTTATTTCATTATACCTGAAATCGGACGAATCGATCAATTCATTCTGAACGATCTTTAATTTTTCGTTAGCGTCATTGAAAAGACTATCTGGATAATCCTGGAATTCTCCACGGATGAACTGGTTCAGCAATGGTTGCACGGCATCTTCCAGTTTGGCAGCAAGGTCATATTTCATTGAATTCAACAGATCCGCATTAGTGATTTTCTTTTTAGCGATCTGATACGTTTCGTAGGCATTGTCTCCTTTTGGTGTATTGAGCTGATGAGCTCTTAGCTGTTCATAGAATAAATTATAGTACACAGAGTCACTCGCTGAAATATTAATTTTTTTCTCAGAAACGGCTCTTTTGTTAACAGCGACGTCATATCCGTTCCTGTTACTTGCGATCATCGCCTGCCGCAATTCAGGAACTACCACGGTAATTATTTCCGAGCTGGGGCCAACTACAACAGGCCGTTGCTGTTCTTTTGTATTTTCATAGACTTTATTCTTTATAAAATCTTCGATCCTGGATAGGGGAATATATTTAGTGCTGTCTGAAACACACAATCCATCCAATGCTTCCAGCAAATAATATGTAAATACACCATGGCCTCCCCCGGGAAAATATTTTTCCTGGGACAACTGGTCTTCTTCACAGGATAAAATTTTTGTAACATTCGCAAATCCTGTGTTCAACATTCTCATGGTAAGCAAGGCGCCGGCTTTTTGTCCTGAAAGATTTCCCGACCTGCAGGCATCAGTGATCAGGATCACTTTTGCTTTTGCAGCTAAAGCGTTCACTACCGATTCCAGTTGTGGAATAAATATGGCATCGGAAGAAGCATAGGATGCTTTTTCACAATCGTAAGCCAGCAGGTAGCCTTGCCCTGTAATACTTTCGTTGTCGCCATGCCCGGCAAAGTAGATCACCACCCGGTCATTACTGTCAGGTCTTATTTTACTGTAAATTTTATTCAGGTCTGCAAACACAGCTGATCGGGTAGCATTACTGTCGATCAGGTCATACATATTTTCCCGGCGAACGATCTTGGAATCCAGGAAATAATCCCTGATAGACCTTGCATCGTCATCAGCATAATTCAGTTGCTCTAAATTTTTATAACTCGATATTCCTACCACCAATGCATATGTATTTCCCCAGAGGACTTTTTCTTTTTGTTTGGCCGGTGGTATGCCCCTGTTGCGAACCGAATCCGTCTGGCAAAAAAGAATAGTAGGAATTGTAACGCACAAAAAGATCAGTAAAAGTGTTCTTGGGAACTGGTGGCACATCTTACAAAATTTAGATATGTCAGGATGCAATTGTAATTTACAATTACTTTTCCACGGATACGCTGCCTGGTCTGAGAATTTTTCGGCTCATGTCGACATTTTAACTTCTCCAACAAGAAATACGCTGCCGCAAACAATGATCAGGTCATCCTTTTTTGCCTGTTGCATTGCTTTTTCCAGGGCCGTATTAACATCAGGGAAGGTAGTTCCATTAAGTCCAAATGATCTTGCCCTGGCGGTAAGTTCATCTTCCGGCAGCGCCCTGGGGATCTGCGCTTTTGTGAAATAGTAATTTGCTTCATTTGGTAAAATAGAAAGGATTTTTTCAATTTCTTTATCCTTCACCATTCCGAGTATAAGGTGCAGTTGGCTGTAACTGGTTACTTCGATCTGTTCCAGCAATTGTTTTATTCCATCAATATTGTGTGCCACATCGAGAACGACATCGGGTGCATGATGAATGACCTCCCAACGGCCATGCAGGCCTGTTAGTTTTTTTGCATGAGATAATGCTTTCTGAATAATGGTTTCATCGGCCCTCCATCCTTTTTGCTGTAATTGTGAACAGGATTCGAGTACTGTGAGCAGATTTTTAGTTTGGTAAATCCCCGGCAGATCGAGATGATAAATTTTGTGATCGGTTTTATGTTGCTCTGAAACTTCAATGATGAGTTCATGTTTTTCCCAACTCCAGTTTACTGCCTGCCGTTTTTGCGAAGCAATGGTAAGCGGCGCTTTTTTTTCTTCCGCTATTTTTTGAAACACATCTTTTGTTTCGGGTAACACCTCACCGATGACCACAGGAATATTCTCTTTAATGATCCCTGCTTTTTCAAAAGCAATTTTATCCAGGCTATCGCCGAGCATATTCATGTGATCCCATCCGATATTGGTGATAACAGAAAGTTCAGGTGTGATGATATTTGTACTATCGAATCTCCCGCCCAATCCCACTTCAATCACAGCAATATCTACCTTTTGCTCTGCAAAATATTTGAATGCCATCGCTACTGTGATCTCAAAAAAACTCGGCTCTACTTCTTCTATCAGCGGTTGTATTTCATTGGTGAAATCAATTACAAATTCTTCTTCTACCATTTTACCATTGATCCTGATCCGTTCTCTGAAATCTTTCAAATGGGGAGAAGTGTATAATCCTGTTTTGTAGCCTGCGGTTTGCAAAATGGCAGCCAGCATATGGCTTACTGATCCTTTGCCGTTAGTGCCGGCGACATGAATGCTTTTGAATCTTTTTTGCGGATCGCCGAGAAAGCTGCACAATTTGAGTGCATTGGTCAGATCTTTTTTAAAGGCCGCGGCGCCAATACGACTGAACATCGGAAGGCGGCTGAATAAATAGTCGATGGTTTGCCGGTAATTCATCCGGCACAAAAATAAGAATGCCATTCCGCAATGGAATGGCATTCTTATCTGTTTATTATAGTTCCTATCCACCAAGTAAAAAGTTGAATTCATATACTACGGTGGATTGTTCATCCGCTTTATTGAATCGGTTCCTTCTCAGCCATTCCCTGATGATGTCAATGGCTTGTCCGCCGGTATAAGTGGATCCTCTTGTTGCCCTGATAAATGTTCCGACACCATCGGGAGAAACGCTGATCTCTGCCAAAACTTTTCCTTTCAGGTTTTCACCGGCGTCCATTGATTTTGGATTGATGACGATCCGGTTGCCACTGATCCTTCTAGGTCCACCATTTCCATTGCCCGGGTTTCCGGCGTAAGTAGTGGCGTTAGGATTGCCACCCGGCACGCCCTGATCGCCTTTGCCTCCTGCAATACCTTCATTACTTCCTTTTTGGTAACTGTCTGCTCCGTTTCCACCAACGCCATTGCTTCCGACCACTCTGTTCAGCACTGCTTTTGGTTTTTCAGGTTTGGGAATAACGACTGCTTGTGGTTTAGTGGCTTTTACTGTTTGTTTAGTTTCTTTATTAATTTCTTTCGAATCGGGCTTGCTCACTTTGGGTTTCAGCACAGCCACCGCTTCTTTATCATTATTTTCTTCAAAGTCTTTTGCATCCTTAATGTCAGATTTCTCTTGTTGCGGTACAGAAGTGGCAACTGATTGTTTGGGAGCCGGGTCACCGGGGATCATGGGCTGATCCTTTCCAAAACCCTGATCGCTGGTTCCGAGGTTCACTTCAATACCTTCTTCAGCAACAGGCATAGGAAGTTGAGGAATCGTCCACCTGATGAGAAACATGAGCAGCAACATCAATCCGGCAAATCCTGCCGTGATCATAGTGGCCTGCGAATTTTTTCGGGCTTCAAAGGATGCAGACATGATATACAAGTTATTCATACAAAATTAAAGTTTGATTTGAAGCGGATAAAATCTTTATTGTGCACACCGGTTATTAACGGTGCAAACCCCGTGCAACTTGCAGGAAGTCTGATTTAGGAAATGTTAAGATTTCTATGAAACATAATTTTGAAAGGGCACTTAGAGGTTTTCAGCAAAAGATCAGGCAAATTTTTTATAAATGCCATATGGAACTATTCGCATAAGCCTAGCGATCAGCCACCAGCGACGGCTGATATAAGCTTTTCGTTTCTTTTGTTCGATTGCACGGATGATCTGCTTGGCAGCTTTTTCCACGGGCACCACCCAGAATTGTTTATTGCCTTTTGCCATTTTGGTATCAACAAATCCCGGCTCAATACAGGTTATTGCAATATTTTTTTTCATTTTCAAAGCCTTCATGGCCAATCCTTCGAAGTAAACGGTTTGAAATGATTTCGAAGCGCTGTAAGCCGGCGCCCAACTGTTCCCTCGTTCCGCTGCAACAGAAGAAATGGTTACAAGCCGGCCATGTCCTTGTTTGATAAAATAATTGAAAGCCCAGTTGGCGATCTCTGCAAAACCATTCACATTCGTATCGATCATTAATTTATCCAAATCCCATTTCAGTTCTCTGTCAGGTTCGCCAATACCTGCACTGATGATTAGTATATCTACTCCTTCTAATTTTTTTGCAAGCGATTCAAGGTGAAAAATATTTTCAGCATGAGTCACATCAAAACATTCTGTGAAAATATTTTCAGGAAATTGTTGCTGAATTTCTTTGAGCAAATGATCTCTCCTGCCGCTGATGCCAACTTTGTTTCCTGCTTCTGCATATTGCTCCGCCATTTTTCTTCCGATGCCGGAGCTGGCGCCCACGATTATTATTTTACTTTTTTTGATCAATGCTTTTTGCCAGGGCAATGCTATTTGGATGTATGAAGGATCATACCGTTATTGCTCCATGGAAAGTTAGAAGATTTTTGAAAATAAATTACCTGCTCCAGCGAAGATTTGCTAATAATAATCCGGCAAACACCAGTATCATGCTGATAACATGATACATCGAAAACGTCTCATTAAGATAGAATACTGCTTCAATGCTTGTAAAAACAGGAATCAGGTTGCCGAATAAAACTGTTCTTGCAGCGCCGATCTTATGAATGGCAATATTCCAGATCATAAAACAAATAACCGAAGCGCCAAGACCAAGATAGAGAACAGAAGTTAATGTTCTGACATTCCATACTATGGATGCCGAATGATCTATTTCCCAGAGAAAAAAAGGGAGCAACATCAATGTACCGCATAAAAAAGTAACTGATAAAAAACTGACTGGTGAAATAGCAGCAGGCCTTTTTTTCACCAGCACATTATATACGGCAAAACAAAATGCAGCCACCAGCATCCAGAGATCGCCTTTGTCGAAATGTAATGAGAATAATTTTTCAAAATTTCCTTTGCATAAGATGATCAACACGCCTGCAATGCAAAGAAACAGACCGGCTAATTTTTTCCACCCGATATGTTCTTTCAAAAAAATGCGGGCCATGATGATCGCCATTACCGGCGATGAAGTAGTGCCGATCAAAGCAAGATTGATCGCTGTGGTATAATGTCCGCCTATATAAACAAACGTGTTAAACAGTGCGATCCCGGTCAGTGAAACAAAAAGCAGGTATCGCCAGTTTTTTTTCACAGCCTGCCATTCATTTTTGATTTTTTTTATAGCAAAGGGAGTAATGATGATCGATGCGGTGAACCAACGGAAGAATGCCAGGCTGACCGGAGGAATATGTTCTTTCATATCTCTTGCTACAATAAAATTTCCTGACCAGATAAAAACGGCCAGGAAAGCAAGGCTAATTCCGGTTATAGAATCTTTTTTTGACAATCGAGTTTTAGTGATGAGCGAAATCGGTTTCAAATTTCCCCTTTATTCGTTCCATCGGTGGATTAAAATAACCGTATTTCAGATCAGGAAATTCTTTCCGTAAAGATTGTAACAACACCTTCATGCCCATGCATTCGCCGGTGTCGGTTACGCCAATCTTTCCGAGATACCAATCCGGATCGATATTAAAATTGCGCCACTGGATCATGCAGAGATCGGTATCACGGATCAATTTTCTCAGCGCTTCATATTCTGCAATACTGTCGGTCATGCCGGGAAAAACAAAATAGTTTATGGAGGTCCATCCGCCATAGCTTCGAACTACTTTCAAACTTTCAATGATATCATCAAAATCATAATTATTCGGACGGTAATAAGGTATGTAAATTTCTCTTCGTGCTGAATTAGTGCTGACACGAATTGAATTTAATCCTGCTTCACATAAAGTTTTCACTGCTTTTGGATCAGAACCATTGGTGTTTATATTGATACTTCCTTTTTTGCTGTGCTTTCTTATTTCTTTTATTGCTTTACTTAATGTTTCCCACATAAGTAGTGGTTCTCCTTCGCAGCCCTGACCAAAACTGATGATAGGAAAGGGTGCCGTTTCCAAATGCGGTACCGTATATTCTACAATTTCTTCCACCGTAGGTTTGAATGTCAGACGATCCTGCGTAGATACAATTGTTTCTTCATCCGGCTGCAATGAAATGCAACCCACACAATTTGCATTGCAAGCTGGTGAAGAAGGCACCGGGCATTCCCATCTTCCCAGAAAATAATTTCTTGCAGCAGGACAATGATAGGTCAATGCACAATTCTCCGCAAGGTGTTTTACCAGGCGGTTATGCGGATATGCTTTCAGAATTTGTGCTACACCTATCTCAACTTTATTTTGATCATAACCTTCGCAATCTTGCCGAATGTCCGGCTCAATTCTTACTGCAGGAACAAAGAATTTTTCATCGTACCAACCTGCCGCAGTGTAGCAAAATAATGGAAGGGTAGGAGCGTCTGGAGCAGTTTCGTAAGCGGCTAAATAAAATCCTGTATGTGCGGGAGGAATAAATGCTGCTACGGCCCAACCTTTTTCACACAATCGCATCTCACCGGTCTTTACATCGATGCCGATACCTCTTCTTCCGGGCAATTCATACAATTGTCCGCCGTCCGGTAATTCGATCCATTCATTTTCAGGAACGGGAACAGCATCCCAGCCGCTTCTGCCGGTGGCAAATAAAGAAGTGTCCTCAAAAATATTTCCTTTACCGTCGGAATAAAGAATGTATGGCGAATGTTTCAATTTATATTTTTCTGGTTACCTGATGTCAATTGCCGGATGCAAAAATCGTTAAATTCTTTTTCATTTATAGAAGCATTTGCTTCATCAATTTGCTGCTGGATGATCTTGTTGTTTTTAAAATCGATGGTCAGGATGCCATCTTTCAGTAGTGCGTTGGTAAGCTCACCCCATAATATTGTTCGCTGAAATAAAGAAGGGAACCTGATCCTGTTCTCTGTGAATTCAATAGTTAGTTTTTTGGATGCAGCAGCGTCCAAAATAAAAAAGATAAGATTTAAAACTCCTATCCACCAGTAGCTGGTACAAAACCAGGATAAAGCGAATAAAAAAAACGGAATACTAAATAATAACTTCTCTTTTTGAGATTTTAAATATTGCAGCAGAGGAATTGAAAGTAGGGCAGTTGCCGCTATAGTGAAAGGAATAATTTTTTTGAAATCCGATGCAATGGTAATCAGCAGTATGGTAATAAAATTTACTGAAATAAGCAGCCCGCTTATAAAGCGATACGTTTTTTCTTTTTCATTTTTTAGAATGATCTCATAATGTTGCATATCAGGAATTGCTTGCTACAAGCAGATTACACAGTTTGAATAAAACTCTTGCGCCGACATTGGCGTCCCAATCACCCTCACCTACGCCCACTTCGCTCAGGTCAAAGCCTACCAATTTTCTTCCGCTTTCCAGCACTTTGCTAAAAAGATAGAATACCTGTTCCGTTTCAAATCCTCCCATGACAGGAGTTCCCGTGTGCGGACAAAGTTTGGGATCCAAACCATCAATATCAAAACTGATAAATACTTTTTCCGGCAACTGGTTAACTATTTCTTCTGATATCTGTTTCCAGGTAGCTCCTTCAAACTGCCTGCGCCGGATATCTTTATCAAAATAGGTTACAACCCGTGAAGAATTTTTTTTGATAAATTCCCACTCGGTTTCACTAAAATCTCTAACCCCCACCTGGACCAGCTTTTGCATTTCAGGAATTTCATGAAGTGTATTGTGCATTATACTGGCATGCGAATAATTGAAACCTTCATAGGCTTCTCTGAGATCGCAATGCGCATCTATTTGCAAAATGCCGAAAGCGCCATGTTTTTCTGCAACGGCTTTAAAAAATCCAAAGGGGGTGCTGTGGTCACCACCGAGCAATCCAACCAATTTGTTTTTGGCCAGCAGCGCTTTTGTCTGCTCATAGACCCATTTATTAAGGTGCTGGCTTCCTTCATTCACTTCAACCAATGTTTTTGACATAAACTGGTTAGCTTCCAGTTTTTCTCCTTTCGAGATATAGTCAATATAGAGTTCAGCTTCCTTGCGCAGGTAGTCGCTTTTCATCAGGATCTTTCTGTCGGCCGGGCGAATAAAAAATCCTTGTTTCCAGCCATCGGGTACTTCAGGATCATAGAGATCTATCTGAAAACTTGCTTTGAGAATGGCATCAGAGGCACGGGCTGTTCCAGCTGCATAACTGACCGTGACTTCCCACGGAACCGGGACGATGATCACTTTTGCAGTGTCTTCAGAAGTAGGCAGACCGAAGATATTATTATCAGGATTGCTGACGATATTCGGATTATGACTCGATAGGTCGGGCATATTGCGTCATTAAAAAGCTGTGCAAGTTAAAAGGCTTTGCGGTAGCAGCAAAATTGGAATTTGTCAAAAGGGGGTGACCTATTATAATTCCCGAACTTTTAGTGATACTACTAAGGTTTTCCCATTTGTTTTAAAAAAGCTACATGCGATGCAACGGCATGATGCACTCTTCTGTATTCAATGTAGACCAGCCCATATTCCATGCAGGCATTTTTTATGATTCTGCTGATGGCCGGGTAATGGACGTGGGATATTTTGGGAAATAAATGATGTTCGATCTGAAAATTCAAACCACCTACCAGCCAGCTTACCAATTTATTTTTTGTAGCAAAATTAGCTGTGGTCTTTAATTGATGAATGGCCCATTCATCTTCCATTTTCCCGTCCGTTGCATTAACAACCGGGAAAGATGTGTGTTCAACAGTATGTGCCAGCTGGAATACAAGGCTTAAAACTAGGCCTGCTACTGAAGCAAAGATCAGAAATCCGATCAACCAATCAATAAAACCTACTTCATGAATAGGAATACCTATGAAAAGAAAATAGTGAAATGCTTTAAATCCCCAGAATACCACGTGATCTTTCCATTTCATTTTTTTCAAAGGCATGCTCCCGATCTTTCTTCTGAAATACTTCTGGAAATCCAACACGAATATCCAGAACAGGTAAAACAAAGAATATAATAGCCAGAAATACAAATACTGGTACTTGTGAAACCGGTATCTTTTTTGGGTGGCACTCATGCGCATCCATGGCTGAACATCTATATCATCATCAATACCATCTACATTGGTGTAAGAATGGTGAATGACGTTGTGCTTCACATTCCACATAAAACTATTTCCTCCAAGGATATTCAGTGAGAACGCTGCGATGCTGTTGACCCATTTGTATTTGCTGAAACTGCCATGGGCGCCATCATGCATCACATTAAAACCGATGGCTGCAACAATTCCTCCCAGTAAAACACATTCGCTTATTGCCCAGATGACCGGGGGGGTAAAGAAAATAAGATGAATGTACACAGAGACAAAAGCGGCCATCAGGAATATTGCTTTTATAAAAAGGCTGTAATTGCCGGTAGTGGATTTGCCTACTTCTTCGAAGTATTCACGAACTCTTTTTTTAAGTTCCGCATGGAAAGAATGAGGTACACTTGTAAATTTCGGGGTTGTCATTTATAGGACTTTGTGTCTGTTTTTGCAAAGGTATCTTTTATTATTGTGAACTTTCAGAATACTTGACTTCAATTAACAATTTATGTTTCATTCTGGATCAATGCGTCAAGATTCCTTATGCCTATCTTTTTTTCGGTGATAAAGCCTTCAGCATATTTTACACCGATCCTTTTACCCAACATCCTGGCACGGGCAATTACACTTTCTAAAAAATCAGGTGTAGAAATATAAGTTTGGGGGCCTGCAGTAGATGATGCTGACACATGGAATTGAGTAGTGTACGCTTTGATCGATTCCATTCGTTGTTCAAAAACATCGCTGATATCGATCAATAGGTCCGGTTCATGATACCAGTCCTGAATATAATGCAACACATAACTGGGCTTCCATCTTTGTTGGGTATTTCCGTCTTCGTCCCTGGTCTCGATCTTTGCAAGGCCGGAAAGGAAACATGAAGTAGTGATCAAATGCCCGGCTCTTCCATGATCAGGATGTCGGTCATGCAAAATATTTCCTATGACAATATCAGGCTGAAATTTTCGAATGGTTTGGATCAATTTCATCTGGTGTTCTTCATCATTGCGAAAAAAACCATCTCTCATTTTCAGGTTTTCCCTAACGGATACACCAATGATCATCGCGGCTTTCGCCGCTTCTTCGTAACGTGTTTCAATAGTGCCACGGGTTCCTAATTCGCCCTGAGTAAGATCGACAATACCGGCTTTTTTTCCCCTTTTAATTTCATTGATCAGTGTGCCGGAACATCCAAGTTCCACATCATCCGGGTGAACACCGATGGCAAGAATATCGAGTTTCATGATTGCAAGATAAGAAGGAAGAATGAAGTAGTGAGCAGGAAGCAGGAAGGTTTTATCTCCTGTAAGGATTGTTATACCAGACGCCATCAATTTCCTTTACGAAATTTTCTATCTGTCGGTCGGTCTTATCATTAAGATCCCAATCTTGTTTGAGGCTACTGCCAAAAAAGAAAGCGACTGTTTGATAAAAACGGGCTGTCAAACCATTTCTGTAATCTTTAATAATATCATAACAATTATTTCCTGTTTGCCGGTTGATGAGTTTCATTAAAACTTTTCCCTGGTAAACAGAAAGATTGGAGAGCGGGTCGCTGAATTGCGCTTTCAATTCTTTTTCCCGGGTTTTAATGTATTCTTTTCGCTCTTTTCCCGAATGAATATTTACCAGATGCGAGTTGATATCGTTGATGGTGATGCCTGCAATCCGGGCATAAGGATAAGTAACATAAACTGCATTACGAAGCCGGTTCCATTCTTCTTTGTACTTCTCCAGTTTTCTTTCAGACATAGTTGACACCCACACATTCTCCATTTCTTTATAAGGCAGCATCTCATTGTGATACCAGATAGCAGAAACAATCAGGGTATCATTGGGTCCCCAGTTTTTGGAACGCTCTTTAATGGAAGGAACCGGAGGAATGGTATCGGTATTAGCTACGGGAGGATCGATCTGCGCATAAGAGCATAGTGCTGCCAGTGCAAGAACCGGCAACATTATGAGACGGACACAGAATTTTGACGATCTGCTCATTGTTCTATAAAATTAAAAAAACATTCCCGTTGTTGATACTATAAGACAACAGAAGTAACCCGGCTGCTGTTTCAAAAAAACGTAAAATTATGACTGTGAAGAACTGATCTGGTTTAGCCGGATACGACGAACCATGCTGATAATGATCCCGGAAACTGTGATGATCACCCCCAGCCAGAGCAGGTTGATGTAAGGAAATTTATAAGCTTTTAAGGTGAGGTATTGCAAGATCGTATTAGGCTCTTTGATTCCCATATTTACCTTGTCACCTTCAACAGAATTAATGGCTAAAATGAGATTTTGAGAGATTACTGTATCCGGAATGGAATATTGAACGCCTCTTTGATTGACCAGCAGTGGCTGCGCCGTATAAGTGGAATTATTCATGGAATGCACTTTCACTATGGCAAGGCTTGCTTTTCCTGTTGGATCAATTCCCTGTTCGGTTGGGATACTGTCTTTGCTGATCACTTTTTCCAAAACAAAAAATCCTTTGGAATAGAAAGTGGTATCACCAACCTTCAGCAGTTTGTTTTTGAATTGAGTGGTGTCTTTATTCTTGCTAGGATCGGGAAGGGAAGTGATGTAGGTGAAAACATCATGATCCCAATAATGTTTGGAGGAAGGATTTGCCATCAGGCCTTCACCCTTGTAGTTAATAAAGGCGTTGGGATGCAAATCAAATTTTTCTTTTCCGTCCTTACTTTCAAAATGAATATCATAAAACCAAAGCGGCTTCTTCGGATGCTGTTGCGAATTTTCATAAGTAACCCAGTATTTCCCCATGTCAGTGCGTACGCCTTTTACCAGGGTTAAATTTTCGCCGGATTTTTCTTTGCTTCCTTCACCAAAATTGACTGCAATGCCGCTGGTATTATACGAAAGAACCTCTTTCTTGGAAGACGAAATTAATATGCCGAGTAACACCATGCCAAAGCCCACATGCGCAACAGAACCTCCTGATAATTTCAAACTTCCTTTTACCCCCAGCCAGATATACGCTGCATTGGCAATGATCGCATACACGCTGCATGCTACTGCCAGCCAGATAGAGCCAAGGAATCCGGAACCATATTTTGCATAATTAATATTTCCGAAAACAAGGATCAATGTGGAAATGATCACAGAAAATACAGTAGGCAGCCAGATCTTTTTCCAGAAATAGGCCCCGGATGTTTCTTTGTATTTCAGGTATTGTGAAATAGCGGTCAGCGCAGCGATAACAACTGCCACAAAAACCTGGATGCGATTATAAGCAAATTCCGGGTCTTCGGGCGGAGCCATTTTCACAAAAGCCGGAACAGAAGTTTTGCCGATAATGACTAATGCTGAAAGAAAAAATACCAGCGAACCAATAAACATCCAAAATTCTCTTGAAGTGGCATTTTCTTCTTTTTGTATGGATGGGATATGGTTATATCGATTGGCAAAGAGCAACAAAGCTGGCCCAATAAAAACTGCCATGAATGCGATCAACTGCCAGTTCATACCAAGATCCGTGAATGCATGAACAGAAGTATCGCCAAGGATTCCACTTCTTGTTAAAAAAGTGGAGTACAGAACCAATGCAAATGCCAAAATGAAAAACAGGTGTGTGATGCGTAATGAATGACCGCTGTGTTTATAGATCAGTAAGCAATGAATGCCGGCGATCATTACCATCCAGGGTACCAGCGATGCATTTTCTACCGGATCCCACGCCCAATATCCTCCAAAGGTCAACGATTCATAAGCCCATGCGGCACCCATCATAATACCGGTTCCTAAAACGGCCGCTGAAAATAACGCCCAGGGCAATGCAGGTTTTGTCCACTCAGTAAATTTCTTTTTCCATAAACCTGCCATAGCAAATGCAAACGGAACAATGCTGGATGCAAATCCCAAAAACAAAACAGGAGGGTGGATCACCATCCAATAATTCTGTAATAAAGGATTCAGATCATTACCATCAGTTATTGAAGCAAGGTAATCGGGTTTCAATGGCTGGCTGACATCAAAATTCATGTGCAGCGCCGGTGCATTGTCCAGAACACCTGAATCTCTTAATAAAATAAAAGGATTGGAACCCATCCGCCATCCGAAAATGTAAATGCCGGCAATCATGGTGGCAAGGGAGAACTGAACAAAACTTATGATCGTCATCACCGGCGCTTCCCATTCTTTGCTTCGTTTGATCAATAGTAAGCCAAGTATGCAATGCCAGAATGTCCAGAGCAGGAAACTTCCTTCCTGTCCTTCCCAAAAAGAGGCGAGCATGTATTTTACTTCCAGCGAAAGGCTGGTATGTTGCCATGCATATTTGTATTCGAAATAATGGCTATGAATGATGTAAAATAAAGTAGCGAAGATGGAAAAGACTGAGATCACTTCAGTAATGAATGCATAACGGGCTAATTTTTTCCACTGCACAGCATCAGTCTCGAGTGTTGCTCTTGCAGATTTAAAATAAGCAAAGGTGGCAATAGCGGACGCAACTAAAGAAAGTGTTATAAAAAAGTGCCCCAGTTGTCCGGGCAAAAGATGCTCGCCGATATAGCCCATTCTTTTTTAGTATTTTTTTTCAGCAGTTTGATTGTCAGCAGGTGAAGTTTCGGTGGTTTCCTGAATATTTTTTTCAGCCGCTTTCATATCGTCTTTGTATTTGGAAGGGCATTTCATCATGATCTCTTTGCATTCAAAATGATCATTCTCGTAATCGCCTTTCAATACGAGGCGTTCGCTGCCTTCAAGGTTATCGGGTTTGGCATTGCGATACACTACTTTCACTGTTTTGCCCAATGAATCAATAGCAGTAAAACTTAAATAATTGGGATTTTTAACAGCATCATATTCTATTGGCTCAGAGTGATCCAGTTTAGCGATCACATGCACAAATTTTCCTGGTTTTGCCTTTGCAGAATCTATTGTATCATAGGTAGTAGAAGCTTTCAGGAAACTGATCAGCACCGCAATTGCACCGGCTATCAACACCAATAATATGATATGAATCTTTTTCATAGCTCTCGTTTGCATCGCAAAGTTAGGCGAAAAAGACATCGGAAGCCGGGTTTTTGTCAACCTTCAAATTGATTTTTGTTAGGATATTTTAAACATGATATTTTTTTAAATGCAGAGAGAAAGTAATTCACCGGACTATAAATTGGAGTTTTGAACTATTTTTACCGATCAAAATTTAACTATGTTGTTTCAACTCAGCGAAGAGCACCTGATGATTCAAAAAGCCGCTCGGGATTTTGCACAAAACGAATGTTTGCCCGGCGTCATTGAAAGAGACGATAAGCAAAAATTTCCATACGATCAGGTCATGAAGCTGGCAAATCTCGGATTTTTAGGCATGATGGTGGATCCGCAATACGGCGGTGCAGGTATGGATACCATCAGTTATGTGCTGGCGATGGAAGAAATTTCAAAAGTAGATGCCAGCGTAAGTGTAGTGATGAGTGTGAATAATAGTTTGGTTTGTTATGGATTGGAAGCTTTCGGAACTGAGGAACAAAAACAAAAATATCTTACACCCTTAGCGCAGGGACAAAAGAATGGTGAGTTATATATCGGCGCTTTCTTGCTCAGCGAACCAGAAGCAGGCAGTGATGCCACTTCTCAGCGGACAACTGCTGAGGACAAAGGTGATCATTATATATTGAATGGGACAAAAAATTGGATCACGAATGGAGGTTCGGCATCAGTTTACCTGGTAATGGCGCAGACAGATGCTGCAAAAGGAAGTCATGGCATCAACACATTTATCGTAGAAAAAAATTGGCCTGGGGTAGTTGTAGGAGCCAAAGAAAATAAATTGGGTATTCGCGGCAGCGATACACACAGCATTTCATTCAATGATGTAAAAGTCCCGAAAGAGAATCGCATTGGTGAAGATGGATTTGGTTTCAAATTCGCCATGCGAACTTTGGCAGGCGGAAGAATTGGCATTGCCTCGCAGGCATTAGGCATTGCCGGCGGCGCTTATGAGTTGTCATTAAAATATTCTAAAGAAAGAAAAGCGTTTGGCACCGAGATCATGAATCACCAAGCCATTGCATTCAAACTGGCGGATATGGCCACAAGAATAGAAGCGGCACGATTACTTTGTTTGAAAGCTGCCTGGGAAAAAGATAGCAAAATGGATTATACGCTTAGTAGTTCCATGGCAAAAGTGTATGCATCCGAAACTGCTATGTGGGCTGCCACTGAAGCGGTTCAGATCCACGGCGGGTATGGGTATGTGAAAGAATATCATGTGGAACGATTGATGCGTGATGCCAAGATCACACAGATCTATGAAGGCACCAGCGAAGTGCAGCGGATTGTGATAAGCCGGAGTATTTTGAAATAACGTAGAAAGCTTCAAGTGACAGGCCATGAGCAAGAGCTTATGGCTTTTTCATTATAGTTTTTATTTAAACTTTGTCATATAGTCCAACTTAATGCCAGTAAATAGAGAAGCATACCTGCACCTGGTTTCAGAACTGCGGCCAAAAAATGTTACGCTGGTTGCAGTCTCCAAAACCAAGCCTGTTGAAGACATCAAGGAATTATATGATTTGGGCCAGAGAGATTTTGGAGAAAACTATGTTCAGGAATTAACCAATAAACAAGCGCAACTTCCCGGAGATATCCGCTGGCATTTTATTGGCCATTTGCAAACCAATAAAGTAAAATTCATTGCTCCTTTTGTGCAACTGATCCATGCAGTGGACAGTCTTAAACTTCTTAGAGAAATCAATAAGCAAGCCGAAAAAAATAAAAGAGTGATTGATTGTCTTTTGCAGATTCATATTGCGCAGGAGGAAACCAAGTTTGGATTTAGTAAAAAGGAATTGGAAGATCTATTTAACACGAATTTGAACGAATTACACGAATTGAAGAATGTGAATATACTTGGGCTGATGGGGATGGCTTCTTTGACGGATGATATGAATAAAGTAAAAAAGGAGTTCTCATATTTAAAGTCATTGTTTGAGCAAGGGAAAGCCAAATTTTCAATTTTGAGCATGGGCATGACATCCGACTATAAAATTGCAATTGAAGAAGGCAGTAATATGGTGCGCATCGGGAGTCTAATTTTTGGTGAAAGAGAAAAAAAGAATTGAAACGAGATCCACTTACAGATATATCCTTAATTATTCGTACTTTTTGAGTTTAAATTATGGTGATCAGGAATTTTCTTTTAACAACTTTGATTGTTTTACTTTCAATTGCTGTTGCAGCGCAGCGTGACGGAGATACTGTTTTGAAACATTGCCCTGTCTTCATCACGGATACTTCCGGGTACAACAATTATTTTATTGAAGCATTGCCAGCAACCATTACTGTAGATAAGTCCAAGGGAATTCTTTCGGTGGTGATCAGTCAGAAAGATCAGTATCTCTCATTATTTTTTGGAAAAAAACGATTGGAAAATAAAAAATATCGTATTGAAAGCAATGCTGATTCCAAAAGCGAAGTAGCCGTTAAATATTCTTTTCGTTCAGATGGCCAGGTTTCTTATGTCACTGTCACCAGTGGAACGGTGGATTGCAGTTTCAACAAAGAAACCCAACTCTGGAATCTAAAAGTAGATGGCATTCTTTCCAACTATGTGGGAAGGTCCGTTTCTTATTTCAAAGTAAAAGCCAATCTCTATATCAGGTAATTATTTACCCTGATCATTTCAGCGTTTCATCCAGCCATTTGAAAAACTCTCTTTGCCATACCAGTGCATCTTGCGGAGCAAGTACCCAATGGCTTTCATCCGGCAGATACAAAAATTTACTTTTTATTCCTTTGAGTTGAGCCGCCTGAAAAGCTTCTTGTCCCTGTCCGACCGGTACTCTGAAATCTCTGCCTCCTTCCACGATCAGGATCGGTGTATTCCACTTAGCAACAAGATTGCTCGGTGATTGGGAAAAACTTCTTTGAGCCACCGCATTATTTTTATCCCAGTAAGGACCGCCTTTTTCCCAATTTTCAAACCACATTTCATCTGTAGTACCATACATACTTTGGAAATCAAAAACGCCGTCATGGGCAATAAAAGTCTTAAAACGACCATTATGCATTCCTGCCAATTCAAACACAGAAAAACCACCGAAACTGGCGCCAACACATCCCCTGCGATTTTTATCAACGAATTTTTCTTTGCTGATAGCATCAATTGCAGATAAATAATCCTGCATGGCCAATCCACCCCAATCTTTACTCACCTGTGCATTCCACTTGGTTCCGAATCCTGCCATGCCTCTGCGGCAGGGTGCCACGACAATATATCCCTGCGAAGCCATTAACTGAAAATTCCAGCGAAAAGAATAGAACTGCGTTAATGCGACTTGCGGACCGCCCTGGCAATAAAGTAACGTGGGATATTTTTTTGATGGATCAAAATCCGGAGGATAAATCACCCAAACCAACATTTGCTTATTATCTACTGTTTTTACAAAACGTCGTTCTGTTTTGCATAAACCGATAGAATTATAAACAGCATCATTAACATGCGTCAATTGTTTCATGCTTCCATCGGTAATATCTACCGAGTATAATTCGGAAGCATGATTCATATCAGATCTTGTTACGATCAGCGTATTCCCTGATTGTCCGATTATTCCGTCCACATCAAAATCACCTTTGGTGATCTGGCGAATGTCAGGAAGCTTCATAGTGGCGCCGGTATAATCCACCTCGAATAATTGAAAGGTTCCATTGGTGGCTGCCCAAAAGAAAAGATTTTTTCCATCATCTGCCCAGCGAAAACCTTCCACATTAATATCATCACGATGACCAGTGAGATTGACAACTCCCATTCCATTAAATGCAACAATATCCTGTTTGTCGGCTTCATATCCCGGCGTTTTCATTTGCAACCATGCTAATGTTCCATTCTTGCTGTATTGAGGGCTGATATCATAACCTTTATTTTTTTCTGTTAGGTCTTTTGTAGTTCCGGTTTCAATGTCATATTCATATAAGTCAGTGTTAGTGCTTATTGCATAAGCAGTGCCGTATTCTTTCTTGGTGCAATAAACCACATGCTTGCCATCAGGATTCCAAACATAATCTTCTTCGCCGCCGAACGGTTTTTGCGGACAATCATAAGGTTCACCCGGCATCAGGTCTTTTTCATCTGTTGCTTTTCCATTCTCCAGTTTTGATAAAAACACATGTCCGAATTTTCCATCTTCCCATGTGTCCCAATGACGATACATGAGATTATCGTAGATGTAAACATTCGATTTGGAAAGATCAGGATAATAATCAGCGCCGGTTACATCTTTTATTTTCACATCTTTACTGCTGATCATATACTTCCCATCCGGAGAAATATTTTTATCGCTTAATAAGCTGTCTGGATTGCTGATCTCAGTAGGTGCACCGCCATTCAATGGAAGTGTATAATAATACCTGTTGCTTTTATTTGCACCCATATCAGGAATGCTGACGGCATACACTATTGATTTTCCGTCTTTGCTTATACCCATTCCGGATACTCTGCCGAGTTTCCAGAGTAGTTCGGGTGTCATCATTCTTTGAGAAAATGAAAACAAACTAATCAATAGCAGAAGAGCCGTCAGGGTCTTTTTAGGCATGGCAGTAGATTTTGTTACCTGAAAGATACTATTATTTGGATTTAAAACTTTCGTAGCTTGATAGCTGCCTGAAAGTTTTAGTGTGAAAATTGCAGGCAAAACTCTTGTTGATTTATCATTACAGGAATTAGTGCTTACAGCATCTGGCGAAAAAAATTGCACGATTTTATTTGGAGAATGTCTTATAAAGTTTTTTTGTAAAGAACTTATTTTTTTGCATCAAATTGTAACAATACAGGAGGCACACCATGTTTTCCTTCAGAACTGATGTATAATGTGCCATCCGGGGCAAAACAAATTCCTTCGGGTTGCAGTAAAATATCTTTGTCAATGAGCTGGAAAGATTTCAGTTCGCCTTTATAACCATACACCGCCATGCACTTGGTTTCTTTTGTTGACAGAATATAAATATCATGCGTGACGGGGTGAACGGCGATCGCCGAAGGAAAAAACTCCAGTTTCTCATCAGCCACTTTTTTAAAATCTTTTTTATGTATGAGCATGAAAGGTTCACTGATCAGTGAATCTGCTGTCAGATCGAATTCAAAAACGGAACGGGTGGATTTTTTTTCGTCAGCTATATCGGATTCATTTTTGCAGGCTATCAGCAGATCATGAGATACAGGATCATAGCAAAGACCTTCGGTATTGTTTTCTTTTGATAAAGGTGTCTCCAGCTTTTTTGTTTCCGGATCTCCCTGCCAATCTTTGATCTTATACAATACTCCATGACTCCATAAAGCATACACTGTGTTTTTTACCAGCGCTACATCTTCAATATCCATTTTTTTATCAGAGATTTTTTTAAATGCGGTTTGCTTTTCTATAGTTGCTTTATCTGCAAGTTTTATAACATACAAGATCGGATGCAGGTCTTCGATAACTAACAGATGTTTCCTGTCAATCCAGGCCTGGCCGGAAATTTCTTTTAATTCTTCAGGCAATATCCATTTTTTCGAAGGATGAGAAAGGTCGTAAGTGAAGCCGGCATTCTTTTGGCTTTTTACTAGTTCAGGGTTGAGAAGAAAAGCAAACAGGGATAAAAAGGCTACAGCAAATTGAAAACGTGTTGGCTTCATATCAAACCGGTTTCAGATTTGTAAAATAGTCCAATCAAATTTGCAAACTGCAATTTCTTTAAGCAAAAATGTTATTTGCTTGTTATTCGTTTCGATACGGCATAGATAATCATTAACAGATCATGCGGTAAGATCGGCATTAGCCAAAAACTTCGGTGGTTGTCTATGTTTCGTAGCCTGCTCAAATGCATAAGCGATCTTGATCAATACCGGCTCACTCCATGCTTTTCCGAAAAATGAAATTCCTATCGGTAAACCAAATATCATTCCTGCCGGAACAGTTATATGAGGATATCCGGCAACTGCAGAAGGCGTGGAATAACCTCCGGTAAAATGATCGCCATTTATAAGATCGGTTACCCAAGCAGGTTCGCCCGTCGGTGCGATGAGAGCATCCAGTTTTTCTTTATTCATGATCGCATCGATTCCTTCTTCTCTAGACAGGCGATGATTTTTTGCCAACGCATCTAAATATTCTTTACTTGTCAATGGACCTTTTTCCTGCGCTTTCAAAAAAGTTTCCTGCCCGAAGTAAGGCATTTCTTTGTCTTTATTTTTTTCATTGAAATCAATCACGTCTTTCAATGTTTTCACCGCTGCATTTGGGCCAAGGCCGGCGAGATAGGCGTTCAGGTCCGCCTTTAATTCATAAAGAAATACAAGAAATTCTGTATCATCATATTTCCCGGTATTAGGAACATCAGCCGGATCAACAATAATAGCTCCGTGTTGTTTCATTACATCTATTGCCTGGTTCATCAGTTGATCCACTTTATCATTGAAACCAAAAAATTTTCTTGCAACGCCGATCCGTGCTCCTTTTAAACCATCCTTATCAAGAAATTTGCTGTAATCTTTTAAAGCTTTTCCGCCGCTTTCATTCGTTGCAGGATCACCCGGGTCTGTTCCGGTCAACACACCAAGCAATGCAGCGGCATCTGCCACACAACGACACATAGGGCCTGCAGTATCCTGGCTATGTGAAATAGGAATGATGCCGGAGCGGCTTATCAATCCTACTGTTGGTTTTATTCCTACCAATCCATTATGTGTGGATGGACAAACAATAGAACCGTCTGTTTCAGTACCGATGCCCACTGTCGCAAAATTTGCAGAAATGGCAGCGCCTGTTCCTGAACTGGACCCGCAGGCATTCCGATCCAATGCGTAAGGATTTTTTGTTAATCCTCCTCTTCCGCTCCATCCGCTGGTAGAATGATTGGAACGGATATTCGCCCATTCACTCAGGTTGGTTTTGCCAAGAATGACAGCGCCTGCTTGTCTTAATTTTTGCGCTACAAAAGAATCTTTTAAGGCAATCGAATTAGCCAATGCTAATGAGCCTGCTGAGGTTTTCATTTTATCGGCCGTGTCAATATTATCTTTTATCAAAACAGGAATCCCATGTAACGGGCTTCTTATTTTGCCTTTTTTTCTTTCGTTATCCATTTCTTTAGCAATGCTTTTGGCATCAGGATTCAATTCAATAACGGCATTGATAGCCGGACCTTTTTTATCCAATGCATCGATGCGCTGCAGGTACATGTCAGTAATCTGTTCATAGGTGTATTCTCCTTTCTGAACTTTCTCCTGCAATTCCGCAACAGTAATTTCATTCAGGGTAAAATTGTCATCTGTTCCTGCCGGTTTCTTTTCCTCTTCTTTGGCAGGAGAAGGAGTAGTGTTACAGGAAACAGCAAGAGCGGAGGTAAGACTTGCTGCTGCAAGAGAACTGCTGGTAATAAAGTCTCTTCTTTTCATAAAAGGGTTTTTATTGGTTATTCAAAAATTTTCAAACACCATGTTTGCCGATGCGGTGCGGCATCTTTCAATTTTTCAATTATTTCATTTTTTCCGTCGCCAAGCAGATCCAGGCAACTCAACTCTTCAGGCAGTAATGATTCTTTTCTTATAACGTCAAAGCCACATTCATTGAAAAATTTTTCTGCTGATTCAAAATCATCGAACTTATTTTCATGGGTATGATGCATTTGTCTCCACATCCGGGCGGCTTCCGGCAATTCACGGGTTTCTTCTTCCTCATCTTTTATATATACATCGCCGGTGATCCAATAGCCGTCATGATGTTTTAATGCATTGCGAATATTAGAGCACAACAACATTTTTTCTTCTATATCCAGGTAGGGCAGGAGTCCCTCATTGATGATGGTTAATGGCGCATGGGAAAATTTTTCGAGCACTTTCGTAAATGCAGAAGCATCAAGGGCATTTAACGCTACCAACTCGTAATGGCCTTTGAATTTTTTATCAATGTTTATTAAAAGCTCCTCGATTAATTCTCTTTTATTTGCTACAAGGTCTGGAAGATCAGTATCAATAAAATGAATTTCTTTTTCAAGGCAAAGATGAAATCCCCTGGAGGAATACCCGGACGATATTTCCAAAAGATTGTCGGAATGAAATTCAGATAACAGTTTATCGAAGGTTCGATAGCGATTTTCGAAATGAATGAGGGAACGGAAATAAAAATTGCGATCTGCCTGGGAATTTTCTGCGGCTTCTGCCACGGCTCCTTTTATCAATAATGCTGCTGTTTCTTTGGCAAAGGGAATAGTTGTGTTCGCTTTTAGCCGGATCAGAAATTCTGCCGATGGACTGATAGAATCAAAGTGCCGGTTTTGTGACAGCATAAAATAATTTTCACTTTGAAATTAATTCAATTTGGCTGCGCAGAAAGATAAAACAACTCAACTGCCCCTCATTCCCCCGGCTTTTGGAGGCCGTTGAGAGAAGCCGGAACCTTTGCTGGATTTGTTCAAAAACTTAGAGCCCTGGTTGCCGGCTTGCTGATTCT
>DASZXQ010000100.1:0-1783 GCA_035545755.1 Chitinophagaceae bacterium | reverse complement strand
GAAAGAATATGAGTTTGACTGGACCATTGTGCGTACCATAACAGTTTATGGAAAGACTCATTCTATCAGGAAAAGTTTCCCGGAACTGATCAAAGAAAAATTAGAACAAGGAGAAGTGTATCATGTTTTTGATGACCAGTTGCGAACTCCCACTTATGTAGAAGATCTTGCTTCCGGAATAATTTCTGTTATTGAAAAAAAAGCTACTGGAATATTTCATTTATCAGGTAAGGAGGTATTGACGCCTTATCAAATGGCAGTGAAAATTGCTGATTATTTGAAAATGGATAGCTCTCAATTAATAAAAGTGACCGCATCTGAATTTCCGCAACCTGCACTTCGTCCTTTAAAAACTGGTTTTATGATTGACAAAGCAGCAAGTGAATTGGGGTTTAAACCCATTAGCTTCATGGAAGGGTTGAAAAAAACACTGTCGTAATTTCTACATGTAAAAATGAACGTTTAGTTCATCATCAATATATTCACACTTCGTTGTAAAATATTGAAAGCGATCTCAGCCATCAGGTTTTCTTTATCCAGTGTCGGATTCACTTCAGTGATCTCAAAACAACACACTTTCCGGTTGTACATAAATTTACTGATCAGGTCTTCGGCTTCTCTTTCCCGTAAGCCATTGCTCACCGGTGTTCCGGTTCCTTTAGAAATGGAGGAATCAAGGCTATCTACATCAAAGGATATATATATGTCGGTGCAATTGGCAAGATACCGCATAGTGGCCCTGACAATATTTTCAGGTCCATTATTCCGAACTTCTTTCGTGGTAAATACTTTGATGCCGTATTTGTCAATCAGGTATTTTTCTTCTTTTTCAAAATCACGAAGCGATATATATACTACATCTTCCGGCAAAACTTTTGGTGCGATCTTGCCGGTATTTTTCAACTGGTTCCAATATTTTGCAGTTTCCTCATCTATTTGGTGAACTGCACAATCTTTATTGTTTTCATTGATAGTAATGGCCATTGCCATCCCGTGTACATTGCCCGATGGTGTCGTGTAAGGTGTATGAAGATCGGCATGTGCATCGATCCAGATAACCCCGAGCCTGCTTTTGGGTTTTGCCATTTTAATACCTGCAATTGTGGCTCCGGCTGTGCTATGATCGCCGCTAAGTACCACCGGGAAAAAACTATTCTTAATAGTATCACTTAAAGATTTACTTACCCGATCATACATAGCAGCAATACCTTTTATACGTTTCGCATAAGGTGATTCAATGGGTTCGTACAATAATTTATTTTCGGTTGGAATCTTTTCCGAAGGGAAATGAATAAAAAAATTACTCATAAAATCCAAAGCAGCGATCTTGATGGCTTCGATGCCGAGGCTGGCGCCTCTTGTCCCGGCCCCGATCTCAGAAGGTACTTCTATCAGCTTTATGTTTTTCATAATGCAGGCAATCATTTAATAATTTTTAATGGAACGAATCAACAAATTAGTAAGCAAGAAGGAAAACGTTTAACCGGGGATATAAAAATTCGCCGGTAAGGATAGTTCAGCAAATGAACTGGTAATAACTATATTTTTATTAATGGATTTCATTGCTGTATTCAGGCACAAAATTAGTCACTAGCTGCCACGTCGGCAAGCGAAATGAACTAAAAATTAAAATGGAAGTGTTTCCGGCAAGTTATTCATGCACAGCGAGAACGGGCACTGTGCTGTGATATGCTAGTTTCTTGGTATGGCTACTTTTGAACATTTTTTCGATCAGAGAATGATCCCTGGGGATCGTGATGATCAGATCAATATTCTTATCATG
>DASZXQ010000099.1:0-9812 GCA_035545755.1 Chitinophagaceae bacterium | reverse complement strand
TTTCTCTAAAGGATTTGGATGGCAGTCTGCGATGGGTGTGTTGATCCACGGCATCCTCGAACTGACAGCGATCATCATTGCCTGTGCGGCAGGATTGGTGATGGTAAAGAGTTTTTTATTTCCCGGCACCATCAAAAGAATGGATTCGCTGAAGCGTGGTGTGAAAGATGGAGTGAAGATCGTCGTGGGCCTGATGCCTTTATTTATGATCGCAGCTTTTTTTGAAGGATTTGTAACAAGGCATTATAAGATGCCGGTATTCATTAATGCGTTCATTCTTATAGCTGCTCTTTCATTCATCATTTGGTATTTCATTATCTATCCTATCAGGGTCAGCAGGAAGTTGCCGTTCCAACTTAACGAGGAGGAAGTATGATCGTGATACGGCTTCTTACAAAATATCATCGCATTTTTCGCAACAAAAAAATATCGATACTATTTTTTTCATTGGTATCAATTGCTGTTGCGGCACAGGAACACCGTGATCCGGATTCTATCGCAAAAAGTCTCAGCTGGTCAATAGATTCAGCTACAATTATTGATACAGTGCCGGCGCCACCGGAGGAAGATGACTCTTTAGCTTCCGGAGTTACAGAAACTCCTTCAGAATATTTTTCTAATAAAACAGCATTTTCCAAGGACACGTTTCAATTGCGTCATCTTCCTGACAGTGTCATCAATAAAATGCGGCAGGATGATGATTTCTGGTATGCCAATACTGTATTCACCAGGACTAAAGAAAAAAAGAGTAGTGCAAACTCTTCGGGCAAAACTCCTCTTGGTGAACAAATCTGGTTTCAAACTTTGCTCTGGCTGATCATCATTGGAGGGTTCGCCAGTTTTATCATGATCTATCTCGCTAACAGTAATATTTTTTTATTCCGGCGGAAACCTAAATCCATTGATTCATCCCCGGATGAAGAAGTAGAGACCGACGATATTTTTGCGATCAATTATGCCAGAGAAATGGAGAAAGCCATTGACCGTGGCAATTACCGTTTTGCTGTGCGGCTCCTGTTCTTGCGATTGCTGAAACAGCTTTCAGAAAAAAATATTATTCAGTATAAGCAGGGTAAAACCAATCTTGATTATCTGCTGCAACTGACCCCGACAAGTTATTACCAGGATTTTTTCAGGATCACCCGCAATTATGAGTATAGCTGGTATGGCCAATTTGAGATCAGCCCTGAAAAATTTTCTGTGATAAAAAACGATTTTGAAAAACTCGAACAACGGATTGGATAAGTTTTGAAAAAATATATACCACATATTCTCATCGCTATCGTGCTGATAGCTGTTGTGATCTTATTGATCACCGGGTCAAATAATACGAGCCGGCAGATGGACGAACGCATCACTTTTCTGAAAAAGGATAAGATCCCCTATGGATTATATGTGGCGTATAACGACCTGAAATATTTTTTCCCAAATGCCACAGTGTACGACAACGAAAATGAACCCGGTTATTGGGATTCACTTTCCACTTATGATTCCGGGCAGGCAATGATCATCATCACGCCGCAATTTTATCCTGATGAATTTGAAATGAAAAAACTGATCGCCTTTGTGGAGAATGGCAATGATGTATTTATCAGTACGGTGCTTGTTTCGACTACTGCTGAAGAATTCCTGCGTTGCAGAGCCAGCATTTTAAGCACGGGAGATGTTGTCAACCCTGATGGAGAAGCAGTGGATAGTTTCCGGGTTTCACTTTTCAATCCTCCTTTCGGGAATAATGATATATATGCCTATCCCGGCAAAAAATTCAGCTCCTGGTTTTATCAAACCGATACGGCAACAACAGAAACTTTGGGTGGAGATGAATTGAACCGAAATAATTTTATTCACCTGAAAGCCGGGGCTGGTAATCTTTATGTGCATTTGTCGCCAATGGCATTGAGTAATTATTTTTTGTTATACAAAAACAATATCCGCTATTATGAAACTATTCTTTCGCTGCTGAATCCCCGGACAACTAAGATCGGCTGGGATGAATATTTTTTAAAAAAGAGATATAACAACGACAATAGTCGCACTGAAAGCAATACTAACCTTCTTTCGGTATTATTCAAATATCCCGGCTTGAAAGCGGCGCTTTTGACGGCATTATTTACATTAGTGTTGTTTATTCTTATGGAGTCAAGAAGGAAACAACGTTATATTCCGGTGATCACAAAACCAAAAAATGATTCATTGGATTTTGTAAAGACGATCGGGCGCCTGTATTACGACAAAGGCGATCACAAAAATCTTTGTAAAAAAATGGGATCCTATTTCCTGGAGCATGTACGTAACAAGTATAAATTGCCCACAAATAAATTGGATGAGGTATTTATTAAGAACCTGCAATTTAAAACGGGATGCGAAGAATCCGAGATCCGGGGCATTGTTTCTTTTATCAAATATGCAGATGATGCTCCGGTGATCCGCGATGATGAATTGACCGATTTTCATAAACAACTGGAATCATTTTATAAAAAAGCATAAGCATGGACGAACAACTATTTCAGCAACGAACCGACCTCACTGCGCTGAACCAGGCAGTACTTTCCATTCGTAACGAGATCAAAAAAGTAATCGTGGGCCAGGATGAAATGGTGAAACTGATCATTGCAGCATTACTGGCTGATGGTCATGTATTAATAGAAGGAGTACCCGGCGTGGCAAAAACATTGACTGCAAAACTGGTGGCAAAAAGTATGAATATCGGTTTCTCCCGTATCCAATTCACTCCTGACCTGATGCCATCAGATGTGTTGGGGACACCAGTCTTCAATCCAAAGGAAGCTGTTTTTGAATTCAAGAAAGGGCCTGTATTCAGCAATATTGTGTTAGTGGATGAGATCAACCGGGCGCCGGCAAAAACACAATCAGCTTTGCTGGAGATCATGGAAGAACGACAGGCATCTGTTGATGGGAAGACGTATTTAATGGCGGCTCCATTCATGGTATTGGCTACTCAAAACCCGGTGGAGCAGGAAGGGACCTATCGTTTACCGGAAGCACAATTAGATCGTTTCATTTTTAAAATTGTAGTTCCTTATCCAACGGAAGCAGAAGAAACGGCAATCCTTACGCAATTTCATCAAATGGGGAATGCGCAGGCGCCGGATATGGTGACGCCGGTTTTAAGCGCAGATCAGATTACTTCACTGAGGCGA
The DNA here is from genome assembly GCA_035545755.1 of Chitinophagaceae bacterium. GTDB lineage: Bacteria > Bacteroidota > Bacteroidia > Chitinophagales > Chitinophagaceae > UTBCD1. The sequence continues at coordinate 6,651 of DASZXQ010000099.1, read as the reverse complement.
CAGATCAAAACGTTGATCATTGAAGAAAAATTATTACAGTTCATAGCAAAACTGATTCAGCAAACCCGGAATCATAAATCAATTTACCTTGGCGCATCACCCAGAGCATCGCTGGCAATAATGAATGCTTCCAAAGCTATTGCTGCGATGCAAGGGCGTGATTTTGTGACACCAGAAGATATATTGGAAGTAGTGGCACCGGTATTGCGTCATCGTATCATTTTAGCGCCGGACAAAGAAATGGAAGGTGTGACAGAAGATGAAGTAATAAAACAGATCATTCAATCTATGGATATTCCGAGGTGAGGGTGCGGGAGTCAAGAGTCAAGAGTCAGGAGTCAGGAGTGTGTCTGTCTTGACCTGATAAAGATTGGTGATTCACGATTCTTGTCTTACTTCGTACCTCCGTCATCAATGTTTACAGATGCGTTCGTTTTATTTAGATAAAATTGTTTATTATGTCGCTGCTGCAGCGGCTGTCTTTTATCTTGTAAGTTATTTTTATCCTTCAGTTTTCAGGATCGGCAGTATGGTGCTTTTGCTGCTGGCAATGGCAGTTCTGATCGATACGTCCCTGATCTTTAGCAAAAGAAAAGGTTTTATTGCAGAGCGATGGGTGACGGACCGGTTCAGTATCGGCGATCCGAATAAAGTATTGTTGCAACTAAAAAATCAATATTCTTTTCCTGTTAGCTTAAGTATTATTGATGAGTTGCCGGTGCAATTCCAGGAAAGAAATTGGTTGCGCAAACTAAAAATGGATGCTGGCAGCAATCACGAACTCGAATATTCTCTTTGCCCCACTTCAAGAGGTGAGTATGAATTCGGTAACATTAATGTGTATGTTCATGGACCATTATCATTGGTAAAGCGACGTTATATTTTTCCGGCAATTAAAACGGTAAAAGTGTATCCTTCTTATGTACAGATGCGGCGCTATCAGCTATTAGCTGTCAGCAACCGATTGCAGGAGGCAGGAGTGAAACGCATCCGCAAGATCGGTCACAGCATGGAGTTTGAACAGATCAAAGAATATGTTCGTGGTGATGATTACCGTACTATCAACTGGAAAGCGACTGCCCGCAAAGCCGACCTCATGGTTAACAATTTCACCGATGAAAGAAGCCAGCAGATCTACTGCCTTATCAACAAAGGAAGGGTAATGAAAATGCCTTTCGGCGGAATGACCTTACTGGATCATGCGATCAATGCTTCATTGGTGCTTTCGAATGTGGCATTGGTAAAACAAGACAAAGCAGGATTGATCACATTTGCCGAAAAGCTCGATACATTTTTACCGGCAGATAAAAAACCCACCCAGATGAACCTGGTGCTGGAATCATTGTACCGTCAAAGAACGCAATTCCTCGAACCTGATTTTGAAAAATTATTTTCTGTCATTCGCAACAGGATCACGAACCGGAGCCTGCTGATCCTTTTCACCAATTTTGAATCCATAGAAAGTTTGCAAAGAGAAATGCCGGCTTTAAAAAAGATCGCACATTATCATTTATTACTGGTCGTGTTTTTTGAAAACACCGAATTGAGATCATTGATGGAACGAAAAGCAGCAACGATTGAAGATATTTACATTAAGACGATCGCTGAAAAGTTTGCATTTGAAAAACGATTAATGGTTAAAGAACTTCATAAAAACGGAATTCCTTCTATTTTAACAACACCCCAAAATCTTACGGTGAACACTGTGAACAAATATCTTGAGTTGAAAACGAGAATGTCGATTTGAGTTGGGAGTCTGCAAGATCAGTGTCCATAATAAATTTTATAGATCTTGAGTTTTTTAAACTTATCTCCGACATTTGTACGATGAACAGTTTTGAAGAAGGTAAAGTATTACTCATAAATAAACCACTGCAATGGACGTCATTTGATGTTGTAAAAAAGGTTCGCAACCTGATCAACATAAAAAAAAGTGGGACATGCGGGCACATTAGATCCACTCGCAACGGGGCTGCTTATTATCTGCACCGGGAAATTCACCAAGAAGATCAATGAATACATGGCACAGGAAAAAGAATACAGCGGTACATTTACTTTAGGCGCCACCACTCCAACATACGACCTGGAAAGTGAGCCGGAGCATTTCAGATCCACAGAAAATATTTCGGAGGAAGAAATAATTGCCACGACAAGAAAATTCATTGGTGAAATACTTCAAACACCGCCCGCACATTCAGCCATTAAAGTGGATGGAAAAAGAGTTTACGAACTGGCAAGAAAAGGAGAGGAAGTAAAGTTGGAGCCAAGAAAAATTTTTATTAAAGAGTTTATCATTGAAAAAATTGAAATGCCGGTTATTTATTTCCGGGTTGTGTGCTCAACCGGCACTTATATCCGAAGCCTGGCCAATGATTTTGGAGCAGCATTAGGATGCGGTGCTTACCTCAGCAGTTTATGCCGTACGCGGATCGGTGCATTCAAATTGGAAGATGCTATGAGTATGGAATCATTTGAAGTGATGATCAAACAACAGCATGCTGCGCATCAGAATACGAAGGGATAACCGATCCCTAATTGTAATTGTCCTCCGAATGGTTTCCAGTCATAAAACCATTTATTCTGCCCGGCGGCATGAGCCAGGTCCGGGCTTGGGTCTTTTGCTTTGTAAGCATAATCAAGTCGAACCACAAAAAAACTGAAATCAAGCCGAATGCCGGCGCCAACATCAATAGCAATGTCTTTTGGCAAACGGCTGAAGCTAAAAACTTCTTCCGGAGTTCCGGCATCCTTTTTCAAAAACCAGATATTTCCTACGTCGCTGAATAAAGCTCCGTTGATTTTTTGTCCTGCAATGGTGGCAATAGGAAAACGGTATTCTGCATTTGTTTCTAACTGAACATCTCCATATCGTTCCGGTGTTCCGGTAATGCCATTGAAATCTTTGATTACAGAACCGGGACCCAATTGCCGCAATCTCCATCCTCGCATGCTGTTTGGCCCACCCGCAAAATATTCTTTAAAGAATGGAAGATTATTCCTCTTATCGGGATTGCGTGTTGAATTGAACTCATAGCCAACGCCTGTGAAAAATCGAAGCGCCAATGAGGATCGCTTGTACTGGACTTTTCTGGCAAGTTCAATATCGGTCTTGATGTAGCGATACAGGTGTTTGTCCAAAAAATTATTTCGTATCAGGCCTGTCAATAATCCTGATTCCTCAATGTTGGCACGAAGAATATTAAGATTGGCATTTTTGCCACCGCTCATGGTGAAGCTTGCTGCTACGGAAGAGATCAATCCATCCGTGAAAATATTTTTGAGCAAAGGGTTGTATTTGATGAGCGTATCCAGGCTGTCTCTTTTATTCAGCAATGAATATTCGATATTTGGCAGGCGGATGGAGAATAGTTTTTTCCCCCATTGAAAATCGTAACCCCAGGCTGCATTGAAGGTAGTGAGGTTGTATAAAAATCTTCTTTCAGTGTTAGCCGTATTAAATGAGAATACTGTTCTGAAATTATCCCTGAATTTATCAGGAATACCTTTGATATTTGGGATCACTCTTGGAAAATAAATATTATGGCTAAGACTTATCTGCCGGGTCTGAATGAATTTTTGTCCTGCAGAACTTCCGAGTTCTGTTCCATATCTTAAGTTGGTATTTGCCTGATTGGCTGCCCGGGCAAAATTCCGGTTTTGTAAGCCAAGATTTACAGCAACCCCAAAAAGATTTCCTGAAATGACACTCTGGTTAATGCTGCCTTCAAGATCTGCAGTGTATGAATATTTTTTTGCAGGCGTCAGTCGTATGGTGTAATCTACTGTATCCGCGTTGCCTCTTGGAACCTGTTCAATATTTACCAGCCGCCAGGTGCCGAGCGAATTGAAACGATTGACCGTTTTAAAATAATCATCTTGCTTATATACTCTGCCGTGATATAGATAAATATTTTGTGGCAGGAGTTTCGGCTTCACGATCTTTCTGAAATAAACAACCTTGACGCCATCGACCATAACTTCCTTACGCTTGTGCTCTAGTGTATCTATATTATAATCCGGGAAAACAGTGACATTACCATTAAAATATTTCACCAGTTTATTTTTATCATAACCGGGCCGTAACTGTATTTGCAGGCTAGCCCTGGGATTTTCTCTTCGCTGTTTCAATCGTTGCAGTATCTCCAATTGTTCAAATGGATCAGTGGGTACAGTAAGCAGTGAAACATCGAGTGTGTCCCACAAACCTCTAAGTTCATCCATAGTGAAACGCATATAGCCGTTATTCCGGTACAGATCTACCAGCCGGGTCAGTTCATTGGAGATATTCACCTTGGCAAATGGATCTCCTTTTTTGATCAATGCCTGTCTGATATTGGATTCAGCCAATTGTTGCAGTTCTGGCTTTTGAAAATTATAACTGATGGAATCGAGCAGTACCTGTTTGCCGGGCTTTACATCAAAAGCTACAGTAGTTCGGAGTTGGTGGTTCACTGAAGAATCAATTGAAGTAGAGTAAGTAATTGTGTCATGAAAATAGCCGAGTGAATTCAGCAGGGCTCTCATAAAGATCACTGAACGGTCCGCATTCGCAGGATCATATACCGGGGGTTTTTTCAATAATTGCCGATATAGTTGCGAAATCGTGCGTACATGAATACTGTCATCCAGTTGATTCTCCAATTTTGATTTCAGGTCATTTCTTTGTTCATTGCTGAAATTTCCTTCCAGGTTAATCTTATATTCGTAGACAAAGGGCTTGTTGTGTGGATAATTTTTAGGCACCACACCACAGGAAGCGAAAAATAAAATAAACGAACCGGCAATGATTGCTGAGGTGCTATGGGAAATGATGGTTGATTTGCCGGCTAACATAAGAAAATAAACAACTACTATGCTTGTTAAATCGAAGCTCAAATATATTCAAAGTTTAGGCCAGAAAAAACCGAGAGATGAAGCCGGAGTATTCGTTGCTGAAGGTCCAAAGCTGGTAAAAGAATTACTGGAGACAAAGGGAGTAACTTTTATAGAAATATTCGGAACGAGAGAATGGGTCGAAGAAAATCAAAAGTTATTAACAAATAACAATGTCGAAGAAATAAAGGAAAAGGAATTGGAGCTTATCTCCCAACTGACCTCTCCGAATAAAGTATTAGCTATTGTAAAAAAATTTGATGTCGGTCAAAAGATCGTAACTAAACAAACCATTACTCTCGCATTGGATACGATCCAGGATCCGGGCAACCTGGGAACGATCATCCGAACGGCGGACTGGTTTGGAATAGAACAGATCGTTTGCAGCAGAGACTGCGCTGATGTGTACAATCCAAAAGTGGTGCAGGCAACGATGGGCAGCATTGCAAGAGTAAAAGTTTTTTATGTTGATCTGGAAAAATGGCTGGTGCAACAAAAAGATATTCGCATTTATGCTGCGGTTTTGGATGGACAGGATGTAACAGTCATGAAAAAAATAAATGAAGGCATCATTCTCATCGGTAATGAATCCAAAGGTATCAGTGATGAAATTTTGAAACTGGCGAATGTGAAGATCACTATTCCAAAAAAGGGCAGAGCAGAATCATTGAATGCAGCTGTGGCCGCTAGTATTATTTTAGGGCATTTGGCGTAATTACAAACTTATTTGATCGGAGCTTCAGGTTGATATTTTATTTTCCGGTTGTAATGCTGAAATACGGTTGCGGATATTTTTCTGATTAACACCCATGCTTCATTATTATCATTCCAACTCTTATCCTCATTTTCCTTCGAACAGACTGCAAGAATATAAGGATGCGGTGCATTCACATACATGATCTCTCCTCTGCTTTCATCAACGGCGCCATTCTTATCAGCAATAAAAATACCGGGCGGGATCTGCGAGATACCTATTTCATCCCAAAACTGGCGGCCCAGCATTCTCAGCATTTCTTCGCTGTACTGACGATTGATGATCTTATTATCGAGGATCATTTTCATTAATGATGCCAGCTCCTTTGGAGTGGTTTGACCCCATCCATAAATTATCCTGTTTTCTTCTCTTCCTTCGGTGCGGCTGTTAACACGGGTATATTTTAATCCCAGTTGATCCATATACTCATTGATCACTTTGCCACCACCTGAAAGCCCCTGCAGCCATAGACTGGCGCAATTATCACTGTAACTTAACATTAATGAAATAAGTCGTCTCAGTTCAATCGTTGCTCCGGGTTTAAAGGAAGCCAGTATATCATCTCCTTCAGAATAAAAAAGTGAATCAGTATAAGTCATCCTCTGGTGAAACTGAAGGCTGCCGTCATATATTTTATGCATGATGCCTACGAGGATCTGCATCTTGACCATACTGGCAGTTGGATAAATTGTGTCTTCATTTATCCCGGTCATCTTGCCTGATCTAAGGTCATAAACATATACGCCCATTTTCCCATGAAAATCTTTCATGAGCACACTTAATTTTTTTTCAAGCTTTGTGTCTGTCTTTTGCGCCATGCAAAAATTGGTACACAATAGAAATAGTGCCGGGACTAATAATTGTTTCATGGAAATAAAGTGTTTGATCTGTTGCTGCTAAATTAGTGAATTGAGAAAGCTGAAGAAAAATCTTTTGAACCGATTAAGGCTTTTGATGTTTAGGTTGTGGTGGGTGGTTTTCTGTCTTTGGAGGAGATGGAACTTCAGGTAATAATATATAATTTA
>DASZXQ010000098.1:0-3576 GCA_035545755.1 Chitinophagaceae bacterium | reverse complement strand
ACTTCTTTCGATTATATGGGCTCTTATTTGTTGGATGAAGTGATATACTATTATCACTTGCGATCTTATAAATAGAGCTTTTCGTTCTTCCCATTTTGTAAGCTATCAAGCCTGTCGGAGTATTGTGCATTGCTAAAGCGGCAATTTTGTTCACATCGACTTGCGTAATAGGCTTACCACTGTTTTCAGGCTGTTTCTTTTTAACCCGAAGTTTGATTTTTGCCATAGAATATTTTTAAGATTTTAAAATTGCCTCTGTGGTGCAGAGGTTTTATTGTTAACGTACAAAATTACTTTATTTAATATTTCTAAAAAAAATCGGCATAAATAGACCGAAGGAGAAAAAATCATTTTTTAAAATGCGACTGTTTAGTTTTTTGCTTTCTGATTGTAATGGCCTTTAAGTTTTGAAGTTTTCGAATCATAATGAGTAGTTTATCATGCAGTGAATCTATTGTATCAAGGTCTATGTTGTAAAAAAGGTTCTTCAAGTTTTTGTATGAAATGTTGTGTTGGGTTGCGGTGTGTGCAATCTTTGAAAGATCTTCCATCAGCGCAATTATGTTGGTGTTTGTAATATAGCCAGCTTCATGTTGTGCCCTTTGCAATAAAGCTAATTCTTCAATTGTGTAGGTGTACCAAATCCCTCTTTTATATTGCGGAACATCCTGAAACTTCGCCGGCACAATGATGCCAAGGGTCTGTGATTTTTCCAGGTATTTAATTTCCCTGGCCAGCCAATCTTTTAAGTCCTCTTTTATGGAACTGGCTTGGGGATAAAAAGATATTCCGGGCTTTCTATGCATCTGGCTAATCTCTTTGTAATAAAAATATAGTTTGTCAACTTTTTCTTTCACCGTTTTTAAGGGATTGACATTTTCACATATTCTCTGAACCATATAATCTTTGATACTTGTTTCATTAAAATCAAGATAAACTAGCAGGAGATTCAGCGGCGGACATTGGCTATTGATCTTTCGCATTTTGCCCAGAGATTCCAAACCACTTAGCAGATCATTAATGTAACGATGAGAACTAAATGAGAAACTTGTGTTATTTGCAGGATCACAGAAGTCATTTAAAAATGTAAAAAGTAAATCAACTAATTTCCTATCGGCTTTTAGCCGAAGTAATTTTCTTTTCAGAGAACTCAAGTTGTTTCTCCATTCATGCTGAGACTTCCTAAATTCATACTCAGGCATTTTGAAGTTTGGATTAAAACATTCAGAGAAATGATCGTGTAAATAATTTAGTAAATGCAGGCAGTAAGAATAAAGTCGTTTATACAATTTCTCCGCTGGTAAATCTTCTTTTCGTTCAGCCATGTCACCGACCTCCTTCGGTGACAAATAATTGAAGAGTGTATCGAGTAACCGAATAAGAGATGAAATATGCTGATTTATATAAATCTTTTTATGTTTTTCTTCAAGGAAACTATAGGCAGTTGATCTTATCCTTTTCCGGGCTTTCCTCTTTAGAAGTACCGCTTTATTAAGCCAGGCTGAAACCTGTTTATCAGTAACAATAGTATTTCCCTTTAAAACATTTTTAGGATGAAGGTCTTCGGAAATCAATTCATCGAGCACCTCCAATTCGTAATGCAGTGCCATTCTCTATGGTTAAGGTTTTATACTTATTAAAATATGCTATATATCAAAAATCCTCTTGTAAAAGAGGAATTCAGGTTGCATACTATCAGAGCCTTAACCCCACCCCCGGCCCCTCTCCATTTCGAAGAGAGGGGAGGTTTTTCAGTTGGGGGCATTATAATGAAACTGGTTTTACCGCTTTTAATTTGTTCTGCGCATACTCATGATACCTTTTATGCGCCCACAATGACCTTAGCAGGTGATCGTGAGTGGAACAAAAATCTATATCTGCATCATAGGTAATAAGATCCTGTAAAACGCCAACATCTCTTACCCTGGTAAACCAAATACCATCGAGATGATGCAAATCCTCTTCAAAATATTCAATAAATTCTTTGTGCTTATCCCGGAACCATTTGTACCGCTCTGATTCTTTTTCCCAAAAAAGTACCTGGTCTTCTTTTTTTGCAGGCACAAATAACAATGCTTCGGAGACAATAGTATAATATTGTATTTCTGCTGTGAACTTTGGCTTTATATTCCTGAAAAAATCTATTTCCTCTTCTTCGCTATTAAAAGGTACCTGTTTTATCTCCTTCTTTAAATCAAGCCAATGGTTTTTGGCGGCCCAGAAGCAAGCAGCTACGATTTCTGTTTCGGGCAAATGGTCCCGCAGGCATTTACTAACCTCTGCAAGCATTTCCTTGTATGACTGTTCGTATCGTTGATTCATTATCAATTATATCTCTCTTATAAAATAATTTTTAAAAGGGGGAAGCTGTTCTCTTCCCCCTTTGGGGTAACTGCCCGTTTTGTTTCGAGCTATTGAATATGAGAAAATTGGATCGCTTGTGAATAATTGTTAACATACAAAATGAATTATACTATTTGTCATCCTTCAAGTTTAACGCTCGGTTTTTGAATCCAGGTTCAGTTAGAACGAACATTTCAAGTTTTCTTTCTGCCGGAACAAGTGAAAGACCAACCGATGAAAGATATTTTTGTAACAAAGCCCAATCATCAAATGCTTCTGCTGGAATCTCCATATCCACGCTTTTATCAATCCCCGTTTCATCAATGATAACGGGCTTGCCCGGGGCCGGTGAATTGGAGGCATTGAAGGCCGTCACTACCGTTTTGAAAGAGCGGTTGCGAAAAATGTAATTACCGGTGGCCTGATCTATTGTTGTCCTTGCAGGCAGTGAAGACGTTTTCAACAAAGCCGTTTTTGATGAATCCTGAATTCTCAGAGCCCAACATTTTACTGTCCGTTCTTCTATCCGGCCATTTAGACCGAGATAACGATTTAGGTCATAGAACATTAAAACATTCAGTGTTTCTTTTGGTGTTTTTGAAGGTGCCGTAATTTCATAGGAATAAAGATTACTGTCTTTCCATTCTTCTGTTTGCACGACGGGTAAAATATAACGGGATGGATCTTTGACTTCCAGTATGATACGGTTAGGTTCAAAGCCAAGCGCTTTTCTATAAAGACTAAGAACCGTTGCATTAATGTAATACCAACGGATAGAGTTATTTTCTGTGATATGACCTTCGCTGCCACCCATGCCTTTTAAATGATGCGCCAACATGCTGCGGAACATCAAACGATCATCTGTGCCACCATTACCATTTTGCAACAGCGGTTTCCTGTAGTCGAAATCCATCACATCAGATTTAAGGGGAAGATCGAGTTTTTTTCCATTGATCCAATCCTGAATAGTAGCTGCATTTACATAGAGAGCTTCGGTAATGGCTTCAATCCTACCTTGTGAATTAATCCATACTTCGTGGGGAATGTATTTATGCGGAAATAGTTTTTTAAAGATGCTGTCACTAGTGGCAATCGGCAATTGGCAATCGGAAAAAATCTTATTCTTTTTTCTGAAAATATTTAATTTTTCGGTCGACTCTTGTGCGATAAGTATTATTTGCAATTCTCCTCTAAATTGATATTGCAGACTATCTAATTTCGGTAATTCTTTGA
>DASZXQ010000097.1:0-2603 GCA_035545755.1 Chitinophagaceae bacterium | reverse complement strand
GCAAAGGATAATCACATTCAGGTCATTGCTGCTGATCCACCGCGTCGTTACGTGAATATGGTCAGCTGGCTGGGCATGGCTTCGCTGAATGGTTTATCAAAAGATGCCAAAAAATTTCTGCCGCCTCTTCCTTACGACACGTTAAGCGGCCGCTATCGGGAAAAGTTTGAAGAAGTAATGCAGGGCAGCCCCGGAAGTACCAATCCCAATATTTATTACAGCCAGAATCTCTGGGATGCCGGTATGAGTTACAGCATTTATAAGTACTGGAAGAAACATAAAGAAAATAAAATATTTCATTGTGTCGGTGGGTTTCATACCGCAGAAAAGTTAGGCACCGCTGCTCAATTGAAAATGAGAAGTAAAAAAATAAGGATACTGAATATTGCCAGTGTAAGCGATGCATCTTTTAATAGTTCTGATCCGCAGGCGTTTAAAAAATTCAGCAACCTGGGGGATTATGTTCTCATCACCAATCCTGATCTGAAAAAAACATTTTAAAATCATCAGAAAGACAACTCGAATGACTTTAGGTGAAACTGTTTTTGGAGAAAATTTGAGATTGAAACTTTACAGTGAGTTTAAAAATTTTATAAGCTTGCTTCTGTCTGATTGACTCAACCGCATGAACTGCTGTTTGCTTTTTTCAGCTTCACCACCATGCCAGAGTATGGCTTCTTCCAGTGTTCTGGCTCTTCCATCATGTAAATAAAACGGGACACCATTTGTTTTTTGGAATAAACCAATACCCCACAATGGAGCAGTCCGCCATTCTTTTCCTGTAGCAAGAAAATCGGGACGATTATCAGCTAATGCATCGCCCATATCATGAAGCAAAAGATCCGTGTAAGGATGTATCCGCTGATTGGAAAGATATGGATACGCAACATTCACTCCTGTCTGTACAGTTGGCTTGTGACAACCGCTGCAATTTATCTGTGTAAATATTTTTTCTCCTGCCATGACATCAGGATCTGTTGTATTTCTCCTTGCAGGCACAGCAAGCGTCCGAACATAAAAAGCCACAGCATTTAAAATGCTATCCGGAAGTTCAGGATCGTCATTCAACCCGTCAGATTGAGATTGACCTGCGCTGCTCTCATTTTTAAATACATAGTTGGTGACTCCTATATCCTGTTGGTAAGCTCCTGCCACCTGTAACAAAATATTGGGATTATTCGCTTTTAATCCAAACCTTCCCAACTCTGTTTTTCCCGAATAACTGTTATAAACATAATTAGGTTTTCCGCTTATTCCATCGCCATCGGCATCGTTTTCATCAGCAAAAGAAAGAATGGTACTCTCAGGAATATTTTCCAGCAAACCTACACCGAAAACCGGTGGCGCCATTCTTGGTGAAATCATATAACCGGCCGGTAATGGAATATAGGAATTCGTTATTGTATAGGATGGATTGCGCAAAACAACTGAAGAGCCATCGGGGTAAGTAACAATTTTGTCAGCATAATTAATTGAAGTGCGTATTTCAGGTTGTTTTCCAAAAATGGCCTGATCCTGCAATTGTGTACCAAAGCCGGGCGCATCTAAAGGGCTACCATGAGCATCAGTTCCCGGAATACTTATGCGTAACAACATGGATGATGTGGTAAATCCTAAAGTTGGAGTTCCTTTTCCATCGTTATGATGGCAGGAGATGCAGGAAACATTATTGAATATAGCGCCCAATCCGCTGTTAACCGGGGCAGGCGCTGTTACAAAAGTTTGTTCAAACGCTGCATCGCCAAGTTCATGAATATGCTCATCATGATCACTCAGCCCATTTATCGAATGAGAAAACGCTTTTGATGTTTCATCAAATACCGTTGCAAATCCGCCGCTTAACCTGTTATCATAACCACTCCCGGGGAAAAGGCTGGCTTTATTGCACATGGTAAAAACAGCAATGCTGAACACCATGATACTTATTACCAACCCCGTTTTTCTCATACATTTCAATTTCTTAATCTAAAATATTTTGCTGGATAAATGGTACAAGATCGTTTTCAATTGCGTCTTTTAAATCGCCAAGCAAAGTCATGGTTTGCTGTATTTGTGTTCTTTGATTAATAATTGCTTCTTCGTACGGCTGGGTTATGTTGTCAAATGAATTGATAGCAGCAGTAATTTTATTCTGAATATCATTATCCAACGATTTATTTTTTGCCGCTACAAGATCTTTCAATCCTTTACCACCATTCACTCCCATATACACATTCCTGATACCAATGATGTTATTCTTGAAATCTGTTGTGGAGTTTCCGGAATAAGGCGATTCAACCAATTGCGGATCTTTTGCATCAAAAGGTTCTTTCATTTTTCCTTCACCTACTTCTTCGCAAATACCGCTTAATGCTCCTGCTAATGCCATAAACACTTCCTGCCTCTTTGCATATTTAGTACTCCCGTTTCCTGCGGTAAGTACCTGCTGCGCAAAATTTACAGGCGCTGAACTCCAGCTCAAATACAAATCATTACAAGTGCTTGTAATGTCTGTGGACAAATTTCTCATGTACAATTTCTGTCTCGCTGTTAATTGTGCGGCGGTTCTGCTTCCCTGGTTTCCGAAAATGATATATTCAATAGGATGAAATCCCCTCAGTGAT
>DASZXQ010000096.1:0-1744 GCA_035545755.1 Chitinophagaceae bacterium | reverse complement strand
TGAAATTATCCTTAACAATTTTACCGGCATTGTTGTCATTGATGAAGCCTATATCAATTATTCCCGGCAACGTTCCTTTATTCCCGAACTTACAGAATATCCAAATTTGGTAGTGCTCCAAACACTCAGCAAAGCATGGGGACTTGCCGGGTTGAGGTTAGGAATGGCTTTCGCATCGCAACCGGTCATTGAGTTGATGAACAAAGTGAAATATCCTTACAACATCAACGCAGCCACCCAGCAATTGGCCCTGGATGCATTGAATGAAACGGATTGGGTAAATGAACATATCCGGCTTACAACAACGGAAAAAGAAAAACTCATCATTAATTTATCAGCGCTTTCTTTTACCGAAAACATTTATCCTTCTGATGCCAATTTTATTTTGGTGAAAATGAATAAGGCCAGAAGTATTTATGAATATTTATGCTCGAAGGGAATAATAGTCCGTGACAGAAGCAATGTGATTCTATGTGATGATTGTTTAAGAATCACTATTGGGACTCCGGAAGAAAATCAAAAATTATTAACCGTATTAAGTGAATATAAAACAAATTAAATGGGATCGTCAAACTTAAGTACCCCCTTTAGGGGGACAGGGGGTAAAAAAATACTGTTTATTGACCGTGATGGCACATTGATCAAAGAAGCACCGCCAACTTACCAGGTGGATGGCTGGGAGAAAGTGGAATTTTATCCGCATGCATTTCAGTATCTCGGCAGGATTGTTCGTGAATTGGATTATACGTTGGTGATGGTCACAAACCAGGATGGGCTTGGGACTTCATCTTTTCCCGAGGAAAATTTTTGGCCCATACATAATTATATACTCAGGTGCTTTGAAAATGAAGGGATATTTTTCGAAGCGATCCATATTGATAAAAGTTTTGCTCATGAAAATCAGCCTACCCGAAAACCCGGCATAGGAATGCTTACTGATTATCTAAGCAATATTTCTTTTGACATAGCTAATTCCTATGTCATTGGTGACAGAGTCACTGATGTTCAATTAGCCAAGAATCTTCGTTGCAAAGCAATTTGGCTAAACAATGATTCAGGCCTTGGCAGTGATGAAACCGTAGATGAAATGGGACAACTCCGGTCATTTATTGCGCTGGAAACTACCGAATGGAAAAAAATTTATGAATTTCTGAAAGCCGGAAATAGGCAAATTCATTTGGAGCGACAAACAAACGAAACGCAGATCACAATAGATCTCGATCTGGATGGCTCGGGCAAAACGGAGATCCACACAGGTCTGAATTTCTTTGACCACATGCTGGATCAGTTAGGACGTCATATTGGGATTGATCTGAAAATAAAAGTTACCGGCGATTTGCATGTGGATGAACATCACACCATAGAAGATACCGCCATTGCATTGGGAGAAGCTTTTGCAAAAGCATTGGGAACTAAAGCCGGTATTGAACGCTATGGTTTTGTTGTACCGATGGATGATTCACTGGCGCAGGTCGCCATTGATTTCGGCGGAAGAAGCTGGCTGGTTTGGAATGCTTCATTCAAACGGGAAAAGATCGGCGATATGCCAACGGAAATGTTTTATCATTTTTTCAAATCATTCAGTGATGCTGCGAAATGCAACCTCAACATCAAAGTGGAAGGCGATAACGAGCATCACAAGATCGAATCAATTTTCAAAGCCCTGGCGAGAGCAATTAAAATGGCGGTAAAAAGAGATACCAATAATATGCAATTGCCCAGCACCAAAGGAATAATATAAAAT
>DASZXQ010000095.1:0-9473 GCA_035545755.1 Chitinophagaceae bacterium | reverse complement strand
GATCATTCCACAAATAGCATCCAGTTGTTTTCCATTTATCCCATAGGCCGGAAGTTCTTTTTTGACAATTTCGCAACCTGCTTCTTCATGGCCGGAATAAGCATGAAGAAAACCGGAGTCATGATATAATGCTGCGGTCTTTAGTAATAAAAGTTCTTCTGTATTGCGGATGCCTTCTTCGTGAGCAATTCGCTGAGATTGCTCCAACACATCCATGATATGATCAATATTGTGATAGGACAATTCTTTCGGCAATCCGGGAAGAATCCGGCTTACCGCATCATTATAAATTGCTGAAAAACCCCGGTCCAAGAAGATTTGATTTACGAAGATTAAACTAAGAAATTTTTTTTATGAATCCTATAGGAAAAGGCTGCATTTAGGATTTTTATGCTACTTATTTTTCATGCATTTCCACTACACCGGCTTTGCTGTCGGCGATCCCGCTTTCAATGATCTGCTTGGTATGGCTAAAAAAGAATTTGGCTGTACGGTCTTCAGGATGATATTCCAAAACTTTTTGAAATGCTTTGTTCGCCTGGCCGAACGATTTATTCAAATAGTGCGTTACACCGGCGTTAAAGTCAAAAAGTGTTTCGGTTTTTTTCTCTAATTCCTGTTTCGGATTGCCGCTGAAACATTCATGCACATTAATAGATTCCAGTTTTCCTTTCAGCTGTACAAGCCCAAGATTTCGGATCAAAAAACTATCCTTTTTGGTGATCTGGCGTAGGCTTGGTTCACTGAGCAGGATACCGGCTTTATAATGTTTGGTAAGACTTTCGATACGGGAAGCTGTGTTTACTGTGTCAGAAATAGTGCAGGCGTCCATCCGGTTTCTGTCGCCGGTGATTCCCATGATCAATGGGCCGGTATGCATGCCAATACCAATTTGTATCGGCGGTTCATTTTGTAATTCACGAATTGCATTAAAAGCCTGTACTTCCTGTTGCATCTCAACTGCTGCAGACAAAGCATCAGCCGCATTGCCGGGAAAGATCGCCATGATCGCATCACCGAGATATTGATTGACAAAGCCATTGTATTTACGGATGATCGGCCCGATACGTTCATTAAAAGAACAAACAAAACTGAAATTTTCTTCCGGCGTCATTTTTTCTGATAGGGTAGTGTACTCACGGATATCAGAAAATAAGACGGTCACGATTTTTTCGACCTGGTCGCCCAATTTTACATCGGTGATCACATCATGGCCTAAAGAGTTGATGAATTCATGAGGAACAAATTTATTGGTGACTTCATAAATGCGGCGCATTGCCTCTTCTTTTTCCTGGGCCTCTTTGATATTTTTTTCATACAACAAAGCGCTTTCGATAGCTGCGGAAGATTGCAATGCCAATGTGGTTAGTAATTTCAGATCTGCGGCTGTATATTGAACCGGTTCATTGCTGGCTAAAATAATAGCACCCATGATCCGGTGTTTCACTTTCAGTGCGGAATAAATAACAGATTGTACCTGCGGTAAAATAACGCCTGCTCGTTTCAATCCTGAAATATCACTGATGATCTCTGACTGGCCATTGAAAATGATCTGTTGCAGCAAAGTTAATTCGGTGTTTATTTTTTCCTGGTCAAAGAATAATTCTCCGCTTGAAGCAGCTACCTGTAATTTGTTGGCTTTTTCATCCCACAAAACGATCACGCCATTATTGGATTGGATCACCCGGCTGGCTTCGTTCAATGTAACCTGGGAAATGGAATTGGCTTCAATAGTTTGGGCAAGCTTCTCTGAAAAATCAAAGATCATGTTCACTTCCTGGTATAGATTCAGTACTTCGCTGCCTAATTTTTTTCGTTCAGCTTCTTTTTGTAAAAGTAAATGAAGCAGCTCTGCAATGGCAGCGCCTTTTTCATCTCCTTTTACCCATCCTAATAAGTCATCATCCAACCAGATTGGATGTTGAGATTTTTCAGTGCCAGGATTTGTGTTCAACAGGATTTTTCCCGACTCATCTTCCACACGGATCTTCGCCTGCAATTGTTCTATTAAGGAATTAACAATGACAGTCGATTCGTTATTTTTTCCAAGAATATTTTTTAAACTAAGTTTTGCCATGTGAATCTGAATCGGATTAGTCTGAAAAATTAATTTGCAACAGCAATATCAATCATCGAGTTTCAGCACTTCTCTCGCTTTTTTTAATATCATTTCCGGGTCGAACGGTTTGGTCATATATACATCAGCGCCAACTTCCTGTCCTTTTTGCCGGTCCAGTTCCTGGCCTTTAGCAGTGAGCAACACAATGAAGACCTCATTCAATCCTAATTCCTTTTTTACACGACGGCATACGTCCATGCCATTCATTTTGGGCATCATCACATCCAGGAAAACCAGTTGTGGTTTCTCATTCTGAATGATGGCTAATGCTTCTTCTCCATTTTCTGCAGTCAGGAAATTCACTTCTTCGTCTTCAAGTTCTTCCAGCGTTTGCTCCAGCAACATGCGAATATGGGCTTCATCATCAACAATTAAAAGTTTTTGTTCCATGCTTTTTACAGTTATTCGGTTTAAGGATTATTTCTTTTATTGATAAATGAAAAATAAAACATTTTCCAGTCCTTTTTCAAACCGTAATGTTTGAACGATCTCCTGCTTTGCTGACAGCACCGAATTTAAAATGATAATGTCCGGCTGAGTGGCAATGGCTTTTTCTACGAGTTCTTTCCCATCTGATTCCACAACATGGTATCCCTTTGCCTGCAACACATCGGTCAGTGACCGCACAGCTGCACTGTCCTCATCCACCACCATCACTTTTCTTTTCGATTTTCCCTGCTCCAGCAATATTCCAACCTCAGCAAATAATTGAGCCGTATCGATGGGTTTGGTCAAATAACGATCGACACCGATCCGGAAACCTCTTGCTTTATCCTGGACAATAGATAAAACGATGATGGGAATATCCATTGTCTGCGGGTCATTTTTTAAAATGGCAGCAACATCAAATCCATTTATTTCCGGCATCATAACATCAAGAATGATGAGATCGGGACGGTTTCTGCGAATGGATTCCAGTGCTTCTTTTCCATTTGATGCTTCTTCGATCAAATAACCGGCATCGCTGAGTTCCTGTTGCAGCAGCGATCGGATAGATTCGTCATCATCTACAACAAGAATGGTGGCATTTTTTCCTTCAATTTTGAATTTTGAAAATGCCATTTGTTCTTTCAGTTGTTTCACCAGTTCATTCAGATGCATCGGTTTCATAGACACAGATCCTGATGCGGTGATAGGCAAGGCGAATGAGAAGGTACTTCCTTTTCCTACTTCACTTTCCAGCCAGATATGGCCACCATGATGCTCAACAATTTCTTTACAAATAGGAAGGCCTAACCCGGTTCCTTTGGGTTTGTCTGTAAGTGTATCTCCACCTACCTGTTTGAATTGTTCAAACACTGCTCCATAATCTTCCTTTGAAATACCGATTCCTGTATCGGCAACACTTACCACCAGTTCGTTGGCTTTCCTGGAAACGCTGCAGGTGATCGAACCTTTTTCTGTGAATTTTACAGCATTTGAAATAAGATTGATGATCACCTGGATCAGTTTATCACGGTCGCCGGAAATTTCAGGCAGATCTGCATCAATATGTTTTATGAGTTTCAGGTTTTTCTGTACAAATAAGCTAGTGGTAGCAGCAATAGCTCTTTCTGCTACTTCTGCCATATTTACACTCTCCATGTTCCACTCCATTTTGCCGGCTTCGATCTTGGCAAGATCGAGTACGTCATTGATGAGGTGAGTGAGGCGTTCTCCTTCAGATATCACGACTTTCAGATTTTCAGTAATCTGATTTACTGTTTTATTGGTCTTTGTATCTTTCTTATCTACGAGCGGGAATATTTTTTCATCCAATCGTTTGTTGATGATCTTTGCAAAACCAAGAACGGAAGTTAATGGCGTTCTCAACTCATGGCTGACAGTTGAAAGAAATGCGCTTTTTGCCTGATTGGCTTTTTCAGCCACTTTGCTTGCTTCTACCGCTTCCATCTTTGCCTGTTGCACTTCTTCAAAAAGTTGTGCATTCTTAAGAGCCACACCTACTGAAGATGCAATTGTGGAAAGAAGCCGCATGTCGTTTTCATTAAAACGGTTTTCATGCTCGGTACTTTGTACACTCAATACACCTACGATCTCGTCTCCAACCGGTATGGGAACACCTAAGTATGAAGTAGAAAGTTTTCCGATACGCTTCATCCCTTGTTGTGTCTGCAGCTCCAGTATATCTTTATTTAACAGAACGGGGTCACCCGATAAAATGACTTTTGAAGTAAGTCCTTCTCCAAGTTTTAATGGCTCCATATCATCACCATACTGATAAGGGAATGATATGATATTTGTTTTTTTGTTTAATAAGGCGAGATACACAATGTTAGCATTGAACATTTCTTTCAACTGGTCGCCTACTAATTGGATCAATTCATCTGAATCCAATTGAGATGCTAACGCTTTGCTGATACTGTTTACCGTACTTAATTCAGATGCTCTTTGTTTAGCATCTGCCAACAGATAAGTTGTTTCATCAAATAAGCGGGCATTTTCCAATGCCACACTCATACTATTTGTAAGTGTAGTGATCAACCGGAGATCAGATTCAGTGAATGCATGTTCTTTTTCTACGTTCTGCAAACTCACTGAACCTTTCACCACGTCACCTACGATCATCGGAACAAAAATGGCTGATTTGGGAGGTAATCCTTTTCCTACACCTTTTCCGCCGTGCCTGTGTGCTGTCTCTGAATAGTTTTCGTTGATGAGTATGGGCTGTTTGTTTTGAATCAATAATTTATTTGCCCACATAAAAGGCTGTGGCGTTCTTTCTAAATGCACTCCTTTCTCAATCGCATAATGGAAATGTTCCAGGTTAGTTTGATAATCAAATGTGCGGATGATGAGTGTTTGTGTGTCGAATAATTCGCAGATCCGGTCTCCAACAAGATCATATATTTTCTGGATATTGATCTCACGAACCAATTCTTCCTGCACGCTGTTGATCACTGCTAACTCTTCCGTTCTTTGTTTGGTTTCTTTCAGCAGGCGATTGGTTTCTTCAAAAAGCCTAGCATTTTCCAATGCCACACTCATACTGTTAGTGATCGTTGTCAAGAGTCTCAGGTCAGCATCAGTAAATGCATTTTCCTGATCTACATTTTGCAGGCTTACGGAACCTTTCACAATATCGCCAACCATCATCGGAACAAAAACAGCGGACTTGGGCGGCTGTCCCTGAGTAACACCGGTGCCTCCGTATTTTTTTGCGATCTCTACATAATTTTTTTCAATGTTCAGCGGCCTTTTTGTTGTGATCAGTTGTTTACTGTTCCAGTTGAACGGGCGAGGTGCTACATATTGACGTTTACCTTTTTCTTTTGCGTATTGCCAATGTTCCAGTCCGAGTTCATGATCAAAGGTTCGGATCACCAATGTTTGTGAATCGGGGAATAAACTGGAAAGCCTGTCGCCAACCAAATCATAAATTCCTTTCATATCCAGTTCTTTCGCCAAACCTTCCTGTACGCTGTTGATCACTGCAAGCTCAGCTGTTCTTTGTTCGGTTTCTTTTAAAAGGCGTTTTGTTTCATCAAAGCGCTTGGCACTCTCCAATGCCACACTCATACTGCTTGAAAGAGTGATAAGCAGGTTAACATCGGATTCTGAAAAAGCATTTTCTTTATCGAGGTTCTGCAAACTCACCACACCTGTTACTTCATTTCCTGCCACCATGGGAACCATTACCAATGATTTTGCTGCCTGACCTGTTAATACAGTATTGTCATATTTGGGTCTTTCTCCATCCACATCTTTATTGATCACTAATGGTTTTGCAGTAGTGACTACATATCTTCTGAATCCCTTCAGCGGTCTTGGTCCTAACAATGTACGATCGCCTTTTTCATAAGTGTAACGATCTTCAATCATGTTGGAAAGTTTATCGTAGGATACAATATCAATGACCTGCGCATTGAACAACTCTCTCATTTTTTCGCCAACAAGGTCATAGATTGATTGCATTTCCATTTTAGAAGCCAGGCCCTGTTGCACACTGTTGATGATAGCCAGTTCAGCGGTTCGTTGTTCGGTTTCTTTCAGGAGGCGTGTGGTTTCGTCAAACAATCTTGCACTTTCCAATGCCACACTCATACTGTTAACCAATGTTGTTAATAGGTTGACATCCGAATCAGAGAACGCATGTTCATGATCGAGGTTTTGCAGACTGATAATACCAGTCACTTCTCCGGCGGCCATCATGGGAACATAGATCTGCGATTTGGGCATTTCGCCGATTACTATCTTATTGCCGAACTCCTCCATCGCTTTTTCTACATTCTCATTATGCAGCAATAATTGTTTTGATTGAATAACATGTTTTCTGAATCCGCCCGGTTCACGGGGACCTACTAATGTGCGATCACCTTTTTCATATGAGTAACGGTCTTCAATGAGATTTAATCTTTTGTCGTAAGTAACGATGTCTATTACCTGGGCATTGAATATCTCCCGCATCTTTTCTCCAACGAGATCATAAATTCCCTGCATGTCCATTTGGGCAACTAAACTTTCTTGCACGCTGTTGATCACAGCCAGTTCTGCATTTCGTTGCTCAGTTTCTTTCAGCAGGCGTGTGGTTTCATCAAATAATCTGGCACTCTCCAATGCCACACTCATACTATTGACTAATGTTGTGAGCAGCTTTACATCAGACTCTGTAAATGCATTTTCATGATCCAGGTTTTGTAATGATATTATTCCTTTTACTTCACGCCCCACCAACATGGGTACAAAAAGAACAGATTTAGATGGTTCACCCATTACCACTGCCGGGTTGCCATATTTGATATTACCATTGGCGATATCACTATTTATTAAAAGAGGCTGTCTTGTTTCCACCACATGTTTTCGCATGCCAATCAGCGGACGGGGTTCTTCATAAAAGCGAATACCTCTTTCAATTACATACCGGGGATAAATAAGCTTGGTCGAAGGATTGTAAGTAACAATGTCAACTACCTGTGCATCAAAAATTCCCTGGATTTTGTTACCTACGAGATCGTAGATCGCTTGCATTTCTAATTTGGATGCCAACCCTTCCTGAACACTGTTGATGATAGCAAGTTCGGCATTTCGTTGTTCTGTTTCTTTCAGAAGACGTGCAGTTTCATCAAACAATCGGGCACTTTCCAATGCCACACTCATGCTGTTTACCAATGTGGTCAGCAGGTTTACATCGGACTCAGAGAATGCATGTTCATGATCCAGGTTTTGCAAACTGATGATACCTGCAACCTGTTCGCCGGCCATCATGGGAACATAGATCTGTGATTTGGGCATTTCTCCGATCAAAATCGGGTTATTGAATTCCCTTGAAGCTTTTTCAACATTTGCATTATGAAGCAAAAGTTGTTTGGTTTGTATAACATGTTTTCTGAAGCCGGCTACTTCCCGCTTTCCTAACAGTGTCCGGTCTCCTTTTTCATAAGCATACCGGTCTTCTATCTCTTTAGTTTCGGGATTGTATGTGACAATATCAATTACCTGTGCATCAAAAATTTCACGGATCTTTTCTCCCACTAGTTCATAGATGCCCTGCATGTCCAGTCTCGCCACCAAACTTTCCTGCACACTGTTGATTACCGCTAATTGGGCATTACGTTGTTCTGTTTCTTTCAGCAGGCGGTTGGTAGTATCAAAACGGCGGGCACTTTCTAACGCCACACTCATACTGTTAGCAAGAGTGGTTAATAAATTAACTGATGCTTCAGGAAAAGCGTTTTCTTTATCTAAGTCCTGCAGGCTGATCATTCCGGTTACATTTTCGCCTGACATTAACGGGACAAATACTGCTGATTTTGGTTGTTCGCCCGTTATTACTTTGCTATTGACTTCCTGGCTTCTCTTATCAAGATCTTTGTTAATGATTAATGGCTGTTTTGAATCAATTACTATTTTCCTGAAGCCACTGGGAGCCCATTTACCTGCCAATGTCCGGTCTCCTTTTTCATAAGAATAATGATCTTCCAATAAATTCGTAGCACTGTCGTAAGTGACAATATCAAATATCTGGGCATTGAAAATTTCACGAATTTTTTCTCCCACTAATTCATAGATCCCTTCCATGCCCATTTCTTTTACCAAACCTTCCTGAACGCTATTGATCACAGCTAATTCTTCTACACGATGACTGAGTTCTTTGGTACGTTCTGCAACTGTTTTTTCAAGTTCTTTATGTTTTTCATGAAGCTGACGGGTACGCCAGCGGATCAAAGTATAAACAACTGCTATCGCAATAAGTGCATACAGCAAATAAGCCCACCAGGTACCGTACCAGGGCGGTAAGATCTCAAATGGATAAATGGCTTCATCACTTTGTTTGTTGTAAATGTTTACAGCTCTTACATGGAACGTGTATTTGCCGGGAGAGAGATTGGTATATTCTTTATAATAATTGTTGCCAAGATCAGACCAGCTATTTTCAAATCCTTCCAGCCATGTTTGGTATTGTGTTTTGTCTTCCTGTTCAAAGAATGGGGCTGCATAATCAAAGCGAAGCGTATTGTTTTTATGAGAAATAGAAAATGCTTTATCATTTTTTGCTTTTTCTATGCTTAATGCTTCTTTTCCTGCAGAAACATGTGTCAGGATCGCTTTAAACGATTCATCATAATTCTTTTGAAGGTTTTCATCATATCGTATCAATCCGTCTGTAGTACAGATCCATAAAACATTATTTTTTTCCGGATAGAAATAACTAACAGTAAGTTCATTAATCGAATTCAAATTTGCGGTTTCCATTTTATAACCTCCGCCCGGTTGAGGAATAGCTTTTTTGAATTCTTTACCTATTTTGATCCAAACAATTCCCTTGCGATCTTCGTTTATTGTGAGTTCGGTATTTCCGGCTCCTTTTGAAAACCTTCCGAAAGTAGTATCTATAATAAAACGTTTTTTAGTATCATCAAAGGTGAAGAGAGAGGAATCAGCTACAAAATAGTTAGTTCCATGAATAGTATAAACCGTTCCTATGCCGTTTGTGTATCCGTCTTTGACGCCATATTTTTCAAATGATGTTCTTTTCTTATCAAGGTTCCCATTTTCATCAAAAACGATGTGAAGTCGGTAGTCCCAGCCGTTTTGAGTGCCAGCCCAATATGTACCGTCTTTGTTCTCTGCAAAAGTCCAGATCTGGTCCGTAATTCCCGGAACATATCCTTTGAATTCCCAATTGGCGGTTTTATTTTTTCTATTAAAGACAGATACTCCAAATTGTCCCCCGCCCAAAAGCAGGTTAGAATCATTTTTGGGGATGTATATTCCCGACAAAGTAAGATCGGCGCTTACCGATGGGCGAATAGTAAAAGCTTTCCTGTTTTTTATTGCAAAAAGCCCATCGCCGCTCACAAGCAATTCCTTTCCATCAGGTATTAAACTGAAAATCTGGTTTTGAGGGATACCG
>DASZXQ010000094.1:0-56526 GCA_035545755.1 Chitinophagaceae bacterium | reverse complement strand
GGGAAAATCAACCATTGTATGTTATTGATGGTGTGCCGATGAATAATTACAACCCGGCGCAACCGGGCGATGAGTGGGGACAGGCATTGGGTTTTGTTGGTATTGATGGTGGAGATGGAATATCTAATCTAAATCCTGAAGACATCCAGAATATAACTGTATTGAAAGGCGCTTCTGCTGCTGCTTTGTATGGAAGCCAGGCTGCCAACGGGGTTATTTTAATTACTACCAAAAAAGGTAAGTCGGGTACCACAAAAATTAATTTTT
Source organism: Chitinophagaceae bacterium (assembly GCA_035545755.1). Lineage (GTDB taxonomy): Bacteria > Bacteroidota > Bacteroidia > Chitinophagales > Chitinophagaceae > UTBCD1. The sequence goes on along the minus strand of DASZXQ010000094.1, from coordinate 56,259 downwards.
CATCTGATCTTACTTTTGATAATCCTCTCTATCAGCAGCCATTGCAATTCAAATATGGACAAACCACCAGGCCCTCTGCAGGAGATCCGGGCAGCAGGGATAGTTGGGGAGGAGCGGTGAATGCTCCGAATAATGTATCACCGTTTTTCCAAACAGGAGTTACTTCGTTCAGTTCTGTTTCTTTGAGCGGAGGTACGGATAAATCGCAAACCTATTTTTCTTATTCTTTTACGGATAACAAAGGGATCATTCCTACATCAAGCCTGAAAAAGCATAATATCAATTTTCATCAGACCACTGATTTTCTTAATGGCCGTTTGAAAGCAGACTTGAATGCATTGTACATTCATGAGAATGCTTACAATCGCCCGGTAAGCGGTTTGTATGATAATGCGCTTTCCGGTTTGTATGAATTCCCGAGGGGATTGAATTTTGATCAGTACAAAAATAATTTCGAGGTTTTTTCCAGTGTTCGTAACACAAACGTTCAAAACTGGTGGGATGCCAACTATGATAGTTCACAGATATATCCCGGAAAATTTACCGGCACCGAGGTAGAACAAAATCCTTACTGGCTGTTGAACCGGAATACCAGCAATAATATCGTTGACAGGATCTATACGAACTTTTCTCTGAACTATAAGATCAATGATTGGCTGAACCTGCAGGCAAGAGGAAATATTGATAAATCTGTGAATGATATCAACATCAACAGTTATGCTACTACTTCGATTGTGTTGACGGCAAATAACGGCGGGTACACATTTTTGAGAGCTATCAATACTCAATTGTACGGTGACCTGATCCTGACTGCCAACAGAAAATTATCCAGGGATTTGAGATTGCAGGCAACTTTGGGAACAAGTATTAATGACGGCAAATTGCAACAAACCAATTTTGGCACCAAGAACAGCGGCGATGGTTTGCGTTTTGCGAATGTGTTCACTGTTGCCAACATTCTGCCAGCAGCCATCACAGTCAGCGAAATGGACCAGCATAAGCAAGTGCAAGCTGCTTTTGCAACGGCACAATTAAATTGGAAAGATTATTTATTCCTGGATCTTACCGGCCGCAATGACTGGTCTTCCACTTTTGCCTATACACCTGTTGAAAAGAAAGGGTATTTTTATTATTCAGCCGGTCTCACTGGAGTGCTAAGCGATATGTTTAAAATGCCTGAGGCGGTCACCTTCAGCAAAGTGCGGGTATCATATGCAAAAGTTGGTAATGATGTTCCGATCTATTCAACCAATCCTATTGCTTATACTATCGATAATCAGAATGGATCTGTAGCAAATACCAAAGGCCCAAAACCCGGTACTTATCTGAAACCCGAAGATAACCGTTCATTTGAAGCAGGGACTGAATGGCGTTTTCTCAATGACCGGGTAGGCTTCGATTTCACTTATTATATCAACAATAATTTCCGCCAGTACATTGAAATACCTGTAACCGGCGGAAGCACCGGAAATCTCAGCACCTGGTATTTGAATTCAGGAAATATCAAAAATAACGGCGCAGAGCTTTCTGTGTTCGCCACTCCTGTAAAAAATAATACAGTCAGTTGGACCACTGCAATTAATTATGCAACAAACAAAAACCGGGTAGTTAAGATCGCTGATGCCGGTTTGGGCGTAAGCCAGGATTATTTTACACTGACAGGAATTGGGAATCTGCTTTATGCCTCTTATATCAAAGAAGGCGGCTCATGGGGGGATATATATGGACACTTTTTCAAAAGAGATGTAAACGGTGCGATCGTTGTGGATAATACCGGTGCACCGGAGAGAGGCACTGATCCTGCCGGAACTGTAGGCGATCAAAGCCTGAAAAAACTGGGCAACCCAAATCCCAAATTCACATTAGGATGGAGCAATACCGTTACTGTTAAACATTTCACCATTGACTTTTTATTTGATGGACGCTTTGGTGGAAAAGTGATGAGCATGACGGAAGCAGTGTTGGATGCCTTAGGTGATAGTAAAGCAACTGGTGATGCCCGTGATGCAGGCGGCGTTGTTATCAATGCAGTGCATGAAGATGGAAGCAAAGTATCCAGCATTGATCCAAAGACATTCTACCAGGCAGTGGGTGGTTTGGCAGGAATCGGCGAATACTATATGTATGATGCTACCAACATCCGGTTGAGAGAATTGTCAATTGGTTATAATATACCTGTAACGGCTAAATGGGTCAAAAATCTTACGGTGTCATTGATCGGAAGGAATCTTTTCTTCGTGACCAAGAAAGCGCCGTTCGATCCGGAGATCTCGATGGCTACCAACAATGGCTTGCAGGGAATAGAAACATTCAGCCCTCCTTCTACCAGGAGTATGGGTGTTTCAGTAAAAGTTGGTTTTTAATATAAACTTTTTAAAAAAATTAATTATGACCAGGATAAATAAGTCAATCTTAAATTTTTGCATCGCTGCCGTGCTACTATTACTTGGCAGCTGCACCAAAAGTTTTAAAGATTACAATACAGACCCCACCGGCCTCAGCGATAAACAGATTGCAGTGGATTACCAGAATCTTGGAGAGCCGATGCAACAGGCGCAGTTATACATCATGAGTAATACCAACTGGATTTACCAGCTACAGCAAAATCTCATCGGGGATGTGTATTCCGGATACATGATGTCTGCTGATCCTTTTAACAGTAATACCAATAACACCGATTATTTTTTAATGGACGGGTGGAATTTCTATCCATGGGATTACGCTTATAATAATGTGATGAAGGCTACGCAAAATGTATTAGATGCTACTACTGATCCAAAATATGCTTCATTTCATGCCTGGGCCAAGATCGTAAGAGTGGAAGCCATGCATAGAGTAAGTGATATTTACGGGCCGATCATTTATACGCACTACGGCAAATCAAATTCAGATGGAAGCGTCACCTACGATTCTCAAAAAGATGCGTACTATGCATTCTTCACTGATCTTGATTCCGCCATTAATGTGCTGACGACCCTGGTGCAGAACGGTGAACCGGAAACATTCAGCAAATTTGACCTGGTTTATGGCGGCAGTTTTCAAAAATGGCTCAAATTTGCCAATACGCTGCGCCTGCGTTTAGCATTGCGTATTTCCAAAGCCGATCCTGCCAAAGCTAAAACTGAAGGTGAGGCTTCACTATCCAACCCGGGTGGTTTGCTGACCACTAACGATGATAATGCTTTTGTGGATATTGGCACCAATCAACATCCGATTAACTCTATCAGCAAAAGCTGGGGTGATATTAATACCGGCGCTCCGATTGCTTGCTATCTGAATGGGTACAATGATCCTCGTGTTTCAAAATATATTTTGAAAGCAACTGATGGAGCAGTAGCAGGACAATACATCGGCATTCGCAATGGCATTAATATAGATGATATTGGCCGGTATGGTGGTTATTCTCTGCCTGTGGATTTTCCCAATAAAATGCAGATCATGGTGGCTGCAGAAGCATGGTTCCTGAAAGCGGAAGCCGCATTGAAGGGTTGGGCCGGCGCCGGTGATGCTCAAACAGATTATGAAACCGGTATTGCAACTTCATTTGGCCAATATGGTTTGGATGCTTCTTCTTACATCACAGATAATACGCATACAGAACAACAGTATATTGATCCGAAAGCTGTTACTCCAGGGCAAAATGATATTACAACAGGTTCTCCCTATTTAAGCACCATCACCATTGCATGGAATGATAGTGATTCACCTGATAAGAAACTGGAACGTGTCATCACTCAAAAATGGCTGGCATTATACCCGGACGGTGAAGAGGCATGGGCTGAATTCAGAAGAACCGGTTATCCGAAATTATTTCCTGTAGTGTTGAATAAGAGTGGCGGTAAAATATCAACCACTGCATTTGTACAGCGGATCAATTTCCCGGCAGATGAATTAAGTACAAATCCGAATGGTGTTGCCGCAGCAGTTCAAACTCTTGGCGGACCCGATACCGGAGGCACTCCATTGTGGTGGGCACAATAAATCTAAGTGTTTAGTATCTCATAGTAGTTTTTATGGGCTGGTTTTTTTAAGTCAGCCCATTTTTATTAACTAATTATTTCACTCTTTTCAATTCAATCGCTATTTCTTTTCGGATAATTGATTTTTATTCCCAATTCTCAGGTAAGGTTTTTTGTTAAGTTGCATGATGAATAAAACGTTCTTATTTAAAAGCAAGGAATTAGTAAATATCCAATAAGTATCGATCAGGTCATTTTTTGAAATGGTGGTTACAACTTATCTCTGGGGCCAAAACCATCTTCCTATGTGACCGGACTTAAACAGATTCCCAAATTCTTATCTTTGCAGACTTTATGTCAACAACAGAAATATCACATAATTTCCTGGAAGAGATCATAGAAGAAGATCTGAAAAACGGTAAATACAAAAGCATTGTTACCCGTTTTCCGCCGGAGCCGAATGGCTATTTGCATATCGGCCATGCCAGCAGTATTTGCCTGAATTTTGGCCTTACTCAAAAATTTCCCGGCTATACAAATCTTCGGTTTGATGATACTAATCCGGTTACTGAAGAAACAGAATATGTGGAAAGTATAAAGGAAGATGTTCGCTGGCTGGGATTTGAATGGAAGAATGAACGTTATGCTTCTGATTATTTCGAACAATTGTATGATTATGCAGTAACGCTGATAAAAAAGGGATTGGCTTATATTGATGATAGTAGCAGCGAAGAAATAGCAGCAATGAAAGGAACACCGACCGAGCCGGGAAAGAATAGCCCGTTCAGAGATCGCAGTGTGGAAGAAAATCTTTCTTTATTTGAGCGGATGAAGAATGGGGAATTTCCCGATGGCAGCCGGACTTTGAGAGCAAAAGTTGATATGGCACATCCCAATATGCTGATGCGGGACCCCGTGTTATATCGTATCAAACATGCACATCATCATCGTACCGGAGATAAATGGTGCATTTACCCGATGTACGACATGGCCCACGGGCAAAGCGATTCCATAGAAAATGTTACCCATTCTATTTGTACGCTGGAATTTGTTCCGCATCGTGAATTGTATGATTGGCTGATCGAAAAGTTGGAGATCTATCCGTCACATCAATATGAATTTGCAAGGCGTAATATCAATTATACCGTAACGAGCAAAAGAAAATTATTGCAACTGGTAGAAGAAAATTATGTAACGGGTTGGGATGATCCTCGTATGCCAACGATCAGTGGATTGAGAAGGAGGGGATACACGCCGGAAAGCATTCGTGATTTTTGCGACAGGATAGGAGTGGCTAAAAGAGAAAACCTGGTTGATGTAGGGCTGTTGGAATTTTGTGTAAGGGAGCATTTGAATAAAATTGCTTTGAGAAGAATGGTGGTGTTTGATCCGATTCGTGTTGTTATTACTAATTATTCCGAGAGTCAAAATGAAAAAGTAAAAAGTGAAAACAACCCGGAAGATGAATCAGCGGGAACAAGAGAAATTCCTTTTGGGAAAGAATTGTATATCGAGCGGGATGATTTTATGGAGAACCCGCCAAAAAAATTTTTCCGATTGGCTCCGGGCCAGATGGTGCGTTTGAAAAGCGCCTATATAATAAAGTGTGATGAAGTGATCAAAGATGCTGATGGAAAAATAACGGAGTTGCGTTGCACGTATATACCGGAAAGCCGCAGCGGGCACGATACATCCGGCATTCATGTAAAAGGCACCTTGCATTGGGTTAGTGCAAAAGATGCGGTGGAAGTAGAAGTGAGGGAATATGATCGGTTATTCAAAGTGGAAGATCCCGCCAGCGAAGAAGGAGATTTCAAAGATTATATCAACGAACATTCTCTGAAAATAGTGAAAGGATATGCAGAGCCATCGCTACTTGCTGCAAAGCTGGAAGACCGGTTTCAATTTTTAAGAAAAGGATATTATTGCCTTGATAAAGATTCAGCCAACGGAAAATTCATCTTCAACCGGACCGTTACTTTAAAAGATGCATGGGCTAAGGAACAACAAAAATCTACCGGCAATAAATCTTAAAGTGATCGTGCTTTCAGCAATCAATTTTTTTCTTCACAGTAAATGAGGAATAGAGCCTGAAATGCATCAGTGAATTACCATGCCATAAGGATCTTTGACGAACAGATACGAATCGTATTCTACAAAATCATTTGCTTTTATTTCCACGCCCCAGGGCTTACCATCTTTCAATGTGAATTTGGCAGGGTAAACGCCATACCCAATATTGGAATAGGTCATCCGGAATTCATTATTACCCATATATTCCATATACCCGATCAGGTCAGGGTGATGCTCAAAGTGGCAAATGAGCATATTGTTACTCTTAGCAATAGTTATTTTTCCATATAGCGTGTTGTAATAGTCACCGGTAAAATCTTCCAGTTTAATTTCGGGTTGCAGATGCTGATCCACTCTTTTTTTCATAGCAGCCAGTTCATCATCGGTTTCTTTTTTGCCCTGCACAAAAAATCCCATCTGGTATTTGCTTCGATCAGTATAAGGAACTCCCAGATAAGCGTCAAGTATCTGGTAACGCAATGCTTCAAAAAAACTTTGATTATCGTTGTTGGTTAAAATGGTAATGCCCAGGTTTTCTTCAGGCACAAAACAAACATTGGTCACCATTCCGAAAGCGCCGCCGGTGTGCCAGAATACTTGCTTGCCTGCATAATCCGTCATGAATACACCGAGGCCGTACATGCGCATATGCATCGGAAATCCCGGAGATTTCCGACTGCCGATAACAGTATTTGCATCTCTTGTTTTTTGAATTACAGCCCAGGGTAGAATCTTTTTTCCTTCGTAGCGGCCACTGTCCAATTGCATCATCAACCATTTGCTCAGATCTTTTACGCAACTCACCATACTGGTAGCCGGCCCAAGATTATCTACTTGGTCATAAGGAATAGGAGTGATGCTGCTGAATTGATTCGTATGCGGTACTGCCACATTATTTCTTTGTGCAATGCCTGCAGTGCTCGTGAATGTATTGGTCATTCCAAGAGGTGTGAGGATATTTTGCTGCACATAATCATTCCAGCTATCACCAGTTACTTTCTCCAATATTCTTCCGGCAAGCATGAATGCAGAATTGCAATAGCCAAAATCCTGGCGAAACACTCCCGGCGGTTTCAGGTAACGCATTTTCCAGATGATGGAATCTTTCGGCAGATTGGAATCCCAGAATGTGAAATCGCCCTGAAAGGTTTTAGTGCCTAACCGATGGCACAGCAGATCACGGATGTTGACCATCCGGGTAGCATTACTATCGTACAACTGAAACCAGGGAATATATTGCGTTACTTTATCATTGAGAGAAATTTTTTTCTCATAATCCAGGTTGGCCAGGGAGGTGCCGGTAAATAATTTGGAATTAGATGCGATGATGAATAAAGTGTTCTCATCTACTTTATCTTCTTTTCCCCATTCACGAACACCATATCCTTTCATCACCACTACTTTTCCGTCTTTTACAACAGCTATAGCCAGTCCCGGAATTTGCCACTGCTTCATGCCCCTGTCAATATAACTATCCAGGCTGTCTTTGATGAATGACGGAACCTGGGAAATAGCAAGTGCAGAGCAAAGCATTAAAACTGAAAAAAGAAAAAGCTTGATCGGTCGCATACTGAAAATTTTTGAAGAATGAAATTAAGAAGAAATAGACAAGCACATCTGTTAATAATAAAAAAGGCCGGCCCCAATGAGCCAGCCCACACAACCAACTGAAAGCATTTACAGGATGCAGTTCCATCCATGCACATCAGCTGAACGGCCGGTGCGTATCGATTCTAATTGCTGTTTTAATTTATAAAAAACGGATTCATGGCTATACTCCGGCAAATGAAAATCGATCTCATTCAAATGGATCACGCCGATAGGAGCTACTACTGCTGCAGTACCGATACCTGCCGCTTCCGTGATCGTTTTATTGCGAAAAGCTTTTTCCAGTTCATCAATGCTGATCGATCTTTCTTCTACTGCAATCCCATTATCTCTCGCTAAAGTAAGTATCGAATCTCTTGTGATACCATCAAGAATGGAATCCGATAATGGCGGAGTAACAATTTTTCTATCAATAACAAACATCGCATTCATCATTCCTGATTCTTCAATGTATTTATTTTCCTTTGAGTCGGTCCACAACACCTGGTCATATCCTTCTTTTCTTGCTAATTGAGTTGGGTAAAAAGAACCACCGTAGTTTCCTCCGCATTTTGCAAAACCTGTTCCTCCCTTTGCAGCACGAACGTATTTCGTTTCTACTTTCACTTTGATAGGATTGACATATGCCATTGGCACCGGCCCTGTGAAAATGATAAAACGATATTCATCTGATATTTTTACTCCGAAGCGACTTTCAGTTGCAATAACGAACGGACGCAAATACAATGCATGATCTTCTTCTTTGGGTACCCATGCTCTGTCAAGGTCGATCAATTGACGTAAGCCTTCTGTAAAAAGTTCTTCGGGAACAACTGCCATTGCCATCCGCTCCAATGATCGCACGAAACGGTCGTAATGTTTATTGATCCGGAAAATATTGACCTTGCCATCTGCCATATGAAACGCTTTCATTCCTTCAAAAACTGTTTGCCCATAATGAAGCGCCAGCGCCGACGGACTAATTGAAAGATTCGCAAATGGTACAATTTGCGGCTGTTGCCATTCTCCATTCTTAAAATCACATACCAGCATGTGATCGGAAACGACGTTTCCAAATTTCAGATCGCTGCTGCGGACTTCGTTGATCTTTGAATAAGCAGTGCGCCGGACGGGAATTTTTGTTGTGAGCTCCATTTGGGCTGAGTTATATTTTAAAATTTGTTGTTCGTTGTTTAAACTGTTTAAAAATGCAATTTTAAACCATTCATCCTTTTCAGGAATCGCTACGCAAAAATGCTGCGGATAATTACAAAAAAACAGATTCAGTTTTTGTATTTTTGACTGTATCAGATTTTTAACCTCATTTTTCATTATGCGTAAAAATAATTTCACTGCGGAAGATCACCTGTACCTGCAGGTATCGGACGGTATTGAAAAAATGATCGCCGATGAGATCCTGAAGATCGGCGACAAACTTCCATCAGTTCGTGTGTTGAGCGAAGAATATGGCATCAGTATGGGAACAGCATTCCAGGCGTATTATCATCTGGAAGGAAAAGGGTTGATCGAATCAAGGCCCAAATCTGGATATTACGTCCGCTTCAATCACCGGCGTTATCCGGATCTGCCAAAGCAGGTCATGCCCGATCCGGTTTCACATGATGTGAGTGTGAAAGAAATGATCGCTTCTATTTACACCGATATCGCTGCTTCAACCAATGTGATCAATCTGGCATTAGCCGTACCGGATCTCTCGTTGCTTCCTGCTGCAAAGCTCAACAAATCGGTGGTGCATGCCATGCGCAACAGCAAGGATCATTGCATCAGTTATGAAAGAACCCAGGGGAATGTTGAACTGCGCAAACAGATCGCAAAACTTGCATTCAATTGGGGCGGAAAAATTAATGCGGATGATATTGTCGTTACTTCCGGATGTCTCGAAGCAGTTACCATCTGCCTGAGAGCAGTGACCCGCCCGGGTGATACAGTGGCGATAGAATGCCCCACTTATTTTGGCATATCACAAGCCATTGAAAACTTAGGTTTGAAAGTTGTGGAGATCACCGCCTGTGCAGAAGAAGGAGTGGACCTGGATTGTTTACAAAAAGCGATCAAAAATTTTCCGATCAAAGCATGTGTTTTCGTTCCCAATTTTAATAATCCTTTGGGAAGTTGTATGCCGGATGAGAAGAAAAAGAAACTGGTTGAAATTATTACCAAACATAACATCCCTTTGATTGAAGATGATATTTACGGCGAATTATATTTTGGAAAGAACCGGCCCCGCACCTGCAAATATTATGATACAAAAGGATTGGTAATGCATTGTTCATCGCTGTCTAAATCGTTGGCTCCGGGATACAGGATAGGCTGGGCCATTCCCGGAAAATTTTTTGAAGCAGTAAAAGAGATCAAGAGAGGCCTTGATATCAGTTGTCCAACACTTACCCAGGCAGCAATGGCACATTTCCTGGAAAATGGACGCTTCGAATACCATTTAAAGAATTTGAGAAAGGCATTGCATACACAATGTCTTCGTTACATTCAGGGTATTATTCAATATTTCCCGGAAGACACAAAGATATCCCGCCCCCAGGGAGGATTTGTATTGTGGGTGGAATTGAATAAAAAGATCAATGCGTTCAAATTGCGAACGGAAGCGATCAAACACCGGATCTCCATAGTGCCGGGAAAAATATTTTCCACCAGTTCCAGTTATTCTAATTTTATCCGGATCAGTTTCGGTAAACCCTGGAGTGATGATATTGATTATGGGTTGATGATGTTGGGGAGGATGATTAAAAAGATGCTATAGTCTTAAATTATTTTTTGAGGTTATAACAAGAATCATCAGGACTGCCGGTTTAAAAAATTATCTTTGCGCAATTTTTTAATGCGACGAAAGATAAAATATTACAGGCTCTTATGGTTGAAGCATGATCTCCCTGCCGGCATTTCAGTTTTTTTAGTAGCCCTGCCTCTTTGTTTGGGAATTGCTCTGGCTTCCGGCGCTCCACTGTATGCAGGAATTTTTTCCGGTGTTATTGGTGGTATTGTCATTTCCCTGATCAGTAGGTCACCGTTAAGTGTATCCGGTCCGGCCGCAGGACTCACAACTGTGGTGTCATCCTATATTCTTTCGATGGGGGACTACCGGATCTTTTTGTTATCAGTAATGATTGGCGGTTTTTTTCAATTACTACTTGGAGTAGTTAAACTAGGAACGATTGCTAATTATTTTCCTTCAGCCGTCATAAAAGGAATGCTGGCTGCTATTGGGATCATGCTGATCGCTAAACAAATTCCTGTAGCATTGGGATACGATCAACCGGATTTCTGGTCCAGTGGTTTTTTGAACATTTTTAAAGAAAAGCATCTCTCAGCCTACATTAATTTTTTTAACAAGCATACTACAAGAGGCGCAATTATTATTACCGTTTTGTCCATTGCTGTGATGGTTTTTTGGCAAAAAAAAGTTTCAAAAAAACTAAGAATGATCCCGGCCCCCCTGATGGTAGTGTTGGTAGCGATATTGATCAATCTGATCTTTATCCAGCTTGCTGAGAACAATTCTTTGAAACATACTCAACTGGTGCAGATACCCGGAAACATTTTTAAAGAATTTACATTTCCTGATTTTTCTAAACTTTTCAGCACCCCGGATATCTGGAAAGCGGGAATAATTATTGGCATGCTGGCATCGCTGGAAACATTATTGTGTGTGGAAGCAATTGATAAACTCGATGAACACAATCGCATCACTCCGGTAAACCGTGAATTGATAGCACAGGGAATAGGCAATATAACCTGTGGTTTATTAGGTGCTATCCCTGTAACAGCGGTGATAGTGCGGGGCTCTGCCAATGTAGATGCAGGTGCCAGAACCCGTTTATCTTCTTTTACGCACGGAGTGTTTTTATTGCTTACAGTTTCTTTGGCCCCTTTTTTACTGAATAAAATTCCCTATGCTGCTTTGGCTGCCATTCTGATTGTTACGGGATACAATCTGACAAAGCCCAAATTGTATAAGAATATGTGGGATCTTGGCTGGAAACAATTTCTCCCTTTCATTTTTACCATTATTGTTATTCTCCTGACTGACCTGCTTATCGGAGTTAGTATCGGCCTGTTGGTTTCCGTTTATTTTATTATCAGAAACAATTTCAAAGCGGAATATAAGATCCAAAAAAGAAAACAGCACGAGACAGAAGTGTTTGTGATCAAGTTGAATTCTAATGTGACTTTTTTGAATAAGGTAAAATTAAAAGAAGCACTGGATAAAATACCTGAATATTCTGTGTTGACCATTGATGGTAGTGAATGCAATTTCATAGATTATGATATTCTTGAGATCATATCTGAATTTGATCACAAAGCACACGACAGGCATATTGAGCTTCATCTCAGCGGCATTCAAAAGGTGAATGTTTCGGCCATTCACTGATCCGGGTTTTAATCTTCATTGCTGTGTCTTATGTTGAAATAGTCGATTATTCCGGGCGTATAAAACAGGAAGTTAACGGGCCAACAGATGTTTGCCAATTCAATTAAGGATTTATTTTTGAAACCGGATTTGGCATTGACTATATTTATTCTTTGTTGATAGAAGTTTGCAGCTCATCCTGCTTTTTGTATGCGAATAAAAATTCTTAGCGCTATTTTCCTGGTCTTGCCTTCACTGGCATTTTGCCAGATCATTGATCAATTGGGACAATCGCCCAGCAGGTTAAAATGGAAGCAGATTCAAACACCACATTTTCGAATTGTTTATCCGAGTGAAATTGAAAGGGACGCCCAACGCACTGCCAATGCTTTAATGAACGCTTATGCTGATGTGGCCAGATCTTTAGGGGTGCTGCCCCGTAAGATTCCTATCGTCATGCAAAATCAAACCACCGATAACAATGCGTTTGTTACGTCAGAGGGCAGGAGAGCAGAATTTTTTTCTACTCCTCCGCAAAATCCGAATAACATGGGGATGAACAACTGGTTTGATGAATTATCACTTCATGAATACAGGCATGTGGTGCAGCAGGATCAATCGATCGTAGGTTGGGGTAAATATATGTTTTATCTTTTTGGAAATTCCGGCACCTCCATCATGCAGGGAATGACCAATCCCTGGTGGTTTTGGGAAGGAGATGCTGTGGGATGTGAATCATCCATGGGTTATGGAGGCAGGGGAAGGATCCCTTCATTTGATCTTACGTTTCGCACCCAATTACTTTCCCGAGGCGCATTTTCTTATATGAAAGCGGCCTGCGGCTCTATGAAAAATGCTATTCCCAATCATTATTTGCTGGGCTACCTGATGACCACGTATGATAAAAACCATTTTGGAGCCGACGTCTGGGAAAAAGTTCTCACCCGAACTTATAAAAAGCCTCCATTACCTTTTTCATTTTCTCACAGTATGAAAAAAGTGACGGGCCTGAATGCCAGCCAGACTTATAAAGCCATGACCGCTGAGTTGAAAGAATTATGGGGAAAGCAACTGGAGAATGTAAAAGAAACTCCTGTTGAATCGTTTCAGCATCCTGAAGAGAAAGTTTTTGTCAACTATAAATTTCCCCAATACCTGCCTGATGGAAATATTGTAGCAGAAAAAGCAGGATTGGAAACGGGCAGTTTTCTGGCATACAAATCGAGTATTGTAGATCAGTCACAGTTTGTCATTTTATCAAAAGATGGAACCGAAACAAAGCTGCGGATGTCTGGCGTTTTGGATGATAATGGAATGCTCAGCAGTGCTGCCGGAAAGGTGGTATGGTCCGAATTTGGATACGATCCACGCTGGGGCGCCAGGAATTTTACAGTAATAAAAATTTTAGATGTTGAAACAAAAAAGATCAAACAGCTTAGCCATCGCAGCCGCCTGCATGCACCTTGTCTTTCACCCGACGGTAAAACAATAGCGGCAATCGATTTCAGCCCAGCGTTACAATATAATGTGGTATTGCTGGATGCAACAAGTGGTAAACTGATCAAGCGATTTGATAATCCGGGCAACAATCAATACCTGCAACCACATTTCACGCAGGACGGTAAAGGCATCCTGATGGTGCAGGCGGAACCCGGCGATAAAAAGATCGTCAAACTTGACATTGCAACAGGGCAGGTCAAACAAGTATTGCAACCAATCCCGGACAACATATCAGCTCCGGTGGATTACAAAAATTATGTGCTGTACAATTCTCCTCAATCCGGTATTGATAATATATATGCAGTGGATACAGCGACCGGAGAACAATACCAGGTTACTGACCGGAAATTTGGAGCATTCAATCCTTGCGTTTCTCCGGACGGGAGCAGTATCACGTTCCAGGATTTTATGGCAGATGGGTTTCGTGTGGTGACAATGCCTTTGAATGAAAAAGAATGGAGAAAGGTGAATCTTTCACAAGAACATGCAGAGAAAGTAGAATACTACAAACCATTTGCAAAACAGGAAGCCGGAAATATTTTGTCGCATATTCCTGACTCAGTTTATCCGACCTCACCCTATAAGCGCCTGAAGAATGCCGTAATGGTTTATAGCTGGGGCATTGAACCTTTATCGAACCTGCCGAACCCATTAAGTATTGGGATTAAGTCGCAGGATCTTTTAAGTACAACCGTGCTTGAAGCAGGTTTTCGCTTTGACAATAATGAAAGGCATTGGGGAAAATATTTAAAACTAAGTTACGACGGACTCTACCCGGAATTTTTCTTTTCATATGAAGACGGGAAACGGAAAGAAATTTTTGCAAAAGGAGAGGCGGACACCACTTCGGCGCCACCCTTTCAGTACGATCTTATCGGTTTCAGGAATTTGAATTTTGGTGCAGGTCTCCCACTGAATTTTTCAGGGGGGGCATATATCACAAAAGTGAATTTCACATCACAGATAATTTATAATTCATTCGACAAATTGACCCGTCATACTACTGATAACAAGTATGACCGGAGTTATTTTGGGAATTTTTATTCATTGCAACAGGATGCGTCACTGGAATTTCGCCAGCGTCAAAGTATCAGGGATGTAGCGCCACGATTGGGAACTTTGGTTCAGTTTACTTTCAGAAATGCGCCGTTCCATAGTTATTTCCAGGCATCACAAACGGCGCTGGATGCAAGTATTTATCTACCGGGATTTTTCAAACATCATTCTATCATGCTGAGATCATACTGGCAAAAAGATGACAGCAGTAATTATCACTTCGAGAATCGTTTCAATTTTGTTCGCAATACTACCAACCAGTTATTTCAGCATTTTCAACTTTGGTCAGTCGATTATAAAATGCCCATCGCTTATCCTGATTTTTCTTTTCTGAATGGCGCTTTATATTTTCAAAGAATAAAGTTGGACCTGTTTTCGGAATGGGCCAAAGGGAAATCGGTTTATAATGATCTCGTAGATGGTCACATCAGGCATTATACCAATTTGGGTGTTGAATTAACTTCCGATGTGAACTTTATGAGATTCCTGATCCCATTTGAAGCAGGTATCCGAAGTTCATATTTGGTGCAGGATCGTTCTGTACATCATCAACTGATTGTGAGAGTACCTATTTTCTAAAAATAAAAAAGCCCCGTTGTTCAACGAGGCTTCAATCTCATTCGTTTTCTGGTTTCACCCGAATCCCGATAATGATCGGGATACCTTCCGGCCGGATACTAATTGTTTTTCCCGGAAAGATTAACAGGTACGGTTAGGATTGTGGATCGGCCAGAATTGTGAAAAAGAGCAATGATTTGTGAAGGCTAAGATAGAGCATAGATGTTATCCGTCAATTAGTAAAACTTCGATTTTCAAAAAAAATCCTGCTTAAAAAAGCAGGATTTCCAAGATTTTATGGAGAAAGTTAATGAATAAGTAATTTTCCTTCCGCCAATTTCTTCCCGCTGGCATTTCCAACAACCACATAATAGATGCCCCTTGCCGGGATCTTCATATCAACACTGAGCAGTTGGTATGGATTGCTGACGGCAAATGTACCGTTGTACACTTTGGCGCCATGTGAATCATAAATCGTGATTATTTGCTGGGTATTTATGCCTCCGGGATTATAATAGGCAACTGTGAATTGTCCCAGATTCGGATTGGGGTATATAAACAATTTGCTGCTGGCAGAATCGGCAATAGTAATAACCGATGAGTTGTTACTACATCCATTGGCATCTGAAACAATCACCTGGTACTTTCCCAGGCCACTAACATCTACTAAAAGCGAATTGCTTGTTTGTCCTGAAATAAGACTTGAATTTTTATACCATGCAAAATTAGTTCCTGTTGCAGGTGTTGGAGTAGCCGTTAAAGTTGTGATTAACCCCGGGAATAAATGCGTGTAAGGAGAGGCAGATAAATTTACTGTTGGCAAATTATATACTGTTAGCGTTACCGGATTAGAAACAGTAGGGACGGTACAAGTTGCGTTGGATAGCAAACAGCGATATTGGTTATTGTTCAAACTCACATCTGATGCAGAAAGAGCTAACGTGGCAATTTTTCCGGCCGCACTATTTATATTATTAAAAGTAATTCCGCCATCTGTGCTTACCTGCCACTGATAATTGATGGTTTGAACACTGTTGCCTGCTACAGTAAAGCTGACATTGCCTGCAGTAAGTGGGCCGGCGGCACAAACAGAAGCATTAGAAGGTTGAGTAGTAATCGTTACTGGTGCAATTACAGTCAACACAGCAGCAGTGGAAGTAGCTGCAGGAGCCACAGTTCCGGTGATCACACACCTGTATTGATAATTGTTCATCGCAAGTGTGACTGAATTTACCGTATAGCTGTTGGATGTTGCTGAAGCAATATCATTGAAATTAGCGCCTCCATCCGTACTTAACTGCCATTGATAAGTAAGGTTAAGTCCTGCAGCGGAAACGCTGAATGTCGTATTGTTACCAACACATGCTGCTGCGCTTGCCGGTTGAGTAGTAATAAAAGGTGCGCCGGGATTAATGATGCTGAAATTTGCATCCGATATATCAAAGAAAATATTGCCTACCGGTTCTATTTTGATCCTGGCCGTTGAAGTAGGTGTATTGGGGATTGTAACACTTGCCGAACCATTATTTGAAGTACTGGCTGTAAGGACAGTAGGATAGGTGAGGCCACCGTCAGTAGATAATGAAATTTTTACATTAGCAGCGCTGATCGGCGAAGCATCGGTACCGGCTACATTCCAGGTTACCGTTATTGTAGAACCGCCGATAATATTTTCTCCTCCATTTGGTGAGGTGACCACAAAAGGACCGGTACCTCCTACAACGTGAATACTAAACGGCGCATTGAAATCAGTTTGGCAACCGCCAGTTCCTCCCGAAGTGACACCGCCGCCACCAGCACGATTATCTCTTACTGTCAATTTGAAATTCATAGTCCGGGAGCCAGTAGGAAGGGTTTCACCTTTATTGCCATCCATTATTAAACCATTCAGGTCATTGGATGAAAGTGTATAGTTCGTTAGAATGAGACTTGAGTCCGGAAATGTGCGACTGCCTGTTGTTTTTGGACGGCGGGACTTAAAGAGCGGACTTGTAGTATTAGTATTTCCACCGTTCCATGTTGTGCTGGGGCCTAAGTCCCATTCTTCCCAGCAATAGGTCAATGGATCTCCGTCAGGATCGGTAGCTGTGGCATTCAAAGTAAAAGGAGTGCTGGCAGGAATATTAGCGCCGTTATTGTTCATGGAAGTAATAACAGGAATATTATTTCCGGTGCTGGTGATCACAGCGCAGCTGCCTCCTGTTCCGGCAATATAAGTACTGATCTCGTCAAAGCTGATTCCATGAAAGAATGGATCGCTGTGTGGCTGAATATCGTCAGAACTGCAAATTCCTGCATATGCCATGATCGTGGTACCGCTACCAACTTCATATGCAGTAGAAGCAGTGCGATTACCACCCCCGCAATTGCCGGCACTACTATTAAAGGGGTGGTGAGCGCCGAATTCGTGTCCCATTTCATGAGCTACATAATCTATGTCGAAGTTATCTCCAACCGGATTCGGTAATCCTGTTACACCTTCTGCTTTACTTCCATTCACACATACAACACCCAGCGCTGCAATTCCACCACCACCAGTGCTGAATACATGTCCGAAATCATAATTGGGGGTGCCGATAACGGCATCTATATTGGTTTGGTTTTGGCCAAGCATTGTACTGCCGTTATTATTTGTATATGGATCGGTGGTACCATCCAGATAAATCAGCTGATCGGTGTTTGCAATTAAGACCATCCTGATATCAAGCTCCGATTCATATACACCATCAACACGATTGATTGATGTGACCATAGCTGCAAGAGTAGCTGGTACTGTAGCAGGATTGGGTGAACAAACTGCCACGGCATATTCTCCGGTACAAGCCAATGCCAACCGGTATGTGTACAATTGTGTGCCGCGACAATTAGCTTCTGTTCTCATTGCGTTTTCTGTATTTGATACTGAATCCTGGGGAGTGTTACATATAAAGACCGGATTTCGTTTGTTATCATCTGTATAATAGGATTGATAATAGGTAATATCTCCTTTTGAATAAGGATCGATGTACGTATTTCCCTTTACAGATAAAATTTGCGCACTGAAACCGAAATAAGGATTGTAATCGAATCGAACTGTTGCATATGGGTCATCAATTCCCTGGCCTTCAAAAGTTTTAATTTCAGGATATTTTTCTGCAAGACCCGGTTCCATGATCGGGCTTTCCCAAATATGAAATTTTGCCATACTGCCATCAGGCATTGGCAATTCAAGGACAGGAGCCTGGTTTTTATTCTCAATATTCTTTTCAGAAGGTAAGGACCATAAAAAATTTTTCAGGGACTGGTTGTCCAGAACAGAGGTACGATATTTTTCAGGTGTTATTACTCTTTTGCCGGTAGTCTTCAACGCAACATTGGCCCCGGCATCGGTAAAAAAATTGTTCTGAGAGTATGATGAAAACGAAAGTGAAACAGGAAACAGGATAATGAGAAAGAACCGGCAAAGTTTATTCATAAACGGACATTTGTATTCGGGCTTTAAAGATAATCAATCCGCTGCAACAGATATAAGAACGGTTATTACCTCAACGGTTTAAATTGGCCCGGCGTTGCTAAAAGATAAAAAAATCCCGTTTGCATAGTGGCAAACGGGATTGGTCGTTATTTTTAAAAGGATTTTCTTAGTAGTCCATTCCACCCATACCAGGAGCGCCGCCCGGATGAACATGAGCTTCTTCTTTTTTCGGTTTATCAGCAACCACACATTCAGTGGTCAACAACATTCCGGCAATAGAAGCTGCATTTTCCAATGCAATGCGGGTTACTTTGGTCGGATCGATCACACCTGCTTTTAACAGGTTCTCATACTCATCGGTTCTTGCATTGAATCCGTAATCAGCTTTTCCTTCTTTTACTTTCTGAACTACAATAGAACCTTCGATTCCGGCGTTCTCTACGATCTGGCGAAGCGGCTCTTCCAAAGCTCTTTTCACAATGCTGACACCAGTGGTCTCATCATCATTTTCTCCTTTCATTTTTTCCAATGACTCTATAGAGCGGATGTATGCAACGCCGCCACCGGGAACTATACCTTCTTCCACTGCGGCACGGGTAGCATGCAATGCATCATCTACACGGTCTTTCTTTTCTTTCATTTCTACCTCAGTAGCAGCGCCAACCTGTAATACTGCAACACCACCGCTGAGTTTTGCCAAACGTTCCTGTAATTTTTCTTTATCGTAATCTGAAGTGGTAGTTTCAATTTGCGCTTTGATCTGGTTGATGCGGGCATTGATATCTTCTTTTTTACCTTTTCCGCCTACAATGGTAGTATTGTCTTTGTCGATCACAACCCTTTCAGCACGGCCGAGATAGGAGATGTCGGCATTCTCCAGTTTGTAACCTTGCTCTTCACTGATCACAATACCTTTGGTCAAAGTAGCGATGTCAGTAAGCATTTCTTTGCGGCGATCGCCGAAACCAGGAGCTTTTACTGCAGCTACTTTCAAAGTACCACGGAGTTTGTTTACCACCAGTGTAGCGAGTGCTTCGCCTTCCAGGTCTTCAGCGATGATGAGCAATTGAGCACCTTGTTGAGCAACTTTTTCAAGAATATGGAGAATATCCTTCATGTTGCTGATCTTTTTGTCATAGATCAGAATGAAAGGCTTATCCATTTCGGCTTCCATTTTTTCACTGTTGGTTACAAAGTAAGGCGAGATATAACCACGGTCGAATTGCATACCTTCTACTACTTCAACCGTAGTTTCAGTGCCACGGGCTTCTTCAACAGTGATCACACCGTCTTTTCCAACTTTTGTAAATGCTTCAGCGATCAGTTTACCGATAGTTTCATCGTTATTTGCGGAGATAGCAGCTACCTGCTGGATCTTCTTGCTGTCAGTACCTACAGTTTGTGATTGTGATTTCAGATGCTCCACCACTTTTACTACAGCTTTTTCGATACCTCTTTTCAGATCCATCGGGTTAGCGCCAGCTGCTACGTTTCTCAAACCTTCGCTGATGATGGATTGTGCCAGTACGGTAGCCGTGGTTGTACCATCGCCGGCAATGTCTGCAGTTTTGGAGGCAACTTCTTTTACCATTTGTGCACCCATGTTCTCAATAGCATCTTCCAATTCGATCTCTTTTGCAACGGTGACACCGTCTTTAGTAACAGCGGGAGCACCGAATTTTTTCTCAATGACCACATTACGTCCTTTAGGGCCCAGGGTTACTTTTACCGCATTGGCCAGAACATCCACGCCTTTTTTCATCTTATTGCGGGCTTCAATGTCGAAGAATAATTGTTTTGCCATAAAATTTGATTTGATAATTAGTTAATTTGATTCATGTGATAATGATTTATTTTAATTGGCTCATTATCGTTTTGCCAAATCAGCTAATTAAACGATTGCAAGAATGTCACTTTCTCTCATGATCAGGTAATCTTCACCATCGATAGTGATCTCAGTTCCGGCATATTTGCCGTACAGAACAGTATTTCCTTCTTTAACGGTTACCGGCTCATCTTTTTTGCCGGGCCCGGCAGCTATTACTGTGCCACGCTGGGGCTTTTCCTTTGCAGTGTCCGGAATGATAATTCCACCGGCAGTTTTTTCTTCGGCAGGAGCCGGCTTCACAATTACCCTATCGTGCAGCGGGGTAACATTTAACTTTTTAGCCATAGTTGTATTGATTTTTGTTTTTGAAATGAAATGTCCTGGTTTTATTCTGCCGCCGTAGTCTTCAATGGCGGGCGGCAAAGGTATACGAAATATGTACCAGTCGCTTAAAAAAGCCAATTTTTCAGTCAGTAGCGCTTTGGCCTATGCAAAATTTTCATTTATGTCGTAAGGAAAGACAAATTTTCACTTTTATTGAGCCTGGCCTTTAATTACGAAGAGATAAACTGATATTATAATATGGCTGTTCAAAGTGAATTATAATAGCGGATAGCGGCGATAAAGCTCTTCTCGTCTTTGCCAGACAAGCCATTTTGTGACATATACTGGCTTACTTTATCCCATTTATCCGTAAGCAGGTTTTGAAGTTCTTTTTTGTTCAAATGAACGGTCGCTGCTTTACCGCCTTTGTAAATGTAGTATTCATACATTTCTACGAATCGCTTGTAGTTGGTGGCATCGCCATATTCACTGTATTCTTCTATATCTTTTTTCAGGTATTTTAAAAAAGTCAGGTTCCCATCCACCAGCACCTGAAGGTATTTTGACGATCGTATCCCGTTGTTGATTTCATACCCATTTTTGAAAACGAGTGAGTCGCCATTTTTTTGATATAACCTTACTTCTGTTGCGTCAGGACTGAGTTGAAAAGCGGAGTCATTCCGGTTAAATACAAATTCATTGTCTTTCACATCAAATTTCAAATTCACATTTTTAAAAACAGCATGGTTGTTTAAGATCACCATCCCGGGCAGCCAGTTGTCATACAATAAAGAACTTCCTTTTATATCTTCATATTGATAAATATAAAGCAGGCTCCCTGATACCTGGTCGATCATCCTTCGGTCAGCAAGCGTATTAGTGGTATTGTCCTGTGCATAAGCGGCATTTAATCCGAGAAGGAAAAATATAAAGAGATATTTTTTTTTCATACAATAAAATTTAATTGCCACTCTAATTTCCGTATTTAAAATTAAATTTTAAAAAAGAATAATGACAGGCAGCTGATATATGCTTCAAATACTTAATTTCGGCCCTTCAAACAGTTCTTGATAATGATCAGCAGAAGAAATATCCGGGTAAAAGTGATGCAAACCCTGTACACTATGATGACGCTGGACAACCAGGCAAAACCCGGCGAACCTCAGAAAATCCTGCAGGAACATTTTGAACAGACCCGTTCTTTATTGGTATACTTCATTTATTTTTTGACAGAAGTAACCGGGTATGCGAAAACAGATTCCCGCAACCGGGCCTCTAAACACCTTCCTACCTACGAAGATCTTCACGTTAATACTAAAATTTCGGATAATGAAGTGATCCGGAAATTGCTGGCAGATGAACATTTAAAAGAACAATTTGCCAAAGAGAAACCGGAGTTGATCAGCGATAAAGAACTGGTTCGAAAAATTTATCATGATCTTACTGGGACCACCGAATACAAACAATACATCACCGCAGAAGGCAGAGATAAAAGCAGTGAAAAAAAGATCATAGAATTTATTTTGAATGATATGCTGCTGGCCAATGAAGCATTTGTGGCTCATATTGAAGATAATTTTTCCAACTGGGATGATGACGGAGAATTGGTGGTTCAGCTGATCGTAGCCTATCTGCAAAAGCCCGGCACATTTAATTTTAAACAAATGGTCAGCCCGGACAAGGAACTGTTTGCAAAAGATCTTTTGAAAACAGTACTGGAAAAAAAAGATTACCTGGAGAGCCTGATCATTCCCAAATTAAAGAACTGGGATCCGGAACGGATCGCTTTGCTGGATATGATATTGATGAAAATGGGAGTGGCAGAATTCTTATACTTCGAGACCATCCCGCCAAAAGTCACGATCAACGAATATATTGACCTCGCTAAAGAATACAGCACGGCCCAAAGCGGCCAGTTCGTCAATGGTATATTGGATAATATTCACAAAGAGCTGGTGCAGCAGGGAAAAATGCACAAAGTGGAATACAAGAAAGTCTGATGCCGGGGTTCAGGGCTCATCGCTTTTCTCTACCTTTGCCTCCCGATAATTGAAACTAAAATCATCATCTATGAAAAAATTAGTGTTTCTTTTGGCAGTCACTGCGATCATTACAGCCTGTAACAGCAATGATAAAAAAGCAGATGCATCAGGGATGACGCAGGAGCAGAAGGATAAAGTTTTGAAAGATTCCAGCAATTACACCACAATTCAATGGCTGGATTCAACAGTTTCTGACCTGGGCAAAGTGAAAGAGGGACAAATTGTGGAAGTAGCATTTCGTTTTAAGAATACAGGTACCAAAAACCTGGTGATCACGGATGTCAGCGCCGGTTGTGGTTGCACCATTCCTGAAAAACCTACTGAACCTTATACTCCCGGCCAGGAAGGTGTGATCAGGGCCAAATTCAACAGCGAGAACCGTGAAGGACTGAATACAAAAGAGATCTATGTTTCAGCAAACACCAAACCGAATCCGCAAATGCTTACATTCAAAGTGGAAGTGACGAAATAAAATTTTTTTATTAAGGCTCAAATAAATTTAAACAAACATGAAATCAATTTTTTCTTATCTCGCATCATTTGTAGTAGCAATTTCATTTACGGCATGTGTTCCTCCGGGCGGCACCGGAACTGGCGGTAGTGGTCAAAGCGGCGGAGCATCCGGTTTCGGCGGATTCCAATTTATCTTTTTGGGATTAATGATCCTGGTATTTTGGTTGTTCTTCATACGTCCACAAGCTAAAAAAGCAAAGAACCAAAAGAATTTTATTGAGAATCTTCAGAAAGGAGATAAGATCGTTACCATTGCAGGCATTCACGGTACCATCAATAAGATCAATGACGATGGAACTCTGAATCTTGAAGTGAGTCCGGGTAGTTATATCAAGATTGAAAAATCTGCGATCAGTATGGATTGGACAGCTGCATTGAACAAAGCGGCAACCGGAACAGATAAAAAATAACAGAGCGAAATAAAAGTTTCAGAAGATCTCAAAGCCGGCAAAGCTTTGAGATTTTTTATTTTATTCGGAACTTGTAGTTAGAAATTTGAAATTTAAACATGCTTACGATCGGCTTAACAGGCGGCATTGGCAGCGGAAAAAGTACCGTAGCGCAGCTCTTTGAGCTGCTCGGCATTCCTGTATATTATGCCGATGATGCAGCCAAACAACTCATGAATACTGATGAAGAATTAAAATCTTTACTAAAGAAAAATTTCGGAGAGCAAGCTTACAAAAATAATGAACTCGACCGCCAATACATGGCTGCAGTTGTTTTCAATGATCCTGTAAAATTAAATCTATTGAATTCATTCGTGCATCCCGCTACGATCAGGGATGCGGAACAATGGATGAAAAGGCAAACTGCACCCTATGCTGTTAAGGAAGCAGCGTTGCTATTTGAAAGTGGCGCCGATAAAATGCTTGATCATGTAATTGGTGTTACCGCCCCGGAGGAATTGCGAATTGAGCGAGTAATGAAAAGAGATGGAGTAAGCAGGGAGGAAGTGATGAAACGCCTGGGCAAGCAAATGAATGAAGAAGAAAAAATGAGCCTTTGTGATTTTATTTTGGTAAATGATGAAACTCAGTTACTGATTCCACAGGTTTTGGAATTGCATCAAAAACTCATCAGCTTATCACGGCCTTCGCATAAATAATTGAGATAATTACGAGCAGCAAAACTTACTTCAGTTCTCCAAACGCTCCTTTCAATCGTTTGAATGCTTCTTCGATCTTTGCCATGCTGTTGGCGAAAGAAATGCGGATACAATCCGGTTCTCCAAATGCTGATCCCGTAACGGTGGATACATGAGCAGTGTGCAACAAATACATGCACAGATCATCGGCATTTTTTATTATCTCCTTGCCATCTGTTTTTCCGAAATAAGATTTTACAGTGGGAAAAACATAAAAAGCGCCGTCTGGCTCCACACATTGTAATCCGGGAATTTCAGCAAGAAATTCCATCACTTTCTTTTTTCTCCGTTCAAATTCTTTGACCATCGCTTCCGTGGGACGAAGATCTGTGGTCAATGCTGTGATGGCGGCACGCTGAGTAATGGAATTAGTACCGCTGGTAAATTGACCTTGCAATTTTTCACAGGCTTTGGCTACATCCGTTTGCGCAGCAATATAACCGAGGCGATATCCTGTCATCGCAAACCCTTTGCTCAATCCATTGATGATG
Source organism: Chitinophagaceae bacterium (assembly GCA_035545755.1). Taxonomy (GTDB): domain Bacteria; phylum Bacteroidota; class Bacteroidia; order Chitinophagales; family Chitinophagaceae; genus UTBCD1. Next base: position 31,343 of record DASZXQ010000094.1, on the reverse strand, counting down.
ATCACTCGATCCTTGATAAAATCAAATTGAGCAATAGATTCATGCTTGCCTATAAAATTGATGTATTCATAGATCTCATCCGAGATAATGAATACCTGGGGATATTTGGCAAACACATCTGCCAACGCTTTCAATTCTTCTTTGCTGTATACTGATCCGGTCGGATTGCAGGGTGATGAAAAAATGAAAAGCTTCGTTTTATCAGTGATATGTGATTCTAGTTCTTTCGCAGTGAGTTTGTATTTGTTTTCAATGGAAGTTCTTATCAGTCTTGGCACGCCTTCGCCTAGTTTTACAATTTCAGAATAAGTGACCCAATACGGAGTCGGAATGACTACTTCATCGCCTTTATCTACTACTGCCAACACTGCATTGGCCAAACTTTGTTTGGCGCCGGCAGATATAATGATATTTTCAGGCTTATAATCAAGGGCATTATCTCTTTTGAATTTAAAACAAACGGCTTCGCGCAGATCTGGATAGCCGGCAACAGGAGGATAATGGCTCCAGTTATCATGAATGGCTTTGATTGCTGCCTGTTTGATATGTTCCGGTGTATCAAAATCAGGTTCTCCAAGACTCAGGTCGATCACATCAAGTCCTTTTGCCCGCAATTCACGCCCCAGTTTTGCCATTTTGAGAGTTTCCGGTTCATTGAAAAGTTTCAATCGGGAAGATAAATGCATACTAAATTTTAATTGCTGCGCAAATGTAGGGATTCAATTGCGATTATGGATTCTGGTCTGTGTAATTAAATCGCATGGATGAAAGATCAGGTGAATGGTGCCGTTTTCTTTTTAATTCATAATTATAAATTACCTGGCCCAGGTGCCTGAAGAAAGGATACCCGACGGTATTGTAATCATAGTTATCATCATTGAGAATGCCGTCGCTGTTGCAGTAGATCACCGCCGACACCATGAACTCAATATTGTTTTTAAAATCGGCGACATAATCTATATCGAGCATGAAACCATAGGCATCGCCGGGCTTATTGAAAATGCGGATAGTACTGTCGGGCCAGTTTTTTGCTCCGCCGAATAATAAAAACTTTACATAAGTGTCGCCGTATTCTGTGCTGTCATAAAAAGGATATTGAGATTCCCTCGGAAACATGGACATATATTTTCTCACAAAAGCATAATCGTCTTCTGAAAGATGGAAACGCTGTTTCGCCGGAACTGCTTGAGGAAAGATCACACTCCTCATGATGGAGTGAAGGTCTTGTATTGACAGTCGGTTCTTTTTAGAAAAATCCAAAGGTTCGTTTATTATGTTACCATCGCTTAAATATCCATTGCCCAGTTTGGTAGTGCGATTGGCATAAACCAGTTGGCTGAATTCAGCAGGTTTTTCATAGATCATCTTTCCGTTTGCATCAAAAAAACGTACCGGGTTGGTATGCCGGTTTTGATCTTCGCTCAAACTTATATTCAGCCGATGCAGTATTTGCGCATCTTCATATCCCATTTGATGCAAAGTGTTGTTGATATATTCCTGTCCTAAAAATTCATACAAACGGTTGAATGCGTCATTATCACTTGCCAGGAAAATTTTTTTGATATAATTCGCAACGGTGGGCCTTCCGTCGGCAGTGGTAGGATCATTATAAACGGGGGTTTGTCCACTGTAATTAGCTTCAGTGATCATTGTGGTATTTCTATCGAGACCGGGTATATTAAGATCATGAAGTTTTTGCAAAGCCAGTAAAGCGATCGGGAGTTTTACGGTGGAAGCGGGATAAAAATATGTATTGGTATCTACATTGAAATAATGATCGGTGAAATTTGGTTTACCATTCTTTTTCCGGTCAATTTGAGTATAGATAATTTGCAGCCGCAGTGCATCTTTATTCTTCAGGATGCTATCTGAAAGAAAAGGATCACTTTCCAGAAGTTTCAGAAAAAAAACATCATTTCCTAAAGTTTTTTTTGCCGCCTGGCGGCCGGGACCGCAGGAAAGGAGTGTGCTCATAAAAACAAATATGCTGCAAACGATTTGTGCCAACTTCCTCATAGCCTTTCAAAGATAAGGCGGACTGCCATTAAGTTTTTATAAACCAGCAGAAAACAAGCTCTTTTTAATTGGGAAAAATTAATCCGAAAAGGCTATCTTTGCCCACTCTAAAAAAATAACCTCAGGCCTGGGATAACTCATTGTTTTAGGTACTGAAATATAAACCAAAAATTGTATGCAACTGAAAGGTTTGGTCCGTTTTTTCACCATTGTTCTGATTGTAGTTTCTCTGTACCAGCTTTCTTTTACGTGGTTTATTAAAAGCCATGAGAAAAAAATGGAAGCCCGTGCATTGAGCTATGTAAAAACACTCTATCCGCAAGCAGCAAAATATTCATCAGCTGCACAACTACCGGATTCACTCAGCAAGATTTACAATGATCGCCTGAAGCGATTGCTGGATAGCACCAAAGATGTTACTGTAACCTATGGCCCTACAGGAAAGATCAGCTATGAAAAAGCTAAAGAAAATGAATTGAATTTGGGTCTCGATCTGCAGGGAGGTATGAACGTAACCCTGGAAGTGGAAATGTCCGGATTACTCCGTGCGTTGTCAAACAATTCTCATGACCCCGCTTTCCTGCAGGCATTGCAAAATGCTGATAAAAGAAAAGCCAACAGCAATGCAGATTTTATTTCCCTATTTGTAGACGAATACAAAAAGATCAATCCGAATGGCCGTCTTGCTTCCATATTTGCTTCAGCAAACAAAGAGACGATCAATATCAACGATAATGACAGCAAAGTAGAAAATGCTTTGCGTAAAGAAGCCAATGATGCATTTGACCGCACTTTCAAAGTGCTCACTACACGTATCGACCAGTTTGGTGTGGCACAGCCCAGTATTAACCCGGATAAACAACGTGGCATTATCACGGTCGAATTGCCCGGCATCCAGGATAAAGAGCGGGTCAGAAAATATTTGCAATCTTCTGCCAATCTTCAGTTCTGGGAATTGTATGGAATTGATGAATTGGTAAAAAATGGAAGCCTTCAAAAAGCTGATGATGCTTTTTTTGCAATGATGGGTGGAAAAGTAAAGTCGGCAGATACCACTGGTAAATCTGCTGATACCACAGCGAAAAAGCAGGATCTCGCAAAAAAGAATGTTGATACTGCAAAAAATAAAACTGCGAAAGCCAGCGACACTTCTCATAATCTTTCCACTCAGTTGAGCCAGATCACAGCAAAAGATACAGGAACCAGTCAGCAACAAACTACGGCCAATACTGCTGCAGACGATTCGAAAAAACATTTAAGCAATTATATTCAATTTAGTGTTGATCAGTCGGGAAGGCCAATTGATAATGGAATTATCGGTTATGTAAAAGAAACCGATACGTCTTTGGTCAGAAGTTACCTGGAATCGCCTTCAATACGGATTCAATTTCCTTCTGATCTATATTTTATGTACGGCATTCCTGAGAATGACCAGGAAAAGAAAGCAGGCATTCTTCCCTTGTATGGAATTAAAACTTACGGCCGTGATAAAGCAAAACTGGAAGGTGATGCTATTACCAACGCCGGACAGGATTATGATCAGCTTACCGGAAAAGTGGAAGTGACCATGTCCATGAATCCTACCGGTTCAAGGGTTTGGGCTGATATGACCGGGCAGAATAAAGGCAAGTTCATTGCGATCGCATTGGATAATGTTATCTATTCTGCTCCCAGAGTCAATGACAAGATCGAAGGTGGACGCTCCAGCATCGAAGGTAATTTTACCGAACAGGAAGCGCAGGATCTTGCCAATATATTGAAGAGCGGAAAATTACCGGCGCCTGCCAAAATTGTTGCAGAACAACAGGTAGGGCCTACATTGGGTAAAGAAGCGATAAACGGCGGTATGAAAGCATTTGCTATCTCATTCATCGTGATCTTCCTCCTGATGCTGATCTACTATAACAGCAGCGGATGGATCGCCAATATCGCTCTGGTACTGAACCTTCTTTTCACAGTCGGGGTATTATCTGCATTGCATGCTACACTAACTGCACCCGGTATCGCAGGTTTAGTATTGACCATCGGTATGGCCGTGGATACGAATGTAATTATCTATGAACGTATCAAAGAAGAATTGACCCGGGGCAAAGGTTACATCCCTGCGATCAATGAAGGGTATAAACGATCTTTACCTCCCGTACTTGATGCACACGTTACCGTATTGATGACAGCGATCATCCTGTTTTATTTTGGGCTGGGACCGGTAAAAGGTTTTGCAACGACACAGATCCTCGGTATCCTGCTGTCATTATTCTGCGGAATATTAGTGAGCCGCTGGGTTACTGATTGGTTTACCAGTAAAAAACGCCACCTGCAATATTTTACAGGTGTTTCCCGTAAGATATTCCAACACGCCAATATCAAATTCATACAATACAGAAAGATCGCTTACGTAATTTCTGTGGTAGTGTTGGTCATGGGCATTGCGTCTTTCTTTAACGGATTTGATGAAGGGGTAGAATTCAAAGGAGGCCGCAGCTATACGGTTGGTTTCAGCGAACCTGCTAAAGTGGAACAGATAAGAGATGACCTGAAAAAAACTTTTGATAATGAAAGCCCGATCATCAAAACGGTTGGCGATACCAAAACCCTGGATATCACTACAGCTTACCTGATCGACTCTACAGGACAGGATGTGGATTCAATCGTGGAGCGAAAACTGATGACGGAACTCAAAAATTATAACGCTACCGGAATTCTCGGCTCTAAAAAAATATTACCAACGATCTCTGACGATTTGAAAAAAGGCGCTGTGAAAGCGACCATTTTTGCACTATTGATCATTTTCCTGTATATATTCATCCGATTCAGAGACTGGCGATATTCTTTGGGAACGATCGTATCATTGTTGCACGATGTCTTGGTGACGCTGGCAGTATTTTCTTTTGCGAGAGAAATTGTTCCATTCCCGCTCGAAATTGACCAGCACTTCATTGCGGCAGTGTTGACGGTGATCGGTTTTTCTATGAACGATACGGTGATCGTATTTGACCGGATCCGTGAATATGCCCGTGAAATGCGTGGTGTAGACAAAGCAACCATCATCAACAGGGCAGTGAACGATACACTGAGTCGTACGATCATGACATCACTGACCGTGTTTCTCACCATCCTGATCTTATTCCTCGTAGGCGGCGAAGTAACAAGAGGATTTGCATTCGCCATGTTGGTGGGGGTGATCACTGGTACCTATTCTTCTGTTTTCGTGGCAGCTCCGATATTAGTGGACCTTGCCAAGAAAAGGCCTCTTGGCGTTGCCGATGCAGGAATGGATGATAAAAAGAAAACAACCGCTAAGCCGGCAACAGCGAAATCATAAAAGCACCGAAATTAAAGTATAAAAAATCCCGTCACGCTTACTGCACGACGGGATTTTTATTGTTATCTTTTTAAACAAACCAACACTTATTACACTCCGAAACTGGTACCGCAGCCACAGGTGGTGGCAGCATTGGGGTTTTTAAAAGTGAAACCACGGCTGTTCAGTCCCCCTTCCCAATCTACCTCCATTCCATAAAGGTAAATTTCATGCGCTTTATTCATGATGCATCTGATGCCTTCAATTTCGAACCGGTTATCGTCTGCATCCGGCTGATCGAAATCGAGTATATAAGTCATGCCGGAGCAGCCGCCGCCTTTAACGCCAATACGTAAATATTGCGACCGATCAAAGTCCGGTTCATTCATCAATCTCCTGATCTCTTTGATAGCACTTTCGGTGAAGGTCACTGGTGTGATCATTAAAGTTTCCATACTGCAAAAATAAAACATCTTTTTTACAGCAGCCAATCGCTGCTTTTCGACAAAAGGAATTTAACAGCATAGGCTGTTTACAGTTTTAAAACTCAAACAGGTAACTTCTTATTATTTTTGTCCATCTTAAAAAAAGTCAATGGATCAAAACACAATTGCACTCATTATTGCCACAGCAGCGATCCTGGTTTCATTGATCACTTTTTTCCGGGCAAATCAGCAGCAAAAAAAAGCAGTAACTGAAAGTTCCACTTTCAATACGAAACCGCTTCAGTTGCAGGCGTATGAAAGACTGGTGATGCTGACTGAGCGGATTGCGTTGCCCAACCTGGTGAGCCGTGCCAATCAACCCGGAATGAATGCCAAAGAAATGCAACTGCTCTTGCTGGAATCGATCAAGCAGGAATATGAATATAATGCTACACAACAGATCTATGTCAGCCCGGTAGCATGGGAAGCAGTTCGGAATTTGAAAGAACAAAATATGCTGGTTATTAACCAGGTGGCTGCCACCTTACCGGAAGGTGCTACCGCAATGGATCTGAATAAACGCTTATTGGAATTTGTAATGAGTCAGAAAAAAGGCGCTTTGCACAGTATTGTACTGGAAGCCTTGAATTATGAGGCAAAGAAACTGATGAAGTAAGATCGGGGTACCGGTTATTAAAGAATGCATCATGTCAGAAAATAAAAAATTTACAGATAGCGGAATAGAAATAAAGAAAGTGTATGCTGAAAGGGATGTACCGGGAACCGGCAACCAGCATCCCGGTACGTTTCCTTTTACCCGTGGCATTCAGGCCGACATGTACCGTGGAAAATTATGGACCATGCGCCAATATGCCGGATTTTCTACCGCAGAAGAAAGTAACAAACGGTATCATTATTTATTATCACAAGGCGTGATGGGGTTGAGTGTGGCTTTTGATCTTCCGACGCAAATTGGTTATGATAGCGATCACCAGTTATCAGAAGGTGAAGTGGGAAAAGTGGGAGTGGCAATAGATTCGATTGAAGATATGGAGGCGCTGTTTAAAGGAATTAGGCTGGAAGATGTTTCAACATCCATGACCATCAATGCTACGGCTTTCATTTTACTTTCTCTTTATGTAGCATTAGCAAAAAAACAAGGTGCTGATCTGAAAAAAATATCCGGAACGGTGCAGAATGATATTTTGAAAGAATATGCTGCAAGAGGAACATATATCTATCCGCCTAAACCTTCCATGCGCATCATCACCGATATTTTTGAATGGTGCAGTCATGAATTGCCAAAATGGAATACCATTTCTATTTCCGGTTATCATATCCGTGAAGCAGGAAGTACTGCGGTGCAGGAGATCGCATTCACCTTAAGCAATGGAAAAGCCTATGTAAAAGCAGCATTGGAAAAAGGATTGGATATTGACGTGTTTGGAAAACGACTCTCGTTTTTTTTCAATGCGCATAATAATTTGTTTGAAGAAGTGGCAAAGTTCCGGGCAGCGAGAAGAATGTGGGCGAAGATCATGAAAGAGTTTGGTGCTACCGATGAAAAAGCAATGATGCTTCGGTTTCATGCGCAGACCGGCGGAAGCACATTGACCGCACAACAACCGCTCAACAATATTTCAAGGGTTACTATTCAAACATTGGCTGCGGTATTGGGTGGTACACAATCATTGCATACGAATGGATATGATGAGGCATTAAGTTTGCCCACAGAAGAAGCCGCAAGGATCGCCTTGCGAACCCAACAGATCGCAGCATTTGAAAGCGGTATTGCAGATACTGCTGATCCGCTGGGTGGTTCTTATTTCGTGGAATCATTGACAAATGAGATGGAAGAAAAAGCAGGGGAAATGATTCATAAGATCGATGCAATGGGAGGTAGTGTACCGGCGATCGAAGCCAATTTTATTCAGAATGAGATTGCCCGCAGCGCTTATGAATACCAACGGCAAATAGAAACGGGAGAAAAGATCATTGTTGGGCTCAATAAATTTCATACGAAACAGGAAGACACTATTCCATTGCTGAAAGTGGACGATCATATCCGGCAGGTGCAGGTAGAAAAACTGAATACACTGCGCCATAACCGGGATCATGCAAAATGTGACAACCTGCTGCAACAATTAAATGATAAAGCAAGCAGCGGGGAAAATATTATTCCCACTGTGATAGAAGCAGTGGAGCATTATTGCACATTGGGAGAAATTGCGGATGAGTTAAGAGGAGTGTTTGGAGAATACCAATAAAATCTTTCAAAGATGAAAACGATCATCGTTACCGGGGCATCGGGCAATTTGGGTCTTGCTGTTGTGAAAAAATTTTTATCCGGTGGGTATAATGTTATTGGTACAGTTATTCCCAATGACCCGGTTACAATGGAGATCAACGATTCAAAATTTGAAAAAGTTGTGGTGGATTTATTGAACGAAGAAGCTGCCGGAAGATTTATTGATTCCGTGGTCTCAAAATATGGAAGCATTGATGCAGCCGTGCTGACTGTGGGCGGTTTTGCAATGGGAAAAATAACTGATACTAAAACTTCCGATATTCAGAAACAATACAAACTGAATTTTGAAACGGCTTACAATACCGTCCGCCCGGTTTTTGCACAGATGATGGAACAAAATGCAGGTAGAATATTTATGATCGGATCAAGGCCGGGATCGGATATGCACCATAGCAAAGGGATGATTGCTTATGGATTAACGAAGTCACTCATATTTCGGTTGGCAGAATTGATAAATGATGAAGCAAAAAATCATAATGTTGTTGCCAGTGTTATTGTTCCATCTACTATCGATACAGCACAAAATCGTAAATCAATGCCGGATGCCGATTTCAGCAAATGGGTGAAACCCGAAGCTATTGCCAATGTGATCTATTTTTATTGCAGTGAAGATGCATCGATACTAAGAGAACCGGTCATTAAAGTATACGGGAACTCCTGATATTTAATTATAAATTTTAAATTGGTTGCATGCGTTTCATGAAATGGATAGGTTTTGTTGCAGCAGTGGCGCTGGCCATTGCCTGCTTGTATCCCTGGGTTTTTATTGAATCAAAAAATATCACGGTAAGCGGAATTCAGTCTGCAGGTACCAGTTTCGGGAAACCCGGCTATTTACATTTTTTGCTGATCGCCTTTTTTCTGTTCTTTCATTTCATCCCTAAAGTATGGGCTAAAAGAAGTAATCTTTTGATTGTCGCCCTGAACCTCGCCTGGGCTATTCGCAATTACATTCTTATTTCATTTTGCCAGATGGGCGAATGTCCTGTAAAAAAAACGGCATTTTATATTTTGATTCCAGCTTCTGTGCTGATGCTGGCAGCAGCGCTCTTCCCCGATATTGACCTGCCCAACGATAAAAGTAACAGCAGTGCGGTTAAAATATAAAGCCGGCACAGATGAGATCTGTCCGGCTTATTCTAATCCGTCCCAAAATAACGTAGCGTAATTCTTAGAGATTTCCTATAATAATTTTTTCTGTAAAAGCATTATTGTTTTGTGCGCCGGCTGAACGAAGATTATACATACCCGGAGTCAGGTTATCAATTTGCAGGCTGTTAGCAGAATAATTTTTCCATTCCTTTACTGCTCTTCCGGTCATATCGAACAGCATAATAGTACGGGCTGATGCATCAGGATACACAACAGTTACTGTACCGTTGCTGCTGGGATTCGGGAAAACTACAGTTTTAGCAGTTTGATCTTGTCCCTGCACAGCACGGATCTCAGAATACGAAGATCTGCCGTCAAAGTCGGTTTGCTTGATGCGATATTGCGTGATAGAACGGGAATCATTGTTGTCAGTATATTGATAAGTCAATTTGATACTGCTGTTACCGTTGCTCGATAACGATGCTACGAAAGCCAGAGATTCCCAGGTACCAGTTGCATTATTATAACGTTCCACATTAAAACCGGTGTTGTTGGATTCCGTGAGCGTTTCCCATTTTAAAACAACAGCAGAATGATTACGGCTTGCACTGAAAGAACCAAATGTAACAGGAAGCGAAGCGCCGCCGATAGAACGAAGTGTGGCTGAGCAGGCAGAGCCGCCTCCATTTCCGCTTGAATGGGGAGTGATCTCTACTGATACATCAGACAAGTTTTGAAAAGTAAAAGCAGCCGAGGTATAAGTGCGATCTTGATTTTTGTTGCCTGAAGCATCAATTATATCATTTATAACTACAACATTCTTGACTTTAATAACTACAACAATGCTTTTATTTCCGTTAGTAGGGTTGTAATACGTAAAGCTTATCTTTTTGCTTGTAGGATTTGCCTGGTCAACAAAATGAAAGGTAGATTGCTCAACAACGGGGCAGGAAGCTTGGGCGTTGGCTAAAATGTAACCAAAAGCCAGAACTACACAGAGTACAGATTTTTTCATAAAGGGTCGGGATTATTTAGTGTTACGGATCTTCGGATTTTACGGTACGCCTTCTGTGTTTTCCCGTAATCCGAACGTAAAAATAACAGGGCAAGCTCGATTATGCAAGCTTTTTAAAAAGAAATTTTCCGGATCAGTTATGGTAAAATTCAATCGTAATTTTTTTTATATTTTATATGTATCTGATTTACAGAATATTTAAAATGGATATGGGCGTTTTTTATAAAACCTATATGGGCAGAAAGAAAAAATATTTTTCCTACCGGGCTGTCCGAAAATCTTACTACTTCGCCGGTACAGGAAAGCAGAATCGTGATTTATACAAGAATTTTACGATAGAAAGAAAGCGTGTATTACAATAGTAGAGTAAAGCTTAATTAAACAGCCTGGCAACTCCAAAAGCAGCGGCAGCAGCGGCAGCACCTATTAGCATAACTCTTGTGGCTCCCCACCAGGCATTGACGCCTGTGATCTTGCTTTTGAAGAATCCAAAAATAAAAAGGCAAAGCAACGTTACGAGTACAGATATCTTTAAACCTTCACTGGGCGTTGAAACAAAAAAATAAGGGCTTAATGGCACTAAGCCGCCTGCTATATAAGAGATACCGATATTTAATGCCGACTTGGTCGCTCTTCTTGGGTCAGGTTTGTCCAAACCTAATTCATATTTCATCATAAAATCCACCCATTGCTTTTCATCTTTGGCGATCTCTTCAGTTGCCTTATTCTGAAGTTCTTCACTTAATCCGATATTGGCAAAGAATTCTTTTGTTTCAGCTACCTCTCTTTCGCGAAGATGTTCCACTTCATACATTTCTCGTTTCACTTCACTGTTGTAATGATCTTGCTCCGTTTTGCCGGCTAAATAACCACCTAAGCCCATGGCAATAGAACCGGCACAGATCTCAGCAATGCCTGCAATGACAATGATGCCGGTGGAAGAAACAGCACCACTAAGGCCGGCTGCTAATGCAAATGGAACTGTAAGTCCATCACTCATACCAATTACAACGTCCGTGAGCAGATCGCTGCTTTTCAAATGCTGTTCTTCATGGTGCAGGTGGGTATCAACACTCATAAGCCTGATATGAAATTTTAGTTGGTTATTTATTACTCAGCTCTGATCTTTCATTAATCAAGACAAGATAAAGAATTAGCGATAATATTCACGCATTCCATTACCTGATCTTTATTAATGATCAAAGGGGGAGCCAAGCGAATTTTATCACCATGAGTTGGTTTCGCCAGTAAACCATTTTCTTTTACCTGAAGACATAATTCCCATGCAGCATCTTTCTTCGGATGAGCGATGACAATGGCATTCAGCAATCCTTTTCCCCTTATAATACTGATATGTTGTGATTGCAATTTTCGTAATTCATCTCTGAACAATTGCCCCATAGCTTCAGCGTTCTCAGCCATCTTTTCGTCTTTTAAAACCTGTAAAGCGACCGTGGCTGTTTTACACGCCAGCGGATTTCCTCCATATGTGGAGCCATGTTCCCCGGGATGAAGTGTCATCATGATCTCATCATCCGCCAATACGGCACTGACCGGCATCATGCCGCCGCTTAACGCTTTTCCCAATATCAAAATATCGGGTCGGACATTTTCATGATCACAGGCAAGCATTTTACCGGTTCTCGCCAGACCGGTTTGTATTTCATCTGCGATGAATAATACATTATTCTGTTCGCAAAGTTGTTTTGCTCTGGATAAAAATCCGTCATCAGGCACAACAACTCCGGCTTCGCCCTGGATCGGCTCTACTAAAAATCCTGCGATATTTTTTCCTGCAATTGTTTTTCGTAAAGCCTCAACATCGTTGTAAGGAATTAGTTCAAATCCCGGCGTATAAGGGCCAAAGTTATTTCTGGCATCCAGGTCGCTGCTGAAAGAAATAACTGTGGTGGTTCGGCCATGAAAATTTCCTTCGCATACAATGATCGTTGCTTTTTCCCGCGGAATACCTTTCACTTCGTAAGCCCATTTGCGGCAAAGTTTGAGAGCGGTTTCGACAGCTTCTACCCCGGTATTCATCGGCAACACTTTATCATAACCAAAATAGTTGGTGATGAATTGTTCAAATTCTCCCAACTGGTCATTGTAAAATGCCCGGCTGGTCAGCGTAAGTTTTTGAGATTGCTCAATAAATGCTTCAAGAATTTTCGGATGAAGGTGTCCCTGGTTCAATGAAGAATAGCCGCTGAGAAAATCATAATAGCGTTTACCATCCACATCCCATACATGAACACCTTTTCCCCGGCTCAACACTACAGGAATAGGATGATAATTATGTGCCCCAAATCGTTCTTCAAGTTCGATATAATAGGGTGTCTTTTCAGGCATAGTAATAGTCGTTTGCATAAAATGAAAATCTAAAAGGTGAAATGAAAAATATCAGGTCGGAAAAATCCCGGTACAACATGAAATTATCCTCGATGATTCAGGAAATCGAGATTGATGCTGAGAAAATGTGCTATGTAAGATTCTGAATAGATATTCCGAAATTTGATGCAAGTTAAAAAAAATATGCCGGAACTTTGAATAAGGATGCTTATTTGTTATTTCCCTAATGAATAAAAATTAAAAAAGTTATGTCATATACCATTCCGTCCGCTACACGAATCGGTCATGTCCATCTGAAAGTCACTGATATTGAACGTTCGCTGAAATTTTACAGGGATATTCTTGGATTCGAGATACAGCAATACTTCGGTGATAGCGCCGTGTTTATTTCTGCGGGCGGATATCATCATCATATCGGGCTCAACACCTGGCATAGCAAAAACACAGGACCGGCTCCGGTTCGTGCCGCGGGCTTATATCATGTTGCTATTTTATATCCCGAACGAAAAGACCTGGCGACAATATTGAAACGATTAATGGAAGCAAAATATCCTTTGACCGGCGCTGCCGATCACGGAGTTTCGGAAGCAATATATCTGGATGATCCCGACAGAAACGGTGTGGAATTATATTGGGATAAACCAAAAGAACAATGGCCAAGAGATGCGCAGGGTAATTTGCAAATGGTCACTGAGCCGCTGGACCTGGAAGCTTTATTGCAACTTGCTGGGTAATTCTTTGATGAAATAATGTGCGGGAAACGAAAAGGAGGTTTTTGTTTCTTTTGCGAAAACTCCAAACACCGTACTTCCGCTGCCGGACAAACCGGCATAAACAGCATTTGATCTGTAGAGTGTATCTTTTATTTCTTTGATCTCAGAATAATTTTTAAAAACCGGGATTTCAAAATCATTGATCAATTCATGTTTCCATGTTTCAATGGGCTGTTGAATAATTTCTTTGACGGAACGTTTTGGCAGGGTAGGAGTGATCTGTGAAAAAGCCCAGGCGGTGTTGATATGAATTCCCGGGTTTACCAATACGAATTTATAGCCTGATAAGTCCAATGATATTTCTTCCATGATTTCTCCACGCCCGGTGGCAACGCAGGGTACATTGACAATGAAAAAAGGGCAATCACTTCCTAATTGCAATGCATATTGTTTCTGTTGTTCGGTGTTCAATCCCAGATTGAATTTTTCATTGAGCAGTTGTAATGCAAAAGCTCCGTCTGCGCTGCCCCCACCCAATCCTGCTCCGGCTGGAATTATTTTATGCAAGTGCATTTTGATGGCAGGTAATTGCGGGAAATCTTTTTTCAGTAGATGATACGCTTTTACACAGATATTTTCTTCTGTTTGTATTTCGATCGGAGATCCGGAACTGGTAAATGAAATAGTTGCTGTTGGGTTCTTGTTTTTTTCAGTATTGCTGATCACTTCCAGCGCATCCTTCAATGGTAATGGATAAAAAACAGTGTCGAGGTCATGAAATCCGTCTGTTCTTTTTCGCAGAATATGAAGGCCGAGATTGATCTTGCAGTTGGGGAAACTAAGCATGGAATAAATTGACGATTGTCTACTGCCTATTTCTTCTTTCTGTTATTGATTTCATCCCGAATGGCAATGGCACGGATATAGTCTTCATTTTCCAGCACTTCGTTTAGAAGATGGTTTAAATCCTCCAGGCTCATAGTTTTCAGATCTTCTTTTCCGGTAGATTCTTTTTCAACCGTTTCTTGTTTCACTTTCTTCTTTTTTCCGCCGGGAGTATCTTCCATGAGAATGCCGGCACTTTCAAGGATATTTTCATAGGTATAGATGGGGCATCCGAACCGGACAGCCAGCGCTAATGCATCCGAGGTCCTGGAATCAATTTCCACCGTATCATTTTCAGAAGAACAGACCAGCTTGGAATAAAAAATGCCTTCCTGCAGATCGCTGATAATGATCTCATGCAGGTCAATCCCAAAAGCGTTCATGAAATTTTTCATCAGGTCGTGTGTGAGCGGTCGGCTGGGTTGCATTTTTTCCAGCGCCACAGCGATGGCTTGTGCTTCAAATCCTCCGATCACAATTGGCAGGCGGCGTAAACCATTGATCTCACCCAATACCACTGCATAAGAATGTGTTTGCGTGATGCTGTGCGATAAGGCAACTATTTCCAGCTCTATCTTCTTCATGATACCCCCTGCATTTTGATGAAACGTAATATCTGCTTTGGAACACAAATATAAAAATTAAAGCCTTCAATTCATGAAGGCTTTTCGAATGATTTCGCTCTTGTTTTATACAGAAATTACTGCTGATTCAGGATATTCCTTTTAATTTTTTGATCGCAGCCGTAAACTTCGGAACTACTTCAAAAGCATCTCCTATAATTCCATAATCTGCTGCTTTGAAAAAAGGAGCTTCCGGGTCTTTATTGATGACCACGATGGTCTTGCTTCGGTTCACTCCCGCAAGATGCTGAATGGCGCCGGATATTCCGATAGCAATATAAAGATTGGGGGCAATGGCAATACCGGTTTGTCCCACATGTTCATTATGCGGCCGCCAATGTGCATCCGCTACCGGGCGACTGCATGCTAATGCTGCATGTAATGTTTTCGCAAGATCTTCTAACATGCCCCAGTTTTCAGGTCCTTTTAATCCTCTTCCGCCGCTGACCACAATTTCAGCTTCTGTCAACGGTACTTCACCACTGGCTTTAGTTATATTGGTCACTTTAATTCTTCCGGTATCAACAGTAGCATTGAATGGTACCACTTCTGCAACCCCTTCTCCAGCCTCAATTTTATAAGCATTGGGATTAAGCGCAACGATTTTGGTATCCGTTTTTATGGACACGTTTGCAAATGCTTTACCTGAAAAAACATTTTTCTTTACTATAAAGCCATTGGATGTATCTGGTAATGCCACAGCGCCGGTCACCAATCCGGCTTTCAAACGAACCGATAACCCTGGTGCAATAGCTTTTCCATCTGCATTATTGGATAATACGATCACGTTGGCCCCGGATGCTTCGGCTGCCCGTGCGATCACTTTGGTATACAACTGCGCATCGAGGTGATTTAATGCATTGTTATTCGCATGATGGATCTTTTTTACTCCGTATTTTCCTAACGCAGCAAGATCTTCCTTTACTTCGCCCAAAACAATTCCTTCAGTAGTGGTAGCAAGTTGTTTGGCGATTGCAGCGCCATAACAGATTGCTTCCAGTGAAGCTTTTTTTACATGTCCTTCTGCAGTATCAATAAATATCAAAACAGGCATAATAAATAATAATTTAAAAATTGATAATGGATAATTATTTTCTGATTTTTGATTTTACGGTTTTAACGCTGGCGATAAGCAGCTTTAATAGCTCTTCACAATCTGTATTCAATGATTCATACATTTTTTTATTGATAAAACCGGTTGCAAACAAAAGATCAAGCCAATATTTTGATTCATTTGCTTCTTTCAGGCCAATGTTTAGTTTATGAAGAAAATCTTTGGTGCTTTCTGCATGCTCTGCTTCCCTGATCAATGCTCCTATCGAAGTGCCGCTGGCTACTATTTGTTGCGAAATGATAAACTCGTTATAATTTTTTTTGAGATACCTGTAGAGATTTATAACTCTCACAGCAAATCCAAAACTTTTTTCTTTCAAAATATTTTCTTTTGCCATAAGATAAAATTTATAGGTTAATTAAAATTATCCATTATAAATTAAATCATTTTCAATTAAAATGCTTTTGCTTCTTCATGCAACAGCCTGGCCAATTCTTCAGGTTGATCGGCAGACACCAGTTTGACACCTGCTTTCGCCGGGGGCAATTCAAAATTTACAATGTTCGTTAATGCATCAACAGCAACCGGCTCCACTACTTTTAATGGTTTGGTTCTTGCAGCCATGATGCCACGCATATTGGGAATGCGCTGCTCCGCCACACCTTTTTGACAACTCACTACAACAGGTAATTCTACTTCACATGTTTCTTCTCCACCTTCGATCTCACGGCTGATAGTAGCTTTTGTGCCTGTTAATTCAAATTTTGTAGCTAATGATACATAAGGAAGCTCGAGCAATTCTGCGACCATGCCACCGATAGATGAACCATTATAGTCGATCGTTTCTTTCCCGGTGAAAATAAGATCGTATTGGCCTTGTTTTGCTACTTCGGCTATCTGTGATGCAATATAAAACCCATCGGAATTATCTGTATTGACACGGATAGCTTCATCGCCACCGAGAGCTAATGCTTTACGGATCACAGGTTCTGTGTCTGCAGTTCCCACTGTTACCAGGTGAATGATTGTTGTAGCATCTGCTTCTTTCAGTTCAATGGCACGAACCAGCGAATACCATTCGTCGTATGGGTTAATGATCCACTGCACGCCATTGGCATCGAATTTCGTGTTGTTATCCGTGAAAGCTATTTTTGCCGTCGTATCCGGCGTTTTACTGATGCAAACAAGGATCTTCATGAATGATATTTAAAGTGAATAAAAAGGTTGTTTATGCAACTAACACAAAGATAAGGGAACACGATTTAAAATTGAAAATTTAAAACTGGAAATTGGACCGTATAGAAAAACTGAAAGAATTATTGCAGGCAAATCCCTCAGATAGTTTTTTGCAACATGCTCTTGCATTAGAATATATCAAACTGGGCAATGATGCAGCAGCACGGAGCCTGTTTGAATCTGTATTGGAAAAAGACCCGGGTTATGTAGGCACTTATTATCACCTGGCCAAATTATTGGAAAGAGCAGGAGCAACAGATGCCGCTGTAAGAATTTGCGAAAAAGGAATGCAGGAGGCAAAACAAGCAGGAGAGCAATTGGCCTACAACGAACTCCGCAGCCTGTATGAAGACCTGACTTTTTAAAATGGATCTGCTTCAGCAATATAAAAACTACATCAGCAGCAATGATCTTTTTTATCCAAAAGATAAACTATTGCTGGCAGTGAGCGGGGGGGTGGATTCCGTAGCGCTCTGCGAATTGACCGATCAGGCAGGCTATGATTTTGTAATTGCTCATTGTAATTTCAGGCTTAGGGGTGAGGAGAGTGAAAGAGATAAGGAGTTTGTTGAGAATTTAGCGAAGAGCTACAAAGTTGATTTTTTTATAAAAGAATTTGAAACGGAAAAGTACGCGGCTGAAAATAAACTTTCCATACAGGAAGCCGCAAGAAAATTGCGATATGAATGGTTTGATCAGGTTCTCACATCTCACGCCTCACGTCTCACATATCTTGTCACTGCACACCATGCCGACGACAATATCGAAACAGTGCTGATGAATTTTTTTCGTGGCACTGGTATAAAAGGATTGAGAGGGATGGAACCGAAGCAGGGAAAAATTGTTCGTCCCTTATTATTTGCCCGAAGGGATCAACTCGAAGAATTTATTGCAGCGAATGATCTTAAGTATGTCACAGACAGCAGCAATCTGAAAGAAGACTATAGCCGGAATTATTTTAGGTTATCTGTTATTCCTCTGTTGCAAAAAGTTTTTCCGGGGGTAAATGAAAATATCTTACACAATATTGATCGTTTCAGGGATGTGGAGACATTATATGAGCAGGTAATTCAATCGCATAAAAAGAAATTGTTGGAATACGAAGGTGAAGAGATCCGCATCCCGGTGTTGAAATTGAAAAAAACTGTACCGCTGAAAACTGTGGTATATGAGGTATCGAAAGACTGGGGTTTTAGCCCGCAACAAGTGGATGATATCATTCATTTACTTGATAGTGAAACGGGAAAATATATTCAGTCCGCCACGCATCGTATTTTAAAAAACCGGAACTGGCTTATCATCACTCCGCTAACAGCAGCTAAACCAGGAATAATTTTAATTGAAGAAGGTATTAAAAAAATAGATTTCTTTCCGGCTGACAATATTGAAAACAGTTTGAAATTGGAGCTCATTCCGGCTTCGGGCTTCCGGCTCCCCACTTCTAATCTCTTAGCTTGTCTGGACGCTAACGAAATTCATTTCCCTCTCATCCTCCGTAAGTGGAAAGCCGGCGATTATTTTTATCCACTTGGTATGAAAAAACAAAAGAAACTGAGCCGTTTTTTTATAGATCAGAAACTTTCTAAAACTGATAAAGAAAAAATATGGGTGCTGGAGATGAATAAAAAGATCATATGGGTCATCGGCCACCGCATTGATGAACGATTTAAGATCACTGATAAAACCCGGTCAGTTTTGAAGATCAGTTTGACTAAGCACCAAACTGGATGAATTGTTTCAGATCCGCATGTACGATCTGGTCAATAAAATTTTTTAAAACAGGATAATCTGAAAATACGCTGCAGGCAACGATAGTGAATACAATACCAAATAAGGCACCATAAATATGTGCAGAGTGATTGATAGTACTCCCGCCTTTTTTATCAAGCCAGCTGGATATTAACAGGTAAATGATCCCGAAAATAAATCCTGCTATGTAGATAGGAATGAAGAACAGTCCGATACCGACCAACGGATTAAAAAGAATGCTTGCAAAGATCACAGCAGACACGGCTCCCGATGCTCCAAGACTGCGATAGTAATAATCATTCCTGTGTTTGGCCAGGGTAGGCAATAGGCAAAACATCAATGCGAATACATAAAGCAATAGGTATAACAGTTTCCCTTTTTCTCCGAATAAAGCTGTGAAATATTTTTCTACCACATCGCCGAAAAGATACAATGCAAGCATGTTAAAAATAAGATGGCCTGCATCCGCATGGATCAATCCGCAGGTGAAAAATCGGTACCATTGTTTTTGTTCTGTGATGGCAGGCGGATAAAATATCAGGTCATTAAGCAACTTTTGATTGCTGAAGCCGCCGAACGAAACAACGCAGGTGATAATGATGATAATTAATGTAATGGAGAAATGCATCCGGTAAATGTAAAATTCAAAATTAGAAATGCAAAATGTAAATCCTCAGAATATTGTTACATTCTACTTTTGACTTTTTGTTTTTGACTTTTGCTTTTGACTTTTGACTTTTGCTTTTGACTTTTGACTTTTGATTTTGACTTTTGACTTTTGATTTTTGACTTTTCTTTTATTTGTGATGATATTTTTCATGCTTCAGGATCGTGCAGGCACGGTACACCTGTTCTGCAAGGATCATACGTACCAACTGGTGCGGAAACGTCAATGAAGAAAGGCTCCAGGTTTGCTGTGCTTTTTTTAATACAGAAGCGTCCAAGCCGTAAATTCCGCCAATGAGAAATACAAGATTTTTTACACTTTCATTGGCTCTTTGCTGAAGGAATTTCGCCAACCCTTCCGATGTAAATTGCTTTCCTCTTTCATCCAATGCAACCAGGTAATCTCCAGGCTCCAGCCATTCCATAATTATCTCGGCTTCTTTTTTCTTCAGGTCCATTTCGCTCAGCATGCCGGCATTTTTTGGCAACGGAATGATATTCCATTCCACCTTGAAATAATTAGAGATGCGTTTAGTGAATGCTTCCACGCCGGCTTTCACATACGGCTCATTGTTTTTCCCGATACTCCAGAATGATAATTTCATGATTCAAAAATAAAAAGCCACTCTCCGGGAGAGTGGCCGGGTGAGATCGAAACGTTTATCGTATATCATAATCTTTTTTGAACGACATCATGGTAGAACGATATAACCAAACATCCGGTTTCAGGTTGGCAGCTTTCTGGTAATATTGATACGCTTCCGAATAATAGCGGGCATCTTCCAGGCCAAATGCAATGCGGAATGCCTGCTCTGCTTCGCCTTCATAAGCAGGACCCGCTGCTTTCAGTTGATCCAGCACATTGTCATATGCATCTTTGGAAGTGTAGTTGATCACTTTGATCTCATCATTATTTTCTCCCTTTACTGCGGATGTCCAATAATACGTATTGCCTTGTTTCATGTATTTGAGTATGCTGGTGATCGGGATCTGCATCGCTTTGGTGGTTGTTTTAAAGATCGGGTTGGTAGCGCTGGCATTATCATACAGGAAGAAATCAAACTCGTTCGCATCGGAATACGACTTCCAGGTGAGCGGAAAATTTCCCGAAGCATAATTGATCGTGTCTAATCTCGGATCGATCCAGATATTATTTACAGAACGGCTGACAGCGCCCACTGTATTCATGTACATTTTTCGGTTGGTCCCAGGTGCGCCTTCACCATGACTGGTCATTTGTTCCCAGACATATCGGGCATAATTCGCACTCAAAGAACCGGCGGAAACCACGCAGGAATCTTTGAATTCATTCAAAGCATAATTGCCGGCTTTCTTAATGGTGAACATCGCATTCTGATTGCAGATCAATGTCAGCACAGCTCCTGCAGGAATTTTTACGGACGAAACGCTGCTGAGCATTTTGCCCACTTTGGGTTTTGATTCCACTTTATTTTCCACTACTGTTACGTTGCCTTTGAAACTATATACCATAAAATTATTATCCTGCGAAAAAAGAGTTGCAGTGATAAGCGATGCTAAAAGAAGAAAACGGAACTTTCTCATGGTTGTTAATGATGTTTATGATGAAAAACGGTTGTATATCCGAATTTTTTGTGGATCCAAACAGCAAATGCCTCGTAAAAATAAATAATATCTACCGCAAGTACGATCACCACCAGTGTTAAGGTCATATCAAGTTTTATACGGAACCGGCTAAATAACTCCATGCCAACGTACACAAACAATATGGCAGAGATCAACTGTGCAATTTTAGCTACCAAATGGAACCAGATGTGGTTTTCAAGATAATAATGGATAAAGAACGACATATGCAGCCATCCGATCACTACGGCAAACAAAATTGTCGCCCATAAAGGTAACTTATTTATGTACGTTCCATCCAGCGCCATGGAAATAATATTGGCGTGGATCACGATCCCGTTCATATCCGGAATGGATTTGCCGGCAAACTCTTCATTGAAAGGAGTGTATTTTTTATCTTCTATGTCTTCGGGATTCGTATTGATATACCCCAGCAATGCAATTCTGCCTTTGATGATGCCGGGATCCACTTTGCCTTGCAGCAGGTCTTCGCCGTCGATTACCAGGTATTGATTGGTTCTGCGGGAATAATTAATGATCTCGGTACTATGCTTTCTTTTTTTCAGTGTTTCAAATGCAGCCGGATCATATTGCTGAATGAGCGTAGTTGCAAAGCTTTGATAGGGCTGGCTGTCCGGATGTTCTTCATTTTTTATGAAAGGATTCCAGATACGGACAGTGGCCCATTCTTTGGAAAGAAAATTTACATAACCGTTTTTTGTTTCCGGTGTACTGAAATAATTAGGCGTGAAAACAGATTCTTCTTTTCCTTCACCCGGGTGAAATCTTGAAGCAAGAACAAGATTTTTATTTCTTTCAATGGCATCCCGCATCAACGAATCTTTATAAGGATCTTTTGCCCCTTCCAATGTTGCATCCAGCCCGATCACTTTGGCCCCCATCGAAGAAGTTGCATTGATCAGCATGGCTAAACCTTCCCGGTCAAATTCCCCGATATTGATGATGACGATATGTTGATCCAAACTATCGCCAACAGTTTTTTTCAGTTTGGAATAAGTGATATCATTGAAATCAAAATCTTCCAGTGCAATTTCGATCGGGTCAAAAAAATGCATATTGGGAAGCGGCAACACTTTCACCATGAGAATAAATATAAAGACCCACAGTGTGGCAAAAATGGTGTCCCGTTCATAGAGGTATTTGGTGATACGTCGGTGCGCATTCCGGACATGATGCGCTATGTGTTTATGCAGTGGCTTCCTCATATACGAAAGATAGCAATGGTTTGCAAATTCAATATTAAGAAAAGAATCGCCAACTTTTTGAAGCCTGTTAAGTAGCTGTGGATATACCTGGCCTGTTTGTTTTCTCGTTGTGGTTAAACCAAGCCTGATTCTGGAAATTTCTTCCGTAAATTGGTAAATTCGTTGCTTCATTGATGCGAAAACCGGTATTCATAATAGCGCTACTCCTTTCATTCCTTTTTTTGGGGAGTACCGATCTTCATGCGCAAAATGCCTCAACAGCAGCCCCCGATACATCCGGCCCCAGGACTTTTGCCATGATCATGGGGATTTCTAATTACAAATACATCCGCCCGCTGAATTATGCGGACAAAGACGCTGAATTGTTTCGGGATTTTATGAAATCTCCCGGCGAAGGCAATCTGCCCGACGATCATGTTTATTGTCTGCTGAATGAAGACGCAAAAGCTGCCAATTTTTGGGTCAAAGGAATGGCCTGGCTTAAATCTAAAAATCTTAAAAAAGGAGACCGGCTTTTTATTTATCTCGCCGGCCATGGCGATGCTATCGATCAGGATGAATATTTTTTCCTGACCTACGATTGTAATCCCGCAGGTGATAAAAATAATTATATCGTTACAGGAAATGTGCCGCTGTTTTTTCTGAAGAATCGTATTGCAGATTTTACAGCAAAAGGCGTGGATGTTTTTTTTATCATGGATGCTTGTCGCAGCAACGAATTGCCGGGCGGACGGGAAGGACAGCAGGCATTGAACCAGGCCATCTCTGAAAAAAGAGCCGGCGAAGTGATCATGCTGGCTACCGGCGCCGGGCAGGAATCTCTTGAAGATGCAACGATTGGTTCCGGCCATGGATTGTTTACGTACTACCTGGTGGATGGCATGGCAGGGGTGGCTGATTCAAGCGGTGATAATAAAGTTACGGTAACCGAATTGCAGCGATTTGTTGACAAATATGTTCCGGCGATTGCAGCAGAAAAATATAAACGGCAGCAGGACCCGTTTTTTTGTTGCGCCGATAATGAAGGAAAGATAATATCAATAGTCGATACGGCGTACATGAGAAAATGGATGATCAGTAAACAACTCAAACCAAAAGGTGGGGGCAATTCTTACTTCTCTGGCGGCAGGGAGATTCGTTTCAGATCTGTACCTCACCGGGCCAATCAGCAGCATATTGATTCATCGTTGTTAGAGACATATAATTTATTTAATAAAGCGGTAAAGGAAAGCCGCCTGACCGGCGACAGCTCGGCAGAATATTATTATGATCAGTTAGAAAAAAAATATCCGGGGAATTCTTATACCATCGATGCGCAGCAAACACTCAGCGTGGAGTTCATCAATTTTGCACAGACCAAGATCAATCTGTACCTGGAATGCAAAGATGTGGCTTCCATTCAAAAGATACGCTCACAAATCGACGAAGGAGAAAAGTCTGATGAGATCAGTGTGAGCCTGGATCGTATGGAACGGGTGGCAAGGGAAGAATTTTTTGAAGTGGGAAAAATGCTGGAGAAAGCCATCGCTCTCATCACACCCGACGATCCTGATTTTGCAAAATCTTTGATGGGCCGCATGTATTTCTTTAAGGCTTTTGGTTATTTCGGAAAAGAACGGAGGCTGATGGACATCAACCAGGCTTTTCAGTATGCTTATACGGCGTATGCTGCAGATAAAAAAGCCGCTTATATTCTGAATACGCTGGCCTCACTGCATTTGGATAATAACCGGATGGACAGTGCTGTTTATTATTCAAGATTGGCCATTGGCGTTGCTCCGCAATGGCGCTATCCGTATGTGAACCTCGCCTACGCTTACAAAAGCTTGAACAAAGTAGATTCAGCGTTGAAATATTATCACCGGGCTATTGCAGTGGATCCTGGTAATGCAGATGCCTACGTGGATCTCGGTCATTATTATTATTCATTGTCAAGGGCCGATTCTGCTATTGCAAATTACAGAAGAGCATTGCAGCTGGAACCGGGTAATGTGTACGCCAGCAATAACATCGGCTGGCTGTATCATGATAAAAAAAGATCGGATTCGGCTATTTATTTTTTCAAACAAAGTATCGCCGCCGATCCAAAATTCATCAATGCGTACAATGGATTGGCAAAAACATTTTTTGAATTAAAGCAATATGATTCGGCACGGATCTATTATGCCAGCGCATTCGCCAATTATAAAGACAAGTCCATTGTCAATATTTACATCGGTAATTTTTACAGGGACCTGAAACAATATGACTCGGCCCTGGCTTATTATCGCCTTTCAGTTCAATATGACCCGAATTATGAAGAATCCTACAACGACATGGGCCGTATATTTTTTGCCATGAAACAGTTTGATTCGGCCAAAGCAAGTTATCGGAAAGCGCTGGAAGTAAATCCTTATTCGGCATTCTCGCTGATCAATATCGGGCTGGTATTCCGTGAACAGAAGCAAAAAGATTCTACCTACGCATATTTCCATAGGGCTGTTCACCTGGAGCCGGCCAATCCGGGAATTTTGAATAATCTCGGCGTGATCTATGCGCAGGATAATTTGAAGGATTCTGCAAAAGTATATTTCAAACGGGCATTGGAAATAAAACCGGACTATACCACGGCATATAATAACCTGGTGAAATTGTTCAATGAACTGAAGCAATATGATTCGCTCACTAACTTCCTGAAAACGTCCAGCCAATATGATCCCAACAGCATTCAGTTTTTTGATAATCTCGGCCAGGTTTTCCTAGGGCAGAAACGATACGACTCAGCCCGTTATTATTACAGTAAAGCTATCCAGGTGGATCCGTCCAATTCAATTTTGTATAATAACATGAGTTTGATCTTCATCGAAACCAGGCAATATGATTCAGCGAAGATCTATTTGCAAAAAGCAGCACTATTGGATCCGGAGAATAATGTGGTAGCTGAAAATCTTGCCAGGGTCTTCCGCCAGTTGAAAGAACCGGATTCCGCAGCATTCTATTACAAAAAGCAATTGTTTGATAAAGTGGAAAACAATGCGCAGGCCTTTGGCAACCTTGGATTGTTTTATATGGAAATGAAAGCGTATGATTCTGCTATTGCGTATTTTAAGATTGCGGTACAAATGGATCCTTCCTACATCGCAGGATATAATAATATCGGCGCTTCTTATATAAATATGGAAGAAACAGATTCCGCATTTGCATACTATCGCCAGGCCGTTAATTTAGATTCCACCTATCCGAATGCTGCTTTGAATCTTGGATTGCTCTATCATTCCCTTCGTAAATATGATTCAGCAATTAGTTACCTGAATAAAGCCATTCGGTTGAACCCTTCTAATGGAAGGACATATTACCGCCTTGCCTGTAGTTATGCACTGAACAACCAGCCGGAAAACGCTGTATCCTGTTTGAAACAGGCTTTTGAAAAGGGATTTAAAAATTACGATGTGCTGATCAATGATCCCGACCTCGGCAGTTTGAAAGACAATAAAGAATTTCAAAGTCTTGGGGAGAAATACCTTAAGAAGAAAGATCAGTAAAAGGCTATTTCCACGGCGCCGGGATCACACCGGTACGATCGCTGTTGCCGCCACGAACGATCAGGCATAGTTCAAAAGTTTGAAATCGTTGTGGTACTTCCCTCAATTTTGAAATAGTGATATCATAAGTGATCCCCAATTGAAAATTGCCATAGTTGTATCCCACATAAGGTATTATTGCATTCTTGGACCAATACCATAAACCCGCATTCACCAGCTGCGGAAAATTTTCATCGTTGGATAGATAATATCCGATCGCACCGCCGATAGAAAAATAGCTGGCTCCTGATTGATATTGATAAATACCGTTCGTGTTCAAAACGACCTGGTCGGTAAGGGATCGTTCATAGTTGGTATGAATGACATAGCGGGGCGCCAGGAATTCGTTAGCATTATCCAGCACCGTTTGTTTCGGCTTGTTGAAATGAAATGCCGCTACGCCAAAATCAAAATTGATCCCGTCATTGATATAGCTGTATAGTAATCCCGCATTCGCAGAAATAAATGGCTTCATATTGGATAATCCGGATTCACCGCTGGGAAGGCTGGCATCAAAGCCAATACCGTTGAATTGATTTTCAAAAGTGAGTTTACTGAAATCTACCTGCCGGTTCCCATAACTTACACCGATACCGGCCCCGATCCGTTGTTCCGCTGCCGCATCCATTTTGATCTTGCTGATATGCCGGATCCGGTAGCCATTCATTTCACCACCGTTTCCATCTTTCAATCTCACATTACCGGAAAGGTTCAAAGAGGCAAAGCTGCTTTTTACAGCTCCGGCCAATGTTTGATCATACAACATCATGCCGCCAATACCAACACGGGTGATCTCATCTACGTAATTATCCACAGTGTTTTGAAATATCTTGCTGTCAAAAGAAACAGTTCCCGTAGTATAGGGATTATTCGGGCCGATCCATTGGTTGCGGTAATTCGATATGGCCCGCCATTTCGAATTGATCTGTCCGGTGAGCGCCGGGTTCACATTCAACGGCGAAGAAAAAAATTGTGAAAAGCTGGGGTCCTGCGCCACGGCTCTTCCCATTCCCGAAAGGAAGATAAGAGCAGCAAAAACAAATTGTAGCTTTTTCATCTTTTAAAAAATTTATCGTAATAAAACTGAATTACCGGTTCGTTTAATAACTGCTCCGCTGACACCGATTCCTTCAGCAGTCCAGGTATAGGTATCCATCGCCTGTGGTTTGCCTTTATAAATACCATTCCATCCCTGTCCGCTGGCATTGGTCTCATATACTAATTCGCCCCAGCGGTTGAATATTCTGAAATATTTCAGCTCCCTGATATTGATAAGAATGGGTCTTAGCAGATCGTTTTGGCCGTCTCCGTTTGGCGTCCACGCTTTCGGAACCAAAATATCTTCATTGACCGGCGGTGCATCTATTGGATTTATTTTTACAAGCAAGGTATCCGTTACGCTGCATCCCTGTTCAGATGTGATCGTGATCTTGTATTCGGTAGGTTTATCGTAATTGAATACTGGATTGATAGTATTATAGGCAGTTAATCCCACCGGAGGCGCCCACTGATACGTGTAATTCCCACCAAGATTTCTTGCATTCAACTGTGTTGCTGTATTGGCATTTACAGTCATGGTCGGGTAACGTACGGGAGCGATTGCTGGCATAACTGTGATCGTAGCTGAACTTAAATTACCGGTAGAAGAGCAATATGCATCGGTCACGCTATTGATCGTATAGGCAGTAGTTGTTTCTGGTTCAACAGAGAATTGATAAGTTGAAGATGAAACGGGGCCGACGTTGTAAGTCGCTACTCCGTCAGAATAACTGAACCGGAATGGTGCTGTTCCCGTAAGTGTCACAGTCAGTATTGCATTCGCTCCGGAACAAATAATACTGCTGCCGGACATCACGATTGTCGGAGGCTTATTAATAGTTACTTTAACCGGAGCAATTGAAGAACATCCGCCGGAATTACTTGCCTTGATATAGTAAACACCACTTACGCTGACAGCATTTGGACTATTCAATGGACTTGTTGCTGCCGCATCATTCCAATAAGTAAAGTTCAACCCGGCATCGCTTCCGGCCGTAATAGATGGGTTGGTTATATCTACTGTTGCCGGAGCACAAACTCCTGCCGGATCAGTGACGGAAAGGTGAATAGAGGTTATTGTCACATGCAATGTAGTGGTAGAATCACAACCGGCAGCGGATGCAGTAGTAAACGGATAATCACCGGCACCTGTTACATTGATTCCGTTCCATGAGAATGGAATGGCATTGGCACAGACAGTAGTGTCAATATCTTTTGTGATGACAGAAGCAACCGTTACATGTAACGTGGTAGTAGAATCACAACCAGCAGCAGATGCAGTAGTGAAAGGATAATCACCGGCGCCTGTTACATTGATTCCGTTCCATGAGAATGGAATGGCATTGGCACAAACAGTCGTATCAATATCTTTTGTGATGACGGCGGCAACAGTCACATGTAGTGTTGTTGTGGAATCACAACCTGAAGCAGATGCAGTAGTGAATGGATAATCACCGGCGCCTGTTACATTGATTCCGTTCCATGAGAATGGAATGGCATTGGCACAGACAGTCGTGTAAATATCTTTTGTGATGACAGAAGCAACCGTTACATGTAACGTGGTAGTAGAATCACAACCAGCCGCAGATGCAGTGGTGAATGGATAGTCACCGGCGCCTGTTACATTGATTCCGTTCCATGAGAATGGAATGGCATTGGCACAGACAGTCGTGTCAACATCTTTTGTGATGACGGCTGCAATAGTTACATGTAGTGTTGTTGTCGAATCACAACCGGCAGCGGATGCAGTAGTGAAAGGATAGTCACCGGCGCCTGTTACGGAAAGCCCATTCCAGTTAAAAGGAACTACATTGGAACAAACAGTCGTATCAATAACTTTTGTGATGACCGAAGTAACACTTACATGTAATGTGGTAGTCGAATCACAACCTGAAGCAGATGCAGTAGTGAATGGATAATCACCGGCGCCTGTTACATTGATTCCGTTCCATGAGAATGGAATGGCGTTAGCACAGACAGTGCTGTCAATATCTCTTGTGATGACGGCTGCAATAGTTACATGTAGTGTTGTTGTCGAATCACAACCGGCAGCGGATGCAGTAGTGAATGGATAATCACCAGCACCTGTTACATTGATTCCGTTCCATGAGAATGGAATAGCATTGGAACAAACAGTAGTGTCAATATCTTTTGTGATGACCGCTGCAACCGTTACATGTAACGTGGTAGTCGAATCACAACCGGCAGCAGATGCAGTAGTGAATGGATAAACACCGGCGCCTGTTACATTGATTCCGTTCCAACTGAATGGGACTGAATTAATACAAACCGTTGTATCAATGGATACATTGAGTATCGGGTTAATAACAACATTAACAGGAACAGATGTGGCTGAGCAACCTTTAGCATTTGTTTCTGTGACCGTGTACGAGCCACCTACTGTTGCAGAATAAATGTTGTTTGTTGCCCCTGGTACAGGGGACCCATTAAGGTTCCATTGAATGCTATTAGAATTTACAGAAGGATCAATAAGTATAACGGATCCTCCATCGCAAACCGAAGTATTGCCATGTGAAATGGACGGCTTTACCGGGGAAGCGTTAAAAGTGATTATTGCATTACCGGCCATTATAGAAGTACAAAAGCTAACAGGATCATCGGCAATAATTGTGTAAGTTCCTGCAACAAATTGCGCCGGGAAATTGATTGGGCCGCCCGTCCCTGTAATCGGCAAAGTAGAAACGGAAACTCCCCCCAGCAATAATTCATACCGAATTCCTGGTTCAGAGCCGTCCAAGCCTATAACAGCCCCGCTTGATGAGCAAAATAAACCGCCGCCCGTTACATGGAAAGTTGTTGGTGCGGGGTCAACAGTTACATTTAATGTTGTTGCTGTTAATGCAGAGCATCCACCATTACTATAGTTAACACTAATAGACTGCACTCCGCTGCTTGTCCATGTAATAGTTGCTGTGTTATCGGTTACCCCTCCGCCTGCAGTAATAGTACCGCCAACTACTGTCCAGGTATAATTCAATTCACCTGGTTGGGTAGAATAGACGTTTCCCGGATTGTTCTGACATACTGAAGCAGGTCCACTAATTGTTGGTGTTGGTGGTGTCTTGATCGAAACATTTAATGTTATAGTTGAGTCACATCCGGAAGAACTGGTGGTGGCGAATGTATAGTGGCCGGGACTGACTATAGATTGACCATTCCATGTAAACGGAACTGCATTAGTACAGACTGTGGTATCAACAGTTACCGTAACAGGAAAAGCTAATGTGACATGAAGTGTTGTTACCGAATCGCAACCTGAAGCAGAGGTGGCGGAGAACGGATAATCACCGGCACCGGTTACAGGGATATCATTCCAGGTGAACGGAATTGCGCTGGTACAGACCGTAGTATCCAAAGTTATATTGATCACTGAAGCAACAGTGACATGCAACGTAGTGGTGGAATCACAACCAGCAGCAGATGCGGTGGTGAATGGATAATCACCGGTACCGGTCACACTGATGCCATTCCAGATGAACGGAACTGCATTGACACAGACCGTTGTATCCATCGTTACCTTGATCACTGGTGCAAGGGTGACATGCAATGTGGTAGTCGAATCACAACCGGCAGCAGAAGAAGTGGTGAACGGATAATCACCGGCACCTGTTACAGATTGGCCATTCCAGGTAAATGGAATAGCATTGGCACAGACAGTGGTATCAATGACTTTTGTGATGACGGGTGCAATAGTTACATGTAAAGTGGTAGTCGAGTCACAACCTGAAGAACCAGTTGTTGTATACGGATAATCACCGGCACCTGTTACATTGATTCCGTTCCATGAGAATGGAATGGCATTGGCACAGACAGTGCTGTCAATAACTTTTGTGATGACGGCTGCAATAGTTACATGCAAAGTAGTAGTAGAGTCACAACCTGAAGAACCGGTTGTTGTATAAGGATAATCACCGGCGCCTGTTACATTGATTCCGTTCCATGAGAATGGAATAGCATTGGAACAAACAGTGGTGTCAATAACTTTTGTGATGACCGCTGCGATCGTTACATGTAAAGTAGTAGTAGAGTCACAACCTGAAGAACCGGTTGTTGTATAAGGATAATCATTGGTGCCTGTTACATTGATTCCGTTCCATGAGAATGGAATGGCATTGGAACAAACAGTCGTATCAATATCTTTTGTGATGACGGCGGCAACAGTCACATGTAGTGTTGTGGTGGAATCACAACCGGCAGCAGAAGCAGTAGTGAATGGATAATCACCGGCACCGGTTACAGGAATACTATTCCAGTTAAATGGAATGGCGTTTTCACAAACAGTAGTATCAATGACTTTTTTAATGACGGCTGCGATAGTTACATGTAGTGTTGTTGTGGAATCACAACCGGCAGCAGAAGCAGTAGTGAATGGATAATCACCGGCACCGGTTACAGGGGTTCCATTCCAGGTAAACGGAATGGCGTTAGCGCAAACAGTAGTATCAATATCTTTTGTGATGACGG
>DASZXQ010000093.1:0-2744 GCA_035545755.1 Chitinophagaceae bacterium | reverse complement strand
CCCCTTTGATTCAATATACCACGCAATGGCCGCAATGCTTTGGGCGGCTTCCGGCCTGACCATTACTTTTCTGATGCCCATTTACGAATAAGTTTTTTGCTGTAGGCACGGGCTTGCGCCACTGTCAGAAGTTTTTGAGGTTTTGTTTTAAGAGCAGCCTTCTTTTGTAATGCCTGATATTCTTTTTCAGGCACCAGCACATATTTTTTCTTATCTATTACAATTTGTGTCATAGACTAAAGATACAAAATATTTTACCGAGTCGGAGCCATCACCGTCCCTTAGCAGGAAACGGTAATGAGAAAAAATCGTCAGCGAAAAAGAAAAAGGAAGTGAAAAGAAGAAAGCCAAAACTGAGGGGTTGTCACGCCGAAGTATGAGGCGTCTCAGACTCCTCCTAAGTCGGAGTGACAGATTGATCATTTACTTTGGTGATATGAAATGGATAAAAATGGCATCATCGTCCCTTAGAAAGAGACGGTGATGGGAATGAAGGGCGGCGGCGGTGGTTATAAAAAACCGGGATTCGATAACAACCGGAGAAGGTTCTAATAGAACAGCTTGAGAGAATTTATCTACTGAAGACATGCTGCAGTAACTGCGTAGACGATGATGGGGAAAGACCGCACCCCTTTTGTCACGCTGAAGAATGAAGCGTCTCAGACTCCTCCTACGTCGGAGTGACAGGTTGATGATTTATTGCGGTGATATGAAAGGGATAAAACTAGCATCACCATCCCTTAGCAGGAGACGGTTATGGGAAAAGGTACTTGGAAAAACTATCCCATTTTCATTGCTGGCTTTCTACTTCGTCAAATTCGATAAAATCGGTCCAATCTTCATATCCTTTATAAATGCCAATACTTTGAAATAGTGTGTCAATCAAATCATCTTTTTTGTCAGAGTTCAAAGCATCATAGTACAATCCTAAAAATTGTAAAGTGCTTATTAAACAGTGCTCTCTACTTATTGAATACTTAAGCATTTGATGAGGAAAAGTTTCCTCTTTTCTTTCGCCAAGCGGTTTTTCTTTAAAAGAATTTACAATTAGTATTGCTTTAGGGTGCACTTGATGCTTTTCATAATGCATAGTTGCCCATTTTTCCAACTGAGCAGCTTGGCCTTCGCCAGAACTTCCATTTACTCCCTTTATTTCAATAACAGCTACCTTACCATTGTATTCAACAGTAATATCGTCCCTATTTGGGTCTGATTCCAAAATCTTAAACCCCAATTCGCTAAACATTTTTTTTATCTCATCTTCCAAATGAGTCCCATAACCCGTAAATACTTGCTTTCTAAAAGCAAAAGTCTCGGCATATTCTTTCTTTTCACTCAATGAATTCGATAGACTCTCAATTTCAGATTCAATAGCCAATACTTCTGAAAATATTTTCCTCTCATTGGGCAAGAAATATTTTTTTGCCCAATCAGGTTGGCTAATTTTTCCAACTTTATTTCTGATATGTACTGCTACATTTATCAAATCTTGTAAAAACTCCTGTTCATTCAAATTATTTCTAAGAGCAGGTAAAAAAATCACATTATCGTTATAATATGAAAGCACTTTTTTGGTATGTGGTGTATTTAAAATAGGGATCCCTGTGTAGGTCTTAAAATATGACCTATAATAGAAATTGTTTAAGTATTTTTTAAAAAAATCGACAAAAATTGTCTTGGGAATTATTTCTTTCCCTTCGCCACTCTCTTGTTCTACACTAAAGCTCCCACTAGGAATAAAAAAATCTAATTGAACTCTTCCACTGTTGCTAAAATTAAATTGTTCGGGTTGGGGAGCAAAAACAATTAAGGGGGTTTTTTTATGTTTAATAAATTCAATTAAGTCTTCTTTTCTCTTTTCGTATAATTGCCTACTATAGGTATTAAAATTTTGAAATATGCCAGAGCTATCTAGACTAATAATAACTGCATCATAATCTAGGAAAGTATCCGTCGATAAGTATGATAATTTTTTTGTGGGTTTAATAAAATAACCAACTTCACAAACAATTTTTATCATAAGATTTTTTTTATAAAAAACCCTCACCATTTCCAGTGAGGGCTTCTTTATTTCCTAATAATCTTTGTAATCCTTCATCCCGATAGCTATCGGGATCGGTTCAAATTACTTCACTTCCTCATACGGCACATCCGTTACATTCTCACCACTTGCACCAGCACCTTGTTCACTTGTACCTTGTTGCTGCTCCCCTGCTTGTCCGCCGGCGGCGGATGCACCAGCAGCAGCCTGTGCATTATAAATATCCTGGCTGGCGGCCGTCCATGCAGCATTCAAAGAAGCAAGCGCTGAATCTACTGCGGCAATGTCCTGCTTTTTGTGTGCTTCTTTCAATTGCTCTACCGCATTTTCAATAACGGTTCTTTTATCCAGCGGAATCTTATCTCCGTATTCTTTCAATTGTTTTTCTGTCTGGAATACCATGCCGTCGGCCATATTCAGTTTGTCCACTTTTTCACGTTCCGCTTTATCCGTGGCTTCATTAGCTTTTGCTTCATTCTTCATTTTTTCCACTTCTTCTTTGCTGAGTCCGCTGCCGGCTTCAATGTGGATCTTTTGTTCTTTGCCGGTGCCTTTGTCTTTTGCCGTTACATGCAAAATGCCGTTGGCATCAATGTCGAATATCACTTCGATCTGCGGCAATCCTCTTGGCGCCGGTGGAATACCATCGAGGTTGAAGATGCCGAGGCTCTTATTGTCTTTCGCCATCGGACGTTCGCCCTGC
>DASZXQ010000092.1:0-120452 GCA_035545755.1 Chitinophagaceae bacterium | reverse complement strand
GAATGCCGCTCTTTTCATTTCTTCTGCAATCGGAATTTTTTCTTCATACAACACACAACCAAGATTGCTATCATGGCAGATATGAAGAATTTCCGAACTCAATCCATCACTAATGTCCATCATGGAAGTAGGAGTGATATTTTCTTTTTCAAAAAACTCTATGATATCTTTTCTTGCTTCTGGCTTCAGCAATTTTCCGATCACATAAGATTCGCCTTCGAGGTCGGGTTGTACATTGGGGGATTCGAGAAATATTTTTTTTTCTCTTTCTAAAAACAATAATCCGACATATGCAGCTCCCAGGTCGCCGCTGACGCAAAGCAGGTCTCCTTTTCTTGCCGTATTTCTTTTTACAAATTTTCCGGGTGCCACTTCTCCCAAAGCAGTGATGGAAATAATAAATCCTTTTTGAGAAGAATTGGTATCGCCGCCCACAAGATCAACACCATACTTATCGCAAGCAGCATAAACACCTTCATAAAACTCATCCAATGCTTCCACGCTGAAACGGTTGCTGATACCAAGACTTAATATGATCTGGGTTGGAACAGCATTCATTGCGTAAATATCGCTGAGGTTAACGACAACACTTTTGTAGCCAAGATGTTTTAATGGAGTATATATCAGATCAAAGTGAATGCCTTCGATCATCAGGTCGGTGGTAATTACCGTTTGCTTTCCAAAATGATCAATGACCGCCGCATCATCACCAACGCCGACAATGGAAGAAGCGTTTTGTAGTTCGATATTTTTAGTCAGGTGTTCGATCAAACCAAATTCACCAAGAGAAGATATTTCAGTACGTTGTTCGCTCATAAGCTTTTTTCATTATTGATCACCGCCAGCATAGCATCATGAATCTTTCCATTTGTTGCCAGTACATGCGGCTGATAAGGAGAAAATTTATTTCCTTTAAAATCTGTTACTTTTCCTCCGGCTTCTTCCACGATCAAATACCCGGCGGCACTATCCCATGCTTCTAATTTGTGTTCATAGAACCCATCAAATCTTCCGCAGGCAACCCAGCAGAGATCGATACCAGCAGAACCCAACCGGCGGACCGGAACCCCTTTTCTTATAAATTTTTCAAATACCTGCAATGGCCCATTGGGAGTATCCAAATAAGTGTAAGGAAAACCGGTAACCAGGCAAGCTTTGGTTACTTCGGTTTCATTGCTTACACGAATATGTTTATCGTTTAGCAATGTGCCGCATCCTTTTTCTGCAAAAAATAATTCTTCCAAATGCGGATTATAAATCGATGACATGATTATTTCTCCATTGTGTTCAATAGCAATGCAAACACAATTCAACGGAATACCGTGCGCAAAATTGACGGTGCCATCGATCGGGTCAATGATCCATTTATAATTGGAATCCTGGATCAGCTTGCCGGCCTCTTCACTTAAAATATAGTGATCAGGAAAATTTTTCCTGATCACTTCCAGAATCACTTTTTCAGAAGCATGGTCTGCTTCTGTAACCAGGTTGTTGATACCTTCTTTATTGCCGATCTTGAAGTCTTTGTTGAAAAAACGGCGGATCTCACCTGCTCCGGCTTTTACCGCTTCTATGAGTGTGGATTTAAACATGAGCAAAGATAATAAACCGTTGTTCGCTGATAAGAACAATAAATTACCGATGCTGTAAGAGAACTATTATTTTTGACAAAACCAATATTGCGAACGGATGCAGCTGTCGGTGATCATAGTAAACTACAATGTAAAACACTTTTTAGAGCAATGCCTCTATTCTGTCCGCAGTGCAAGCAAACGCCTGCAGGCGGAGGTGATTGTAGTGGACAATCGTTCTGAAGACAATAGCCTAACCTATCTGCAACCACTATTTCCGGATGTTCAATTTTTGGCCAACCAGGAAAACATCGGTTTTTCCAAAGCCTGCAACCAGGGTTTGAAGTTATCAACGGGTAACTATGTTTTATTTCTGAACCCGGATACGATCGTACCGGAAGATTGTTTTGTAAAATGTATTGAATTTTTTGAATCGCATCCCGACGCGGGTGCAATGGGAATTAAAATGCTGGACGGAGCCGGCAGATTTTTGAAAGAGTCCAAACGTTCTTTTCCATCGCCATCTGCGGCACTATATAAATTGTTCGGCTTATCAAAAATATTTCCTCGTTCAAAAATTTTTTCAAAATATCATCTCGGCAATCTCGATTCCGACCAAACACATGAAATAGATGTGTTAGCCGGCGCATTTATGATGGCAAAAAAAGAAGTGCTGGATAAAACAGGTGGTTTTGATGAAACTTTTTTTATGTACGGTGAAGATGTGGATCTCAGTTATCGGATTCAAAAAGCCGGATATAAAAATTATTATTTCGCCGGCAGCAGTATTATCCACTTCAAAGGAGAAAGCACCCGCAAAGGATCATTGAATTACATCAGGATGTTTTATAATGCTATGAGCATTTTTGTACGCAAGCAGTACGGCGGTAGCCGGGCAAGACTATTTAATTTTTTAATTCATTCCGCTATTTGGTTTCGTGCCGTGATGACGGCAATTGCAAATTTCATCCGGCAGATCGGGCTACCAATAGTAGATGTGGGGCTTACCCTGCTTTCTTTCTGGCTCGTAAAAAATGTATGGAATAAATATGTTCGACCGGATGTTCAGTATGACAACCGCCTCCTTTGGATCTTTTTTCCCATCCTCACCGTTGCATACCTGATCATTGCATATTATGCAGGATTGTATGATCGGTATTACAAACGACCGAGGCTGATCCGTTCCGCACTTGTAGCAACCGTTGTGTTGCTTGCGGGGTATTCGTTGCTTCCGGAACAGTATCGTTTTTCAAGAGCCATTGTTGTATTGGGGTCATTATTGTCATTTGTCCTGATCGCGTTGCTGAGGTGGATTCTTGTGAAAGCCGGAGTTTTAAAAAGTCAGCAGCAACGAAATGAAGAATTGAATACAGTGATCGTTGGCACTCCTGCTGAGTATGAAAATGCACTTCATGTTATGAAAGAAGCTGGTTATGCAGAACGGGTAATTGGCCGTGTATCTGTTTCGGAAAATGATACAACAGGAATGAGCTATTGGAAAAACCTGAAACAACTTTATAAAAACATCGGCTTTAGTGAAATTATTTTTTGTATTGGCAATTTATCGTTCAGAGAAATCATTGAGATCGTTCCTCAATTACCGGGATCGGTGAAATTAAAATTTCATACAGATAAAAGTCGGAGCATAGTGGGCAGTGATTCAAAAGATACGTCCGGTGAAGCGCTATCTGTAGAAAATGGATTTGTATTGAGCGATCCATACCATCGCCGGATGAAACGATTGACCGATGTTGTTGTTGCCCTCATAGCGCTGATCACTTTCCCCATACATTTATTTTTGATAAAGAAGCCTTTTCATTTTTTTACAAATTGTTTTGCGGTGTTGTTTGGAAAAAAAACCTGGGTTGGTTATGCGCAAGGAGAAAAACCCTTTCCTCCGCTTCGTCCGGGAGTACTTGCGTGTAATGGTGCCCCACTTTCGGAACACAATGAATTACCGGAAGAAAGTTTAAAAAAGATGAATTACTGGTATGCTCACGATTATGAAGCCATAAATGATCTTCGGTTGCTTTGGCGCCGTTACAAACAATTAGGAATGTAATCGTTTATACAACTATATTCGCAGCCGCAGTGAGCAACATTGCGTAACTTTAATTTCGAACCCGGTACATGGCCAATATTATTGATATTAAATTACCCAAAGCCGTTGCTGCGGCACTTCGCATCCCGCCTAACGATGCTCGTCGTCAGCAGATACGGGTACTTAAAAAATTATTGAAAAAAGCAAGATTTACTGAGTTTGGCCAGCAATACCGTTTCGACGAGATTTTATTAAGCCGCCATCCGGCAAAAAAATTCCAGGAATTGGTTCCGGTGCATGATTACAATAAGATCTATAATGAGTGGTGGAAAAAAACACTGGAAGGAGTGCCGGATGTAACCTGGCCGGGCAAGATCAAATATTATGCATTGAGTTCCGGAACATCAGAGGCAGCCAGCAAATACATTCCCATTACAAAAGAAATTTTACGCAGCAACACTATCAATTACATCCGCCAATTTGTGACCTTGTTGAGTTACGAAAACCTGAATCGGAAAGCGATGACGAGAGGATTTCTGATGCTGGGTGGCGCCACTGATCTGAAAAAAGGAAAAGCCGGTTGGTATGAAGGTGACCTCAGCGGCATCCTTGCCAAGAAACGGCCATTTTGGTTTCAAACTTTTTATAAGCCCGGAGGCCGTATTGCCGCCATTGCAGACTGGAATCAGAAGCTTAATGAAATTGTGGAACATGCAAAAGAATGGGACATCGGGTATATCGTTGGTGTGCCGGCCTGGTGCCAAATGTGTATGGAAATGGTGATCGAACATTATAAAGTGAAAAACATTCATGAGATATGGCCCAACCTCGGCTTTTTTGTTCACGGAGGTGTAGCATTTGAACCGTATAAAAAGGGGTTTGAAAAATTATTAGGCAAGCCAATCACCTATATTGAAAACTATTTATCGAGCGAAGGATTTGTGGGCTATAAAACAAGAGAGCATGCAAAAGGAATGCAGCTGATCCTTAACAACAACATCTTTTTCGAATTTATTCCTTTTGATGAAAAAAATTTTGATAGCGACGGAAATGTGGTGGCCAACCCCGAGGCCAAAATGATCCATGAAGTAGAAGAAGGGAAAGAATATGCGTTATTGATGAGTACCAATGCCGGTGCCTGGAGATATTTGCTCGGCGATACGTTGAAATTCGTGGACCTGGAACGGAATGAAGTGGTGATCACCGGAAGGACCAAACATTTTCTGAGCCTGACCGGTGAACATCTGAGTGTGGAGAATATGAATAAAGCTATTGAGCTGGTCAGCAACGAACTTAATATCAGTATTCCGGAATATACCGTAGTAGGCATTCCATATGGAACTTTTTTTGCTCATAAATGGTATATCGCCTGCAACGACCCCTGCGATACAGAAGAGATCCTCAAAAGAATCGATCAGCATCTCAGAAAACTGAACGATGATTATGCCACAGAAAGAGGCAGTGCATTGAAAGAGGTTTTTCTGGAAAAATTGCCGGAAGAAAAATTCATGGAGTTTATGGTACTGAAAGGCAAATTAGGGAATCAGCATAAATTTCCCCGTGTGATGAAAGGAAAAATGCTGGAAGACTGGAATCAATTTTTAGAGACAGGTAAAATTTAAAAACCAGTTTTGATTTTATTCAGCTACCTCTTTTATTTATATGAAAGAGGTTTTTTACTTTTAGACCCTACTTATAGCGTATGGTAGAAGCGTTGCTTAAAGGGATCACTTTCGGATTGTTGCTGAGTATTTCGGTAGGCCCTGTATTATTTTCTATCATTAAACAAAGCTTGAACAACGGTCACCGCGGTGGAATGATATTTGCTTTTGGTGTTTCTGCCAGCGATATCACTCTTGTACTGATCAGCAATGTTTTTACGGAGCTTTTTAAAAGCTTAAGCGAACACAAAACAGCAATAGGAATTGCGGGTTGTACTTTTTTAGTTTCCCTGGGTATTTATTTTTTATTTTTCAAAAAAGTAAAAGTAAATGAAGAAGGCAAACAAGTTTTCAATTTCAGCACGGGGGAATATGCCAGGATCTTTTTCTCGGGCTACCTGATGAATACACTCAACCCCGCTGTTTTTTTATTCTGGATCACTACTTCCACCACAGTGATCAACCATACCATTCAGCAACGGATCGTCATTTTTGCCACCTGCCTGACACTTGTACTAAGCGGAGATATTGCTAAGGTGATGCTGGCCGGTAAGATCAGAAACCGACTCACACCCCACAATATTCATATTATTAACCGAATTAACGGACTTATTCTGATTGGCTTTGGCATTGCGTTGATCTGGGGTTTGCTGGTCTATGGTAAAAGGTTATAATGATACATTAACAATTGCGTTATACCGGTATTTGTAAGTTTGATGCATGGCTCGCTTTACCTACATCATTGTATTATTGTTTTGCTGTGCTGCTGCCCGATCACAAATGGGATATCTTTTTATAAAAAAAGGATTTCATAAGAAAAAGACCTATGTAGAAGAAGACCGCATCACACTGGAAATGCAAAATGGTACGATTTACCGGGGGCTGATCACTTTATTAAAAGACGATACCATTTTTGTAAATGGGAAACCAGTGCAGGTTGCATCTGTAAAATC
This sequence comes from Chitinophagaceae bacterium, assembly GCA_035545755.1. Lineage (GTDB taxonomy): Bacteria > Bacteroidota > Bacteroidia > Chitinophagales > Chitinophagaceae > UTBCD1. The sequence goes on along the minus strand of DASZXQ010000092.1, from coordinate 114,226 downwards.
AGTTATACTGCATGAGGGTCCTTCAAAAAATTTTCATGTAAGCGGTAAAGCATGGCTCCTGGTCACCGGCGGCGTGGCATTAACAACAATAGGTTTAACAGCGAGTAAGCAGGCGAAATTCAAGGAAGCGCTTACAGCTGGTTTGGTGATCGGTTATGCGCCGATATTGGTGCGGTATATCGGAAGCAAGATCTCATTTCGCAGAAAAAAATATCCAATCGGGAAAAAATTTCACTTGCAGGTACTGGATTTTCATTTGGCGCCCCAACGTGGTTTTTAATCAACGGACATAAATTTTTTCTGATATTGCAGCGCCGATGAAACGAAAAGGATTTTTTCCCCGGATGTGGCGCAAGACCAAAAGGATAATTTTCATTATCTTTTTTCTCCAGCTTTTGTACATCATCCTGTTGCGATGGGTCGATCCACCCATTACTATGACACAACTTGTCAGTTGGATTAGTGGAAATGGATTAAAAAGGGATTATGTAAACGGAGATAATATTTCATCTAACGCAAAACTTGCGGTGATCTCTTCAGAAGATCAGCTTTTCCCGGATCATGAAGGCTTCGATTGGAAGAGCATCAAGAAAGCGATGGATTACAATAAAAGAAAACCGAATCGAATCCGCGGTGCCAGCACGATCAGTCAGCAGGTTGCAAAAAATGTTTTTTTATGGCAGGGCCGCAGCTGGCTTCGAAAAGGATTGGAAGTGTATTTTACATTTATGATTGAGGTATTATGGGGAAAGAAAAGAATTCTGGATGTTTATTTGAATACTATTGAAATGGGCGATGGAATATTTGGTATTGAAGCAGCAGCAGAAACTTATTTTAATAAACCGGCAAAAAATCTTTCACGACAGGAAGCTGCAATGATCGCCGCCTGCCTGCCTAATCCCAAACGATATAAAGTCAAACCACTATCTAGTTACGTGGCATTACGATCTCAGTGGGTGTTGCAGCAAATGAGTTTCCTGGAACCGGACCCCGATATACAAAGAGTGATAAAATAGGAAAATGTAAATTGATTTTTACTTCACTGTTAATTTACAAAATGTGCTGTTGAGACTTGGGAGGTTTGGAATAGCTGATGGAATTGCAAAACGAACCATGTATTTTCCCGGTGATAAATTGATTGTTTCCGCAGCAGTAATTTCCCAATGATCAGAATGCTGTTGAGCAGATAACCTGAAAGAAGCAATAAAAGTATCTCCGTCGTAAACAAACAAATATGGAGTAAACGGAACAGGAGGCGCCTCCGATCCGGAAGTCAATCGCAAAGAAGTATGCAATTTTTTCCCGGTTATGTTCAAATTTTTTTCCGGCAACAAATTAATTTTTGAATAGGAATAAAAACTGTCAATCTCTTTTCCGCGGGTTACTTTTTTTCCTTGCCTGCTGATGATGTCGGTGAAATAAGTAGAATCTTCGAAAATGACTGCATACACTTTTTTACCTTTCAGTGAATCTTCCAATGGCCAGAAATTAAAATTGTTTCTCCGGTATAATGGTGTATTCAAAGAAAATGCTGCTTGTCTTGTATAAAACCAATACTTAGATGGCTTTTGGTAAGTATCCATAAAAACCACCGGTAAGTTGCCTGCTTTGTCTTTGATAGTAGCGGCCCAGGTTTTATTTTGATGAAACTCGTCTTTCGGCATCCATTTAAAAGGAGAAACGTCTGCTGCCATGTAAATTCTTAGTGCAAAGACTAGTATTAAAGTAGCCGGCGTCCATTTCCATAAAAATTTTTTCCATTGTCTTTTTTGTTGCAAGGCCTGCGAGGAAAGAACGATCAATGGCACCCAGGCAGGCGCTGTCCAGTTGGCTTCTACTCGTCCTTTTAGGGTGGTAAGAAGAAAGAACAGGTATACCCCAATCAACGAAAATTTCAATGCTCTCTCAAAAACATCAGTTGTTTTATACCGAAAGGATTGCCAAAGCAGTAACCAACCCATCAGTGGGCCGGCTAACAGAATTTGTCCGACCAGATAATCAGTCGTAAAAGAAAATTTATAAACCGTGGAGCTTCGCTCAAAAAGGTGATACTGTACCGAAGGGAAATGATGAACATATTGCCACTGCAGATGCGGAAGAAATAATAAGACGGAAAAGATCACGGCTACATAGGCAAGCGGTTGTTTTAATAATTTAAAATTGGACAAAAGAGTAAACAAAATGATCAGGATGCCATGATATTTGCTGTATAACAAAAGCGCCATTCCTGTTCCGAGCAATAAAGCATTTATCCACGATATATTTTTTAAAAAACGGCGGTACAACCAAAAGAACAGTGCAGTGAAAAAAATTAAAGGAATGTCCGGCACGGCAATGATGCCGCCGATCTGCAGCACCGCCATTGAACAACTGATTGCAATAAAAAGTTTATTGTTTTTTTGCGGAAGCAGATCGTAAATAATGCTAAGGCTCGCAGTGCTCAGCACTACGATCAACAAACGAACCCCCAATTCATTATGGAAAAAGAAATAGCCAATTTTGATCAACAAAGCGATCATCGGAGGATGATCATAATAACCCCAAGACAGAAATTTTGAATAGACCCAATAGTACGCTTCGTCGTCAAACAATTCTGTGGCGCCGGCCTGCAGCAGGTTGATGAGAAACCAGCACAGAAAAAAAATCGGGATGATATTTTTTTTAATAAAACCCATTTCTTATCCCTCATTCAGACAGAAGTTGATCTACCGTTTCAATCGCTTTTTTTAATCGTTCATCATAATCACCACTGATATCCATCCAGGGAACCGGCTGATTGATCATAATATCTTTATAAATAGCATAGAGCTTTTTCCTGGTATCAAGATCCGGATATTCTCTTAATCCGTCTTTTACCCACGGCAGATCGACATTGCACAATAAATACAAATCATAATTCCGCTCCGCGATTTGTTCAAGAATAAAACGATGGCATTTATTAAAAACAAATTCACACCATACTTTCATTACGTACATATCTGTATCAATAAAGAGAATTCGTTGTTCTGATGCATTCGGTTCCTTGTTTTTTACCAGGGTTTCAAATTTTTCTTCTAACTCAATTTGCCCTTTTGCAATGACCAGGAGATCATCATAAGAATAATTCGTTCCGTTTTTTAATAAATAATCTCTTGCATATTCGGGACACCATTCGGTATGATAATGTCTTGCCAACTGATCACAAAGGGTACTTTTACCTGTTGATTCGGGCCCGATGATAGCAATTTTTTTTAACTGCATGTGATGAATGCTTGATTTATGGGATCGTATCAGTTATTTTGTACGGGTAGACGTAGTGAAAAACCGTGATTAAACATTTTCGTCCAGCAATAACCAATAAATAATCCAACAAGGCTTCCGCAAACTACATCGAATGGATAATGAACGCCAACATACACCTGAGCATACGATACGATAAACGCCCATAAAAAAACCAAAGCCAACCATTTTCCCATAAAATCTTTCAGAGTCAAAAAAATAAATAGTGACATGGCAAAATGATTGGCCGCATGAGAAGAAACAAAGCTGGAGCTTTTAGGACAATACTGTACAAGAAACCTAACATGGCCCGCCAACATTTCATCTCTGCAGGGGCGCAGTCGAAAAATCAGTTCTTTAATTCCCCAACTGCTGATGATATCAGAAGTCGCAACGGTGAGCACCGCACCCAGCACCCAATACATACCATTGCGCCGGAAATTGATGAGGGCAAATACAATGAAGAATAAATAAACCGGCGCCCAAATATTGGCATTTCGGGTATACGGCAAAAGGGTGTCAAAAAAAGAATTGGTCCATTGGCCATTCACTTTGTTAAAAAGCTCCCTGTCCCAGCGTAATACTTCCTGTAATGCCGATAGTACCATTAAGTTCGTGTAAATTGCAGCCTCAAAAATAAGCATTGGCTTCCAGCATTTGATATGAAAGCATGGATACATTCAAGAGTATTGCGTTGGGCATTATTCACGGGTTTATTTTTCCTGTTGCTAATGACCTTGTTGCGCCTGGTGTTTTTTATTGTATTCAAACAGGTGCATCTTTCCTGGGGCGAAGCAACAGGCTCATTTATACTTGGATTTCGTTTTGATCTCCGGTCGGCATGTGTTCTGATGATGATCATGCTAATTTTGGGAAGTATTCGCTTGTTTAATCCCTTTGAAACCGCTACTGCAAAAAAAGCCTGGTTCTGGATATTGGGTATTCTAGGATTTGTCTTCTCCTTTTTTTATGTAGTAGACTTTGCTCATTATTCTTATTTATCGCAGCGATTAAATGCAAGTGTATTGAATTATCTCCAGGATGCGGGAATTTCCCTGAACATGGTATGGCAAAGTTATCCGGTAATAAAACTTTTGTTGTTGCTGGCTGTTGCGACTTTTCTGATCCTTTTAGCCATAAAATATTTTTATAAAAAAGCTTCAGCAAAACCAGTTGTTACGAACAGGAGAAACAGGGTCTTTGCGTTTATTATTGCATTTCTTCTTTTTGCTATAGGAATATTTGGCAGGATAGGGCAGTATCCGCTTCGCTGGAGCTATGCATTTTCTTTGGGTAATGAGTCAAAAGCGAATCTTTCATTAAATCCGTTTCAAAGTTTTTTCAGCACATTAAAATTCAGAAGCTCCACATTTGATCTTGCGAAAACAAAGAATTGGTATCCGCTGATGGCGGCTCATTTAGGAGTGCAAAACCCTGATTCTGTTAACCTGAATTTCACAAGAAGTTATCCTGCAAAAGATACTTTCAATGGAACAAAGCCTAATATTGTTCTCGTGATCTGCGAAAGTTTTAGCGGGTATAAAAGTTCTATGTGGGGCAATCCGCTGAACACTACGCCATATTTTAATCAAATGTGTCACGATGGAGTTTTTTTTAAATATTGTTTTACTCCCACTTTTGGAACGGCGAGAGGTGTGTGGGCTACGCTTACCGGCATCCCCGATGTGGAGGCGCCGCAAACAGCCAGCCGTAACATGGCGATGGTAAGCCAGAACATGGTCATCAATGATTTTAAGGGATATCAAAAATTATATTTCATCGGCGGCAGCGCCAGCTGGGCTAATATCCGCGGATTCCTGATGAATAATATTGACAGCCTTCATTTGTATGAAGGAGACGATTATAAATCTCCGAAAATAGACGTGTGGGGCATCAGCGATAAAAATCTTTTTTTGGAAGCAAACGGATTTTTAAAACAACAGTCCAGGCCGTTCTTTGCAGTTATTCAAACAGCCGACAACCACCGGCCTTACACGATTCCGAAAGAAGATGAAGCCGGGTTTAGAAAAGTAACTTATCCTGCTGACACTTTAAACAAATACGGATTTGAAAGCAATGATGAATTGAATGCTTTCCGATTCACCGATTATTGTTTTGAACAATTCATAGAAGCTGCGAAAAAAGAAAATTATTTCAAGAACACCATTTTCATTTTTGTTGGCGATCATGGTATTCGTGGTAATGCAGGAGAAATGTTTCCCCGTGCATGGACTGACAACGGATTGACGGCAGAACATGTTCCGTTACTTTTTTATTCACCGGCACTGCTTAAGCCGGAAGTAAGAACTGATGTCTGTTCACAAATCGACATATTTCCCTCTGCTGCATCATTGAGTGGTCAAGCATTTCATAATTATACGTTGGGAAGAAATTTATTTGCTGATAGTGTGACTGCATCTAATGAAATCGTTCCGCAATGTGCATTCATTATCGATCCGGAAACGAGACGAATAGGAATGATCGACAGTAATTATTATTATTCCCAATCTATGGTTCCCGGCAAAGAAATTATGGTTTCAATAAAAAATAATGAACCCGTTGGAAATTCACCATTCGTACAAAAAAGAAAAGAACAACTACGTAATCTGACGAATGCTTATTACGAGACAGCAAAGTATATGTTGTTTAATAATAAAAGAAAATAATTATTGCTGAATAGCAATTTCTTTTTCAGCTTTAGCCTTGCGCATCCATTCTGTCAATCCGAAAATCGCCATCATAAGCAGAATAATATAATACACGCTGGTAAATACATAATGCTTGATAAAGTACAATGGAATAGAAGCAATGTTGGTGGCAATCCACCAATACCAGCTTTCCACTTTTTTCTTTGTCATCAGCCACATGCCGGTAAAAGCGGTGGAACTTGCAAAAGCATCTGCAAAAGGAATTGCTCCGGGCGCAAAACTTTTTTTGAGATAAGTGAGAGAAAAGAAAATAACAATGTAAAATGCTGCAAAAAACAAAAGTTGATAGGCCCACCACTTTTTATCAGAATTAGCAATATTTACGATATGATGCTGTTGTTGATCCTTTTTTGCCCATAATACCCATCCGTAAATACTCATCACGGTGTAATAAAAATTTACGCTGGCTTCGCCGATCAGGCTGCCTTTAATGCTGAGATACACATAAAAAATAGTGTTTAAAAGGCCGGTTGGATAAACAAGAATATTTTCTTTTCGGGAAAACCATACACTTACAATTCCGGAAAAGACGGCAATATATTCAAGCCAGCCCGTTGACTTCATTCCTTCAACAAATTGCTGCCAGATCTCATGTATGCTCATAATATAAAAATACCATTCGCTAACTTTAAATCATGGAAAAAATAAACGTTTCCGAAAAATTATCCCTTTTCGGTGATTACTGGAACCCGAGAGTTGCAGGTGAATTGAACGGCCAGCAAGTGAAGCTGGTAAAATTCAAAGGCCCTTTCACCTGGCATCATCACGAACAGGAAGATGAATTATTTTATGTAGTGAAAGGAAGTTTCGATATGGAATTCCGGGACAAGACGATCACCGTTAATGAAGGCGAATTCATCATTGTACCCAAAGGAGTGGAACATCGTCCGAATGCACATGAAGAAGTTCACATCATGTTGTTCGAACCCGCTTCAACGTTAAATACGGGGAATGTAGAAAATGAATTCACGAAAAAAGATCTGAAGAAGATCTGAAACTTTATTCTGCTTCAGCTACAACTTCCTTTACTTCGGGGATCATCCGCTTCATCATGCCTTCAATACCAGCTTTTAATGTGATCATGGAAGAAGGACATCCGCTGCAACTGCCTTGCAGCATCAGGTTCACTACACCATCATCATAACTTCTAAATTGAATAGCGCCGCCATCCATTTCCACAGCGGGGCGAACATAATTATCCAAAAGTTCTTTTATTCTTTTTACTACATCCGTATCGTCAACGCTGACAGCGTTGCCGGCATCCTGTTTCACCGTCGCCATTTCTTCTTCATTGATAACGGCCTTGCCTTCCTCCAGGTAATCTTTCAGGAATTGACGAATAGACGGGATCACATCTTCCCAATCTGTTTCGCTGGTACGGGTCAGTGTTACAAAATTGCTGGCAATAAAAACAGCTTTGATAAAGGGAAAGCCAAACAACTCCGTTGCTAAAGGAGAAGGTTTAGCACTTTCTGCATCCGGAAAATCGGCGCTTTTACCCGGGTATAAAAGTTTGTTAGCCACAAACTTCATGGTTTCCGGATTTGGTGTCATTTCAGTATAAATGCTGATAATGGGATTTCCTGTTTTGATCATAACTCACATAATTAAGCCGTAAAATTAACAAGAAATCCCGCCATTTGTTTACGAATGAAGGAAAGTGCGCCTATTGACTGAAATCCACTGGCTTTTACACATGATTTATTATCTTTTCCACCACAAATTGGCAATATGAGTTGGCTATTGATCTTTTCACTTTCTCTTTTTGGCATTTTAATAGGAACTCTATCTGTGTTGGGATTTACGAAAAAAGCTGAACCGCTATTTTGGCTTTTGGTCGGAATTTTTACCGCTTTCATGATCTCCCGAAAAATTTCAGGAATGGTATTCTGGCATGGATTTATTATCGGAATTTTATGGGGCTGTCTGAGCGCTGCGATACAAAGTATTTTTTTTGAAACCTATTTGAAAAATAATCCCAAATATGCTGAAGCGTTTAACAAAAAATCACGGTTCAAACCCCGGTATTTAATTCTATTGGTAGGGCCGATGATTGGTTTGCTAACAGGAACGGTACTGGGTGGCCTCGCCTGGTTTTTTCAAAATTTTTTTGAATAAAAATTTACTCTTTGAATCTTCCTGTTTTTTTTAAAATTCGGATGAGAATATAGATCAATAATAATCCCGATAGAATTGTGATCAGTAATATATTCCGCAGTCGTGTATCGTGATGGGTAAGTTCCGGGTAACGAAGTAAAAGTATCAATACAATACCGGCCAGCCAGATGAATTGTGTGGTATGTTCTACCAAAACCCATCGCTTCCATTTGAACTGCATACTGCCAAAAGTTTTTTCAATGCCACTCAGGTTCGGCACCCAACGACGTACTTTTTTACAATACGCATCGTATGCGACTCTAAATTTGCCACGTAGAAAATTTTCTTCTGCCAACACAATAGACTGGTAAACGAAAAGAAAAACAGGGATCATAATTGCTACATATATTAATGAATTGTCCAGTATACCAATTCCCAATAGCATTAAGATATTACCTATGTAAAGGGGGTTGCGGCAATGATTAAAAATTCCTTCAGTAATCAATCCCTCTGCATGGGGTTTTCCATCTTTTCCTCCACGGACAATATAGACAAAGCCGATAGTGATACCACGGATCAGTTGCCCAAAAACAGTAATGATTAAACCGAGGGTAACCGGCCATACATAATAGTTAGGGCCCATTTTTTGGGGAGAAAATAATGGACAAGAAGGGACGAATAAAACTGCGTAGAAAGTAATGAAGATCCAGTTACGGTATTTAAAAAAGAAGTTGCCGATCTTCACCATAGTTATTTCTTTGTAGCGACGAGTCCGGAAAAATTATACCATTTGAAGAACACTTCGCAATGATCGAACCCCGTGTCATGAAGCATCGCAATATTTTCACTCAGCTTGTAGGGAATTAGAACATTTTCCAATGCTTCTCTTTTTTGCGAGATCTCCATTTCGCTGTAATTATTACGACGTTTATAATCATAATAATATTTTATAAAATCACGGTTAAAATTACTTTCTTCGGCCAGAATTTTTTCTACAAGTATCAGCACGCCACCAGAATTTAATCCTGTAAAAATATCTTTTAATAATCGTTCCCTGTAAACAGGGCGCACGAATTGCAAAGTGAGACACAGAACCACAACAGAGGCATTACTGATCTCTACACCTTTATTCAGATCAGTGCAACGCAATTCATAATCACGGGAAAAACCAACCTCGATCAATTTGGACTTACATTTATCCAGCATCTCGTTAGAGTCATCTATACCAATGAATTTTATATCAGGATTCACCATCATGTTCATTCCGATCATAGTAGTACCGGTAGAACAGCCCAGGTCGTACACATCGCTTCCGCTGCGGGCATGATCAGCTGCCAGTTCGGCCATCATGCGTTGTATTTCCCCATAATAAGGTACGGAGCGGTTCACCATGTCATCAAAAACACGGGCCACATTGGCGCCAAATTTAAAATCACTGACCTTTTCTATTTCCTCTTTAAAAATCTCATCTTTTCTCATAGAATAAAACAAGACTGCAAAAGTAGATAAATTAGCTAATTTATTGAAACGACAATTTAAGCTTAAAAGAAAAGGTTATGAAGAAGATATATCATCTCAGTACCTGCAGCACTTGCCAGGCTATCATAAAAGAAACCGGCATAAAGCCAACTGATCAAAACGGCAATGGATTCATTATGCAGGATATAAAAACAGAAAAGATCATGGCAGCACAAATAGATGAAATGAAAAAAATGGCAGGCAGTTATGAAGCATTATTCAGCCGCCGTGCATTGAAGTATAAAGCGCTTGGTTTAAAAGATAAACAGCTTACCGAAAAAGACTATCGTCAACTTATTTTGGAAGAATACACTTTTCTCAAGAGGCCGGTAGTTATTATAGATGAAAAGATTTTTATTGGTAATGATAAAAAGACAATAGCAGCACTGGAGCACACAATCTGAGATTTGTTATACGGCAACTACTTTTTTTTCACGCCGCAACACATAGTAAGCAATGATGGCGCTTCCTGTCATTAATATGCCTCCAAGTAAAAAAGCTGCTCCCGGAAAATAAACAGGAGCATTAGTTTTAGTAAAATAATAAAACAAGTTGTTCATGATCAGCGGGCCAAAAATCGAAGTGAGGCTCATGAGGCTGGTCAAAGCTCCCTGCAATTCTCCCTGTTCATTGGGAGGTACATGACCTGCTAAAATTGCCTGCAACGCAGGACCGGCAATACCACCTAGGCAATAGGGAATAAGAAATGCAAACATCATCCAGGTTTGCGATGCAAATGCGAACAGGAACAATCCGATACTATATAAAAACAAACCAATATAGGCGCTTCGCTGATTGCCCAACTTAGGATTCACTATTCTTATTAAACCTGCTTGCACTCCGGCCACCAGCAATCCGATCAAGGCAAGAGAATAACCAACCATTTTTTCATTCCAGTTAAAGCGATACATGGTGAAATAACTCCAGTTGCTTTGAACAGCATGTGCAGCAAGATAGATCAGCGTAAAAGAAAACATTAATCCGCTGATAGCGGGGTATTTTTTCAGATGCAATAATGAACCGGCAGGGTTTGCTCTTTTCCACTCAAATTTTCTTCTGTTTTCTTTATTCAATGATTCAGGCAAAACAAAATATCCATACAGCCAGTTCAGCAAGCATAAAATAGCAGCAGCATAAAACGGAGCCCTCACTCCGAGGCCACCCAATTGTCCGCCAATAGCAGGACCTATAATAAATCCCAATCCAAACGCAGCGCCTATCAAACCAAAATTTTTTGCTCTTGTTTCCGGGGTACTGACATCGGCAATATATGCTGCGGCTGTAGTAAAACTAGCTCCGGTAATTCCTGCAATTGTTCTCCCAATAAACAACCAGCCATATGTTGGCGCAAATGCGAGAAAAAGATAATCTACACCAAAGCCAAATAAGGAAAACAAGATCACGGGCCGTCGGCCAAAACGATCGCTTAAATTTCCAATAATAGGAGCGCAGAAAAACTGCATCACCGCATACATGGATACCAGCCAGCTTCCATATCGGCTTGCTTCATTTACGGGAATATGTTTGAGCTCAGCAATAAGTTTGGGCATTACAGGAATGATCAACCCCCAGCCCATGACATCAATGAGCAATGTGATGAAAATAAAACCTACCGCAGCCCGGCGTTGTGTAGTCATTAAAACCAGATTAAAAACAAAGATGCATATTTTTTTATTCTGCAGAATTTTATTCGGAAAAAGGGCCGATTTCTGCTAAACATACTATTAACAGAATATCAGGAAATTTTTACACTTGCTGATTTATATTTGCCGCAATAGCTAAAATACCCTTATTACGAAACCCAATTGTTTATTTTTAAAAAAAGATTTTTTATGAAAAAAATGTTACCGCTCCCGGTCTTATTGATTTCAGTATTTTTATTTTCCTGTGTCAGCACCAAAAAATATAAGGCATCGCAGGCACAATACGGAGAATTGCAAACCAAGTACACACAATTGCAAGGCGACCTGAACAATTGTAATGATGCAAAAAATGACCTGGCTCGTCAAAAATCCGATCTTGAAAATGACAATACCAGCCTTAAGAACAAGATCAACGACCTCAACAAACAAATAGATTTTCTTAAAGAAAATAACACTACTGTGTTGAAGCAGCTTCAGGATCTTTCTGTGATTTCTTCACAACAGGCAGAGAGCATTAAAAAATCACTGGACAATATCGGAGCCAAAGACGCCTATATTCAGAATTTGCAGGAATCATTAGCTCGCAAGGATTCACTGAATATGGTGCTGGTGATGAATCTGAAAGGCGCTATCGGTAATCTCAACGATCAGGACATTAACATTAAAGTTGATAAAGATGTAGTGTATATTGATATTTCCGATAAGCTACTTTTCAAAAGCGGAAAGTACGAAGTTACAGACCAGGCCAAACTGGTGTTGGGCAAAGTAGCACAGGTATTAAAAAATCAGCCTGACATAGAATTTATGGTAGAGGGACATACTGATAACGTTCCTTATCGCAATGGCGTGTTACTTGATAACTGGGATCTGAGTGTGAAAAGAGCCACTGCTGTTGTCAGGATTCTTCAAAATCAATATGGATTAGATCCTGCTAAGATGGCGGCGGCAGGCAGAAGCGAATATGTACCTGTAGCCAGCAATGATACTCCCGAGGGAAGAGCTGCTAATCGCAGAACAAGGATTGTGATCCTCCCGCAACTGGACCAGTTCTTCAAACTGCTGGAACCGAAGAAAGATTAAAAGTCTTTATTGAAAGAGAGAAGCCATTCTATCTTTTTAGAATGGCTTTTTTCATTTACCTCACAGCAATTACCATGGAGATCGATTTTGTGTCCGAACCGGTTTTTTAAGTGGATCCCAAACCACAACGGCAGAATCTCCGAGAACCCGGACATATTTAGGTGTTACTTCTCCTGCTTGCCTTCCTGTGGGAGTCGCCCGCTGGCCATTTCCCCAATGATAGATCTTGCGTTGATCCAGCTGACTGAAAGTAAGTAGTTGAGATTGTAACATAAATTCATTTTTATTTTTCAATGTATCTTTTATGATAACAGAATTTGTTTTTTGCGCCAGGATAATTGCCGGAATCAACACAAGCCCTGTTGATACAATGATCTTATTTTTCATAATTCAATTTTTTATTTAAAAGCTGGCACAAATTCATTGCCGGAATTGTAACACAACAAACATGGCTTGAATTTTTAATCACTAATTGTTTTATTCTGAAGAAAAAAGATTTTTTAGGTAAGGTTAAATTTTTCCAATAACATTTTAATTACATTGATAGGATTTTTTTGAGAAAAACATGTCATCGTAACAATGGGAAATTCGATTCGTGCAATGCATAAAAAAAACCGGTAAGTGACCGGCTTTTTTGTGAACGGGTTCAGGAAGAAACCTGTTTACCCAGCTTCCTGATCTTGAATATTTGTATAATGAGATAGATCAACGTTCCCCAAACAATTCCGATAATTCCAAATGCCATTAATAATAGCCATATCGGCGTTTTATCTCTTGTGGCAAACAATGATCTTTCATTGAATGTACTGACCGGATTCATTGCTGCGCCCCAGGGAACAGTTTTTTCCGCTTTCAGATTTCCAAACTGATCATTGTCTTCTACACTTGCAACTAATACTAGATTGCCTTTGCTATCTCCGGGCAAACTATCTCTTTTGAATTCTGCTTTTATTTCTCCTGTGGAATCGGTGGTATATGTATCCTCATCTCCGATCTTCAAAGTACTTTCCATGCGCTGTATTCCTATTTTCAGGTCCACGCCTTTTACCGGCACCCATTTTCCTTTTTCTAATTGTGTAACGGTAACAGAAACTGTTTTAGTTCCATCGGCAGTCGCGGTATCCAATGACAGCTTTGCCTTATTGATCTCTACATCTGTTTCCATGCCGTCAAAATCTTTATTGCCCGATGCTTCAGCAATGAATTTGTGTTTATCAGAAGCATCCCAAACGTTTTTCAGCGTCGGGGGCAATGCTGCGATTGCTTCTCCAGATTCATCGGTAATAACTTTATCAGTCATCAACATGGACGAAGTGGCACTGTCCAAATAGAATTTTACAGCAATACCCTTTACAGGTTCAAACTTTCGTCCAACCTTCAGGCGGCTTTGCACCAACACATATGGAACATTTTGCTCCGAAGAAAAATATTTAAGATTCAGCGTTGGCGTTTTCTCAACGGAATCCTGGCTAAATGCCATAGCGGGCATCAGCAGGTAAAGGAATACAATTAGTTTCCTATTTGTTTTCAGCCGTTTCATTTTGTTCTGTTATTGTTTCGTGAATAGGAATGATAGGATATATTCTTACAAAAAAGGTCATAATAAGCAAAGCTCCGGCCAGCGAACCCATAGCAATAGCCCATTCTTCCCAGCTGGGAAAATAATGTTTGTATGAGTCGGGCACATCATGCATAGGAAGAAAAGGATGTAAGAGTGTAGGCGTTACAATAAGATAACGTTTGAACCAGGCTCCTATTACAATCATTACTCCTGCGATGAACATAGGTAATGGTTTTCTGCCTTTTTTGAAAACGAGAATGAAAATAGGAATGATCATTCCAACCAAAATAGCAAACCAGAACATGGGCGCAAAAGCACCAGCGAATAATTCATGTAAATGTTCTGCTTCCGGTTTTTTCATTTTAAATGCAGGTACGAGATATTCGTTCACATTGAAGTATAAATAAAGCAAGGCAAGCATCACTACAATTCGTCCCATTTTTTCAAAATGCAGATCAGTAATATATTTTTCAAGATGATACGCTCTGCGGAAAACATACATGGCCACGATCACACCGCCCGCGCCCACAAGAAAAGCTCCCGAAACAAAATAAGCTCCGAAGTTGGTGCTGTCCCAGCCGGGACGATAAGTGGTTGCAAATAACCAGGAGGTGACAGTGTGAATACAGAATGCTACCGGAATAATGATGATGCAAAGTGTGGTGATGGCTCTGTTACTGATCTTAAATTGATCTTTGGTTCCTTTCCAGAACGATCCGCCAAAACGATATAAGCGGTTCAGAAATCGGGTGTTTTTTCCGGGATCCTGGTTCAGTATTTTCAGATCGGGCATCAGTGGCAGATACAATAATAACAAGCTGATGAAAAAATATGTACTGATGACCACCACATCCCAAATGATAGGTGATTGCAAACGGCCATAAATAAAAAGATTCAGGAAGCGTTCCGGGCGGCCCATATCAACTATAATAATTAGTGCTGCAAATACGATGGCTGATACAGCGATGATCTCAGCAATTCTTGTAAGCGGGGTACTCCAATGCACGTTGGCCAACCGGAAGATGGCGGTGATCAATGATCCCACCAAACTGATGGCAACAAAAAACACAAAATTGGAAATATAAATTCCCCAGGAAACATAATCCCGCATATTGGTCACCACAAGTCCTTTGTTCAGTTGCCGTATGTATGCAAACAAACCAATGGCACAAATAACGATCAGTGAAGCGGTCCAGATCATTCCGGCTCTGCCGAATTTTTTCGGGTAGAGATCAGCCGTGATCTTTTCAGGAGTTAGTGTGATTGAATTTTCCACGGTAAATTATTTTGATGATTTATTTTTTTCAGCTTGCATTTTCTGTTCGCTCTTTACACCTTCTTCGAAGGGGAAGTTGCGGTTCACCGGCGGCAGGTAATACACGCTGGGTTTAGTTCCAAGATCTTCCATCAGGCGATAGCCTGCTTTATCTCTTACCAGATCGCTGAAGCGAAACGTTTCTGATCCGTTAGTAACAGAATCTTCATTCAGATCTCCAAAAAAGAATACACCATTTGGACATGCATTGACGCAGTGTGGCAACATTCCCATCCTTGTCATATCAGGGCAGAAATCACATTTTCCAACAGTACCTTTTTTCTGCGGTACACTGGTTTCGGGAGAATATTTCTGGTCGGCAATATCCGCCGGCAATTCCGGATCTCCCCAATTAAATACACGGGTAGAATACGGACAAGCGGCCATACAAAACCTGCAACCAATGCAACGATCGCTATCGATCAAAACAATTCCATCCTCTCTTTTAAATGTCGCATCCACCGGGCAAACTTTTACACAAGGCGGATTATCGCAGTGCATGCAGGTGGTAGGCTGCCAGTATGGTGCATCGTGTTGTGCATCCTGCATCGGATATACTTTGATCCAGTTTTGTCCGGGGTGTACATGGTGCATGTGATTACAAGCGGCCTGGCATCTTTTCAGATTTTTACAACGGGAAAGGTCAATGACCATTACAAATTTTTTTCCGGGGATTCCTTTGCGGGCTTCGCTATTGGACACATGCGGCATTTCAGGAACGGGTTTTAAAAATGCCTTATCTACTTCGATGATCTCACCATCGACAGAAAGCAATTTTACTTTTTCGCCGGAAGCTTTTGCTTCCTGTTCTGCAGCAGCAGTAAACGGATCTTTTTTATCTGAACATCCTGCAGCTAATCCCGCTAACAGACCAGTAAGAAGGAAGTCTCTTCGGGAGGTATTTTGATTATTCATGATTACTGTTTTATAAGGAAGATTTTATTTTCCGGGTTTTATCCAGTTTTGCAATTCACCGTTGGTGATCTTTTTTCTTTTTGAAGGAAGCAGGTCTTCATTTACTTCCACCAAACGGCCATCCTGTGTAAGCATTTTGACGGTCTTTTTCTTTTTGGTAGTTTTTAAAAACCTGAATACAGAGAAAAAAGCAACGGTACTGAGGCCAAGAAAAATAAATTTTCTTCGGGAAGGAGCCTGGTTGGTTTCTTGTTCCATAAGTAAAAATTTAAACTGTGACAAGATAGTTATGATGTGCGTTTGCTGTTTCTAACATTCGTCAACCACCTTTATGATTTTGTTCAATGTGCTTACGGGAAAAAAAGACATCGTATTGATTATTCAGTATAAAAAAAACCGGCTCAATGGAAGGGCCGGTTTTCATAAAAGTATTTTGCTGGCGATGCGATTTTTATTTTTTCAGTGTCCTGATATAATTTATGATACTCCAGATATCATCTTTTTCAGGAATTTTCTTTTTGAAGCTGGGCATATCTTCACGTCCTTCTGAAATTTTGTAAAACATAGACCCGTCTGTTTGGGATTGTACATCTGCTTTTGAAAAATCGCCGGGTTCGGTTTTCAGATTTGCGGCTTTGGGTCCGTCGCCCATCCCTTTTGTTCCATGGCAGGATTTACAATGCTGGCCCCACAGTTCTTTTCCATTTGCAATGGATTCTGCATTGGAAGCAACAGTGTTTTTCATGTTTTTGTAATTGTCAGGAACAGGCCAGGGTTTTTTCTGAAACGGAGCAAAATACATTATTGTACCCGCAAGAAAAATACCGCTAACAGAGAGAAAAACGGAGCTGAAAAGATTCTTTTTCATATTAGTTGTATTTATTTTTTAAAAAAACTTCGGCGACCAAGGTACTTTGGAGACGGATATTGATTGTTGATGGTTGTGTTGTCGCTATATGATTTTAGTCATGCGATCAACCAATTTTAAACTGATATAAAAATTTTTTTCATTATTAAAGTTAATAATAAAACCTACTTCTCAAAATAAAAACCAAGGGCCGTGTCTATATTAGTCATATCAATAAGTTCAGGGTCTTTTTTCGGGTCGAAAATAAATATTCCGCATATATCGTTCTTGTCGTTCAGATCGATACATATTTTCTTTTTATCGGACTTAATAAATAACAGGTATCGGGCTTTGGAAGCTTCAACAACCTTTAGTTGGTGCCAGTAATTTTTAAGCACTATTCGGGCATTTTGCATTTGGTAATGACAATCATGGGTGATCATATCAAAAACCGCCTTTTCATTCACGGTTTTTATTTTTTCCATTTGTAAGGAATCGGGTGTATAAAACACGGCAGAAGGCGCTTTAATAATAATGGTATCATTAAAACTCGATCCTGGTTTTTTTATTATTGGCGGCCTTACAATTGTGGTTTTTTCTTGCTGAGAATCTTTTTTTTGTGCCTTCTCCGAACAAGAAAAATTAAGCAACATTAGTGTTATTATACCTGATCCTAAGAATAAACAAGAACCGGTGCTTTTTATTTTTTTTCCCATATTAGAAAGAGTAAATAATTTATATTCGATCAGCTATTCCCTGTCCAACAAAATAATGTATTTAAAGAATTTTGGGTGTCAAAAATAAAGAACCCCAAATTGGGATACAATTTAGGGTTCAACGAATTTATCCGTCGCGAAATTATTTAATCAAAAATTCCAGAGCCTGGTTATGTTAAAGCCAATTACGAATTGACCGCCCGGTACTTTGGTTCCTCCTGTTTGTTTAAATCCAAATGGATTATTCTGATTATGTAGGCTATTAAGTTGGGGGCTTAGCTTAGAATAGTTACCCGCAAACAATTGGAAGCTGTGCCCGCTGGTATTGAATTCAAAGCCAAAGGCTATATTAGGGTGTGGGTTGTCTGTCGGAAATCTAGTTAAGGGTTGATCATAATCGACAATAATTGAAGTCACTTCCGTTAGTTTATATCTTGCACAAACGGAAGCAGCGAACATATCGAATTTCTCTTCTTTAAATGCAATGATGGAAGTATCTTTTTGAGTATAATATCCTGGAACCGAATTCTGGTGAGACAGGCTAATAGCAGCTTGTATTGAAAATTTATCTGTAACCTTTCGGGCAATGATCAATTCATTAAAGAAGGAAAAGCGCTGTGTATTGTATTTAAAAAGATAATTACCGGGATTTGCCGCCGATACATATCCCATATTACCATAGTAAGAAACACTGACAGGATATTTTCCTTTTGTTTGTTTCAGTATAGCGTATTTCAAACTTCCATCCAGAAGCATATTGCCATTGTTCCTTGTAGCGCCAAAACCTACATATAAATTATTAATTGGCGCATAACTAAAGCCGATCCGCATATTAGCTGAGGCATAGATTCCAAATAAATCCTTAATGCCGTTTTGGACTGTTCCAAACCTGTGCTGGATATCCGCTTCAAAAGTACCTTTTATAGGAACCATTACAGTTTGATCATCGATAAGCCAAACACTCTTAAACGTATTTTTTACAGGCTTTTGTTTAGTTGGCGCATTCGTTTTTGTTGCTGCGGCAGTGCTGTCGTCCTGTGCAAAAAGAGCACTATTGCCAGCGAATAGCGCAACTATTAAAAAAGCGAATGCTATCGGAGCTGCTTTTGGTGTATTTATAAAACTTTTCATTTGACAAATTTTTAAAGTCTCTTAATTGTTTGGGGCGCCATTTCTTATCCAGTCAAAAATCTTTTGGCGGTCTGTAGCAGAAGGAATGTGAACTTCCATTTCTCCATTTATCGCCTGGTAGATTATACTTTGGCTTGGAATAACTGTATTTACATAACCTCCTGTTAATTGCTGGTATGAGACGTCTGAAGTCAGATAGGGCTTTTGACTTCCGGAAACATGACAACCGGATAAAGCACAGTTCGAATTAAATATAGGCTGAAGATCATTGCTGAAACTTACAAATTGGGGCGGGGCGGTTGTTGAAACTTCCGGAAGAATCACATCTTTATAGCAACTCGTCATACCAAAACTCAGAAAAAATAGCAGCCCGGCATATATTAATAATCGTTTCATAAAATTATTTTTAATAATCATTTATTATTAAAGTTCATATTACACTGAACTGAAATTATGTCTGATATTTCGGTAGTGGTTAAACCAAAGGTCCTGCAATTGAATTTGAAGTTTAATTGCAAGCCGAATTGATCGTAGGCAGAAGAAGTACCTGCGCCAACAGTCGATCTTTTAATATAAGAAAGTGTTCCATTAATTGTGGTATCACGTGGAGCAGAAAGTAAACCTTTCCATGTCAATACCATTGTAACAATATAACCCGAACTGGACGGGTCTAAATCTACTTTAGTAGATCTGATGATTGCCAGGTTAGAATCGATCAGATTTTGGGTTCCTGCAATTAATTTTGGCGCACCTACATAACCCAAATAGCATCCGCCATCTCTTCCGGGCTCACCGGTATTTGATGTATTCATTTGAACATAGCCAGCGAAATATGTCTTTGTCGGATCGTTTTCATAAAAAGCCCAGGATGTATCTTTAACAGGCTGGCCCGTAGTGGCATATTGGCCCTTTAAAGAAGCAGGAACACTGTTCAATCCAAACATATTAAATCTTCCGGTCAGTAATCCACCCGTCTCCAAATAACCTCCTGACCATAAAACGCTGGAGTGAACCTGATCCATTTTCCACTGGCTTGTATCGCCTACTGTTTCGTTGCCTGGAAGGAAAACATGATTGCCTCGGGTAATAACAACATTGGATGTTGAAGGAGCTGGCAGGAACATATCTTGATGAGTGCAACTAATAATATAGCCATAGCCACTAAAAAGAACCAGCGCTATCAGCAGGACTTTATTGCTAAGCAGTTTCATAAAATTTTTTTTTAGTGAATAATTGTTGATAAAATGATGGCGTAAAATTATTTGCAGCTATCTAGTTGGTTTATGATTTATTACCATCTGCCACCTGATAATAGTCATTAATGTAAAAAACCTTTGTCATACCACAAGAAAGAGATTGATAGGCAATGCAATGAGAAAGAAAAGAAATACCGGTTGGCCTATCGTTGCGAAGCAGATTTGTTTTTGCGGAGTATTATTATTAAAAAATACAACAGAACTATTGCTGTGAGGGTGATAATGTTCAACAGGATGCTGATCGTATATATTTTAGTTTCATTTTTAATCATGTCCCGGCCAGACAGAGAGGAATTATACAGGAATGCGTCTTTTATCAGGTAAATAAAAAAAAGCAGGCTGTGCAATAAACTGATCACAGGTTTTTTAGCCAGCAATGGAATCCAGAAAAAAAGCGATAGCATCGCCCAGATCTTTAGGTAGGAGTGATCAAAAAAACCCCCGATATTCTTTATGGAATAATCTGGATATAGGTTGCGTAGTATTAAACCAAAATATAATGTTCCTGACAAAGCATATGCATAAGGCAGATAAGAACTGATTTTGATTGGAAACTTTTTTCCCTTGTTTTTATTTCCGAAGAATACCATTATGATCGCATACACCAGCGGATAGCCTGAAAAGAAAGCCAATAATTCTAATCGGGAAATATATTGCCAAAAACTATTATCCATAATTGCATATTACCAGAAAGGTAAAAAAAATATACTTAGTAACAGGAAGGGTACTATTTCAATGATTGCTTTAATAAATTTATTACGGATGCGTTTTGCTTTTATGGATTTTATTTTACCTCTTCGAAGATCCCGGTTTTCCGGTTCTTCTTTACATTATTCCAGTTGAAACAGCGGCCATTCATAATTACATACACTCCATGCGGCAGCGTTTGTACAAAGGCTAATGAACTGCCAAGATTAAACAAACCATCCGAACTACCGAATTTATAGGGCACCATAGCGCCGGTAATCACCACCGTCTTATTTTTTATTTTTTTGCCCAACACTTGTGCAGTATCTGCCATCGTATCTGTGCCGTGAGTGATAACAATCTTATCTTCTTTGGTCTTCATACATTGTTTGGCAATTACATTCCTGTCGGCATTGGTCATTTCCAAACTATCAATCATCATTAATGTGGTTATTTCAACCGGCACATGGCTGCGCCCGAGCCGCAGCATTTCATGCAAATGAGTTTTATTGAAGAAAAGTGTTCCGGTGAGTTCGTTATATTCTTTATCAAAAGTGCCACCGGTAACAAAAATGCGAATGGCCATGTAAATAATTTGGCCTTAAAATTATCAAATCCCCGATTATCTGAATAAAGATTTCCGATACAAAAGAAAACCGGTTCCGTTTATATATTATAATACGCCTCAGAAAGGATCCCGCTATAGAATTAATTATTGGATTTCTTTTTCTAATGTCGCTTGAAATATTGAATTTCCCGTTCGTGTTGTTTAGCAGCAGCCAGCGTTTTGAAAGTACCAAGATTCCTGCGCTTGCCCGTTTTTGGGTTTTTGCTTCTTGAATACAGGCGATATTCACCTGATTGTAGTTTTTTGATCATGACAGTATAACATTTTAGAATGATTCATGTTTTGGTATAATAAAAATATACATGAAGAGAATTCGCCTGCAATATGGTACTAAAAAATGAATAGCTTCAACATTGTGCAATCAATTAACTTGCAGCATGCAAGATTATCTGAAAGGGCTGAATGAAAGACAAAGAGAGGCCGTACTACATATTAACGGACCGCTGATGATCGTGGCTGGTGCCGGCAGCGGTAAAACTAAAGTGCTTACTACCCGAATTGCTCACCTGATGGCCAATGGCGTTGATTCTTTCAACATACTCGCATTGACCTTTACCAACAAAGCTGCCCGGGAAATGAGGGAACGGGTGGAGCATATTCTTGGAAATAACGAAGCAAGGAATTTATACATCGGCACATTTCATAGTGTGTTTGCAAGAATTCTTCGGGCTGAAGCACATCGCCTCGGCTATCCGAACAACTTTACCATTTATGACACCGATGATGCTAAAGCCGTAGTAAAAACAGTAACCAATGAATTGAATCTTGATGATAAACATTATAAGCCCAACGTGGTTTACAACAGGATCTCCGCTGCCAAAAATGCGTTAGTAGGTCCCGAGGCTTACCGCAATGACTATTACATCCAGCAGGAGGATATGCGAAGCAACCGCCCCGCCATTGCGAATATTTATGATGCCTATGCAAAGCGTTGTTTTAAAAATGGCGCTATGGATTTTGATGATCTTCTGTTTAATATGTACAAATTATTGAAAGAACATCCCGAGGCATTGGTAAAATATCAAACTAAATTTCGTTACATACTTATTGATGAATACCAGGATACTAATCCCGCCCAGTATGAGATCATAAAATTACTGGCGGCACAACATGAAAATATTTGTGTCGTGGGAGACGATGCACAAAGCATTTACAGTTTTCGTGGCGCTACCATTCAAAACATTCTTCAGTTCCGGAAAGATTATGAAGATGCCATCATCATCAAACTGGAGCAAAACTATCGGAGTACTCAAAGCATTTTAAATGTCGCTAATGAAGTAATAAAAAATAATAAGGGTCAAATACCCAAAGATCTGTGGACGGAGAATCATGAAGGTGAAAAAATACAAGTGGTCCGGACAATGACAGATAATGAAGAAGGAAAATTTGTGGCAGATGCTATCCAGGAACAAAAACTGCGCAATCATTATCATCATAAGGATTTTGCAATTTTATACCGTACCAACGCTCAAAGCCGGGCTTTTGAAGAAAGCCTGCGCCGTATGAATATTCCTTACATCATTTACGGGGGCATCAGCTTTTACCAGCGAAAAGAGATCAAAGATTTCTTGGCGTATTTGAGAATCATTGTAAATCCAAAAGATGAAGAATCACTGAAAAGGATCATTAACTTTCCGGCACGTGGTATTGGAAAAACTACTATAGACAAGGTCATTTTGTTTGCCAACGAGAATAATATATCGATGTGGGAAACGCTGGAAAAAATAAAAGACCTTGGTTTCAAACCAGGAACTGTAGAGTTGGTAGAAAATTTTGTCATGATGATCAAAAGCTTTCAGAGCATGTTGCAAAAGCAGAATGCTTATGAAGTGGCTTTTCATGTCGGCAAACAAACTAACATTATCAAAGAACTTTTCAATGATAAGAGCACCGAAGGCGTTGCCCGTTATGAAAATATACAGGAATTATTGAACTCCATTAAAGAATGGATTGAGACGCCCATGAACGAAGAAGATGGAGAAGTGGGAGATAAAAGTTTGGCGGCATACCTGCAGGAGATCACATTACTCACCGACCAGGATCAAAAAGATCCCGATGCAGACGTGGTAAAACTAATGACCATCCATTCCGCAAAAGGATTGGAGTTCGAATGTGTTTTTGTGGCTGGTTTGGAAGAAATGCTTTTTCCCAATGGACTGAGTGTAAATACAAGAGAAGAGCTGGAAGAAGAGCGCAGATTATTTTACGTAGCAATAACAAGGGCCAAAAGCCGGTTGTGGCTTACTTATGCCAACAGCAGGTATCGCTTTGGTTCATTGGTACAAAATGAACCGAGTCGTTTTATTAATGAATTACCGGAAACTTTTTTGAATAAAGCATTTGGTGGCGGCGGTTCTAAAAACCAGGGCCGCACCGGCTGGAATAAAAATTTTCCATTCGGCCGCAATAAAGAATGGGATGGAGAATCTGGTGCCGTGAGCAAACAATCCGGAGCGTATTTCAATGAAGCACCCGGTGCAAAATCAGTAAAGCCCGGCTATTTGCCGCCAAAATCTCAACCCAAAACGGTAGAACATGTTCCTTCACCCGATTTTACCCCGAGTGATACTTCCAACTTACAGGTGGGGCAGAAAGTGGAACATGCAAAATTTGGTTTTGGCGAAGTCATTAAGATGGAAGGAAGTGCTCACAATCCTGTTGCCACAGTAAAGTTTGACTTAAATGGCGAAAAAAAGATCATGTTGAACTATGCCCGCCTTCGTATTGTAGAATAATTTTCAGTACTGTAATAATTGTTTTCAATGTAAGTTTTCCACAGTCATTAAACTTCTTATTTCAATAACTACCTGTACCACAGCTAACCGCCGCCGATCTTAAAATTTCTTTAAGACCATCCTTCCTCTGGTTTATAAAAAAATAGCAATGGATTAGAAGTGAAACGCTCAATTCCACAAAATGATTGGCACGATGTTTTCCATGTAGTTTTAGACACATTCAGCAGAAGCCCGCATTTATTTCCACTAAACGAACCTGAAATAGTTCTGTAGTTCGCTGTTGCGGACTTACCTATGGGGACGGAACGGGGCTGCGATAGCAGCCCTTTATTATTTATTTCAAAAAAATTTCAAAGTGTCTCTTTAGATTTTGCTAAAACATTTCCTGCGGCTCCCGGATCTTCAAATTGCTTGTATCATTGCAGTAGAATTTATACCGCCATCCATCATGAACCTCCGCCGGAAAAAGAAGAAAATCAGGAAACAAATAGTTTATACGGCGTTGTTTATTTTTTTATTTATTTCTGTTTGGATGTTGTATCAATGGTGGCAATTCAATCGTTCCAGGTTTGTCCGCTATCCTGAATTCGGCATTGCTATTCCAGAAAATTACTTGATTCACGGCATCGACGTTTCCAAATACCAGGACATGATTGCCTGGGAAGAAGTGGGGACTATGCGTGTAAAAAATATAAAGCTCGGCTTTGCATTTATTAAAGCAACAGAAGGAATCGGAAATACAGATCCCCAGTTTAAAAGAAACTGGAGAAAAGCAAAGGAGGCTGGAATTATCCGTGGAGCATATCACTTTTTTATTGCATCAAAAGATGGAAAGATGCAGGCAGAAAATTTTATCAATGCTGTAGGTCTGGAGAACGGCGACCTACCGCCTGTTCTGGATGTAGAACAAACCAATGGATCTGCCAACACAGACTTGCAGCGGGAAATAAGGAGATGGCTGGAGACGGTGGAAGGTTATTACCATGTAAAACCGATCATCTATACCAATGTCGATTTTTATAATCAACGCCTTGGTCATGATTTTGATAAATATCCGTTATGGATCGCACACTATTATCAACAACAACAACCCCGTATTGATCGTGATTGGTCTTTCTGGCAACATAGTGATGAAGGAAGAGTAAATGGTATTTTATCCAAAGTGGATTTCAATGTTTTTAGTGGCGATTCTTTGGATTTCAAAAATATTCTGGTACATTGAACAGATATCCGGCATTCTGTAAGGTGATTTAATAATGTAGTACCTTGTTTGTTACAAGTTCAATTTATGGAGCAGGGGTTTGATCCGGAAATAAAAAAATACTTCAGAAAGATCTTATATTCTTTTTCATTCGGACTTTTATGGCTGGCAGCAAATGTAACGGCGGGTATTTATTTCAAGCTGGCATACAGAAGTGAACAGCCCTTATTAGTGAACATATTGTTTTATATATTCCTTTTTGTAAGCCTTTTCCTGCTGCTTCGTTATTATTACCGAGTCTGGAAAAATTAGCTGCTATGATCGCAAATGATTTTCCACCCGCCATTGATCTTTTGGAATAACAATGTGAAATAACCACTCAGGTTTCCAATGCTTCTTTGTAATGACCAATTGCCGACCACAAAAAAATATTGAGGTGAAAGTTCTTTCATTGATAAAATATTGAATGCAAGTTTTCCCATAGCCGTGGTGTCGGGATAATTCTTTTTATAATTTCTCAGTGTATTATTCCAGCCGTAGGTGATACCGCTCTTACCAACAAACATCAGCGAATCATTTTCCCAGTATCCTTTCATAAAACCTTCTACATCGCCTTTGTTCCAGGCAATGGTTTGTCTGCTTAAAATTTTGCGGATTGCCTGCTCGCTCTGTGACTGGGAAAAAGAACATACAGCAATGAACAAAAAGGAAAAAATTAAAAGTGAAACTCTCATTGTAAATTTTTTTACAAGTTAAAAGAAAAAGGCTAATGATTCATTGATCGCAATCATCTGCATGTGCATGTTGATGGATGCGGCAAAAACGATAGTCGAAAAAATGAGCGGAAACTATAAGGCTTACTGAAGGAATCAATAGCCATGTTTCATAAGCAATGAAAACCTGTTTCATGACAAGGAAAATAAAACCAGCAATAAATACGATAAATGGAAACCAACTGCGATGATGCCTGTGAAATCCATGATACAGGGAGTAACTTCCGATAATAAATGCAAGCAGGATCATTCCGATCTCGAATAAAAGATTATTAATGATGTTGATGCCAAACAAAGAAAAACCTGTCAGCAGTAAAAGCAAGAAAGCACAATGTATCACACGGGCTATCGAAGTGGTGATTCCTAAAATATCCTAATCGATCGTGATTTTCATATTATAGACAAATTTATCTAAAATCGCAACACTATTGCAAACTGAAATGCAGCTATCTAAGTAACTTTGCTCTTCAATTCTACGATATGAGCAGGAAGGCTAAGTATTACATTTTGTTTTTTGTAGCGCTTTTTGTGGCATTTTATTTTACGCTTGGAAAAATTATTCCGGGATTTGGAAAAAAGCAGACCACAACAATAGGACACGTATTACCTTTTTCATTTACCAACCAGGATGGAAAAAAGATTACGGAAAAAGATGTTGCCGGAAAGGTTTATGTAGCAGAATATTTTTTTACAACCTGCCGGGGTATTTGTCCCAAGATGAATAATAACCTGAGAAAAATATATGAACGATTTAAGAATGAAAAAGATTTTCTGATCCTTTCCCATACCTGTAATCCTGAGACAGATTCGGTGGCACGGTTAAAACATTATGCAGATTCATTGGGTGTTTCTACGGATAAATGGATCTTTTTGACGGGTAGAAAAGATAGTCTTTATTACCAGGCAAGGCTCAGCTACCAGATTGATGATCCGAAAAATAATCTGAGAAACATCGACGATGATTTCCTGCATACCCAGTTTTGGGCATTGGTGGATAAAAGAGGTGAAGTAAAAAAAATCTACGACGGGCTGAAAGAAAGCGAATTGAACCAGTTAATAGCTGATATCGACGAAATGCTGAAAGAATAATTCCGTCACAAACACAAAAATTACTGCATGGATAATTATGTTGAAGACATTTTGAGGCGGAACCATTTAAGTGTTACCGGCAGTCGTAAGAAAATCCTGGGTCTTTTTATATCTCACAACGGAGCTCTGGCGCATGGAGATATTGAAAGAAATGCAGGAGAGAAGTTTGATAGAGTGACGGTGTATCGTACGCTCCAGGCTTTTGTAGAGAAAGGAATCATTCACACAATTCCGACAGCAGATAATTCGGTGCGATATGCTTTATGTAAAGACAGTTGTTCAGAAGGCCATCACCGCGATCATCATATTCATTTTGTTTGTAGCAATTGCGGAAACACTTATTGTCTTGATGATATCGTAACTCCTGATATCCGGTTACCAAGGGGCTATACAGCAGATAGGGTAGAAGTAGTGGCCGAAGGAATTTGTGGTCATTGTCAATAGAGCCAATTTTTTTCATTCCATACTAAAAAAACGAGCCCCGATGTAGAGACAACGGGACTACAGGTTAAGGCTCTGATTAGTAGCTATTTTATTAAGATCTTCTTTGTAAATCCAAAAATAACAGCTTGGTTTTGATTTTCCGAATTTAAGGCATACCACTTTCCGGGTATATTTCGCTATTTATTCAGCACATCCATCTCATTTTTTACGAATTGCATCAATTCGCTAATGGGTCCGGGAGAAAAATCAAACGAAAGGCCGGCTGCTTTAAAAAGTTCAGGAAGCGTTTTGGTTCCGCCCAGCGACAATGCATGTGTATAATTATCCAATGCCTGCTTTTCATTTTGTTTGTATTGTTTCCAAAGCCCTATGGCGCCCAACTGGGCAATTCCGTATTCAATATAATAGAACGGAACTTCGTAAAGGTGAAGCTGCCGCTGCCAGGAATATCGGCGGTATTCATCAAGGCCTGAAAAATCGATCGCTGGTGAAGAGAATTCATCAAGTATCTGCATCCATGCGTTTGCTCTTTCTTCTTCTGTATGATCAGGATGTTCATACACCCAATGTTGAAATTTATCAATGGTTGCTATCCATGGAAAAATAGTAATCACCCGTTCCAATTGTTGTTCTTTCGCACGGATCAATTCTTCTTTATTATTAAAGAACACATGCCAGTGATCCATACTGAATAATTCCATTGACATGCTGGCTACTTCTGCTATCTCAGTTGGATAGTCTTTGAATCCGCTCAATTCCAGGGTATGTGCAAGAAAGGAATGAACAGCGTGGCCGCCTTCATGTACAATTGTTGTCACATCATCCAGTTGCCCGGCTGCATTCATGAAAATAAAAGGAGCACCGCTTTCCATCAAAGGCATATTATATCCGCCGGGTGCTTTGCCCTTGCGACTTTCCAGATCCAGGTGGCCCATATTCTTCATCTTGATAAGGCAGTCGCTGAAGAATGGATCCAATTCTTTAAAGCAGGAAATTGTTTTTTCTATCAATTCTTCTCCTGTCCTAAAAGGATGCAGCGGCTCTGTTCCCGCCGGTTCAGCATCTATATCCCATGGACGGAGCGATGCAAGAGAAAGTTTTTTCTTTTTGCGCTCATAGATCTCATTTACCAGCGGCATTACATGCAGTCGTACTGCTTCGTGAAACTGAAAACAATCATTTTTTGTATAATCAAAACGCCCCATTTCCACAAACTTGAAATCACGATAGTTTTCAAAACCAGCATTCAGCGCAACCTGGTGACGTTTTTTAATGAGCTTGGTATAAAGCGCATTCAGTTCTTTTTTATCCTGCAGTCTTCTTTCATTTATTTTTCGATACACTTCTTCCCGAAGATTCCGATCCGGATTTTCTAAAAACTTTGTCGCTTGCTGCAAAGTATATTCCTTCCCTTGCACCTGCACTGTCATTTTTCCGGCAATCAGTGCGTAATGTTGAGAAGCTACATTAAGCTCAGCCTGTAACGGAATGTTGGCTTCCCTGAACAGGTCGATGTTCTTTTTTACATTGCGCAGATAGGTAAAATATTTTTTACCATCTAATTCTTTAGTAAATGGATTTTCGATAAGCTTGCGATTTAGCTTATCGGAATAAGGCTGGATCTTTGGCTGGATCTCCATCATGAAAAAAACATAAGATTCCTCGAGGCTTTTGTTTTCAGTATCGCAGGTCACCCTGATCTGCCGCCAACTGGCATCTTCGCTGATCACTGCTTCCAATTCGCTTACGTCCAGCAGCCATTGTTCTAATTCCTGGCGACTGCTGATCTTTCGCTCTTCCAGGTTTTTAAAATAAGGTTCCAGTGATTCCCATGTGGTGATAACAAAATTTTCCGGAAGGAAATGACGGGATATTTTCCTGATATCGGCAGAATAGTTCATAGATATTTTTTGAAAAAATGATTCAGAAAGAAAAGCAGTTCTTATTTTTTCTTAGGAGCAGTCTTCTTGGAAGATTTTTTTTCTTCTGTCCCTGAAGAGGGCGCTTCTGTTGTATCAGATGTTGGTTCTGTAACGATTTCTTTTGGCTGCGATTCCGGTTCAGACAATTTGATCTCGATATTGTTTTTTTTCAGTATGTCGAACCAACGAACCATTTTTTTCAGATCGCTATTGTACACTCTTTCAAAATCGAGGTCCGGTAAAACTTTTTCAAAATATTTTTTTACAGTTACGGGATCTTTTTCGTCAGGAAGCCCGGCATCGCTTTTTTCCATTGCTTTGAAAACAGCTACCAGGTTTATATTATCTCCTTTGGTAAACACCTCGATACTTTCCAATTGCGAAAAATTGTGAATGCGCCCGGAAATGAAACGGGTGGTTTTGTCTTCGAGAGAACGAACGATGGCACCATCATTTTTGCTGTTGACGAGCTCAAATAATCCCGGCAGACCGGTTACAGCTACAAGCTTAGAATATTCCATAAATATTATATCTTATTAAAGGATGTGCAAGATAATTGAGTTCGTGCAAATGGATGCAAGATTGGTGCGTGTACGTTTTTATAGCCATTTCTGAGCCCTGTTTTACCAATTATCAAATGAGAAGGATTTTCCTGTAGAAATACGAAGGTTACACCTACTTTGAACGTCTAAACTGTATAATTAAATTTTATGAAGAGAATTAGACTTTTATTATTGTTTTTTATGGCTTCAGCAGTAGCTACTCAGGCTCAAAGTATTAAGGGTAAGCTTATTGACCCTGCCGATAACAAACCTTTGGCCGGAGCTACCTTAATACTATCTAAGGTTAAAGACAGCACTTTAACATTTAAAGCAGTTACTGATAGCAAAGGATCTTTTGAATTCAAAACACTCCCTATAGATTCATTTATTCTGAAAGTTAGCTTTGTTGGTTATGATACATATACCAAGAACATAAAAACAAAAAGCACAACACTTGATTTAGGTATAATAGCTGTATCGAAGGAAGTAAAACAAATGGGCGAAGTTGTAGTTGTATCAAAAACTCCACCAACACAGCAAAAGGGCGATACAACACAATTTAATGCCAGTCAGTTTAAGGTCAATCCTGATGCAACTACAGAAGACCTGATAAAAAAGATGCCCGGCATTACGGTTGATAAAGACGGAACGGTGACGGCCCAGGGCGACCAGGTGAAAAAAGTAACCGTAGATGGAAGAGATTTTTTTGGCGATGATGCTACAGCTGCGTTAAGGAATCTTCCTTCAACTGTTGTAGATAAAATCCAGGTTTTTGATCGTCTAAGCGATCAGGCACAATTTACCGGTTTTGACGATGGAAATTCTGTAAAAGCAATAAATATCGTGACCAAAAATGGAATGCAAAACGGCCAATTCGGAAGAATATATGCCGGATATGGAACTGATAACAGGTATTCCGCCGGGGGTAATGTTAGTTTCTTCAAAGGTGATCGCCGTCTTTCACTTATTGGGAACTTCAATAATATTAATCAGCAAAATTTTGCGACCCAAGACCTTTTGGGTGTTACAAGTGGCGGCGGTGGCCGTGGCTTTGGGGGTGGCAATTTTGGAGGTGGCGGTGGTGGCCGTGGTGGAGGTGGCGGCGGTGGTTTCGGCGGTTTCGGTGGAGGAAATAACTTTTCTGTTGGACAACAAAGCGGGATTAATACAACCAATTCTTTTGGTTTTAACTATTCTGATAAATGGGGAAAGAAGCTTGATGTGACAGGAAGTTATTTTTTCAACAACAGCAACAACACAAATAACCAGATAGTAAAAAGCCAGACCCTGTTTAGTGGAAAAACACAATATGGAGATCAAAACAGCATTTCGACAAGCAAGAATTATAACCACAGAATAAATATGCGTTTTGTATATCAGATTAATCCCCGAAATTCATTCATCATTACTCCAAACCTGAATTTTCAAAATAATAAATCCGTTTCTGGCGGAACCTCACAAACCTATTACGGAACTAACGATTCTTTGAATACTGCGAATAGCAATACAACTACAAACAAGAATGGGTATAATTTGCGTAACGACATCTTGTTCAGACACTCATTTCAAAAGCGGGGAAGAACTTTTTCAGTAAACCTGAGTACTACGTTTAATAAGAACAATGGAGAAAGCTATGTCTATTCTAAATATAGATTTTTCGATGCTTTTACCCAGGTTCCTTCAGATTCTTTGCAGGACCAGTATATTACTAATCCAACAAACGGGCATACTCTTTCTGCTAATGCTGCGTATACCGAGCCTATCGGGAAAAAAGGACAATTACAATTTAATTACACGCCGTCTTTTACTAAGAACAAAGCCGACCAGGAAACTTTTTCTTATGATCAGATAGGACAGAAATATTCAGAGTTTGATACGTTGTTCTCTAATAAGTTTGACAATACTACCACAACTCAAAACGGCGGCGTTACTTATCGTCTTGGCCAGAGTCGTGATAATCAATTTGCGGTAGGAGTATCGTATCAGTATTCCCGTTTGCAAAGCCAACGGACATTCCCAACTGTGAGCCAGGTGGATCAATCATTCAGCAATGTTTTACCCAACCTGATGTGGCTTAAAAAAATATCGGCTCATAGCAATATCCGGATTTTTTACAGAGCAAGCACCAACTTTCCTTCGGTAACGCAATTGCAGGACGTAGTTACTACAAGTGATCCATTAAAGGTAAGCAGCGGTAATCCGGCTTTGAAACAATCCTATACACATTTCCTGTCGGGAAGATATATTTTCACCAATACCTCAAAGGGACAAAGTTTTTTTGCAAATATTTTCCTTCAAACAGCGCAGAATTATATTTCTAACGCCACATTCAGCCCTACAGCAGATTCTACGATTCAACAAGGAGTAGTTCTGAAATATGGTTCTCAATTGTCAAAACCGGTGAATTTAAATGGCTATAAGAGTTTGAGAACATTCTTTACTTACAGCATGCCGGTTAAGTTTATCAAATCAAATTTCAACCTGAGCACTGGCTTTACTTATTCCAGATTGCCGGGTCTTATTAACCAGGTAAAAACTGTTACTAACAACTATACATACAACGGAGGAGTTGTAATAGCCAGCAATATCAGTGAATATGTAGATTTCAATATATCTTATAATGTCAATTTTAACCAGGCTACAAGTACGGCGCAAGCACAAACAAACAATAATTATGTGAATCAGTCTGCCGGAGTGCAACTTAATCTCCTTAGTAAGAGTGGATGGTTTTTTCAGAACGATCTAACCAATCAATCATATAGCGGTTTATCAGCCGGCCTGAATCAAAGCTATTGGCTGTGGAATGCTTCGATAGGAAAGAAATTCTTAAAAAATAAACAAGGCGAGTTAAAGCTTTCAGGATTCGATCTGTTGAAGCAGAATCAAAGTCTTGTCAGAACCGTGTCTGAAAACTATATACAAGACACACGAACTGAGGTGTTACAGCAATATTTTATGCTGACATTTACCTATAGTCTTAAAAACTTTGGCAAACCAAATATGAGGGGCAATAATAATAGGTTCTTCGGGCCTGGTGGGCCGGGCCCAGGGATGCGCATGTTTTAATCGAAGGTTCTGAATCGGACAAAAGTTTTATAAGTTCGTAACGTCAAATAAAGAGATATGAGTAATAAAACAGACATAAACTCTAAAACGGAAGAGATCCTGAATAGTCTTGACGGTATTCGCCGGGCTACACCTCAGCCGTTTTTACATACCCGGGTCATGGCTCGTTTGACAAAAGATGCCACATCGACCCTTTGGGAAAAAATGGCGTCACTCATTTCCAGGCCTGCTTTTGCTATTGCTACTATTGCTTTGTTTTTATTGATCAATGTTGCAGTTGTTTTTCATTTTTCAGCTAAAACTTCCACAAACACACAAGATGAATCCGCTATAGTTTCTGATAACGAATATAACCTCTCCGTATCGTCTTTATATGACATAAACCCGGAACAGAATGACATCGCCCAGAAGTAAAATATTGGTCTTAATTATTGTGGTGCTTTTGATTTCCAATATTGCGCTGTTGGGATTTATGTTCTTCGGAAAAAAAGGAGAGCGAAAACAACCGGAAAGAGGAAAGTCGTTTTCAGATTATTTTGAAAAACAGTTGGGATTTACTCCGGAGCAATCTGCAAAATTTCATCAACTCAGGGATCAGCATTTTGAAAATATAAGGCCGCTTTTAAAAGAGGTCAGAAAAGCGAAAGACAGTTTGTTCAGCATCATGCGTCTTCCTGAAGTTCCGGATTCGGTTCTGGAAAAGGCTGCGGAAGACCTGGCGCAAAAAGAAAAGGCACAAGAACTCCAAAGTTTCCGGCATTTTCGGAAAGTAAGAGAATTGTGCACGGATGAGCAAAAGCCAAAATTCGATACATTGATCAGTAGAATAATCAACAGGTCATTTGCCCGTCCGTCTGGCCATATGAATCCGCAGCAGGCCAATAAAGATTCTGCCAATAACAAATAA
This sequence comes from Chitinophagaceae bacterium, assembly GCA_035545755.1. Classification (GTDB taxonomy): domain Bacteria; phylum Bacteroidota; class Bacteroidia; order Chitinophagales; family Chitinophagaceae; genus UTBCD1. The sequence continues at coordinate 80,187 of DASZXQ010000092.1, read as the reverse complement.
ACTATTTGATAATATTCACTATTTTAAATAAACAAAAAACAATCAGTATGAAAAGAAAAGCGTTAATGCTTCTAACGGTTATGTTTGCTGCAATTATAACAGCAAATGCACAATTTCAACAGCGCACAGTTGAAGAAAGGGTAAAAATGGTTCACACCAAAATAGACAGTGCTTTTAAATTGGGTGATAAGAAAATGGCAGATGTTGATTCTATCTTCGCCAATTTTTACAGATCACAGGATAAACTCAGACAAGATATGATGAGTGGTGGTGAACGGCCCGACTTCCAGGCAATGCGTGAAAAAATGCAGCCACTGACAGAGGAAAGGGATAACAAGTTAAAAGCTGTTCTGGGAGATGATAACTTCAAAGTTTGGAAAGAACAGATCGAACCATCTATGAGACCGCAACGTCGTGGTGGTGGTGGCGGTGGCAATAACAAATAAAAATTGCCATCAGGATTATTCAATAAACTTTTAACCCTGGCATGCCATGCCGGGGTTTTTTTATGGTGAAAAATTTATTGGAGATAATTTGTTTCCTGAAGTTTAATAATTAATGCCTCACTTCACAATGCTTAAAAAGATTATTGAATAGTTTAAAATACCAACTCCAGATCGGAGCAGCCTTTAGAAATTTTATAAAGTGGTGTTTTAAAAAAACCAGTTTCTCCCGACTCTTCTTGCATTGCAATGAGAATTTTCTCACAAATCATTTTTCATAGATTACTCGCATGTTTATCCGGCAGCACATCCGGATGTACAAAAAGTAAAACAGAAATAAAGCAGCGATAAAAAATACGGTTCCTAAAAATCAGACCTTTCCGGATTACGGCTGTGTTTTATTTATTGTAAAAATGAAAGAAATTATATCTCATTGCAAACACTGCCACAATAATTTCAGCGAAAGACAGTTTATTATTGACTTCATTCTAATAAGTGATTTTCCGGTTTGATTGAATGATCAAATTCGAAATTTTACGAAGGGGTTTTACTTCATTTTTTATTACTGGTTCAATAAAAATCAAAATCCGCCGTAACCCCTAAAAATTAATAAGAAAAAACACTTACTTCGTAAAATATTTAAACGGCACTTACGTTTATGTTAACCGAAAGCGTATCCGTTGAAAACAAATTCAAATCCTTTTAAAACCAAAATTATGTCAACGTTCTTTTCTTTTTTAAAAAGAAGACTTCCTTTACTGTTTTCTTTTTTAGTTGTTAGTATTTTGACTCAGGCACAGCTGAAGATAGGAGATAATCCTACCAGCATTCAAAAATCTTCAATACTTGAATTGGAGAGTACCCGGCAGGGTTTGTTATTACCCCGATTAACAGATACAGTTGCGATTAATGCACTGACGCCTCCGGATGGTATGATCATTTACCTTACTGCAGATAATAGTCTGCGTTTGCGTAGCAATGGAACATGGAAAAAAATTGCTGATTTTTCTGCAGCTTCTTCAAATTGGTCTTTGACGGGAAACAGTGGCATTGACTCAACTGTAAATTTTTTAGGAACAGTTGACGGACAACCATTGATCATGAAGACCAATAACAATGAAGCCATGCGAATTGACAAAAATGGCAATATTGGAATTGGAACAAATGCTCCGACAGCAAAATTAGATGTGAACGGAACCGTGAAACTGGAGAGCCTCGCATCCGGAACCAACGAACTGGATGTATTGGTATTAGCCGCTGATGGTTCTGTACACAAACGGACAATGGCTGCTTCAGCATTTGTAAATGCGATCCAGGCAATAAATGGAATTCAATCTCAACAATTATCCATTACTGCTCAGGCAAGCGATACTTCAAATAGTGTATTGGTTCAAAACAGACCAACTGATAGTACGATTGCAATTTATTTGCCTGTACAAGACGGCTCCGCCGGTACATCAAAGCCTTACGGATTTTTAACGTACACCGACTGGCAAAAAATTCAAAGTGCTGTGCAAACTATTGCTATCGGAGCGGTAGGTTCTACGCCAAATGTAAATGGAGCCACTATTGTTGCAGATAGCACTTCCCGTACTATTATACTGGAACCCGCTGATGCAACGCATCCAGGTATTGTTACTGCCGATGCACAGACTTTTGGTGGTGATAAAACTTTTGCAGGCAATACAACGCTGAATGGATCTCTTACATTGAATAGTGTTGCTAATAATACCAGCTCTGATTCTGTGCTCGTATTAAATAATGGAGTAGTGGAAAAAAGGCAGGTAAGTTCTTCGGCTTTTGGAAATGCGATCCGGAATATCAACGGCAACAGAGATACGACTCAGACCTTCGCTTTCAAAAATGCCGGAACAGATTTATCTGTTAGTACTAATGGAGCAGATTCTGTTCTTCTTAACGTTCCCGACGCCGGTACAGGCAGTCGTGGTGTCGTAACCACCAATGCACAAACATTTGCCGGCAGTAAAACATTTCAGGATAGTGTGGCCGCATCAAAAGCAATTTTAGTTGGCGCATCGGGCAATGCAAATTCAACCGTTCAGGTTAGCGGATCGCTGTCAATGGCAATTACAACCGTCACTTCTAATTATACACTTACGGGATCAGACAACACTATATTGGCAAATACTACTTCAGGTCCGATAACAATTACATTACCGGCTCCCGGTACTATTGCAGGCCGTATCTACACTATCAAAAAGATAGGAACAGGAGGAATAGATAATGAACTTACTATTACTCCCGCATCAGGAACTATTGATGGTGGTTCTTCCTATAAGATCTATAACGACTGGACCTACGTGACCTTACAAACAGACGGAACTGACTGGTATATTATCAAGAAATAGAACCTTGTCATTGCAAAATGACTTTGTTCTGTTCTTATTAATGGCAATCTATTATGGGAGTGGTATCCAAACTTGCTGTAGCGACGCTATTGGTATTATGTACTCAACTTGGTTTTTCACAACAGCTAAGATTGGGAAAGGATCCTTATAATGTTGAAAAGTCTGCAGTCCTGGAATTATATTCCGATAATCAGGGATTATTGCTTCCACGGATTGCAGACACCAGTTTGATCAATGCATTGACACCGCCCGACGGAATGATCATTTATTTTACTCCGGTAAAAAAATTATTAATCAGGGCAAATGGTTACTGGCAAACGTTGGCGGTTAATGATGCTGTGGTAACTTCCTTGAACGGAAATACCGGCGCACTAACAATGGATACCGGTTATATCAATAAATTTTCCCAGAAAGTTCGAAGTTTATTAAGTGCAGGAAGCGGCATCAGCTATGATGCAAACACAGGTGTTATTTCATCTTCGATCAACACCGGTAATTTTTGGAATACTTCCGGAAATGCAGGAACCAATTCATCAGCAAATTTTATAGGCACAACTGACAACCAGGACCTTGTTTTTAAAGCAAACAATACGGAGATGGCTCGTATTGTTGCCAGTACCGGCGATATTAAAATAGGAAGTGCTACTACAGGTACGTTGCGATCAACACAAGAATTGGTACTAAGACAAGATGGAGATACATACGGATCTTCAATTTTGAGATTAAGAAACAGGACGGCGGAGAATGGAGCTATTTTTGAAACCACAGATCCTTCGATCACGTTAGTTGATTTTATTTTTAAAACAGCAGCCAGCCAAAGAAATATCCGATACGAAGCAAGATCGGGTTATGCCCGGGCAGGAACTCCGTCATTTCATATTGGTGGCGCCAGCCCCGATAATCCTACTTTAGCAGTTGGCGATAGTTACGCAGCCTTTAATACCAATCTTAAGATCGGTAATTATAACACCCCGACAGAAGCGTTGGATGTAACGGGCAATGTACGTTTCAGCGGCGCATTGATGCCTAATAATAATGCAGGAACAGCGGGTTATGTTTTGCAGTCCAACGGAAGCGGCACGGCGCCAACGTGGACAAATTTTACGTTAGCTAATTTGAATGATATATCATTATCATCTCCTTCCAATGGCCAGTTATTACAATATAACGGAACAAATTGGGTGAACACGACTCCGTCCTATTTGACATCGATAGATACTTCCAATATTTCAAATTTTTATTTGAAAGTAAGAAGTTTACATTCTGCAACAGCTCCAATAACATATAATTCATCAACCGGCGCTATCGGGATCACGCAAGCATCTGCTTCAACGAATGGCTATTTAAGCAGTGCTGACTGGAATACTTTTAACAATAAGCTTTCCTCTTATTCTGAAACAGACCCGGTTGTCAAAGCGATCAATGGAATCGTTAAGAGTAATGGAACAACCATTTCGGCAGCCGTTGCAGGTACAGATTATCTTGCGCCGTTTGGATCACAGACTGCTAAATATTTTTATGCAGCACCGAACGGATCGGCTGGAGTACCTTCGTTCAGAGCAATTGTTGCTTCAGATATACCTACCCTTAATCAAAACACAACCGGTAGTGCTGCAACATTAACAACCGGCAGGACAATCTCTATAACCGGTGACCTTACGTATACAAGTCCCGCATTTAACGGGTCAGCTAACGTTACAGCAGCGGGGACATTAGCAACTGTAAACGCTAATGTAGGTAGTTTTACTGCTGCGAATATAACGGTCAATGCTAAAGGATTAATTACAGCAGCGAGTAATGGAACTTTCGATACAACCAATATTTCAAATTTTTATACAAAAGTCAGAAGCGAACTTTCCGGCACAGCTCCCATAATTTACAATTCATCTACAGGGGTAATTGGAATCACACAAGCATCATCGACAACCAATGGATATTTAAGCAGTACTGACTGGAATACTTTTAATAATAAAGCAAATTCTTTTTCAACCGGAAATCTTACTGAAACCGGTTCCGGTATCCTGACCATTACAGGAGGAACGGGTTCGGTAGTCGGAAGTGGAACAACTATACAGGTAAAACAGGCTAACACATCACAAAGTGGTTTTTTATCCAACACGGACTGGAATACTTTTAATAATAAACTTTCTTCTGTAGATACTTCCAATATTTCAAATTTTTATTTGAAAGTAAGAAGTTTACATTCTGCAACAGCTCCAATAACATATAATTCATCAACCGGAGCGATCGGGATTACACAGGCAAGTTCAACTACGAATGGATATTTAAGCAGTACCGACTGGAATACTTTTAATAATAAATCTGCAGCACTGACTTTTTCAACTGGTCTTACAAACTCTTCCAACACTATCACTAATAACTTAAGCACCGGTATTTCATCCTCCAATCAAAATATTTATGGAAGTACCTTATCAGGTGGGACACTAACCTTAAACAGTACAACTAATGCTACAAAAGGAAAGATACTTTTTGGTAATAGCGCTTATGATGAAGTAAATAACTATTTAAATATTGGAACTAATACTTCTCAAAACCGTATAACAATCGGAAGTAATACAACAGAAGCAATTTCAAGAGATATAAGAACCGGTGCTTTAGAAATCATGGGTGGCACTTCTGAAGCAACCGGAGCCTATTTTCAACTTACCGGGGACCAAAACAGCACTAATTCACCATATGAAGGGAGCGCAGAATTTGTCATAAGAAACCTGGCAAGATCAAAATTTAATTTGTGGAGCTATGATGGTGCAAGCACCTGGACAGAGCGTTTTCAATTGAACGGATCATCAGGAAATACATGGTTGGCTCCCAATGGAGGAACTATTGGTGTTGGATTGTCCGTCGCAACTACACCAACAGCATTACTCCATTTAGCGGCAGGAACATCTACGGCAGGAACAGCGCCATTGAAATTTACTGCCGGAACAAATCTCACTACACCCGAGGACGGAGCGATAGAATATAACGGGACCCATTTCTATGCAACAATTGGTTCTATACGCTACCAGTTAGACCAACAATCAGCCTCAAGTGGTTTAGGCGATCCCGGGGGAAATGGAATCGTAGCAAGAACTTCCTTGAATACGACAACAAACAGAACTATTACCGGAACATCTAACCGAATCACCGTAACAAACGGCGATGGGATAAGCGGTAATCCAACTGTTGATATCAGCTCATCTTATGTCGGGCAGACTTCCATTACTACTTTAGGAACAATAAGTACGGGGACGTGGAATGGAACAACAATCGGAATTTCAAAAGGAGGCACAGGCCAAACAACCGCAAATGGTGCTTTTAATGCACTTGCTCCCTCACAATCTGGAAATAGCGGTTTATATCTTACCACTGATGGAAGTAATACTTCATGGAGCAATCCAAATGTAACGGCAGCAAATTTTGTATATGCTTACAGCACTTCAACAAAAACTTTTTCTACCGCAGGAACCTGGGCTGATATTACATTTAATACAGCACAGCCTCAAATAAATGGCTGGACGCACTCTTTGTCATCCAATGCACAAAATTTTACATGTAATCAAACAGGTATTTATCAGATTATTTATAGCGGGCAGGTTAATAATTATTCGCCCACCAATACCTATGAACTGGATATCAGAGCGACGCTTAATGGTTCGGAGATTGCGGGTAGTGTCAGCTCCGTTCAATGTTCTGATTCCAATCCAACAATTGCTAATAATTTTTTGGTTACCGTTAGTTCAGGTGATGTATTAAAGCTTCAACTTACAGGTTCGAATACAAATATGAGATTACAGGCAGGATCCTATGGTTCTGTAAAACCAACTATTACCATTACTATTATCAGGATTCAATAAGTGTTTTAGTGATTGTAACAATTTTTTTAGGGAATGTAGACATAAATATAAAAGGGCGGAAAGAAGCCAGTTAGTAGTTTCAAATTCAAAGTTCATGATCTTAATAGATGCGGGTATTTTCTAAATATATAATCATTGTTAAGATACTTTTCTTTACAGTTGCTTCATTCGCTCAGTCCGGTTTTTATATTCCTAAGTCCGCCAAGATTTTTTTTAACGGCGATACCGCAACTATTTTTTCCAATGTAATTAATTATGGAAATCTTGGTGTAGGCAAAAATGCTTTTGTGAATTTTTCGGGATCTACCTGGGAAAATGATCCCCAATCATTGATAACAGATGAAAGCCTATCAGGAAATGGAGTTACGGGAACTGGTGGATGGATCCGTTTTCTTTCTGATAGTATTCAGCAGGTTTTGAGAGGAGGATATAATGCCGCTACCAAGTCAGGCCCTTTGTTTTCACATTTGCAAATTCAAAACAAGAACGGAGTTTACCTGAATGAAAGCAGCACTAAAGTGCGAAAAGAAATTCGGTTTTCTTCCGGCAGAATGTATTTATCTGATTACATGATCACCATTGGAGAAAATAATCCGGGAGTGATCAGCGGTTATGATTCACTTCGATATTTTGTAACAGGCAATAAACCCGGCAGCGGATACCTGATACGTGAAAACATTACCAATAGCAATGGCAGGGTTGATTTTCCCGTTGGTAGCCGGGATGATGCATATACACCTGCGGCCATTCAAAGCAATACTTCAGCAGGTGATGATTATTATGTAAATGTTTTTGACAGCGTAAAAACAGGCAGGCTCACCGGCACTAATTTATTTACTCAAGGTGTAAATAAAACCTGGGAGATCGGGAAAAGACAAAAGCCCGGGTTGGGCGATGCGGAAGTTTTTTTACAGCACTTGACCCAGGATGAAGGAGCACAATTCAGATCAAATCGCAATAATGCCTATGTAGCTTATTACAACGGTAATGCATGGGATACCGGCGCTCCGCAAAGTACACCTGTTCCGGGTTTCATAACATCTGGCAGCGTGTTATCAGGTAGTGGAGTGAACAGCAGGATTTTTTATAATACCATTGCCGCACCATCTTATTTTACAAAACTTACCGGCGACGGAACAGCGGCACTGCGAACCTATCTGTGGTTCAATGCAAGACGTACCGGATATAGTACTGTATTGGCTTATTGGTACACAAAGCCGGAAGTTGGTGTCCGATATTTTGTTTTGGAAAGAATGCTGAGTAATGAAAGCGTCTTTAAACAGGTTGATACAGTTTTGTCGCAGGTTAATGGCGCTATTCATTTATCAGAATTGGATTATTCAACTATAGATTCGAACAGCTATACAGGGATCAGCTTTTATCGTTTGAAAGTTGTTAACCTGGATACCTCTTATTTTTATTCCAACATTGTTGCTGTAGGTGGAATTCCGGGAAGAGGGCTCAATCTACTCTGGCCTAACCCGACACAGGATGTCTTCTGGGTAAGTTGTGATCCTGTCTGGAAAATAGAATCAATTGTGATCTGGAATGCTCTTGGTCAAAAGATAAGACAAGTTGCTACCAATGGCCGCAATATTATTCAATTGGATGCATTGCCAACCACGGGAACTTACTTCGTAAGCTTTATAAGAGAAGGGGGGCAAATTGTTGAAACGAAAAAACTTATTGTTGTGGGGCACTAATGCGCCTCCAGCCAATTATGCCCTTCGCCACATTCTGCAATTACCGGAACACCATTAGGCAGCGGCATTGCGATCTGCATATTTTCAATAATGAGTGGTTTTAATTCTTTCACTTCAGATTTTAGTGCATCGAAAACCAATTCATCATGTACCTGTAGCAACATTTTGCTTTTCATATTTGCTTTTTCCATGGCAGCATGAACCTTTTGCATGGCCAGTTTGATCATGTCTGCAGCAGTACCCTGGATGGGAGAGTTGATCGCATTTCGCTCAGCAAAACTTCTTACAGTAAAATTTGCGGAATTAATATCTCTCAGCCACCTTTTTCTTCCCATCAATGTTTGTACATAGCCATGCTCTCTTGCAAAATTGATGGTATCATCCATGTATTTCTGTATGCCGGGAAATTCTTTTTTGTAATTATCAATGATCTCTTTGGCTTCCGTTCTTGAAATGCCTAGGTTATCAGCAAGTCCAAAAGCGCCCTGTCCGTAGATGATTCCGAAGTTTACACTCTTGGCTTTATAGCGCATTTCTTTTGTTACATCTTTTTCTTTTATATTGTAAACACGGGCAGCAGTGGAAGTATGGATGTCTGTTCCTTTTTTAAATCCCTCGCACATATTCATGTCCCCGCTTATTGCGGCAACAATGCGCAATTCAATTTGGGAATAATCAGCCGATAATAAAACATGATTATTATCTCTCGGGATAAACGCTTTTCTTATCTCTTTTCCTCTTTCAGTTCTTACAGGAATATTTTGCAGATTAGGATTATTGCTTTGCAAACGACCTGTGACTGCCACCGCTTGTCCATAAGTAGTATGAACTCTCCCTGTTTTTCGATTGATTAATTCAGGCAATGCATCTACATAGGTAGATTTTAATTTGGTGAGCTCACGATAAGCCAGTATATCGTCAGCAATGCTGTTTCCTTTAGCAGCAAGTTTTAATAATACATCTTCTCCGGTTTGATACTGGCCCGTCTTTGTTTTTTTAGCAGAAGGATCCAGTTTCAATTTATCAAATAACACTTCTCCTAACTGTTTCGGAGAAGAAAGATTGAATCGAACGCCTGCTTCTTTGTAAACTTTAGCTTCTGCTGCTTTTGCTTCTTTCTCCAATTCTTTGGAATATTCTTTCAAAAAGTCAACATCAATTTTTATTCCTTCAAATTCCATATCAACCAAAACTTTTACCAAAGGAGACTCTACTTCATTAAAAACTTTTTCAACTTCATTCTTTTTCAATAACGGAACAAAGGTGTTTTTTAATTGCAGCGTGATGTCTGCATCTTCGGCAGCATAATCTTTTATTTTTTCAATTTCCACATCACGCATATTACCTTGCGTTTTTCCCTTTTTGCCGATCAGGTCTTCTATGGGTATTGGTGCATAACCAAGGTATTTTTCGCTGAGCAGGTCCATACTTCTTTTACCGTCAGGTTCTATTACATAATGAGCCAGCATCGTGTCGAATAATTTTCCGGCTACTTCAATACCATACCATTTCAATACCAGGAGATCAAACTTGGTATTTTGCCCGATCCATATTTTTTTAGTATCAGAAAATATCGGTTCGAAGTAAGAAAGAATTTCTTTTGTCTTTTTCTGATCAGCGGGGCAGGGAACATAATAAGCTTCTCCTGGTTTTACCGAAAAACTAAGCCCTACCAATTCTGTGTCATTCGCATCTATGCCGGTTGTTTCTGTATCAAAACAGATCTCATCATGTTTCTTTAATTCTGCAACTAATTTTTTGATCGCTTTCTCATCAGCTATTGCTTCATATTTGTGTGGAGTATTATTAATATTTTTATTTATTGCTAAAACAGTTTCTGCGTTATCGCCTGCCACATCTTGAACTTCTGAGGATTTTACTTCGCTTTCAATGATGTTTCCGAAAAGATCCGTTTGCACCCCTTGTGGAATTTCTTTTTCAACAACTGTTTTCTGAGAAGAAGCAACAGAAAAATCTTCGCCTAAAATTCTTTTACCAAGCGTTCTGAATTCAAGCTCTGCAAATACTTCTTTCAGCTTTTCTTTGTCCCAATCTTTTATTTTAAAATCTTCTTCATGAAATTCAACAGGAACATTAGTAATGATAGTTGCTAATTTTTTGGAAAGAGCAGCATCTTCCTTGCCGTTTTTTATTTTTTCACCCAGTGCTCCTTTTATGTTATCAGAATTTTTCAAAACGTTCTCGATGGTATCATATTCTGCTAACAATTTAGCTGCTGTTTTTTCGCCAACGCCTTTTATGCCGGGGATGTTGTCAACGGAATCTCCCATTAACCCCAAAATGTCAATAACCTGCGAAACTCTTTTAATATTCCATTTGGCGCAAACTTCTTCAGGGCCCATGATCTCTACATCACCACCCTGATAACCGGGTTTATAAATTTTTATTTTATCAGTGACCAATTGCCCGTAATCCTTGTCCGGAGTTACCATATAAACTTCATACCCGGCCTTTGCCGCTTGCTTACTTAATGTTCCGATCACATCGTCAGCTTCGTAACCATCTTTTTCTATGCATGGGATATTAAAAGCTTCGATCAGTTTTTTTATATCCGGCACAGCAGCTAAAATATCTTCGGGGGCTTCCTGCCTGTTGGCTTTATAATGTTCAAAATCTGTATGACGTTCGGTCGGAGCGGCTGTATCAAAACAGACAGCCATATGTGATGGTTTTTGTTTATTGATCAGTTCAATTAATGTATTGGTAAAACCAAATTGAGCATTGGTGTTTTTTCCTTTGGAGGTAAGTCTCGGATTTCGGATAAGGGCATAATAAGCCCTGAAGATAAGCGCAAAGGCATCCAGCAGAAATAATTTTTTTGACATGCCACTAAGTTAATTATTTCAGATGGCGCAGGGATAAAAGATATAAAAAATGAACCCCGGCAGTACCGGGGTTCATTATCAAACCTTTTGTATGACTTACGGAAGGGTTTAATTCTGCGCAGGGCTTGATTCAGTTTTTACAGGTACCGTTTGTTGCTCTGCTACAGCATTGATGGTTGCTGTTTTGTTATCCATGTATTTTACCTGGTTATCAACGGAAACAGTACCGTTAATTGCGGCGCCATTTTGTGGCGAAACTGATTCCATTGCCGGTGCTTTGTCCTTATGGATGAAATTCAGGTATAAAGCAAAGAACAAAAGGTTGAAAGCAAAAAAGTTTAAAGCTCTGCGGACACGTTTTTTCATATATCGGATTTTTGGTTTTACAATTATGGATTGTCGGACTTGGACAGTAAAAATAGATTACAAGCATAGAAGCTGCAAGCAATAGGGGTAAATGATTATAAAAATCAGGGATAAATACCTTGCACCGTTTCGTATATCTACGCCGGCAGATTCAGAATTCCGAATAGAATCACTTTTTCAACGTTATTAACGGGCGCCGGGAGGACAATGCTCTCTCAGGAATTTGATGAAAGTATTATTCAGATGTTCACTGGTTCCTACGCCTTCAAATATTCCATGTGTGCGATTGGGATAGATCATCATCTGAAATAATTTTTCGTGTTTTATCAATTCATTGATCAGCACCTCAGCGTTTTTGTAGTGGACGTTATCATCTCCGGTTCCATGCATATACAATAAGTTGCCCCGAAGATTTTTTGCAAAAGTGACCGGAGATGATTGTTCATAATCAGCTTCATTCTCTTGTGGCAACCCCATGTAGCGTTCGGTATAAATATTATCATAGAAATGCTGATCCGTAACGGCAGAAACAGCAATACCTGTTTTATAAATTTCAGGATACCTGAATAAAAGATTCAATGTCATGGCGCCGCCGCCGCTCCATCCATGAACTGCCACACGACTACTATCAATGAAAGGCCATTTCAAAATTTCTTTTGCAGCCATGGCCTGGTCACGGCTATTGATCACTCCGATCTTTCTGTAAATAGATTTGCGCCATTCTCTTCCTTTATAAGCCGGAGTGCCCCTGTTATCCATCGTGATGCCTATATATCCTTCAGGAATAAGCTGCGAGATAAAATTGTCAAAGTTGGGAAGATCATCAGCGGTTGTCGCAGCAGGTTCTCCATATACATAAAAATAAACGGGATATTTTTTACCGGGATCAAAATTATCTGGTTTAGCCATGATGCCATCCATTTCTACTCCGTCAACAGTTTTGATCTTGAATTTTTCCAATTTAAAACCCAACTCAGGTGCGGTGAATTTATCTTCTTCTTCCGGATAAACTTTTTTATGATCCGGCAATGAAACAAGCCTGATGTTGTAATTTCTTGTGATGCTTCCGTTTGTTTGTGTCGCATATTTTGCGTCGGGTGATAAGCGATAAAAATTAGTTCCGTCAAAAATGGAAGGCGTAACTCTTATTGTGTCCGTATTGTTGAGGTTGATGCGGTACAAATATCTTTGAGTAGCATCATAAGGGCTTGCAATAAAATAGATATTTTCTCCGGATGCATCATAAGCTGTCATATCAGCATCAAAGTTTCCCTTCGTAAGCAGTTCTTCATTTTTTCCATCTCTCGAGACTTTATAAATATGCATCCAGCCATCTTTTTCACTGGTCCATAAAAATGCTTTTCCATTTTCAACCCAGGTCCATGAAGGCCCGTCCCATCCAAATGGTTTGATCACATCCACCCATGCTTCATCTTTATCTGTATAAATTTTGCTGGCTTTACCAGTGATAGGGTTGCACATATAAAGAGTTGCTTGATTTTGCTTACGGTTTAACTGAACCACCATGATCTCTTTATTGTTTCCCGCCCATTCCATTCTTGGTAAATAATTATTTTCCGGATCACCTGGTATCTGAAGCCAGTTGGTTTTTTTTGTAGCTAATGAGACCACGCCAATTTTCACATTCGATGGTTTTACTCCCGCTACCGGAAATTCTACCGGCACTACAAAAGGATAAAGAGAATCTGTTGTGTTAAGCATTAAATAATTCGGTGTAGGCCTTGCATCCACTCTCCAGTATGCAATGCTTTTGCTATCAGGGCTCCAGCGAAATCCATCACGGCAACTTAATTCTTCTTCATACACCCAATCAAATGTTCCGTTGATGATCCGGTCAGTTCCGTCTTTGGTCAACTGAGTGATCTTCCCTGTCGCCAGGTCTTCTGCATATAAATTATGCTTGCTTACATAGCTTGCATTTTTGTTATCAGGAGAAAATTTTGCAAACATCAATGAAGAAGAAGGTAACCCTTTTCCAAGTTGTTTGCCTTTGCCGGAATTGAGATCGAAGTACCAGTAATCGCCTCTTGTATTTCCACGCCACACTCTTTTTGAATTGGTATAGATCAATATTTTTTTACGATCGGTGCTCCAAACAATGGCCTCTGTTCTAGTCGATAATCCGGATGCTTTGATCTGGTCTGCACTTAAAACGAGTTTTTTATTATTTAAATCGTCGGCGCTATATAAATAAATGCTTCCTTTATCACTGATCCAGAAATCATGAGAATCAGGCAACCATTGTAAACGATTAATAGGGATTTCTCCCAGCGGAAGTGTAGCTTGTTCAAAAGCTTTTTCTTCTTTATTGAAATTAACGGGCTGTGCAATTGCAACAAACGTTACTATGATCAGCAACGCTGAAAGAAAATATTTTTTCATATTGGCATGTGTTTATAGAAAAGTAAATTTAGGAAAAGGAAGAAGAAAGAATGAAGAAATGTGATGAACGTTCCTATTTTTTCATTTCATCCAATTTCTTTTGTAACACAAACATCTCATCTCTTAGTCTCGCTGCTTCCATGAAATCAAGATCACGGGCCGCCTGTTCCATCTGTTTTTTGATCTTCCCTATAGCTTTTTCCATTTGAGGAATGGTTTTGTATTCGGCTTGTTCTTCCGCTGCTACAGTTACCAGTTCTTCATCCGGGCCTATAGCGTATGGGTTTTTCGGATCATAACCTTTTACGTCCAATACAGAGGTTTGTGCGAATATCTGCTCTTTACTTTTCTTGATCGTCTTTGGAGTTATATTGTGTTCAATATTGAAAGCGATCTGCTTTTCTCTCCGGCGATTGGTCTCATCAATAGTTCGTTGCATGCTCTCTGTCATGGTATCCGCATAAAAGATCACCAATCCGTCTGCATTTCTTGCAGCTCGCCCGGCTGTTTGCGTGAGCGATTTTTCATTTCGCAGAAAACCCTCTTTATCTGCATCAAGAATAGCGACCAGTGAAACTTCGGGAAGATCCAGCCCTTCACGCAAAAGATTGACGCCAACCAACACATCAATTTCACCCAGTCTTAATTGACGAAGTATCTCCACTCTTTCTAAAGTATCTACTTCGCTGTGAATGTATTTTGACTTAATGTTGATGCGATGCAGATATTTATCCATCTCTTCTGCCATTCGTTTGGTCAATGTTGTTACTAAAACACGGTCACCTTTTTTTACTCTTTTATCAATCTCATCCAGCAGATCATCTATTTGATTAACACTTGGACGAATTTCAATTGGTGGATCTAACAATCCAGTTGGCCGCACAACTTGCTCTACCACAACGCCACCGCATTTTTCCAATTCATAATCATCTGGTGTAGCCGAAACAAAAATGGTTTGATTCAGCATTGATTCAAATTCATGAAAATTCAGCGGACGATTATCCAAAGCTGAAGGTAAACGAAAGCCATAATCAACGAGGATCAGTTTTCTGCTCCGGTCGCCACCATACATGCCGCTTACTTGCGGAATAGTTTGATGACTTTCATCTATCACACATAAAAAATCTTTTGGAAAATAGTCCAGCAAACAAAATGGCCTGGTGCCGGGCCTGCGGCGATCAAAGAACCGTGAATAGTTTTCTACGCCGTTGCAATATCCCAACTCACGTATCATTTCAACATCATAATTCACCCGCTCACTCAGGCGCTGCGCTTCAATATACTTGCCGACACTTTTAAAATAGTTTACCTGTGCCGCCATTTCATCCTGTATCTCCGCAAGGATCTGCTGGATCATATCTTTCGGGGCTAAATATAAATTAGCAGGAAAAATTGCCGCATTCTCCATTAGCCCGATCCTTCTCCCGGTCACTACATCAAAGCTCTCGATCTCTTCAATTTCATCTCCAAAAAAAGTAATGCGGTAACCAAAATCGACATAGGGAAGATTGATATCCACAGTATCTCCTTTCACCCGAAAACTTCCTCTTGTGAATTCTAAAGTTGTCCGGTTATATAAAGAATTCACCAATGAATGAAGAAAGCCTTGTCTTGAAATAATTTGTCCCTTCTGTATTCGAATGATCCCGTTCTCGTATTCCGTCGGATTTCCCATACCATAAATACAACTGACACTTGCCACCACAATAATATCTCTGCGGCCACTTAATAATTCAGAGGTTGCATGAAGACGAAGTTTATCTAATTCATCATTGATCGAAAGATCTTTTTCGATATACACATCACTAACAGGCAAATAGGCTTCCGGTTGGTAATAATCATAATAGGAAACAAAATAACCTACTGCATTCTCCGGAAAAAAATGTTTAAACTCTCCATAGAGTTGTGCAACCAATGTTTTGTTATGTGTGATTACGAGAGTGGGCCGCTGCACATTTTGAATCACATTGGCGATGGTAAAAGTCTTTCCACTTCCGGTTACACCCAACAAAGTTTGGTATTTTTCTCCCGTGAGAATGCCTTCCGTTAGTTGACGGATCGCTTCCGGCTGATCGCCGGCAGGAGGATATGGCGCATGAAGCTTAAAGGACATAAAATCAGAATCGCAAATTTACAGGATTGTTTTTGCCACGAATTACAAGAATAGCACTAAAGAATTTTCGGACTATAATTCGTGTCATTAGTACAATTCGCGGCCACTCTTATTTCAACAATTTCACCCATACATAATCATCCATCACTACATTATTCTTTATCACTGCTTTCTTACGGATACTTTCTAAATGAAATCCATTTTTCTCCAGCACCCGCATAGAAGCTTTATTATAATCAAACACTTCTGCAAACAAGCGGACAATATTCGGGAAATGAGGGATAGTTTTTTCCAATAATTGTTTTACCGCTTCTGTAGCAATGCCTTTTCCCCAGAAAGGTTCAGCGATCCAATAGCCGATCTCTGCAGAACATCTATAAACATCCTCTTTTGGATGAATACCGCAGCCACCGGCAAACGCTCCGTCCACTTCTATCGCAAAAGTGGTTGGAGGTTTTTGATTTTCATTGGAGTTGATCCATTTCATGGCATCGCTGATACTATATGGATTTGGAAAAAGGTCCCTCATGTTATCAGCGATCTTTTTGTTGTTGGCAAGTTTCGCCATCAATTCCACTTCTTCTATCCTCCATTCTCTTAATTGCACTTTCATTACTTGAGTTTTCTATTTATGTACGTAGAATAATCTGTCAGCAATGTTTCATAGTCCTGATGCATTAATGGAGATGTCAATAAAAAATCGGCTGTTGCCCGATCGCAAGCAATAGGAATATTCCAGGTGACGGCTACACGAAGCAATGCTTTGATATCGGGATCATGTGGCTGCGCTTCCATCGGGTCCCAGAAGAATATTAATACATCTAATTCTCCTTCCGCTATTTTAGCGCCTACCTGCTGATCACCGCCCAACGGCCCGCTTAATAATTTTTTTATGGGGAGTTTTAACGTTGCTTCCAGCAAATTACCTGTTGTTCCCGTGGCAAATAACGAGTGCCGGCCAAGAGCGCTTCTATTATAAACTGCCCATTCCATTAATTCACTTTTCTTATTGTCATGTGCTACCAAAGCAATTCTTTTTTGTGCAGCCAGTTTTCTTGTATTCATAAATTCAATTTTTAGAGATACATGAATTTAGAAAAGATAATAAAAAAACCGTTCGCATGAGGCGAACGGCTGTATGTACTAACACATCTTTTCAGGACTATACGGCTTGCGACTCTTTGATCTTCTCCCGGATCTTTGTTTCAATTTCATTGGAGAGTTCGGGATTATCCAGCAATAATTGTCTCACGGCATCACGGCCCTGTCCCAGTTTGTCATTATTATAGCTGAACCAGCTTCCGCTTTTTTGAACGATACCCAACTCTACGCCGAGGTCTAATATTTCGCCGGTTTTGGAAATCCCTTCTCCAAAAATGATATCAAATTCAGCAGAGCGGAAAGGAGGAGCCACTTTATTCTTTACCACTTTTACTTTCACCCTGTTTCCTATTGCTTCTTCGCCATCTTTTATTTGCGCCATGCGGCGGATATCAAGACGAACTGAGGCATAAAATTTCAAAGCATTACCACCTGTTGTAGTTTCGGGATTGCCGAACATCACACCGATCTTTTCTCTCAACTGGTTAATGAAAATGCAAATGGTATTTGTTTTAGAAATAGTAGCAGTGAGTTTGCGCAATGCCTGGCTCATCAACCTGGCCTGTAATCCCATTTTGCTGTCACCCATTTCACCTTCCAATTCTCCTTTGGGAACCAGTGCTGCAACAGAGTCAATAACCACAACATCCAAAGCACCGGAAAGAATCAAGCGATCGGCAATCTCCAAAGCTTGCTCACCATAATCCGGTTGAGAGATCAGCAGGTTATCTACATCCACACCGAGTTTTTGAGCATAGGTGCTGTCAAATGCATGTTCGGCATCAATGATGGCGCACATGCCGCCTTTCTTTTGTGCTTCGGCAATGACATGCGTGGCAATAGTTGTTTTACCGGAAGATTCCGGGCCATAGATCTCAACCACTCTTCCTCTCGGAAGTCCACCAATCCCTAACGCAATATCCAATCCTATCGAGCCGGTGGAAACCACTTCCATTTGCTGCTCGCCTTTTTCATTCATCATCATGACACTGCCTTTGCCAAAATCTTTTTCGATCTTGTCCATCGTCAGCTTTAATGCTTTTAGCTTTTCGTTGTTAGTATTATTTGACATATCTGTGGTTTTTTCGGGTTTAATAGTTTTTGACATATTTCAAAGATAACTTTTAGCGATTGTCGGGTAAAAAATTTCAGCCGGGCAACAAAGCTAAATGATTTAGCAATCACAAGCTAATTATTTTTGGAATATTTTTTTGCTGAACCGGGTTTCAGGAAAAGGCTTTGTATTTTTAGGCTCACTTCTGATAATATGGATAGCGAAACCGGTAAATACCTGATAATTGCTGGAGTATTGCTGCTCCTGGCTGGGGTGATCATTTATTTTTTTCATGATAAACTGCATTGGATCGGCCGTTTGCCAGGAGACATCCGGATCGAAAAAGAAAACTTTCGTTTTTATTTTCCCATTACTACCATGATCTTATTAAGTCTACTGATCACAGCTATTGTCGCAGTGATCCGACGCTTTTTTTAATGTAATTAGTTTCATTGTGTAACATTTGTTACTCCCATCTTTATTGGTAAACGGCCTAAAATTGTAAGGGTTAACTTTTCTAAACCGTTTCCCTGATTTTCATCAGCTTTTTTTAAATAACTATCATACCGTGTTAGCCCTGTCGTCAATCACCGTGCTGAATGCCGGAAGTAATTTTACATCATAAAACAAAACATTCATTCAACTATAAATTCTGAATTATGAAAATCTTGGTCATCGGAGGAAATTTTGCAGGATTCACTGCGGCACTCCAATTAAAAAGAAAATTAAAGGGCCGGGCTGAAATAACAGTCATTGACAGGAATGAAGATTTCCTGTATATCCCTTCATTAATATGGGTTCCGTTTAAAAGAAGAGATGTCAGTGATATCAGCATTCCCCGTCGCTCTGTTCTGGAAAGAAAAGGCGTGAACTTTGTTCGTACCACCGCTTTAAATGTAGACCCGGACAAACAAATTGTTTATACTGAAAAAGGCGAATTTGAATACGATGAATTGGTTATTTCTACCGGCCCAAAAGTAAATTTTGATATTGCCCCCGGGGTAAGAGAACACAGTTATTACATTGGCACTCCCGTAGGTGCTATGAAAATAAGAGAAAAACTGGAAGCATTTAAACAAGATCCCGGACCTATCGTAGTCGGCGCCACTCAAAATGCCGGCTGTATGGGAGCTGCCTATGAATTTTTATTCAACATAGAAAAATGGTTAAGAGAACAAAACATCCGTAAGAAAGTTGACCTGTATTGGATCACTCCCGAAGATTACCTCGGCCATTTTGGAATAGATGGAATGCCCGGCGGTGAAGCTATGCTGAAAGCCTTTATGAAAATGTTCAATATTCATTACCGTACACAAGTCGGTGTGGAGGAAGTAACCGCCAGCAATATCAAATTGACCAACGGAGAAACTATTGAAACAAAATTTGTGATGCTGATGCCTCCTTTTATTGGTGTTGATTTTATTAAAAACTCTCCGAAACTGGATGCAATGGCTAATGGATTCCTGGATGTGGACGGTACTTACCAACACAAAAAATATAAAAATGTATGGGCAGCGGGATTGACAGTAAATGTTCCTGCACCATTCACTGCCGAAAAAGTGCCTTATGCTGTACCGAAAACCGGTTATCCCAGCGATGAAACAGGAAAAATAGTTGCAGAAAATATTGTAAGAGTCGTCAAAGGCGAAAGCAAACTTAAATCAAAAACATGGGGTGAAATACCCGGCTTGTGCGTGATGGATGCCGGTAAGAAAGAAGTACTGATCTTTTCCAATCACCTTTTTAAACCCAGGAAATTTGCCATCATGCTGCCCAACGTATTCTATGATTTTACTAAAGTGCTTTTGGAAAAATACTTTCTCTGGAAAATGCGCCATGGTTATTCTAACCTTCCTTAATGGCTGCATTTATGGTTGGTGAATGTAAAAGCTGTTGCTGATTTTTTCTGCAACAGCTTTTTTTAGTTAAGAGCTATGCAACAGGATCAAATCCCTAATCCCTTTTATATGAGCTTTGATGCAGCGTGTCGGTTGATGGACTTAAATGCAATATTCTTTCCGCAAAAGCATCCATTTTTTCCTCCACCGTTTTCACATCTTTTGATTTAATAAAAGAACCGATAACATGATCCCCGGCATTGGGAATAGCATCCTGTTCTTTCAAACTGTCCGGCGTTCCTAATTGTGCAAACATTCTTTTCATAGCGCTTACTTTTACGACAGGGTCCTGATGTGGTTCATCTTTATAATAATATAATAACAATACCGGCTGGGTGACGTTTTTGAAAGTAGATTCTTTCATCGTTTCTTCAAGGAGTTCTTCCAGTTGTACTATCGATTTAGTGCTATATGTTTGATACCAGTATTGTTTATAAAGCACTGAGGTGTCTTTAGCTTGAATGTGTTTGCCTTTTATTAATTCAGCTATTTGCAATCCCCAATGATTATTCAGCACCCAAGCAAACTTGTCATTGATGGCAATATTCGGAGACAATAAGATTAACCCCGCAATATCAGGATATTCAGCAGCGAGTTTCAATGACAGTGTGCCGCCGGTAGAGGTGGACACCAGGATGATCTTTTTTCCTAACTGTTTTCCGATAGCATAAGCTTCTTTAGCTGAATTCCACAAACGATCTGCGGTAAAGTTTGCTAAAGGTTCTGCGGTATCGACCCCATGATCCTCTAATCTTGATAAAAATAAATTGCAGCCGAATTTTTTTGCAAAATCAATATGCACCGGGTTACCTTCTTCCTGGCTGGCGGAAAAACCATGCAGGTACACGACAGCGTATTCTGTTTGATTTTTCAATGAATCATTCAGCCAGATGATCCTGGCTTCATTGTCCGGCTTCAGATGATGTAAAGATTCTTTGGAATGAATGTATTGTTCTAATGCTGCAGCATCAGCAGGAACAACGGGCAGCTCTTTGGAAAATTTTGGGGCAGAAGGCTGCGGGCCTAAAAAATTAAGTATGATCAAAACGATCAATAATCCCCCGATAAATTTTAGGAACCGCATAAATCATTTTTCTCCTTAAATCTACCACGATTTGCCCAAAAAATCCGGTATTTCATTCTGGCTTCTGCTTTAGACATGAGCTAATTACGCTTTTATTAAACTTTGCTTTTCATTTGCCCTCCCCGCTGTTTTGTCGTACCTTTGCGGCTCGAAAAAAAAGCCATCAGCGATCAGTTGTCAGCGCTTAGCTAACAGCTAAAATCTAATAGCTAAAGGCTAAAAAATATGAACATCAGAAACATAGCAATCATCGCCCACGTTGACCACGGTAAAACTACTTTGGTGGACAAAATTTTGCATGCCACAAAAGTATTTCGTGATAACCAGGAAACGGGTGAGTTGATCATGGATAGCAACGACCTGGAAAAAGAAAGAGGCATCACCATTTTTTCAAAAAATGCAGCAGTTGTATATAAAGGAGTTAAGATAAATGTGATCGACACTCCCGGCCACGCCGATTTTGGCGGAGAAGTGGAAAGAGTTTTGAAAATGGCGGATGGTGTTTTGCTTTTGGTAGATGCATTTGAAGGCCCGATGCCACAGACGAGATTTGTATTGGAAAAAGCTTTGCATTTGAATTTGCACCCGATCGTGGTGATCAATAAAGTGGACAAACCTAATTGCCGCCCGGAAGAAGTGCATGATGCGGTGTTTGACCTGTTTTTCAATCTTGACGCTACAGAGGAACAACTCAACTTCCCCGTGTTTTATGGAAGTGGTAAAAACGGATGGTTCAATGATTCATTGACGAAAACAGATAATATCAATCCGCTGCTGGACGGTATTTTAAAATATGTTCCCGCTCCGAAAGTAGCAGAAGGCACATTGCAACTGCAGATCACATCGCTGGATTATTCTTCTTTCCTTGGCCGTATTGCCATTGGTAAAGTGAACCGGGGAACGATCAAAGAAAATCAACAAGTTTCTTTAGTACAGGCAGATGGCACCATCAAAAAATTAAAAGTTAAAGAGCTGTATATTTTCGAAGGGATGGGAAAAAAGAAAGTGGAAGAGGTAATTGCCGGAGATCTTTGCGCTGTAGTAGGCATTGAAGATTTTAATATCGGCGACACTATTGCCGACTTTGAAAACCCTGAAGCCTTGCCGGTGATCAGTGTGGATGAACCAACGATGAGCATGCAATTCGGCATCAACAATTCTCCCTTCTATGGCAAGGATGGAAAATTTGTGACTTCCCGGCATATCCGTGAACGGTTGATGAAAGAAACAGAAAAAAACCTGGCATTGCGGGTGGAAGATTCTGACAGTGCAGATAGTTTCCAAGTATATGGCCGTGGCATATTGCATCTCGGAATTTTAATTGAGACGATGCGCCGGGAAGGATATGAACTGACCGTGGGCCAGCCGCAGGTGATCATCAAAGAATTCAACGGGGAAAAATGCGAGCCGTATGAAACATTGGTGGTGGATGTGCCGCAGGAATCTGCTTCTAAAGTAATTGACCTGGTGACACGCAGGAAAGGAGAAATGCTGGTGATGGAAACCAAGGGCGATATGCAACACCTCGAATTTGAGATTCCTTCAAGGGGATTAACAGGTTTGCGTACGCAAATGCTGACCAATACCGCAGGTGAAGCCGTGATGCACCATCGCTTCAGCGAATACAAACCCTGGAAGGGCCCGATACCCGGAAGAAATAACGGGGTGATGATCGCAAAAGAAAATGGAACTACCACCGCTTATTCATTGGATAAATTGCAGGACCGTGGTTTCTTCTTTGTGGATCCCGGTGAAGAGGTATATAAAGGAATGATCATTGGCGAGAACAGCAAGCCCGGCGATTTGGTGGTAAATCCGAATGAAGGAAAAAAACTCACCAATATGCGGGCAAGTGGCAGCGATGCAGCCACCAATATTGCTCCCAAAAGATTAATGACGCTGGAAGAATGTATGGAATACATTCAGCAGGATGAATGTATTGAAGTGACGCCGAAATTTATCCGCATGAGAAAAGTGATACTGGATGAAGACGAAAGGAAAAAACAAGCCAAGCGCCTCAGTGCCGAAGCGGTGTAAAAAAAATACTGACATACAAAAAAGCGAAGCCACTGCTTCGCTTTTTTTATGGAAAGGTTTGGGGGGCTCTTCATTATGCAATGTTGCTGGCCGGCTCATATTGCATATAAACAATAAGAAGTTTTTCAACTATTTCCCCAACGTATATCCGAAGCCGAGCCCGGGGAATGGATACACTTTTCCGGCGATAAATAAGGGACCGACCTCAGCTTTAAAAAAGAAACCCCTGGTATTTTTGTTATAGCGGTACCCGACATGCGGATACAGGAAAAAATTGGATTTATGATTTTTGAAATTCGCTTCTGAAGTAGCCACCGCTGCGGTAATTTCCATTTCAAAATAATTCGGCGCTTTTCCAAGTAGGTAATACACTCCAACCGGGACTGTCACTACAAAATTGTTGGAGCCCGGATAAAATCCGATTCCCAGCCTGTATCCAACATTATCAGTACCGGGGAACCTGGAATCAAAGTTGGCAGAAAAAATAAGGCCCCCGCCGCCGCCTTCTCCATAAATTGACCTGTTGACGGATGCTTTTTCACTGCTGCCTGCATCATCAATTTTATCTATCTGTGCTTTCACCTGGATCATGAAAGCAAAACAAAGAAAGAAAGACAGTAGCTTTTTCATTTTGAAAATTTTTTAGGTGAATGAATAGGAAATGTGTTACAAAAAAGGCCTGACTGTACTTTGTTATGATTTTTTTCAGGTTCCATAAAACAAAGTGGAGAATATCAAAGGTAGCGACGATGTTAGCCATATAAGTTTGTCAATAACGGATCATTAACAAAAGATCAAAGACGAGGGTGACGTATTATTGTGGACTCTTCAAAGTCATTGAGATGCATTGCCTGAAGGTGTTTGAATTGTTTATGTTATGTCAGAGTAATGCTGAAGCAATCTGTTCTGCTCAACATAGATTGCTTCGTTGGTGGTAGGCTTCGGGACATAGATGAAGATTTCTTTGATCTCCCCGCAAAGACAACCCTCGGGCTGTTACTACGAAGCAACAGAGATGTTCACCGGTGGGTGCCACGGTTTCAAACCGTGACGCCGTTAAGTTTGTTGAAAAAATTATTTGATATACTTTTTCAACGTCTCAGCGTATTTCAGTGAATTGGTGGTATTGAGATTGGTAAGTTCAGTGATCATCTGTTGCAGGTTTACCTGGTCATTTTTCAGGTAATAACAAAAGCCGGCATAATAACGGGATAATTCATCTTTGGAATCTTTGTTCATGATCTGGCGGAATATTCCCAACGCATCATCCGCACGGTTCAATTTATAATAAGCATAACCTAATTCCGTTTTTGCCTGGCCATAGTCCGGATCAAGTGCCAATGCCTGCTGCAAGGGATAAATAGCCTGGTTATAATTTTCACGATCGTTATAGCACCAGCCTAATTTATAATAAGCCGTTTTATTATTTTTTTGCAGTTGTAGTCCTTTTTCAAAATATACAATGGCGGAATCGTAATTTTTCAGGTTGTCATAATAAACATCTGCAATGCCTAAGATAGGATGATAATCTGTTTCCTTGTCCAGGTTCATGGAAGTGCGGTAATTGGCAATGGCTTCATCATTCATGTTAAGTTCGTAATAGGCAAAACCCAGTTCGGAAAAAGCATCTGAATACGCATCATCTATCTCAACACTTTTTTTCAGTGATTCTACCGCATCGCTGTATTTTCCCAATTCATTTTCAGTCCAGCCTTTATTGTAATAGAATGTAGCGTCTTCAATATCTTCTGCCAGCGAAGTGTATTTATTAAAATCATTCAGCGCTTTTTCATACTCTTTTTTCTTGTAGTAACAGTTGCCTCTTTCTTTGTAAGCAAGCCCATATTCTCCGTCAATGCTGATAGCGCTGTTGAAACGGGTCACTGCATCATCATATTTTTTCAAACCTTCATACGCATAGCCCATTTCAAAATTGATGCTGGCTTTATCTTTCGGATTGTTCAGCTCTTCTTTCTTCAATGCGTTCAATGCATCATTGTATTGTTCCAGTTCATTATAGCACCATCCTAACTGGTGCCATGCTTCTCCATAAGAAGCTTGCAGCGCCACTGCTTTTTTAAAAGCGGCGACTGCATCAGTATATTTTTGATCTTTTTTGAGTGAGGTTCCTTTGTCAAACCATTCTTTAGCGGTGGTTTGTGCGGAGCAGTAAATAAATGAAAGAGTTAAGAAGCTAAGGGTGAACAAATATTTTTTCATAACCGGTATTTTTATATATTGAAATTACATTATTTGAATGATGCCACAATACCCGCCGGTACGGATTTAATGTAACATCAATCATTTTGTATTGTAACTTTGTGATAAATCAACGATCGTGAAAAAGATTCTTGTTGCCATAAGCATTTCTTTGATTTTAATAATTGCTCTTCCGCAATTGGCAGGAGCACAATGTTCTATCTGCACTAAAACAGCTCAACAATTGGGAGAAAAACCAGCTGCCGGCCTCAATGCAGGGATCATTTACCTGGCTTTTGCACCGCTTGCCATCGGCGGATATCTTAGCTATCGCTGGTGGAAAAGCAACAAACCTGTCTGATTTATTTCTTCGAACAAGAATTGCGTTTTTATATTTCATAACTTAAGCGCTTTAAACAAGTGCTTATGAAGAAATTATTTTTATTGCTTTTATTATTTCCTTTTTTCCTCGCTGCTCACACCCAGAAGCTTCCATCTATAGAAGATAAAACCAAAGACCTGAAAAAATATGAAGGCTTCTTTAATTTTTACTGGGACCAGGCAGCAGGAAAAATTTTTCTTGAAGTAAACCGCCTGGATTCGGAAATATTATACCTCGTTTCTCTGCCGGCAGGTTTAGGTTCTAATGATGTTGGATTGGATAGAGGCCTTGATGGACCGGGCCGTATCGTAAAATTTGTAAAAACCGGGCCAAAGATCTTATTGATTGAGCCTAATTATAATTTCAGAGCTGTTACAAACGATGCTAATGAAAAAAAAGCCGTTGAAGAATCATTTGCACAATCTGTATTGTGGGGATTTACTGTTGAAGCGGCTTCAAATGATCATTACCTGGTAGATGCTACTGATTTTTTATTGCGTGACGCTATGCAGGTTGCCAATCGGCTGCGCAGCAGTAAGCAGGGAAATTATTCGGTGGATAAAACCCGTTCAGCAATTTATCTGCCGTACACAAGAGATTTCCCGATGAACACGGAGTTTGAAAGCACCATCACTTTTATAAATTCAGATGGCAACATCGGGAGGTTTGTTCAATCTGTTACTCCTTCTCCCGATGCTATTACCTTGCGCATACATCATTCTTTTGTTCAGCTACCGGACGACGATTACCGGCCAAGAGTCTTTGATCCCCGCAGCAGCTACTTCGATATTTCTTACATGGATTACAGCACGCCGGTATCAGAGCCAATCAACAAATATTTTATTTGCCGTCATCGCCTGAAGAAAAAAGATCCTACTGCTGCCATGAGCGAACCGGTGAAGCCGATCATCTATTATTTGGATAATGGAACGCCGGAGCCAATCCGCAGCGCATTGCTGGAGGGAGCATCCTGGTGGAACCAGGCTTTTGAGGCGGCAGGATATAAAAATGCGTTCCAGGTAAAAATTTTACCTGATGACGCGGACCCGATGGATATCCGGTATAATATAATCAATTGGGTGCATCGATCTACGAGAGGCTGGAGTTATGGCGCTTCGGTTGTTGATCCGAGAACAGGAGAAATCATTAAAGGGAATGTAACGTTAGGTTCGCTTCGTGTACGGCAGGATTATCTGATCGCACAGGGATTGCTGGCGCCTTTTGAGAACGGCATGCCTGCTGATGATAAAATGATGAAGATGGCGTTGGCGAGATTAAGACAATTAGCGGCGCATGAAGTGGGACATACACTCGGATTGCAGCATAATTATATTTCAAGTGCAGATGGCCGTGCCAGCGTTATGGATTATCCGCATCCTTTAGTAAAGTTGGATAAGAATGGACAAATTGATCTTGATGATGCGTATGATAATAAAATAGGGGATTGGGATAAAGTTTCCATTACCTGGGGTTACCAGGATTTTCCAAAAGGAACAGATGAACAAGCAGCATTAAATAAAATCCTGAATGATGCACAGAGAAGACATTTGGAATTTCTCACGGACCAGGATGCAAGGCCTGCTGGTAGCATACATCCGCAAACACATCTTTGGGATAATGGATCTAATGCGGTGGATGAGTTGAAAAATGTAATGAAGATCCGGGAAAAAGCCTTGTCGCAATTCGGAGAAAATAATATTCGCCCCGGTATGCCAATGGCAATGCTCGAAGATGTGCTGGTTCCTGTTTATTTTTTCCATCGCTACCAGTTGGAAGCAGCAACGAAAACGGTAGGCGGTATGTTTTATACCTATACAGTAAGAGGTGATGGAAGAATTGCCACACAACCCGTGAGCAAACAAGAACAGGAAAGAGCATTGAATGCAATCATAGATTGCATTGACCCGAAAGTGCTGGTGCTTCCTGATAAAATTGTAAAGGTCATTCCGCCACGGCCTTCCGGTTACCGGCCTTCAGAGGAATTATTTCAGAAAAGAACCGGCCTTGCTTTCGATGCTTTATCTCCTGCGGAAACAGCGGTCGATCTTCCTTTTTCTTTTTTATTTAATTCAGAAAGATTGAACCGGATGATGCAGTATGAAGCGGAAGACGGAGGATTAGGCATTGCAGAAATGATAAACACTCTTGTTGATAAAACATGGAAAGCGCCCAGGCGCAACGGTATGGAAGCATTGATACAAATGCAGACCGAGCAGGTATTGCTTACCTATCTTCTTTCTTCGGGAGTGAATGATAATAATTCTTTCCTGGTGAAATCAGTTGTACAAAAAGCGGTCAGCGATTTGAAAACTTTTATCGAAGAAGAACTTAAAAAGACGATCAGCGATCCATACAAAGCACACCTGATGCTGGCCTTGGAAAGAATGAAGGCGCCGGAAAAAGCAACACCAACCATTCATAAAGATATTCCTCCCGGTGCACCGATCGGTTGTGATTGGGATGAAGAATAAGATTTGAAGTGTTATTGCTGCAGCAAATGTGAATCGTCACAAAACGGAGGCGTTTTGGTCTGTTTGCATTGGCAGAAATAGATTTCTTCTTCTTTATCAAACTGCACTTTCACACTTTTGAAAGGAGTTCCTTCAATTTCTTTATGCTTGCTGTCGCAAAATGGTTGTTTTTCACTCAGGCCGCAGCTGCACCAGGAATATACTTTTCCGGGTTCTACTTTTACAATAGCAGGCTCACAGGCTGCGACGATAGGTTTATCTAATTGCATGTATTAAAATTGAGCAATGAATTTATAAAGATTAAAATTGTTTTGCAGTGATAACTGTTCTATTTCTTTTGTCAGCTTTTCACGATCTACATCTTTCATTCTTTTCTCCTGGATAAGCCAGTACGCTTTTTCTGCCAGCAGCCTGTATTTTTTTTCCGAGGAATGTATTTTTTGTAACTCGTGCAGGATGATATCATACAGTTCTTTTATTCCTTCTTTTTGGGTAGCGATGGTTTTTACCACGGACACTTCATGATAGTGGGTTCGAAAAGCAGGAGCCAGCATCTGCCGGAGGTTTTTTACAAACGCATCCGCATCCGGCCTGTCGCTTTTATTCACCACAAAAACATCGGCGATTTCCATCAGCCCGGCTTTCATAGTTTGCACTTCATCACCCGCTTCGGGAACTACCACAACAATGGTGACATCGGCCAGCCCGGCGATCTCCACTTCACTTTGTCCAACACCTACGGTTTCAATAATAATATGATCAAAACTAAATGCTTTCAACAGGTCCGTGATCTCGATGATCTTCGGATGCAATCCGCCCATTGAACCTCTTGTTGCCAAAGAACGGATGAATACATTGGGATGAGTGTACCATTCGCTCATGCGGATGCGGTCACCAAGCACAGCCCCGTGATTGAAAGGAGATGAAGGATCCACGCAAATGACGGCCACTTTTTTTCCATCATTGATCATGTACCCGATCAAGGTATCGGTCAAAGTGCTTTTGCCGGCACCCGGCGGGCCGGTGATGCCGATGATCTTTGTACCTGCAGAAGAAATATTTTGAAGCAGGAGTTCATAGTCCGGCTGTTCGTTTTCTACAAACGAGATACTGCGGGCCAGTGCTTTTACATCTCCGGATCTTAATTGCTTCAATAATTCCTGCCACATATTTATTAGTTGCGATGTTGTAGGTTTACAAAAATATGCTGAACAAGTTACAGAATGATCCGGTAACCAACAGTAGTTACAAGAATCAATGGCGGCCTGCCATTATTTTCTCTTTGCTGGCCATTATGATGGCTTCGGTTTTTTTCTCCCGGATATTATTGTCTGCAACTATGATCGTCTTTGTTGTATTTTCCATTTTGCATAAACAAATTAAGAAGCAGGTTTTTGTTTTTTTAAGTTCACCACTTTTATGGAGCATGAGCCTTCTCTTTTTTCTTCCGCTGATTTCCGGCTTGTGGTCAGGTGATAAGAACGAATGGTTAGAAGCAATAAAGATCAAAGCGCCGTTGATTGTTATGCCTTTTGCATTTGCTGCACCCTTTCGATTATCAAAAAAACAATGGCAAAGGCTGGCTTTTCTTTTCGTTGCTTTTGTTGTTATCGCTACAGTTTGGAGTATGGGTCATTATATTTTGGAAGCAAAAGAAGTGAATGAAAATTACCTGCGTTCGCAATTACTGATCGTTCCTTTAGAAAATGACCATGTTCGTTTCAGTTGGATGATTGCGGTATCTATTTTAGTGTCTGTATGGTTATGGTTCGAAAAGAAAAAAGAAAGCAAAATGAGTAATTGGCTTTTGTTGCTGTTCATTATCTGGCAAATTATTTTTCTTCATATCCTGGCAGCACGAACCGGATTACTGACTTTCTATGCAATGACGTTACTTGCTGCAATTGGTTTCATAGTAAAAAAATGGAGATCAGGAACGGGAATAATTCTTTTATTGATTTTGCTGGTATTGCCGATTGTCGCTTTTTTCAGTTTGCCCACATTTCAAAACCGGGTGAAATATTTTCTATATGATCTTCCCTATTTCAGCAAAGGACATTACAGTCCCACAATGAATGATGCAGTGCGGATCATTTCTTTAAAAGCAGGATGGAATGTGATGAAGGAACATTCTTTTTCCGGTGTTGGTTTCGGAGATGTATTGGATGAAACAAAAAAATGGTACGCCAATAATTATCCCAATATGAAGGAAGTTGATAAGATCCTTCCTTCAAGCGAGTGGCTGATCTATGGGGACGGATGCGGTTGGCCGGGAATGATCCTTTTGGGATTGGTGGTAATTATTCCCTTTTTTATTCCCGTAAAGAAAAGTAAATGGCTTTGGATATTGCTCAATGCTTCCGTCTTGCTTAGCCTTCTTTTCGATATAGGCCTTGAGATCCAGTTCGGGGTCTTTTTATATTCTTTTGTGGTATTGTGGTGGTGGAAACAAGCAATAGAGTAAATTTTATTTTCCCTTTTGCTTTTGATATAGTTTGCTATGTTTTAAAAAAGTAAGATGGGAGATATTCTTTGCAATGACATAACCAAAGAAGCCATCTAAAAATCCTAATCGAAGAAAATAGCTATGAATAAAAGCCCATGTTGGATTGAATACGACCTTAAACCAATTTGTTTTTCTTCCCTGCTGAAATAATGCTGCTGCAGAAATAGAACTGAACTTATTATTTTGTGCTACATGCTCATCAATGCTGTTATAGGAATAATGCAAAATGTCCCCGGTTAAATGTTTTATTTCAGTGCCGGGCTGGAGTACAATTTTATCATGCGGATTCACTCCTCCCCATTCGCCAATTTGTTTTTTGATCAGCCGCACTTTCTGGTCAGGATACCATAAACCATGTTTGATAAATTTTCCGCAATAATTAGTACAGCGATTCATCCGGTATGCTTCGGCCGGAAAATTATTTTCTTTCTCTTTTAAGATTGATTTTTTTAATTCCCCGCTTAATGCTTCATCTGCATCAAGGAGCAATACATTGTCGTGAGCGGTTTGTTGTAAAGCCCGGTTTTTTTGCTGAATATAACCTTCGAAGGCATGCTCGATAAATCTTGCGCCAAATTGTAAAACGATCTCACGTGTTTTGTCAGTAGAAAATGAATCAACAATTACAATTTCATCAGCCAAATCTTTAACCGAATCGAGGCAGCGGAAAATGTTTTTTTCCTCATTAAGTGTAATAATAGCGACAGACAGTGGTTTCATCAATGCTGAATAGATGCAGGCAGCGAAGGTAATAAATGACTCCAAGGTTTTTAAGAAGAAAAAATGAGCACATTGTGTAAAAATTATTAACATTACAGCACAATGACCAATTTCGTCCCCATATTTCCGCTCGGCATTGTAGTGTATCCGGGAGAAAATCTGAATCTGCATATTTTTGAGCCGAGGTATAAACAGCTGATCAATGAATGCTACAATAGTAAAAAATCATTTGGAATTCCAACAGTGATCGAAGGTCGCATGCAGGATTATGGCTCACTGGTCGAGATCACAGAGGTTACGAAACTCTATGAAAATGGAGAGATGGATATTAAGACAGTCGGATCAAAAGTCTTTCGCATTTTGGAAGTGATCAAAGAAGTTCCCGATAAATTGTACAGCGGCGCTATTGTGAATTATCCTGAAAATTATGTGCAGGGTAACCCAGAGATCATGCGCCGGGTGATGAATAGCATCCGGGAGCTGCACAAACTTTTGAAAGTAAGCAAGGACTTTAAAAAATTAGATACTGAGATCAAAACCTATGACGTGGCTCATCATGTGGGCTTTTCCTTGCAGGAAGAATATGAATTGCTGAGCCTGATGAATGAACGACAACGTCAGGAATACCTGAAACGGCATTTGACAAAAGTGATCCCGATGCTGGCAGAGATGGAACAGCTGAAGGAAAAAATTAAACTGAACGGCCATTTCAAAAACCTGGGCAGTTTTGATCTTTGAACCGATTTATCAATAACCTTTTTACATGCCAGTCACACTCTGTCTTGATTTTGGAAACACGAGAAAAAAAGCAGCCATTTTTCTTAGATCAAAAATGAAAGAATCGGTTGTGATGACCGATGATTCAGTAGCAACAGTACAATCGATCCTTAACAGGTTTCAGCCAAACAACTCTATTTTATCTTCTGTTGTCAATCATAATCCCGCAATTGAAGAATTATTATCAGCACAAACGCATTTTCATAAACTCAACCATCTTTCCAAATTACCATTTACAACGCCGGTAGGTAAGCCAGATACTATTGGCGCAGACCGGTTGGCCCTGGCAGCTGCAGCAGTAAAATTTTATCCTGAAAAAAATAATTTAGTGATTGGTCTTGGGACTTGTGTTACCTACAATTTTATCAACAAGTATCATGAATTTATCGGTGGCGCCATTTCTCCCGGAATGGAAATGCGATTGAGATCAATGAACCAGTTCACCGCAAAACTTCCTCTCGTTGCTGCAGATAACAATGTGCCGCTGATCGGGTATGATACCCGAACCAATCTTCTTACAGGAGTGGTATTAGGAATGTCAAAAGAAATTGATGGCTTTATTGATGCATATAAAGAAAAGTTCAGGAACTTTAACGTGCTTTTAACCGGTGGCGATTTAGTGTATTTGACACCGCATTTGAAGAATAAGATATTTGCAGACGCAGATTGGATTTTTAAAGGACTTTACGCTATCAGTGAAGTCAATAGCTAAAAAGCCGGTTTATCCAATGATTAGAAATTTTTCATTCAACAAAAAAGATCTCGTTGTATTTATTTTTTTTTCAAGCCTTTTTTTAACGGCTTGTGAAAACGACACCAGAAAGATCAATGAATGGACCAGGAATAAAACGATGACAGAAGAGGCTACTGACATTGTAAGCTATCTCAGTGATCACGGTGTAATGAAAGCAAAACTTACAGCGCCATATATGTTGAGAGTATTAGCCGATACTGTTTATATTGAATTTCCCAAATCATTACATATCGATTTTTATGACAGCAGTAAAAACATAGAAACCAAACTGGACGCACTTTACGGGAAATATTTTGAAACACTCAACAAAGCGTATTTGCGGGACAGTGTTGTTGTCATCAATGTAAAAGGTGATACATTGACAAGCCCGGATCTTTGGTGGGATCAGAACACTAAAATGTTTTATACCGATAAAGTGGCGCAATACCACACAAAGGACAAGCAAATTGCCGGCGGAAAAGGGTTGCAGGCCACCCAAGACCTGAGCAGCGTTATCTTTAAAGAACCAACCGGAACTGTCTTGGTTTCTGATTCTTCCTATCAAAAATAAATTTCCAAAGTACAGAACTATTTTACCCTTAAGCTGTTTCAATCTTATCTTTCAAATCAAAATATAATGTTATGGAATATCGTCGTATGGGAAAAGCCGGCTTGCAGCTTAGCGTTCTTTCATTTGGCAGCTGGGTAAGTTTTCACAAGCAGATCAATGATGGGAGTGCAGATGAATTGATGGGCGTTGCATATGATAATGGAATTAATTTTTTTGACAATGCAGAAGTATATGCATTGGGTGAAAGTGAGAAGATGATGGGCCGTGTTTTGAAAAAGAAAAACTGGGACCGCACTTCTTATGTGATCAGCAGTAAAGTATTCTGGGGCTGGAGAGGAAAACAAAATAAGCCCAATCAAACCGGTTTGAGCAGAAAACATATCGTAGAAGCTTGCCACGAAGCATTGCAACGATTGCAGGTGGATTATCTCGATATTTTTTTCTGTCATCGTCCGGATAAAAATGTACCAATAGAAGAAGTAGTGTGGACGATGAATATTTTAATACAACAGGGAAAGATTTTATACTGGGGTACCAGCGAATGGAGTGGTGTAGAGATCATGGAAGCACACAGAGTGGCTCATCAATACAATTTGATCGGTCCTTCAGTAGAGCAACCGCAATACAATTTATTCGAACGGAACAAAATTGAAAACGAATTCCTGATGATTTTTCGCACTGAAGGCATGGGCACTACCATATGGAGTCCATTGGCCAGCGGGTTGCTAAGTGGAAAATATATTCATGGCATTCCGGAAGACAGCCGCTTTGCGCTCACGGGATTTGATTGGTTGAAAGACCGCTGGATGAAAGAAAATTTTTTGGATAAAGTAAAACGACTGGACAACCTTGCCAAAAACCTTGATATTACTCTGGCACAAATGAGTATTGCCTGGTGCATTAACAATCCAAATGTTTCAACTGCTATTTTAGGCGCAACAAAAAAAGAGCAGTTATTAGAAAATCTCGGCGCTTTGGAAGCGAAGGAAAAACTGACGACCGATTTCATGCAGCAAATAGACGAGATCGTTCAGACGAAACCAAAGTTACCTGAGTATTGAAAGCGAAACAGCCCTGCTGTGAGCAAGACTGTTTCAATACTTTGAGATCGAAGTCTTAACCTTTGGCGTTTTTCAGGTTATCATGATCTTTCGGCTCAAGGTAGTGTTTTCAGTTGGATATTTGGATCGAAACGGGACGCAGGTTTTTCAAAATTCTCTTTCGCTTATTCTTTTTTGAAAAGGAAAGAAAGTTGATTGATATGGATTTTACAGTTGGTTTTTCAGGATTGTTGGAATTTCTTTTGGCTTTCTGAATATTGGATTTCGCAGGGTTCCTTACCAATCAACTTCGATTCAAAAATAGTTTTCACATTTCTTTCACCATAGAGCAAATGTGCCCAATTATTAAGCGCATAAAATCTGCAAAACAAACGTAATCCTACGAAAACATACACGTATAAGACCGAACTGTTTTGTTAACTTCATTCTTAAATCTGTTCAGTATGACCTTTTTGAATAAAACTGTTTTCATTACCGGAGCCAGCCGCGGCATCGGTAAAGCGATTGGATTACGCCTGGCAAAAGAAGGCGCAAACATTGTCATCGCGGCTAAATCCACTGAAGAAAATCCTAAACTCGGCGGAACCATTTTTTCTGCTGCAGCTGAAATGGAAAAAGCCGGAGGTAAAGCATTGGCTGTGCAATGTGATATCCGGTTTGAAGACCAGATCCAGAATGCCGTGGACAAAACCATAGAAAAATTCGGTGGTATTGATATGCTGGTGAATAATGCTTCTGCCATTTCTTTGACGACTACTGAACAAACCGAGCCGAAACGCTTCGACCTGATGCATGATATTAATGTGAGAGGAACCTTCTTTGTAACAAAGGCCTGCATTCCTCATCTGAAAAAATCCCCGCATGCACATATTCTTACTTTATCACCTCCGGTAAATATGAATCCAAAATGGTTCACCAAACATTTGGCGTATACGATGACCAAATACAACATGAGTATGATGGCTATGGGCTGGGCCTCAGAATTAAAAAAATATAATATTGCTTCCAATGCATTATGGCCAAAGACGACGATCGATACAGCTGCAGTAAGAAATTTGTTGGGAGGAGAAGCATTGGCAAAAATGAGCCGCAATGCGGAAATACTGGCCGATGCTGTGTATTATATTTTCAGTAAATCACCAGAAATATGCAGTGGTAATTGTTTTATTGACGAAGAAG
Source organism: Chitinophagaceae bacterium (assembly GCA_035545755.1). Lineage (GTDB taxonomy): Bacteria > Bacteroidota > Bacteroidia > Chitinophagales > Chitinophagaceae > UTBCD1. The sequence goes on along the minus strand of DASZXQ010000092.1, from coordinate 44,314 downwards.
TTTTTGCAGCAGAAGGAATTACTGATTTGAATAAATATTCTGTTGTCCCTGGTGCACAATTGTACAAAGACTTGTTTGTGGACTAACGTTCTTCTCTAAAGCATTGGTCGTAAGCGCAGATTTTGGAAATTTGTTGATCGACCTTTTTCAATTAAATTCGCATACCAAAAAAATGGCCATCCCGTAGAAACGGAACGGCCTTTAACGATTGCTTGCCATTAGAAAATCTTTATAGCGTTTAACCTATTGGTTGTTTGTTTTTAGCCTCTGCGACCTTGCCTTCTGTCTGACGATTGCTGCTGTATGCAAAATTTATTTGTTTCATGAAAGTAGTACATTGGATAATGTTGCTGAAAATATATTGCCTTGAATTTAATTATGGCAAAAGCAAGTTATCCATTATAAATGCTTGTTTGTGTTAGATTTCAACAAAATTTTGTAATGATGTCCACCCGCAATACAGACATATTGTTTCAGCTGGTTCGCTCTCTTGAAAAATCAGAGAAGAGGCATTTTAAACTTTATATAAAACGAAGTTCCGGTAACAGCGACCTGAAGATCATCCGCCTTTTTGATGTATTGGATAAGCTGTCAGACTATGATGAAGCCGTTGTACTCAAAAAATTGCCGGAAGTAACCAAACCGCAGCTCAATAACTTAAAACAACATTTATATAAACAATTACTCGCAGGGCTTCGGCTATTGAAAACAAATGATACCACTGATCTTCAATTAAGCGAGTTATTGGATTATGGCCGTGTGTTGTATAACAAAGGATTGATATTGCAGGCACTGAAACAACTGGAAAAAGCCAAAGATCTTGCCCGTGAAAAACATAAGTTCAATTACCTGGCACAGGTTATTTCGCTGGAGAAAAAAATTGAAACGCTTCATATCACCCGCAGTTCATTGGAAAAAGTTCAGGAGCTTACTACAGAAGCTTCTGAGATCAGCTGGCACATTGATAGCGTGGTGAAACTTTCCAATCTTGCTTTGTTATTATACAATTGGTATGTCAAGAATGGTCATGCCCGCAATCAGCAGGATGGAGCCGGCATCCGCGAATTTTTTAAAAAGCAATTGCCATCTGATCCGCAAAACATCACAGATTTTTATGAATTACTCTATCTCTATCAGAGCTATTGCTGGTATGCATTTATCCGGCAGGATTTTCTGATGTATTATCGTTACAGTAAAAAATGGATCGGGCTATATAAAAAGGAACCGCTTATGGTTTCTGTAGAAACAGGCCATTATGTAAAAGGGATGCATAACCTGCTTAATGCACATTTTGTGTTACGCAACTTTAAAGAATTTGAGATCACTTTAAAAGAATTTGAAAATTTTGCCCAAACAAATATTGCCGGGCAGCATGAGAATTTCTACATACACACTTTTATTTATATAAACAGTGCCAGGGTCAATCAGCATTTGATGCAGGGAACTTTCAAAGAAGGACTGAAATTGATACCAGAGCTGGAACAAAAAATCCAGGAGTATTCACTCTTTGTTGACCGGCATCGCATCCTTGTTTTCAATTATAAAATTGCTACACTCTATTTTGGCAGTGGTGATTATTCAAAAGCTATCGATTATCTGCAAAAGATCATACACGGTTCTGATGAATTACGGATCGACCTCCAGTGTTATGCCCGGTTAGTTCATCTGCTGGCGCATTATGAATTGGGAAATGATGAGATCATTGAATCGCTGAGCCGATCTACCTATCGCTTTATGGCAAAAATGAAAAACCTTACAGTAGTAGAAGAAGCAATATTCCGGTTTTTACGAAAATCATTTGAGCTGAAGCCGGCGCAATTGAAACCAGAATTGGAGAAATTACTCAGTGATATAAAGCACCTGGAGAAAAATCGTTTTCAAACCCGGTCCTTCGCATATCTTGATATCATCTCCTGGTTAGAAAGTAAAGTTTATAATAAATCAATGAGTGAGGTCATTTATAATAAGTATTTACAGAGCAAACACAGGTCCTGAAAATTTTTGTATAAAAAAACTGCACCGGAGAATGCAGTTTTTTTAAGATAGATAATGAGGTTTGTTTAGTTAACAGTATTGATCTCCATTTGATCTACGTATCGACTTTTCTGTTTTACTTCAAACACTACGGTTTTCCCGGTTTTCCTTTCTGATACTTCAAATGTTACCGGGCCATTGATCTCATCTACATTCAGCAAAAACTTTTTTGAGAATGCTTCAGCTTTTACGTTTTCACTGTAGAGGGAATTGTCATATTCGTCTTTCACTGTAATTCGATACTGCCCTTCATTGGCACCCCCATTGATGTTCAGCTCCAGTAAAGGTTTGTACCCAATCTTGCCAACGTATTTTAATTCTACCGGCAGTTCCGGATTTTTTTCAGCAGCTTTCGCAGCGGATATGCCAGCTACAGAAAAAATTGTGAAAAACGCAATGAGGATAAGACGATTGTTTCTGAATACTCTTTTCATAGTTACACTGTTTTAGTTAAAAAAAATGTTTCAAAATAGTATAATGGACGCAATCGTGTGGCAGCAGTTATTGGCAAGTGAATATGACAAGCGGGAATTAAACGAAGAGTAGCACTCTGTAGATCTGTCAGTTTTCTGGACGTCTCGATTTTAAGATCATTGTCGTTTGATGATGTAAAAGTAGAAGTGATTTTCAGCAGCAACAAATCAACTTAAATTGTTCGCAAACATCTCCAACTGCAGAATTGTTTTTCAAAGCTTTAGAACTCAAATAGTTTCAGAAATGTTTCTGATGATGTCCAAAGGGAAAATGAAGTAGTTATTATAACTGGTGTTAAGAATTTTTTATCATTCAGGGAGAGCTATTAAAATTTTCGCTGGAGGTGAAATTCATAAGTAACTATTCATGTATCTTCTCCGGCCGCATTTGCGGAAATAACAAAACGTCTTGTATCGAAGGTTGATTGGTAAACAACATGCAAATACGATCAATACCTAACCCAATACCGGAAGTGGGAGGCATTCCATATTCCAATGCCCGCAGGAAATCATAATCAATGTACATGGCTTCTTCATCGCCACGTTCCATCAGGCGAACCTGCTCTTCAAAACGTTCCCGCTGATCAATAGGATCATTCAGTTCACTGTAAGCATTGGCAATTTCTTTTCCATTCACGATTAATTCAAATCGCTCCACCAATCCTCTTTCGCTGCGGTGTTTTTTTGTGAGCGGACTCATCTCTACTGGATAATCAATGATGAAAGTCGGCTGCACATAATGATGTTCGCATTTGGCGCCGAAGATGGCATCGATCAGTTTTCCCTTTCCCATTGTCTTATCTACTTCAATATGCATTTGCTTGCAGGCAGAACGAAGATGTTCTTCGGTCATTTTGCTGACATCAAAACCGGTATGCTCCCGAATCGAATCATAAATACTGATGCGTTTGTACGGCGCTTTAAAGGAAATTGTTTTATCTCCTACTTGTACATCTGTATTACTACAAACATCTATCGCTGCTTTTTCCAAAAGTTGTTCTGTGGTTTCCATCATCCACAGGTAATCTTTATAAGCCACATAAAATTCCAGGATGGTGAATTCAGGATTATGAGTGCGGTCCATACCTTCATTGCGGAAGTTGCGGCTGAATTCATATACCCAATCAAAACCTCCAACGATCAAACGTTTTAAATAAAGCTCGTTAGCGATTCGCAAATAGAATGGGACATCGAGTGCATTATGATGTGTGATGAACGGTTTTGCGGCAGCGCCTCCCGGAATCGCTTGTAAGACCGGCGTGTCCACTTCCAATGCACCTTGTGCATTTAGAAATTCCCGCATGGAATTAATGAGCTTCGTTCTTTTTACGAATACTTCTTTTACCGACGGATTTATGATCAGATCAGCATAGCGCTGACGATACCGGAATTCAGGATCAGTAACAGCATCATAAGTTTGCCCTTCGGCCTCTTTTACTACCGGAAGCGGACGCAACGATTTGCTAAGCAGTGTCAATTCTTTCACATGCACTGATGTCTCTCCGGTCTTGGTAATAAAAACATATCCTTTTACTCCTATGATGTCACCGATATCAATCAATTTTTTCCAGACAATATCATAAAGCGACTTGTCTTCACCGGGACAAATGTCATCCCGGCGTATATATAATTGTATGCGGCCATGTGCATCCTGTATCACGGCAAAATTGGCCTTACCCATATCACGGACACTCATGATTCGGCCCGCAAGACATACATCAGCAAACTCTGTTTTATTTTCTTCTGTGAAATGTTCTTTTATGTATGCTGAATTACTGTTGACCGGGTATAAAGGAGCCGGATAAGGCTCGATACCCATCATGATAAGTTCCGCCAGCTTTTCCCTGCGCAGCAGTTCCTGCTCTGATAAGTGTTGCGTTTGCATTGCTTAAAGTTCAAAAAATTTTGTCCGCCAATACGTTTGTAAAAGCGGACAAAATTACGGGATGCGGATGGGGAAAACAAAAGGGTTAATTGGTTGTAGCAGGATTGTCAATGCTGGTCTCTTTCTTTTTCTTTTTATTAATATTTCTTATTACCAATACCAGCAGAAAAATGACCAGGGCAGTTCCTCCGATACCTACTATTGCAGCCGCCGCATCAGAACCACTGCAGGATAAGTCACAGGCCAGTGCTGCTACCAAAGCGATCAGGCCTATAGCAACCAAGACAGAAAGAATTATTAAGCCTATTTTAGCTCCGTTTGTAAGCCCATTACTTTTTTTAATATCCCTGATCTGTTCTTTCAGCAGTTTCTTTCGCTCTTTCCATTTTAGTTTATTACCGTTTACATCCTTCATGGAAGCGGAAAAATCTTTTATAGATTTATATCCCTTCGCCAAGCTGTCTTTGGGTAGGGAAGGCTCGGTTTTCATTGCAGCCCTTATTGTAGGATAAGATTGAAATAGCCTGTCAGGGTGATTGGAGAGATAAATGATCATCCCAAAAGTGGAAGCGACAAGAATGAAATCACAACTTTTTTGTTTTATATAAAATGCTGCTCTACTTAATGTTTTTCCTTTCTCGCTTTTGGAAGGATAGGCGATCAACGCAGCAAGATATAAAAAGAGGGAAATGAATACCAGTATCACTGAAACAGAAATTTCCAATTGCTGTAATAATATTCCTGTAACAATGCCAAGGGTATTCAACACTGAAAAAGCTGCAATAATAATGACCCATGACTGCCATTTGTGAGCTTTTGCCCAATAAGAAATCTTTTTCATAATAAGTTAATTAAATTAGGCCTACTCGTTTCGCTTTTCGGCAAAGGCGCCGTACTCTGTTCAGGATTTTCCGGATACTCCTGTATGTTGAATTAAAAGATTGATCAGATATTTTATTTTAAGCAGATTGTTTTTCAGGCAGACTTAATTTTTCATCAATAAAGCGATTCAGGGAAAACGTTTTCTTCAATCTTTCCTTTTTGTAATAAAACGCAAGTATTCGTTCGCTGATCGTTATATTTTTATCAGGAATAGTGCCGAACAAATGATCCCACCAGGGAGTCGTAACACCAAAGCATTTGTCTGTATGCTTGCAGTGGTGGTGAATATGAAATTGGTGTAATTGCGGAAAAAATTTTCTTGACCAGGAATGATGCAACACCACATGCATCAGGCAAAAAGCCGTGAACCCCAAAAAAAATCCGCAAAACAGGGTAAAATAATTATTAAGTAGAATCGAAAGAATGATCAGCACAACGCTGGTGACAGCCATTATGATTCGATGAGGCATCGTTACACGAATGTCGGCAGGGTCTTTATGATGATGAGTGTGATTCAATAGTTTGCCCAATCCTTTTGAGCTGTCGGCTTCATGCATAATAAAGCGGTGGAAATAGTATTCTGTATAGGTCCAGCTTAACCAACCCGTAAAAAGAAGTATTGAATGGAATACCAGCGTTGTGTTTCTCGAAACTGCTGCGATCCATATAAGCGGCGCAATTATCAAAATAAAAATAACAAAGCTCCCGGGCTTTCCGGTGACTGTCCCCGTTTTTCTCTGATGTTTCATAAAAAATATTTTAAGTTTGATATTTAGTTATGCTGCGTTTTTGGTTTCCGCTATAGGTTTGCCTTTCAGTAGCAAAGCGATCTGTTGAGCAGAAATTGATTTTATATGACGGGCCGTCATCTTTTCTTTCAACCAGCCGGGTAATAATTTGTCAAAAAACAGGAAGACACGATTCCATTTTCCGGGAATGATAATTTCTTTTCCGTTTATCAAACCATTCAATGCCACAGGCGCCACTTCTTCCGGATCCATTGCTGCAGACCTGGTCATCCAATTGCTCATTTGGTGCAAGAGATAGAAAGAGGGATTACTGTTCATGCCACCTGGACAAAGAACGCTGACTGTAACCCCATCTTTTTTTAATTCTTTTTTCAGACTTTTTGAAAAGAAATGAATGAATGATTTTGTAGCGCCATATACTTGTTTTTTTACCAGATAAAAGAAGATGCAGAGACTGCTTACATTAAGAATATAAGACCTTGAATTCTTTTTCAATTCCGGGAGCAACAGGTAAGTAAGATGAACGGTGGCTAATACATTCAGTGAGATTTGGGTTTTAAAAAAATCAAAAGCGCATTCATCGAAATTCACGGAGCCGCCGATGCCGGCATTATTGATGAGCATGTTAATGTTGATCTGTTGTTTTTTGATAAAACCAGCAAGAGTTATACGATTCATCTCCAGCGAAAGATCGGTTTCAAATTCGCACACAAGTACTTTATATTTTCGCCGTATGTAAGAAGCCAGTTGATATAATTCTATCCCGGGCAGCGCAACAAGGAATACATTCATTCCTTTGGATGCACATTCGATGGCCAATGCTTTACCCAGCCCTTCACTGGCGCCTGTGATCAAAGTGAAAGTATCATTGAAAGCGGAGTTCATAGTTTTTTGATTTAAGGTGATCAATGGTTGTTTGCATGCCTTCTTCAAATGCAGTAATTCTATATCCCAATTGCCGGATTGCTTTGGAGCTGTCAACCATTTTAGATAATTGAATTCGTTTTGCGAGCCTGGGAGTGAAACTGGGTTCGTATAGGGAAAGTTTTGCTATTGCCAATTCCATCCACGCCCATGTCTGGATCATTGCCGGCGGAATTCTTACAAATACCGGTTTACGACCGCTGTACGCCGCGATTGTATCTACCATTTTTTTGTATGAAATATTTTCACCCCCGAGGATATATCGTTCACCACCCAATCCTTTTTCCATTGCAAGAATATGTCCGTTGATTACGTCGTCAATAAAAGTATAATTGGCTTTTGTATCGAGGTTCCAGGGGAGCGGGATAATTTTTTTATTCAATATTTGTGTGATAAAACGATTGACCGCATTGCTGTATCGTTCCAATCCCGGCCCATATACTCTCGGCGGATTGACAATGACAGTGAATAATCCTTTGTAACAATATTCTCTTACTAATTTTTCAGCGAGATATTTGGAAAGATCATAATCGCTGTCAAAAGAACTGATGCGTGGATCGTTTTCTGTATAAATATGATCTTCATCCGGAGCCCATACGCCGCAACTGCTGGTATATACTAATTTGCTGACACCTTCTTTCAATGCAGCTTGTAATACATTTTCTGTTCCACCCACATTTATTTTATAAAAATTATTACGGTTCCTGTCCCACAATTTTGCTAATGCAGCAGCATGATATACCTGCCGGCAATCTTTCATTGCAACAGCAAGGCTATCCGGATCCATGATGTCGCCGACAAAAACACGGATATTCTGATGACGTAAAAGATCTGCAGAAGATGGCGAACGAACCAATGCATGTATATTATGACCACGTTCTGCCAATGCATGAGTCAATTTATTTCCAATATAGCCGGATGCGCCGGTGACAAGTATTTTCATAAAACTGCATTTATTGACCTATGAAATTTTTTCAAAAGATTTATTTCGTAAACGAGGGAAAGAGAAACGTGCAAAAGAATAGCCGGCCATACTACTTGGAACCAAATACAAACCAGGCAGAGCAAAGCCCCAAACGGAATGCATGCGATTATTTCTTTTTTATCAGCAGGCAAATGCAGCAAGGTATACAACGCAATATTCAATAAAACGGCTTTGGTAATTCCGAGATAATGAATGCTGTCAGTTAACAGGTAACCCCGGAGAAAAATTTCATAAGCGCACAGAAAAAGAAGTCGTAATAAAATATACCGGAGAATAAAATCCCGGCTAAATATCTTAACGGTTTTTTGATTGCTTACAATTTCCCCAAAGCGGTTTTCTGATTGAATTCGTGCAAATAAACTGACCGCTATCAGTAAAAGAATAATGATTACTACCGGGAAGAAATCAGGAATCTCTATTCCGAAAACTATATCAATCCATGATTGATCAAATGTGAAAACCGGAACTAAACCCAGCCATACTATTCCTGCGATCTGCGATCCGAACAACGCACCCGTATTCTGTGCCGGTCCATTTTTATCAAACAATTTGTATCCGCCATTTGGTTTGCTCAATAGCAACATCGCAAAGAATGCGCAATAGCACATAGCATATTTTAATATCAGAATGCTGATTGTCATTAGATCAGTTTTTATTTTTTCAAAACGATCAGTACAGAATACCAGGTACTGTGTGCTTCAACCAGCACCAGTTGTCCTTCGTGATAATAGTAGTAGTTGGTGTTTCCATCCGGAAGTGAGATCTTATACTTGTGATCTTCCAGTTTTTTGATATCAAGGAAACGTTGAAAATTATCTGAATACACTTTATCTATATTTACTGGCTCTGTACTGTAAAGACTCAGCATATTATAAGTGATAGGATAGATCGGGCTGGTTTCTGAATTTTCTCCGGATCGGATCACATACTGATTATTCACTGCCTGGTGTTGTTTGTTGGCTTTCTCTTTTCCGTTCAATTTTCTATAGATAGAAGAATGGTAGAGCACACCGTTTTGATATATTGCTTCTTCCCTGGCGCTGCCGGAATAACTGATAAATAAGATTCTCCCCTTCACCTTCGATTCCATTTCCATTTGTTTTAATCCTGAAGTATTAGTTTCGGTGAAATGAATGCCGCCGACAATATCAGTGCCCCTCATGATCATATAATTCAGATCTTTCGTTTGTGCAATGGCAGACATTGCCAAAAAGGTCAGTATCAGGGTAAGTATCGCTCCGGCTATTTTATATACTGATGGTTTTATAATGGTAAACATGTTTTGAAAAAACTGTTTACGGCTGCCGGCTTTTTTATATTTTTTGAAAAGCCAAAGAACAATTATGGGTATCATAAAAAGATTTTTAATAGTGATGAATATTTTTTAGTTCAATAAAAATTTTTCCAGGAATACCCGGGGGTTTAATACTGTGTGACCAGCTATCCGCTGTGGATACAACCCTATGTTGATACGAATGCAATAGTTTTCAGCTGTGATGGACCAGATATAGCTATTTTGATTCGATCTGAAAGAAGCGATGATGTCTGGAAGTAATTCAGAAAGGAGCCCGGCCCAGCATTGCTTTTGAAGTTCTTCGACCGGGGAAAGCATCTTATCGAATGATTTGCTCTTTTGTTCCGCCAATCGCCTTTTTGAAGTACTGCTGTTGGTAAATAGCAGGATTTCGAGTTGCTCTGTATTGGGTTTCATGATCGTTGATTTTGTAACCCAAACCTACTATCGCAACGAGCCTGTTTATAATTGAATTTTGCATCAACAGTTTCTCAGTTTGCAGATTTTGCAACTGGTTAAATAGCTGATCTTGAGAATATCGGGAAATTTAAGCGGTGTTCTCTTCTAACAATATAATTGCATTTTTTGCAATTAAAAGGGAGGTTGCCTATTTAATAATTTAGCTTAACTTTCCTTAGTGACGATTCGGGTAGCAGCTTTTGCAAACACTTATCACTTGACTGTTTATGGCATCTTATCAGGCACAGGAATTTTTGTTCCAGCGTATCAAGGAACTGCTGCCTCCGCATGTATCATTAGTTGATGCCATTGCAGAAACGCTTCATGTAAGTTCCGATAGTGCTTACAGACGTATTCGTGGTGAAACACCCATGGTATTGGATGAGGTAAAAGAACTTTGTCAATATTATAAAATATCCCTGGATCAGTTGCTTGATGTAAAAAGCGGCTCCGTCTTATTTCAGAATGTGCGGATCAATATGCACAACTATAGTTATGAGACCTATTTGAGTGATCTGCTGAAACAGGTACAATATGTGAACAGTTTTATACAAAAGGAAATTATTTACCTGACCAAGGATGTTCCCATCTTTCATAATTTTTATTTCAAACCCCTGATCGCATTCCGATATTTTTTTTGGATGAAATCCATAATCTGTAAACCTGAGTTTGCTGACAGGGAATTTGATCTGAACTGCGTTTCATCTGAAGTTGAAGAACTAAGCCATGAACTGGTAAGAGCTTATGGAAAGATACCTTCGATCGAGATATGGAATACCGAATGCATCAACAGCGTCATTTCACAAATCGAATTTTATAAAGATTCCGGTTATTTTTCTTCGGCTGCAGATATTAAAAATATATATGAATCGCTGGAAGAAACTTTCCTGCATTTAAAAAACCAGGTAGAATATGGCTGTAAGTTCATGCCCGATGAAAATCCTACCACTAAAAAAAATAATTTCAAATTCTTTTACAATCGTGTGGTTTTGGGCGATAATACTATTATGGCGGTGACAGACCGGGTGAAAACAGCATTCCTGAATTATGATGTGTTAAACTATATGCTGACAAGGGATGAAGCGTTTTGCGGCCCTTGTTATGATGATCTGCAAAACCTGATGAAAAAGTCCACGCTGATCAGCCAGACCAGTGAAAAACAACGCAATATTTTTTTCGGGATCATGTTGGCTAAAATCGAAGACAGAAAAAGAACCCTTTAACCATCAAATACTATGAATACAGAAGAATTACAGCAAAAACTTTTTACTGAGATCAAAAGAAAAATCGGGGAAAATGCTCCTGCCGCTGATGAGATAGCCAAACTGCTTGAGATCAGTTCAGACAGCGCATATCGGCGTATTCGTGGAGAAAAAATGATCTCGTTAGATGAACTTTATAAGCTTTGTACTCACTATAAGATCTCGCTGGACCAGATGATGGATATACAGACCGGATCATTTCTTTTCCAGGGTCAGTTACTTGATAGTAAGACCTATCGCTATGATGAATACCTTATGACAACACTGCATTGGCTGGCATACTTCAATAGCTTTAAGGAAAAAGAATATTATTACCTATGTAAAGACATGCCCATCTTTCATCATTTTTATTTCCGGGAGCTGGCGTCATTCAAATATTATTTCTGGCTAAAAACCGTTTTTCACTTTCCTGATTTTGCCAAACGCAAATTCAGAGTTGATGATTATCCTGATGAGTTTTTTGATTTAGGCCATAAAATTATTACTACTTACAATCAAATACCATGTGTAGAAATCTGGAACCTAGAAAGCATTAACACCATGATCAGGCAAATGGAATATTGCAGAGATAATCAGATATTCGATTCGGACAAAGATGCCCTTCAGGTTTACGAGGCGCTGGAGAAATATTTTGATCATCTTCAGAAACAAGCCGAATTGGGATATAAATATGATATTTCGGATCCTGAAAAAAAGCCTTTGGGGAGATTTAAAATGTATTTTAACGAGTGGATATTACTTGATAATAATATGATGGCCGTTCTGGATAACACAAAGCTTAGTGTAGTGCCGCATACAGCTATTAACTATATGATATGCCGTGATGTGGTATTTACTGATAAACACTATCAATATATCCAGAACCTGATGCAGCGGTCAACACAGATCAGTGAAGTGAGTGAGAAAGAAAGATCACGGTTTTTCCGCATTCTCCGGGAACGTATAGAGAAGCGAAAAGAAGCTCTTAAAGTATAGCCAAAATAGAATTATTATTTGGAGTCTTGCATTCTGGCAGGTAATTTGGTAAATGATATTAAAACCAAACGTATGATGAAAACTTATATCTCTGTTCTTTTGTTTTTTGTATTTCTTACTGTATCCGTTCATTCGCAGATTAAACTGAAATTACCTAAGATTCTATCAAAAGATACTGCTTCAAAAGTGACTGAAAGCGAGGCCGGACAGGGCATCAAAGAAGCATTGACACAGGGTGTGACCAATGCAGTATTGAATCTGAATAAAACAGATGGATTCTTTGGTAGTGAAGCATACAAATTGTTTCTGCCCCCTGACGCAAAGAAGATCGAAACAACACTACGTAATATCGGTATGGGAGCACAAGTAGATAAAGCCATTCTTTCCATTAACCGTGGAGCAGAAGACGCTGTTGGCTACGCAAAACCCATTTTTGTTGATGCCATCAAACAAATGACAATCACTGACGCATTAAATATTATTAAGGGCCCTAAAGATGCGGCGACACAGTATTTCAAACAAAAGACCACTCAAAAACTAATACAGGCATTTACTCCTTCGGTTAAAAGCTCTCTGGATAAAGCAGATGCCACTAAATATTATGGAGATATTGTAAATACCTACAACAAACTTCCAACTACATTTAAAAAAGCAAATCCGGATCTTACTTCTTATGTGGTTGGCAAAGCTGTGGATGCTTTATTTGACCAGGTTGCTAAAGAAGAAGCGAATATCAGGACAAATCCTGTTGCGAGAACAACGGATATTTTGAAGAAAGTTTTTGGATCAGCAACTAAATAAACTGGAAATTTACAGACAGAGCTTATTCCGGAAACACGCTCCAGTATAATAGTACCACTCTTCTTCGCGGGTCGTCAGTTTTATAATCAGTGATCTTAGGGTTGGGAAAAGCATCTCCTTTTCCTTCATAGAGATAAGCTATATTTTTTACATTGGTTCCACCTTCAGATCTGCCAATAGTAAAATTTTTGAACAAAGAAATCACTGATTCTGCCCTTGCTCTTGATAATTCTTTATTCAATTCTTTGCTATCAGGTGGCTTGTTGTTCAACTTTAATCGTGCCGACAGGTCTTTGTATAAAGAACTTCCTTCAGCAATTGTAGTTCCATCGGCATATCCTTTGGCAGTAATGATCAATGCCAAAGGAAAATCAGGATATTTTTGAACAAAAGAATCAATTTCTTTTGCTGCAGGTTCAAAAAATTTTCCGATAGCATCAGCAATCTGGGGCGAAACGGTATATTTCCCGGGTTCAAAAAGAATATCCTGGTCTAAACGAATTACGGTGTTTCTGTTCAGCAGATCGGTCAGCATTATTACCCGCTGATTGATCTGCTGCGATTTTTGCCGGGAATTGAATAGCGTATTATTCAGACGATCCCAGTCGGATTTGTTTACGATTGTTTCCCCGATCATCACGGTATCCTGGGTAATTAAGATTTTTATCTGGGAATTAGTGCTGTCTATAAATCGTTGAAACCGGGCACTGGCAGTATCATCAATTTCATTTCTATCTTGTTTGTTTTTCCGGGCAGCGTCTAATTGTTGCAAGCTATCCTGGTATTGACGCAACTGGTCATTTACAGTCGCCAGATCTTTTTTGGCAGATGTCACCTTTCGCTGAGAAACGCAAGCAACAAACGTTGTTGCTATAAATAAGGCAAGCAGCAGATATTGTATGTGCAATCGGCGCATGCAGAAATTTTTTTCAGCACTTTATTAAAGATAAAAAAAATTGCACATTCTTTTCCGAAAACAAATTTGTTTTTCGATCATATCAGGATCCTGAAAGCAACACCTGCCACGCTTCTTTCACTTTTCCTTCCTGCAATAATTTCTTTGAGTAGGAGTGCAATTCTTTTTCCATCTCTTCCGGGTTGATACCATAATATTGAATGATCTGTTTTAGGTGCGGGTCATCAAATGCGGGATCGATGGTTGGCAGTTCCTGCACATTGGCTAACTGCCCAAGATCATTTCCTGTCAGAATAGTACTGTTGCGAATAGTTGCAGGCAATGCATCTACGCCAATTCCTAATTCTGTATTAGGCTTTTGCACATGAAATAAATTGGATTCATTCACCACGCAATACCAATCAGCGCCCAATCTGGCAACATGATGAATTTTTCGCTGATCCATTTTTTTATTGGCATCAAGTAAAGAATCGTCAATATGCATACACAACACTTCGCAGATCACCAGGTTTCCGGCACCACCCTCTGTCCCCAGTGATTTTATTTCATTCACCTTACATTCCATTTTTACTTTACTTTCTTTCACCATAGGTGGTTTTACTAAAGTGGCTGGCTCCGCTGTAAATCCTGATTTTACAAATTCATTCACGCCCTTCGGATATTCGCAACTTGCCAATGAAGTTTGTTGCACCATATCATAAGTCACCATGTTGATGACTACTTCCGGAACCTCCATGACATTATGCAATGTATGCTTGGTGGTATTGTTTCTTACTCTCCTGGAAGGAGAAAAAATAACAATGGGCGGATTGGTAGAAAATAAATTGAAAAAGCTGAAAGGGCTCAGGTTCACATTTCCTTCTTTATCTATCGTCGAAGCAAAGCAAATAGGCCGTGGCGCTACTACATGTTGTAAGTAATGTTGCCGCTCAACAGTTGTGATATTTTTCAGGTCAAGGATCATACTAGTAAAATTCGACGCAAATATCATTAGTTCCTGCCATTCGGCAGCAATCGCCTTTCAGCATCGCCATTTTACCGTTCATATTTTTTCAAAAGGAGTTGTAACAAATACTTTTGATTTTCGTTCTACGAAATATTTCGTTTTAAACAGGATCACCTATTTTTTATATTTAAATCAATTAGTTAGTCATGAGGACATTTTTTTCATTATTGGCCGCAGCATTGTTGTCGTCTTCAATGTTACTGCAGGCGCAGGAAAGTAAAACATCTGATAAAGACAAACCCAAAATTGAAGGCAGCGGAAATGTCGTCACCAAAGATATTAGTGTGCAGCCTTTCGACCAGCTGGCTTCCAGTGGTATATTCAGCGTCATTTTGAAGCAAGGCGATAAAGAAGATGTCAAGATTGAAGCAGATGATAACTTACAGGATCTTTTTGAAGTGAAAAATGAAGGCCCTAAACTTTCTATCAGCATGAAAAAAGACGTAAACTTCAACAGCAAGAAAGGCATGAAAGTTTATGTGACCTTCAAGAAATTAAAAAGCATGGAATTGAATATGGTGGGCAGCCTTACGTCTGATAACAATCTCAGTTTTGATGATCTCGATATAAAAAACAAAAGTGTGGGAGCGATCGATCTTAAAATGACCGCTCAAAATCTGAACGTAGAAAATAAAAGTGTCGGAAATATTAATTTGAATGGGAAAGCTGAAAACGCTGTAATTAAAAACAAAGGAGTGGGCAGCATAAAAGCAGGTGACTTTGTAGTGCAGAAGATGGATATTGACAATAGCGGTGTTGGCTCCGCAGAAGTAAATGCAGAAAAAGAATTAAAAGTAAAGGATTCATTTCTCGGAAAAGTGACCAATAAGGGAAATGCTCAGGTAAAAAGAATGAATAAGGTGGTGATATAGATATGAGGTAGGAAGTCGGAAGTATGATTTGATTTTCAAAAGGAAATTTTTCTTACTTCATGCCTCATACTTCTTACTTCTTTCTTTTCAAAATACTCCAGTCAGTTTCTTCAGCAATGATGGTATTGGTTAATGTTCCCATTCTGTCAATTTCCAGTTCCACCACATCATTAGGCTGGAGCCATTGTTCTACATAGTCGGGATCATTTAATTTACCTGTTCCATTTAATTCTAAAAAACACCCGGTGCCAACCGTACCGCTGCCGATCACATCGCCGGGATATAAATTAACGCCATAAGATGCCCGTTCGATGATCTCAGCAAAAGTCCAATCCATATCAGCAAGGTTGCCTTCGCTGACCTGTACATCATTGACAAGACATTTCATTTTTAAATTCCAGTTTTTTCCAACATGATTTTCTTTGGCTGGCGCAACGAATTCTTCCAATTCATCCAATGTAACAAGCCAGGGACCAAGTACTGTTGCAAAATCTTTTCCTTTGGCGGGCCCGAGATTCAGCAGCATTTCTTCCATTTGCAGTCTCCTTGCACTCATATCATTCATGATCATCAACCCGCCGATATATTCATCTGCTTCCTCTGCTTTGATATTGCGGCCATGTTTGCAAATGACAATCGCAGCTTCTAATTCGAAATCCAGTTTTTCAAAATGATCTGGCATGCATCTTATATCTCCGGGTCCTTGTACGCTATGGTGATTGGTAAAATAAAAAACAGGATACTGATC
Source organism: Chitinophagaceae bacterium (assembly GCA_035545755.1). Classification (GTDB taxonomy): domain Bacteria; phylum Bacteroidota; class Bacteroidia; order Chitinophagales; family Chitinophagaceae; genus UTBCD1. Next base: position 28,049 of record DASZXQ010000092.1, on the reverse strand, counting down.
AAACTCCGGGATCATGGGCACTTTGCGATTTCTTCTGGCAGCTTCAACATGCTGGCGAAACGCATATCCATCACGGCAGGAAACAGGGAAAGGAACCGGTGATAATAACTGAACATCTTTTAAGGGAATGGCTCGCCTGCTGCTTCTTGTCCCCTCTTTCAACATCAATTCACCGGCTTGTGCAACCGGCAATACATCTTCCCAATAATTTAAAAACATACTCATTGTGCCGGGTAGGTCCGGATGCAGCACATCCATATCATAAACCATATCATTGATCAATACGGCCAGTTGTTCCTGTTCGTCTTTCAGGTAAGAAATTAATTTCATATTCCAGTTTCAGTTTGAGCAAAGAAAATGAAAAAGTTTTGCTTAATGATCATACTCCTGCAATTCGCCTTTTATATTCTGAAAGCGCTTCTTCCAATCTTTCTTTTGCTGTGGTATCTCCGGGTACATTATGTGAGGGATGTATAAAAAGTTTTACCCCTCTTTCCGCTAATATTTCTGCTACGGTTGTTACCGTCATCCACACGGTTGTTACAAACGCCATGGTAGAAACCGGCCCTACTTTGTCAAAATGATTTTTTAGCGGTACACAGGCATCCTGTATCGGTACACAGGTATCAACGACAAGATCAGCTAATTCGAAAATATTTTTTTTACTGCTGTGCCTCGATTGTTTTCCTTCTGCTTCTTTCGCTGATCCATATACGATCACTTTCATTCCTTTTTTCTTTGCTTCAAGAGCCACATCAATATTCACTGCATTAATGCCCGTGTGAGAGAATAGCCACATGCAGTCCCTGAAATCAAAATTGTATCCTTTCATAATTTCCGTTCCGTATCCTTCTACTCTTTCTAAAAAAACAAAATTGTGTACACTCATACCACCGACAATATTGGTAAAAAAGGTCAGGGGCAATTCGATCATCGGATGAAAACCGACAAATCCCCCGATACGTGGATACATTTCTTCAATGGGAAGTGTAGCATGACCACAGCCAAATGTATGAACCCAACGGCCCGCTTCAATAGTATCAGCCATCATCGTTGCTGCCTGTTGGATTTTTTCCATCTGTGTATTTTCTATTTCATCCATAATGGCTCTTGCATTCAGTAACCAGGTTTTCGCCAGCATAGTTTACATTTTTATTTTTAAAGAAACATTTTTTCTAAGCAATATTAATATGATGATCCTGCAAACGGCAGTGATCAGCAATAACCAGGGCAGCAGTTGAATGCCATAGCTGTGAGATATAAATCCAAATAAATAGTTTACGATTGTATTCCCGACCAATCCGATCACTAAAACAATTCCAAAAGCAGTTCCAGATAAATTCGGAAATAATTGGCCGGCATATCCCAGCATCACCGGAAATCCTGCAGAAATTCCGATCCCCATAATTACATAGGCGATCATTGATTGCATATAATTGTGTGCACTAACTAAAATAAACGAACCAATTGAAGAAATAATGAGAGAAATTACCATCAGCCGGAAAGAGGAAATTACTTTTAATACAAATCCCAGCACCAGCCGTGCAACAGTAAGCCCCGTAACATATAAAGTGAGAATATACAATGAGCCTTGCTCAGAAATTCGTATTCCTTTCTGGAGAAAAGTTGTCGTCCAGTTATTCGCTAATGCTTCAGTACCGCTCTGAAAAAAAAGAAAAAGCCCGATCAGTAATATGCCTTTATCTTTTAAAAGTTTTATTCCTTCTGTAATCGGGAATCCTTGCGATTGTTTCGGCGCCGGGAAAGTAGTTGCAATAAAAAAAATAACTACTAATATAAATACCAATCCTACAGAAGAAAGAATATCTGTATAATTGAAATGTTTTGATAAGGCCCCCAATAAAAACGGCATTCCCAGTGCACCAAAACCGAAGAATGCACCCAGCAAACTCAAGCTGGCGCCTTTATGTCCCGTGCTGATATCTGATACCAGAGCATTGGTGGCTCCGTTTAAAATACCGCCGCCCCAACCAATTACAAAAATGCAGACCTGCAATAAAAAAAGTGAGTTGGTAAATGCTATTCCTTCAAATGCTGGAATGATCAGCAGGGTTGTGATGATGAGTAATATTTTATAACCATAGCGATCAACAATGGGTCCGAAAAGTAATGAGCCCGCCATAACACCTATTGGTAAAATAGAGGTAAGTGTTCCGGATTTTACTTCATCCAAAATAAATTTACTGGCAAGCGCCGGCAAAATAGATCCCAGCGTAATGAACATGATGCCGAATACCAACATCCCGATGCATGCAGCAGCAAAAACCTGGTTGTGTTTGTACATATTAAAGAATGAATATAACTTAAACTTTTAGGGCAAGCCATGCAGCTCCATACAAACCGGCATCGGCTCCCAATGCAGAACCTTTTAATGAAACTTGCTTTATACTGATCGGCTGCGCCCATTTTTTTGCTTCTTCATAAATGGCATCCAGGAATTTCAAAGCCGGACCAAAAACACCACCGCCAAAAATTATTTTTTGCGGATTAAAAAGGCTGACGAGATTAGCAACTGCCATTCCCCAGCATTCTATCGAATTCTCAATAACAAATTTTGCCAACGGATCATTTTTTTCAAAAGCATCAAATACATTTTTAGCAGTTAAATTATCGGAAATTTTTTTTGCCAGATCACTTTCATTAAATTTTCCTGAAGGCATCATTTCTTTGGCAACTTTAGCAATGCCCTCTCCCGATGCGTTGTATTCAAAACATCCGCAGGGAATATATTTTTTATCAAATGGACGATCCAGCCCCATCCAGCCAATGGCGCCGGCTATATCATTGGCTCCCCGTAATACCTGGTTATTCACAAGTATTCCTGCACCAATACCGGTACCAACTGCTAAAAAAATCGCATCACTGCAATTTTGTGCATTACCCTTCCACACTTCTCCTAAAATATAACAGGCTCTGTCGCTGTCAATTTTTATTTTTTTATCCGGAAATCTATTTTCTAATTCTTTCTGCAAAGGATAATCGTCCCATCCCGGAATATTGGGACACCAGGCATTGCCGTTTTTTGCGTACGCAATTCCCGGCACACAAATGCCAACTGAAGAAATTGAAATATTATTTGCCGAAGCTTTATTCAATAATGTAGAGACTTGCTCAATCACTAATGCACCTACTTCTTTTCCTCTTCTTTTTTCCAATTGCTGTGTTTCGGAAAAAAGAATTTCTCCCTGACCGTTAAAAACAGCTGCAGCAGATTTGGTGGCCCCGAGATCAATTGCAATTACAGGCATCATTACAATTACAAACATAAGAAAGGACAGCATAGACAAAAGAACTAATTTGTACCTTGACCAAAATTTTTCTGATGTTCCGCTTGTTGCCATTGTGTTTGCTGTTTTTTGCGTTTACAGGTAAACAGGAAAACGATTCTTCATGGATCCGCATTAATCAGTTGGGATATTTGCCTAACGGAATTAAAGTTGCGGTTTGGTGCAGCAAAGAGCAGCAAGCAGCTCACAGTTGGCAGTTGGTTGAAGTTAATTCGGAAAAAATTGTTGCATCGGGAAGTGCCGGAAAACCTTTCGGGGCTTATGGCCCATTCAAACAAACTTACCGGTTAAATTTTACCGCATTTAAAAAGCCAGGCAGATATTATTTGCAGGTTGGTGAAACAAAATCACCGGAATTTGAGATCAGTGATGATGTATATAAAGGTGCTGCCGATTTTTGTCTGCGATATATGCGGCAGCAACGCAGCGGCTTTAATCCTTTTTTAAAAGATAGTTGCCATACTCATGATGGTTATGTATTGTATGGAGAAAAAGCCGGCATCAAAGACAGTACTCATATCGATGTTGTCGGCGGTTGGCATGACGCCAGCGATTATTTGCAGTATGCTACCACATCTGCAAATGCAACATATCATTTGCTGGCAGCGTACAGAGATTTTCCAAAAGTTTTTACGGATGAAAAACTAGCCAATGGATTAGATGGAAGCAATGGATTGCCGGATGTATTGGATGAAGCCAAATGGGGACTGGATTGGTTATTGAAAATGCATCCAAGAGAAGATTGGATGTTCAACCAGGTAGGTGATGACAGGGATCACCAGGGAATGAGAATACCCAAAGAAGATTCTTTTTATGGAAAAGGATATGAACGCCCGGTTTATTTTGTTAGTGGCGAGCCACAACAACGAGGAAAATTCATGAACAATACAACGGGTACTTCTTCAACAGCGGGAAAATTTACCAGTGCATTTGTCCTTGGTAGTATCATTTTTGAGAAAGAAAATAAAGCATATGCAAAAGAACTTCGGGACAAATCAATTTCTGCATATGCATTTGCAAATAGAAAATTAGGAGTTACCCAAACAGCATCAGTTCGGTCTCCTTATATCTATGCTGAGGATAATTGGACGGATGATATGGAATTAGCTGCGGCAGATCTGCAATTGATCAATAACAACAATAAAGATTTTACTAATAAAGCATTTGAATATGCACAACAAGAACCGATCACTCCCTGGCTTGGTAAGGATACTGCAAAACATTATCAATGGTATCCTTTTATTAATCTTGGGCATTATGAATTAGCCAAACAATTAAAAGATAAAAGACGAGACACGATAATTGGTTATTATCGGGAGGGGATCGAACGGGTTTGGAATAAAGCAAGGCAAAATGCTTTTTATCGTGGCATTCCATTTATATGGTGCAGCAATAATCTCACGACTTCATTTGCCATTCAGTGTTATTGGTATCAGCAATTAACAGGAGATAAATCTTTTTCAGAATTAGAGCAAGCGAATTTTGATTGGCTCTTCGGCTGCAATCCCTGGGGAACAAGTTTTGTTTATGGCTTACCGTCAGATGGTGATACGCCAACCGATCCGCATTCTGCATTTACTCATTTAAAGAATTATCCAATTGATGGTGGTCTTGTGGATGGGTCAGTCTATACGAGCATTTACAAAGGCCTTATCGGTATTACTCTTTATCTGCCGGATGAATATTCCGAATTTCAAAGTGATCTTGCAGTTTATCATGATGACTATGGCGATTACAGCACTAACGAACCAACGATGGATGGAACAGCTTCTTTGATCTACTTACTGGCGTCGAAAGAAAACGAAAGCAAGGAGAAACATTTTTCTTATTCTCATGGTGGAATTATCCGGGGTGATTCGACTAAAAAGAATATTGCATTGGTTTTTACAGCAGATGAATTTGGCGATGGGGGACAGTATATTTCAAATGCATTGAAAAAAGAAAATATCAAAGCTTCCTTTTTTCTCACAGGAAATTTTTACAGGAACTTCGCATTTAAAAAAATAATTGCGGAACTGAAAACAAATAAAAATTACCTATCCACACATTCTGATCAGCATTTGTTGTATTGTGACTGGAATAAACGGGATAGTCTATTAATTACAAAAGAACAATTCACCGATGATCTAAAGAGAGGGTTTGCTGTTTTGAACAATTTTGGAATAGAAGAAAAAGAAGCCCCGTATTTTCTTCCTCCTTATGAATGGCATAATGATTCAATTGCAGCCTGGACAAAAGCGATGGGACACCAACTGATCAATTACACACCGGGAACATTGAGTAATGCTGATTACACTACTCCGGACATGAAAAACTATCGCAGCAGCGAAGAAATTTTTAATTCCATAATTAAATACGAACAGTCGCATTCTTCAGGGTTGAATGGTTTTATCTTGTTATTGCATATTGGTACAGACCCAAAAAGGACAGATAAGTTTTATTTCAGGTTACCGGAATTAATTCAAAAACTGAAGGCTAGGGGTTATCAGTTTCAAACAGTTGAGCAACTTCTGCGGAATTGATAAAAATCATTTTTTCTCTAAAATCAGTAAACGAAATTCAATTTATCTTTGTGCTATGGAATTCGATAAAATTCATAATAAAGGCCAAGCCAGGTTGTTTAAGAATGATTACCTGGAGATGTTGACCAAAACACATCCGCTGGTGATCTGGGGCATGTACCTGCCGGTGATCGTGTACATGCTTTATTATAGCGGCGCCAAATTAGATTATTCCAATAGCAGGATAATATTGACTTTTATCGGAGGCATGTTCTTCTGGACATTTTTTGAATACATAGCCCATCGTTTTATTTTTCATTGGGTGAGTGAAAACCCCCGAATCCAAAAGTTTGCTTACACTCTTCATGGCAATCACCATCATTATCCGAGAGACAGGCAACGATTGTTCATGCCGCCGGTCCCAAGTATTATTATTGCCTCGGCCATATTCGGATTGATGTATTTGATCGCAAAACAAAACGCTTTTATGTTCTTTCCGGGTTTTATTCTTGGTTATTTGATGTATGGAAGCATGCACTATGCGATTCATGCATGGAACCCGCCTTTCAAATGGATGAAACCACTTTGGAGAAACCATCATCTTCATCATTATAAAAATGAACATAATGGTTTTGGTGTGAGCTCCACTATCTGGGATCATGTGTTTGGCACTATGTTCGACCTGAAAAAAGAAAAAGAAGATAAGGAGAAAGTAAAAGAGTTAATGTTCGAAAAAAGAAAATAACCAGAAATCTTCACGTTGAAGATTACCATTTTTCATTTTCATCAATATTATTGTCCCGCTGGCTGAACTGTTGGCGGGATTTTATTTTTTGCAATTGTCTTTCGATGATCATTTCGGCAATGATCTTACCGGCATCTTTATCAGCGTTATCAGTGAGTAATTTTTTTAATTTCTTTTCCGAAATATCGATCCGATAGAGCATTTGGACTAATTGAGCAAAATCATTAATAATAAGATCATTGATAAATGATGCCAATTCGTTCAGCAATGATGGCTGCGTCAATGCTTTGATTTGATCTATGGCAGCTATTTTATACAGTACATTCTCCATGAAGAACTATTTATTGCGGATCAATTTTTTTATGATCATCATTTGTCCCATATGATAATGAGCATGTTCAACCACACCATGCAATGTTTTATAAAACGTGGCGCTGCCGGAAGGAGTAAGTTCAAATAATTTTTCTTCCGGCATGGCCTCAACTTCTTCAGCCAGTTTGATAAAAGATGAAAGAACATTTTCTTTTAACTGCTGCCAGCTTTTTTCCGTGTCTAATAAAGGGACATCAAAGCCATTAGCATCATAATTTACCGGCCTGTTATCATTTTGTAAACGGAGTATCACTATATCATTATAAAATTTTAAATGATTTGCCAGCATGGCAATACTGTTTTTTGAAGGAGGAATAAAATTCGCTTCATCAAGCGTCACATCGTGCAGTACATCTGTAAGAAAAATATCCGACCAATTTCCTTTTAATACCTCACGAATGTGTTGGGCCACTAAAGATTTTATATTCATGACCGTATGTTTTATATAAATTTTTCCATACTTCCCAAACCAAACAAAGCAAGATCATATTTTACTGGATCGTCCTTATCTAACTTACGCAAATAATTGGTAAGCTCAATGGCTGCCTGCCAATCAATTTGTTTTCTTTTTAGAATCCCTAACCGTTTTGCCACTCTTGCCACGTGCAGATCAATTGGGCAAACAAGTTGCGCTGGTGAGATATTTTTCCAGATGCCAAAGTCAACACCACAATTATCTTGACGCACCATCCAGCGAAGGAACATATTTATTCTCTTACAGGTTGAACCCTTTTCCGGAGTAGCAATATGTTTTTTAGATCTTGCAGGAACATGCTCTAGCGAAAAAAAATAATTATGAAAACCGATCAGTGCTTTTTCAATTGTTTTATCTTTTTTACTCACCCATTGACTAAAAGCTGTTTCTAAAGAATCATGAGTTAAATAATGCCATTTGAAAAAATCAATGAAATAAAGAAGATCGGTTGTATTAAATGTTCTGTGCTTGAATGAAAATAAATTTTTTAGATCAGCATCATTGTGCTTCAGACAAAAATCATGAGGCGACATATCCATCAGCTGCATCAATTCTTTTGATTTCTGAATAATGGTTATCCGGTTGCCCCATGCAAATGTGGCAGCGAAAAAGCCTGCGATTTCTATGTCTTGCTTTTTAGAAAATAAATGCGGAATAGAAATGGGATCGGTTATAATAAAAGAAGGTTGATTGTATTGCTCAACCTTTTTATCTAAAAAAAATGTCAGGCTCCGATCACTCATAAGGGATTTCTGCCCCGGATAATGCGAAACAGGATTGCAATGATAGCAATTACCAGCAGTATGTGTATGATTCCACCGGCATTAAGGAAAAAAATCCCAATATCCATCCGATCACTAACACGATTGCTAATAGATACAACAACCTGTTCATAACACTGATTTTATACTTATGAAAGGCAATGACCATACCAAAAATGAATCAACCTATTGCTTGTCTCAGGTCTTCGATGAGGTCATCAGCATCTTCAATGCCAACACTCAATCGGATCAACGAATCCGTCAAGCCGTTTTTAATTCTTTCTTCTCTTGGAATGGAAGCATGTGTCATGCTGGCCGGGTGATTGATGAGCGATTCCACACCGCCCAAACTTTCCGCTAATGAAAATATTTTTGTGGATGATAGAACTCTCATGGCATTTTCAACGCTGTCATCCTTCAATGTAAAACTTAACATGCCTCCGAAATCTCTCATTTGTTTTTTTGCTATAGCATGATTAGGATGATCTTCAAATCCCGGCCAATATACTTTTCCCACTTTAGAATTGTTACGAAGCCAATGGGCAATTTTTTCTCCGTTTTCGCAATGACGCTGCATACGGACATGAAGTGTTTTGATACCTCTTAAAACCAAAAAACAATCCATTGGTCCGGGCACAGCGCCACAGCTTTTCTGAATGAAATATAATTTTTCCCTGAGTTCAGCATCATTCATCACCAGGCAACCTTGTATCACATCGCTATGTCCGCCAAGATATTTTGTTACGGAGTGCATTACTATATCGGCGCCTAGATCAAGCGGGTTTTGTAAATAAGGCGAAGCAAATGTATTGTCGACGGCGACGAGTATTTTATTCTTTTTGGCTATAGCAACCACAGCAGCAATATCGCAAATGTTCATTAATGGATTTGTTGGCGTTTCTGTCCAGATCAGTTTTGTATTGCTGTTGATGTATTTATTAATATTCTCTGTATGAGTCATATCAATATAGCGGAACCTGATCCCGAATTTTTCAAACACTTTTGTAAACAAACGATAAGTGCCGCCATACATATCGTTACCGGCAATTACTTCATCACCCGGTTGTAATAATTTGATGACAGCATCCGTAGCAGCAACACCACTGCTGAACGCCAATGCATATTTTCCGTTTTCAATAATTGCTAACGCATCTTCCAAAGCTTTGCGTGTCGGATTTTGCGAACGGGCATATTCATATCCTTTGTTTTTTCCAGGTGCGGATTGAACATAAGTCGATGTTTGAAAGATCGGCGTCATGATAGCTCCGGTGGACGGATCAGGCTCTGCGCCGGCATGAATAAGTTTTGTAGCAAGCTTCATAATTATTGTTTAAATGATTGGAGATGCAAAGATGTGAAATATAAGCGAAAGATATTACTTAGTGTACGACAGTATCACTACAGGTACCGTTTATCCAATATGAAATTTGTTTAACAAGGGCTTAACCTGTTTTTTTCAAAGCCGCGAATCATGTTTCACACTAATAAAATGATTTTTCACTTTCCTATTTATTGGCTTCGGAATCTTTTATCATTCCATAAGCAATGAGTTTGTTTTCCATTGCATTACCGGTAATAGATATTCACTTGCTTTCCGGAATGTTCACCAATAATTTGCCATGTGTTTTTGATTTTGAAATCTAAAAAAGTATAATCATGAAAAGAATTTTGTTAGCGGCGCTTTTGTTTGCAGGGATTGCAGCCAGCGCAGGTACTACTCCGAATGAAAAAGTGCTTAAAGCCTTTAAAGAAACTTTTACTAATGCCGAAAAGGTTGTTTGGCAGGACCTGGATAATCAATTCCAGGCTAATTTTTGGCAAAACTCCGTCAATGTCCGGGCAAAATATGACGATGATGGAAATTTATTAGAGATCACCCGTTATTATTCTGAAAAGAATCTTCCTCCGATTATTTTAACCAAATTGAAAAAAAGATATCCTTCAAGAACGGTCTTTGGAGTAACAGAACTAACGACCCAGGATGAAGTCACTTATTATATTTCCATGAAGGACGATAAAAATTGGTACACAGTAGAATCCGATGCTGTGGGCAGCATGGAGCAGACAGATAAATATAAAAGAGCAGAGCCACGTGACTAATCAGTGAAACGTTTTGTATAAAGATAGAAATGGTCAGCATGATCCTTTATCCCGCTTTAATCAGGCGGGATTTTTACATACACATGGAAGCGGTAAAATACCTCCAGTCGTAAGTATTGGCTTCTATGGAGGAGGATGATTGAATTGTTTTATTTAGAACTTCAGGTTTTAAGATCTTCTCAGCTATTAATTTTTTCTTGGCGGCGAAGACCGCTTCCTGCACAGCCGGGTACTCCATCCATGTTTTTTGTGGGGGCTCGAAACCCACTTTTTCTTTACGCCAGGTGATCGCTGCAGGCAATTCGTTTTCCATCGTTTTTCTTAGCAGCCATTTGGTCCATCCGTTCCTGATCTTGAAATTGGAAGGAAGTGAGAAAATAAATTCAACCAACTCATGATTTAGAAATGGTAAACGTACTTCTCTGCCATGCGCCATTGAGTTTCTATCGGCATAGCGCAACAACTCTTCCAATCCATGGGTACAGGTGTTAAAATATAATACACCATTCAGGCTTGAGATCGCTGGTGTAGTATAATAAGCTTCTTTACTTTGAAGATGAACAAAATCTTTGGTCAGGTCTTCCTGTGTCAGGGCATGCAATAAATACTGCCGTTCTAAGATTACAATGGCTAGGTCCGGAAATAAAGAAGCAAAAACATTTTTAGCGCTAAACTTTTCCAGCACATTATTCCGCTTAGCAGCCTTCAATTCCCTGCTTCGTAATAATTTTCTTTTGTGAAAAAGTTCTTGCCAATACCATTTATAATATTTATGGTAACCTGCTAATATTTCATCAGCTCCCTGGCCATCCAGTAAAACTTTTACATGATTTTGCTTTGCTGATTCAAAAACTTTGTATTGGGCATAAATACTGGCAGAACCGAAAGGCTCTTCCTGGTGATAAAAAAGCTTTTCAATATCCCGGGCTAGATCATCTCCGTTTGCGGTGATCGTGTGATGCTGCAAGTGGTATTGTTCAGCAATTTTACGGGAAAACGAAAACTCATCTTTTTCAAATCCAGGAAAAACCGCAGTGAAACATTTATGGCTGTTGCTGGCTGCATTTTCACGATTGCTGAATGCGACAACAGAAGAACTGTCCAATCCGCCGCTCAGCGAAGTGCCGACCGCAACGTCGCTCCTCGACCTTTTTTTAACGGAAGCAGAAAAAAGGGATGAGAATTGTTTTACTGCTTCCTGGTCGGTTATTTTTTTATTTTGATAGTCCGGGTCAATATCCCAGTATTGTTCAATTTCTAATTTATGACCCGAAGGAAAATATTTTAAAATACAGGCCGGAGGTAATTTTTTTATTTGTTCAAAAAATGTTTCATCCGGCCGGCCGGGATTGCCTACATAGCCAATTGTGATAAAATTAAAAAGCATTTTTAGATTGGCCCGGCGTAGAATGCCGGTTGCCCACAGGGCTTTCATTTCTGAAGCAAAGATGAATTGTTCTTTGTCGGAATAATAGAAAAAAGGTTTTTCACCAAACCGGTCTCTTGCGGCAAATAATTTTTTTTCTTGTTCATCCCAAATGGCAAAAGCGAACATGCCGTCGAAATGATCCACACATTCTTCCTTCCAACAATCATATGCAGCCAGGATCACTTCTGTGTCAGATTGTGATCGAAAACTATATCCCGCTTTTTGAAGTTCGGTCCTTAATTCGATGTAATTATATATTTCTCCATTATGGACTATGTGATATCGGTCAAGGTAAGGCATCGGTTGTGCAGCGGCGTTGCTCAGGTCAATGATAGATAATCTGCGGTGTCCAAGTCCAACAGTAGTGTCTTGATTGATCCAACAACCTTCTCCATCCGGTCCACGATGAGCCAATGCATCGGTCATTTGTTGTAACCGCCGCGATGAAACCAATTTTGGGTTAGAAGAAAGTATGCCTGCAATGCCGCACATGCTGTAAATATCCAAAATAATCCTGTGCTGATAGAAATAAAAAATATGAAGTATTAAAAATCGATCGGGAGTTTTGCAACAAGATCATCCCATGCCATCAGCAGGTCAGCACCGGTTTCAGTTTTTTCAAACACCATTGTAAAGTATTCGATCGGTTTGTTATCGCCGGTAACGGGGATCATGAACTTATCAATATCTTTTGTGCTGTCGATCTTTAAGCCCCATGTATCAACATTGCTGTTTAAAACAATGGTCCATTTTTTTTCTTCAGGTATGCAGTATAAAATATATCTACCTGCAGCAATTTTTTTGTTTTGAATTTTTATATCTCTGTAAAATTGTATCTCTGTTGCTTCATTGGCGCCGAGTCGCCAGGGTTCTCCGTATTTTAATAAATTATGAAACAGCTTACGCCCCTGTAAATGCGGCCGGCTGTAAATAACCCGCATGATTGGCGGAGTAGTGATGCTGTTGGTCATTTTAAGTTGAGGATAATCTACCGGGAAATAACTCATGTCCATCGGCGATACATCCACAGCAGCATAAGGATTGAGCATCGCTTCTTTGGGTATTAAAGGACTTTCGTTGACAATGACCGAATCTTTTTGTGCAGAGGTGTTTTTATTATTATTGCAACCGAACAAAAGCACTAATACCATGCCACTGAAAATTTTTTTTGCTATACGAATCATAAAATAGAAATTAAAAAATGATCGGTAAAGCCACACGGACGTTATCCCATGCAATAATGAGATTGGCGCCATCGGGTCTTTTTTCAAAGGTCATTGCCAATGCTTCTGTCGTTTCATTGTTTTTCTCCACAGGTACATCCAATCGGACCAGGTCTTTTTTAGGATCATATTTAAATGCACCCCAGATGTCAGTTTCCTTGTTTATAATAATGGTCCATTTATTTTCATACGGTATTGCATATAAAGTATAACGACCCTTAGGAATTTTCTTATCACCGATCCGGGCATGTTTGAAAAGTTCCAGCTCCGTGGCTTCATTGGCACCCATTCTCCATACTTTTCCATATTCCACCAATTCGCCGAAAATAGTCCTGCCGCTTTTTTGAGGACGGCTGTAAATGATCCGTGCCGTTAGTGGTTCTGTGGCCTTGCCCTGAATTTTCAGCAATGGAAAATTGTTGGGAAAATAACTCATATCCATCGGCGATTTGTCAAGCGGCGGGTAAGTTTGTCCCTGTTGGGCAACGAGAATACCCGTACTGGTAAAAAGCACTAAAAACGAAAGGAAGATTTTTTTCATAAAAAAAGTATTTACAAATGTAAACTATTTGCCTGTTGGTAATTATAAAGTTGGATCAGCGGTTGATGAATTTAATAACGATTGAAATGTATCAAGAGCAAATGGTTTTACATCTTTCCAGAATTGACGATAACAATCATTCAAAAGTTGGTAGTGAGATTCAAATAAACGGGAAGCCGTTTCGCTTTCATTAATATAAACAGCCCGACGCACCAGGCCGGCAAAACCTTTTTCAATTCCCTGAATGGTTCTATATTCATAGAGCCAGTTTTGCTTTTTCATGAATGAAAACATTCTGGCAAACGAGGAGGGAACTACCGAAATATTTTTTTCAACGATACCGTAAACACGGTTTGAGAATTCAAACAACGTTGACTCACTGAATTCGTTTTTATCGTTTGCAAGAAAATGATCATATACGATATCTATAAAAGCCCCGGAGTATAAGCGGTAAGCGCTGCGAAAAACCTGTTTCGCTTCTTTCGTAGCAGTATGCGAATCAGTAAAAGCATCAATAGAACGATGAAGACTGATCCCTCTTTGAATACCTGAAGGATAGGCGGATTTTTGTTTTCCTTTTACAAAATCACTAATGAGATTACCCACAAGAATTTCTTGATGATCAAAAGAAAGATATGCATGTGCCAGGTAATTCACGGCTTTCGTTTATTGCAGTTGCAGCAATTTAATATTATTATACCTGACCGGCTTATTCTTTTTTAAAATAGCGGTAAGAATAAATGATCGGGATGATCACCATAATCAGAATTATTCCCATCATTACAAAAAACATAATTGCTGGCTTGATAAATAGAGCTAAAAGAGCAATAAGAATTCCTCCGGCAAACCAGATCTTACTAGCAAACTGGTGTGTGGCTTTCCAGTTCGCTTCGCTTTCCAGTGTCCATGGTAATCGCAGCCCGGCAAAATAATTCGGCTTTATCGAATGCATGATATTTCCAAAGAATGCGAATAATAATCCAATAGCAACCAGGAACATATTCAGGTTCCCCGTGTGTTCCTGCAAGGTCCAGCGGAGTATAATTACATTGACGAATGAAAGAAATACAATCATTACCACGGCGATCTTCAAAAAAACGCCTTGTTGTTTCGTTGCGTATCTTTTGGGATCAATTTTATAAATATTGGTCAGGATAAAATAAGTCAGTAATGCTGCAGCGGTAATGATTGCTGAAAAAATAAAAACCTGGTTTTTTTCTCCATATTTATCCGGCGTGCCATTTAGGCCAAAATGTACGGGGATTTTTTCCGGCAATTTTCCCCAGATCGCTGCCAGGTAGATCCAGGGTATACATAATATGACCAAAACAAAGATCAGGCGGGGTATGATCGAATGTTTCATGCTTATTTCTTTTTTGATTTGAATTGTAAAAGCCACTTTAAAATTTCATCCACTACTGTTGTGTTAAGAGAATAGTACACGAATTGCCCTTCTTTTTCCGTCATAACCAGTTTTGCCTGCTTCAGCAGATCAAGGTGATGAGAAACGCTGGGCCATGAAATATGGAACCGCTCGGCTATTTCTCCGGCAGTCAGGTCTTTTTCCTGCAACAGCTCCAGTATTTTTCTTCTGGTTGGGTCGTTCAGCGCTTTAAAAATGATATTCATGAATTATTTAGACAATTGTATATTTCGCCAAATGTCTAATTAATATGCTGAAATTGCAAGTTTCCCGCACAGCATTTTGTCCGCTTTGTACGAATGCGGACAGAAAACCCATGAATGGCAGTAATAACTGTCCGGCGGTTACATTCCACAACTTTTGTTAACAGCGTTTAACATGGGCATCCATTAATCACAATTAGCTTGTCCCGGGTTGTAACCATTTCTACATTTGTGACGTCAAACAATACAAATAAAAAATAAGTCAATAACCGATAAAAATTTAAGTAATGAAAAAGATTCTCTTATCACTCGTACTTTTCGTAACAGTTGGAACTATGAGTGCTTTTGCCGATTCAGCGGATGTAAGCCCCAAAGTACTGAATGCATTTAACAGTGATTTTAACAGCGTCAAGGAAGTGGAATGGTCTGTAGGTTCAAATTTTTACAGAGCCGCATTTACTTTTAATGGCAATCATGTTTTTGCATTCTATAATACAAATGGAGAACTGCTTGGCCTTACCCGGTATATTAGTTCATTGGATCTGCCGATGAATTTGCAAATAAGCATTAAAAAGAATTATTCTGATTTCTGGATCTCTGATCTCTTTGAAGTTGCCAATAATGACGGCACTAACTATTACATTACGCTGGAAAATGCTGATACAAAGATCATGTTGAAAGCGAATGCCAATAGTGACTGGAAATCTTACAATAAAGTGCGCAAAGCATAGCGAGATAGTTTTGGTGTGTGGTAATAAAAGCCCCGTCTTCGGATGGGGCTTTATAATTTTTGTCGTGAGATTCTCTTCTGCATATCGTTAATGAAATTAACAACACACACCGCAAATCAAAATTTACTTGACTGCAGATGTAACACCGGGTAGCTTTGTTACGTCTTATTTTTTTATAATTTAAAAAGTATGTAAAGCCATGAAAAAGATTTTTTTATTTATGTCATTTGCGATAGTTGTCGGAATGACGAGTGCCTTTGCAGGCAAAGACCCAAAGGTTGGTCCAAGAGTGCAACAATCATTTAAAAAGGAATTTCCTGCAGCAGATTTTGTAAAATGGGATAAAGATCAGGATTATTTTAAAGCCACCTTTGTCTTGAATGATTACAGAACTGAAGCCTGGTTCAGTGAAGAAGGAGAATTGTTAGGAACTGTTCGTAATCTTTTATACGACCAGTTACCACTGGCTGTAATGAGGGGAATCGAAAAAAAATATTCTGCAGAGGATATTATTGAGATACGGGAGATCACCAATGCCGATGGTACTACGTACAAAATGACAGCTATTAACAAAAAAGGGAAGTTCGGTCTCAGCGCTACTCCCGATGGTGACGTGGTAAGAACAGGAAAGATCAAAAACTAAAATGCCCCGGCAGTATTGAAGAAAGCTCTGTTTTACCACAGAGCTTTTTGTTTTATCAAAACTGTATTTTTGCGCCGCCGCATAGTCTCGCCTTATTGCGATCCGAAGGCGGATAAAACATTATACATGAACAAAGGTCCTGTTTCAAATTTTATCCAACACCATTTTCGTCATTTTAATGCAGCTGCGCTGATGGATGCAGCTAAAGGCTATGAACAACATTTGCTTGAAGGCGGAAAAATGATGGTAACGCTTGCCGGCGCCATGAGCACTGCTGAGTTAGGTATTTCATTGGCAGAAATGATCCGGCAGGGAAAAATTGACATCATCACCTGCACCGGCGCTAATCTGGAAGAAGATGTCATGAATTTGGTGGCACACTCACATTATAAAAGAGTGCCGCACTATCGAGACCTCACACCACAGGATGAATGGAATCTTTTGGAGAATCATTATAATAGGGTTACTGATACCTGTATTCCTGAAGAAGAAGCATTTCGCCGGTTGCAAAAACATTTGGTAAAGCAATGGAAAGATGCCGAATCAAATGGCGAACGTTATTTTCCGCATGAATTTTTGTACAAAGTGGTTTTAAGCGGCGATCTGAAACAATATTATGAGATCGATCCGAAAGACAGCTGGATCATCGCCGCTGCAGAAAAAAATATTCCTATCGTAGTTCCGGGTTGGGAAGATAGCACCACCGGAAATATTTTTGCCAGCTATGTGATCAAAGGAGAATTGAAAGCATCAACTGTAAAAAGCGGCATTGAATACATGGTATGGCTGGCCGATTGGTATAGAAATAATTCTTCCGGAAAAGGAGTGGGTTTTTTCCAGATCGGCGGTGGCATTGCAGGAGATTTCCCGATCTGCGTGGTACCGATGATGTACCAGGACCTGGAATGGCACGACGTTCCTTTCTGGAGTTATTTCTGCCAGATCAGTGATTCCACCACATCGTATGGCTCTTACTCAGGCGCTGTGCCCAATGAAAAAATAACCTGGGGAAAATTAGATATTCATACACCGAAATTCATTATTGAAAGTGATGCAACCATTGTGGCGCCATTGGTATTTGCGTGGATATTAGGATGGTAAAAAATAAATTCTAAAAAAAAATATACCCCGTCACTTTTGTTGACGGGGTTTGTATTTATAGTAGAAAGGTAAGGACTAAGTTTTCAAAAGAAGGACTTTTATTTCACTCGTACATATCCGCATTAATAAATAACGCATCATAGACCGATTGAGTTGCTTATGGTTTAACAGGAATAAAAAAATTCCTTCTTGTAAGGAAGGAATTTTTTCAAAAACAGTTTGATTGATCTTATCTGGTTGGTATTTCCAGTTTCAGGTCCCGTTTCAGCATATCATCCCGGTTTGCCATATCCCATGCGGTATAAAAGACCAGTTGGGCTCTTTTCGCCAGCAGATCATAATTGATCTTGTCAGGGGTATCTGTGGGTTTATGATAATCTGATCCAAGCATTCCATCATAATAGAAAATGATCGGCACTCCCTTACGGGCAAAATTATAATGATCGCTACGGAAATAAATACGGTTGCGGTCATTTGGGTCATTGAACTTATAATCGAGTTCCAGCTTGGTATATTTTTTATTTACCGACTCGCTGATCGTTCTCAGGTCAGTGCTTAATTTATCATCCCCCACTACATAAACGTAATTATTAGGGTCGCCAACTTTGCGACTGGTATCAATGCGTCCGATCATATCAATATTCAGGTCCACACTGGTTTGATCTAAAGGAAACACAGGATGGTTAGTGTAATAATCAGATCCCCACAAACCTTTTTCTTCACCGCTCACGGTCATAAATACCATTGTACGGCGGGGGCCTTTGCCTTCCGCTTTTGCTTTGGCAAATGCCTGCGCCATCTCAATCACACTTACCGTTCCGGAACCATCATCATCAGCGCCATAGTAAATAACCGTGTCTCTTTTTCCCAGGTGATCATAGTGGCCGGTAACAAAAACGTATTGATCTTTCAGGTCTGTTCCTTCCAGTACTCCCAATACATCACTGCTTTCCAAATGCAATGTAGCTTTATTGAAATTCAGCATCACATCTGCCTTGTATGTTTTCGGTTGAATGGTACCGGCTTTTGCAGCATCGTAATCAGATCCCATTATCGCTCTGGCAATTTCTTCCGAAACGGTGAACTGGTTTGGACGAACTGTCGGCTGAAAAGCGTTCACATACATATTTCCTTTTGGATTTGTTTTGGTCTGATGCGGAAAATTGGTGCCGATGATCAGCACAGCAACGGCTCCGTTTTTTTGAGCAGCATCTGCTTTTGCAAAAAAGTTTCCAAAACGATTTCCGCCTCGTCCGCCGGGACCTCTGCCACCTTGAGGTTGTCCGCCCAGCATCAACACTACTTTACCTCTTACATCTAAACCTTTGTAATCATCCTGGGCGGAGTCGCTATTCCCGTTTCCTACAAAAACAACTTCTGAAAAACGGTATGTAGCATTATTGCATTGACTAACATTGACTGAAAAATCTTTATCTAATTCGTATGCTTTTCCATTTACTTCAACTTCGGTATTGATCAGAGAATCTTCAAATACATCATAATGCAATTGATACTGTCCATGATTTCCCGGCGCCAGGCCGAATGATTTGAACTGACTTTCGATATAAGCAGCTGCTCTTTTTTGTCCGGGCATGGCAGTTTCTCTACCTTCCATGTCTTTGGAGGCGACAATATAAAGTCGTTGCTTCATATCATCAGGAGTGATGGTCTTTGCATACGTGGTCGCTGGATCTTTTTTTTGCGCTCCCGCAACCGCAGTGATAAACGTCAGGCAAACAAATAGTAATTTTTTCATGTGTGTGGTTTTAAAAAAAGATAATCAAACTTAAGGGAATTAAGTTGTAGCAGACCAGGGATTTGATAAATGGCAGCCAATATTAAAATAATATGTCAGGCGCAGCTGATCTTTTCAACCCGGCGTTGGTGGCGACCTCCTTCAAATGCTGTATGCATGAAAATTTCTACCATTTTTTCTGCATCGCCTTCACGAACAAATCTTGCGGGAATACAAATGATATTCGCATCATTATGTTCTCTTGCCAGTTTTGATAATTCTTCGCCCCAGCAGATCGCTGCACGGACTCCCTGGTGTTTATTGGCAGTAATAGCTACTCCGTTTCCGCTACCGCATAGCAAAATACCGAAAGCAGCTTCTCCATTTTCAACCGCCAAAGCGACAGGATGGGCATAGTCGGGATAGTCGACCGAATCTTTTGAATGAGTGCCATGATCATGATAGAGAAGTCCTTTTCCTTCTAAAAAAGAGATCAGGTCTTCTTTATAATCAAATCCTGCATGATCGCTTCCGATAGCGATCGGCTTGTTCATATCAAAAGGAGTGCTCATAAAGAAACGTTGAATGCAATTCTGATTAATAGATTGATGTAAAGTTACTGAACTCCCGAATCCTGACTCGGAACTTTTTTCTTAACTCCATTCTTCTTTTGCTTCCTGTTCCTGGCGTTTGTTGATGCGGGATGCAAGAATGATACTTGCCTCATATAATGCATACAAAGGAATCGTTACGATCATCAGGCTGAATGGATCAGTAGAAGGAGTGATGATAGCAGCAGCAGTAATAATGATCACAAAAGCATGCCGCCTGTATTTCTTCAGGAAGCTTGCTTTTAAAAAACCAATTCTTGCCAGCAAAGAAACCAGGAGAGGCATTTGAAATAATACTCCTATTCCGACAGTGGTCCAAACCAGGTTTTCAACATAATCAGAAAAAGTGGGCATGATCTTTATCATGGGACTAAGGGTGTAGCTGAAATAGAAATTTACCATAAAAGGTGTCAGAATATAATAACCGAATGCTACGCCCAGGAAGAATAAAAATGATACCCAGAAAATAACACCCCTTGTTTTTTTGACTTCTTTTGGTGATAGGGCAGGTTTTACAAATTTCCAGAACTCCCAGAACACATAAGGGAAAGCAAGAATAAAACCTCCTACAAAAGCAATAGTGAATGTTGTAACAAATTGCTCGGTCATTTGCGTGGCAAGAAATTCAGCCTTCACACCGCCCATGCAAAGTGTATTACCCAGCCCGAAAAAATGACCCATTTTACAAAACCAATCATAAGTAATGAAATCATCGTGTGCAGGTCCCAGCAAAATTTTATCTACCACATAGCCAGCCTTAATTCCCACGATTAGAGCACCAATCAAAACTGCAATAACCGCACGGATCAAATGCCAGCGCAATTCTTCCAGGTGATCTATGAAAGACATTTCCGCCTGCGGATCCTTATTTCTCTTATTGAAAAAATCCATCAATGCCATCAGCACATAAAATTAAGGGGGCAAAGATAAGGAGGCAAAGCTTTCCGGATGTGATTCCCGGGTTAATGGATTTTAAAGGCTATTTCAGCTTTTTCATTTTCACCAATTCGATCCGGGTGTCGCTTACGCTGACAATTTCAAATTCGTAATCATCAATGATGATGCGTTCCTTCTGCCGGGGTATTGTTTCGGTGTAGTTGATAATGTACCCGGATAATGTTTCCGATTTTTCTCTCGGGAAATCGAAACCATATTTTTCTTCAAGATAATCCAGTTCCAGCCGGCCTGAAAAAATGTATTCGTTCTCAGCTACCTGTTTTTCTATGAATTTTTCTGTGTCGTATTCATCTTTTATTTCACCGAATAATTCTTCCAGCACGTCTTCCATTGTAATGATGCCGGCTGTGCCGCCAAATTCATCCACTACCCAGGCAATGCTTTTTCGTTCCCGGCTGAATTTGCTGATCAGGTCGCTGGCGCTCATGCTTTCCGGTACTGCCGGTATGGGCAATAAAATCGATTCCACGGTAGCCGGCTTTTGAAAAAGGTCCAGTTGATGAATATATCCTGCAATATGGTCAATATCATTTTTAAAAACAATCAGCTTACTGAGCTTGGTCGCTGAAAATTTTTTCCGCACCTCTTCCATCGAAGACTGGATATCCAGTCCCATGATCTCTTTGCGGGGAACAAGGCACTGGCGGATCTTGATTTTCGGCAATTCCTGCGCATTTTCCAGCAACTGTGTATTGCGCTCCTGTTTCTCTTCATCAATATTTTGCTGAAAAAGATTTTTAAGGTCGCTGCGCTTGAATGCTTCTTTGGTTTTATCAAAACGAACGTTGAAAATATATTTCAGCATCCACTCAGCAAGGCGGATCAATCCAGAAGCCAGCGGATAAAACATCTGGTAAAAAAAGTCAGTCACAAAAGCCATCCGGCTCAGCATTGTAGTGCTTCTTGCCCGGAAGATTGCACGGGGAATAAATTCAGTGAACACTAATACAATGAAGGTGGCAATTGATATTTCCACCAGTATATGAACCAGGTTGGAACCCACATGCAAATAATGCCAGATAGGGCGCAACACATTGCTCACCTGCAACCCGAGAAATACCAGGAAGATATTAAAGCCGATCAATGTAGTGCCGAGGAATCGTGCAGGTGATTCTACAAAACGGCCCAGTATCTGGCCACTGGCGCCACCTTGTTTTTTGCGAAGCTCAATACTCAAACGATTAGCACTGTAAAAAGCCATTTCAATGCCGGCAAAAAAACCCATCAGCAGCAGCGTCAACACAAACCATGTTATCGTTTTCCAGTCCATCATGCAGTAAAGATAGAAAAGAGTTTATTGACGATGGATTGTAGATATACGTAGCAAAAACTACAAATGATAACAGATAATAAGGCAGGTTGTTTACTGCAAAAACCTTGTAATGATCCCTTCTGCTTCTTTACAGGCTCTGTCGAGATCATCATTGACAATAATGTGGTCAAAATGATCGTGAAAGGATAATTCGTAAGCGGATTTATTAAGCCTTGCCTGGAGTGATTCTGCTGATTCGGTGCCTCTTGATTCTAATCTTTTTTTCAATTCATCTATAGAAGGTGGCTGAATAAAAAGTGATAAACAATTATCGCGGTATTGCTGCTGCACATGAATGGCGCCTTTCACATCAATATCCAATAAGGGTGTTTTATTATCATTCCAGATGCGCTGCAGTTCAATTTTCAACGTACCATAATATTTTCCTTCATACACCATTTCCCATTCTGCAAATTCAGCATGTTGGATTTTCTGCCGGAATTCTTCGGTGCTGATAAAATAGTAATCCTTCCCGTTTTGCTCATAGCTTCTTGGCGGTCTTGTAGCAGCAGATACCGAAAAGCTCAATTTGTCCGGAAATGTTTTCAGTAAATATTTAGTGATGGAAGTTTTACCGGCACCGGAAGGAGCAGTGATAATAATGATCTTATTCTGAACAAAAGGCATCTGCAAAGAAAACGGAAAAAATTAAAACGATGAGTAAAAGACTTTCAGCCCTTTTCAAAAAACCGTTATTATTTTTCTTCTCAATATTTATAACAACACAAACGTGTACGTTTTGCCCGCAATGGTGGGTACATCATACAGCCATGTTGGCTTCAGTTGCGGTAAAGTGATGGTAGCTTTATTGGATATGACCGGCGTTGCAGTTTTTTCTGTTTGAAAAAAAGGATTTGTATTAACACCTGTTGCTTCTTTCAAAACAGCGCCGTTGCTCAACTTCATTTCATTGGGAACTCTCAGGCGAAGATTACCACCGATCGTTGATTTGATAACGGCTTTTATCACTTTACCATCTTTCCATTGCATTTGTACAATTTCAAAACCACCAATTGTACGCAAACCAGTAATGTCCCCGGTTTGCCACACATCAGGCAAAGCTGGTAATAAGCATAAATCACCGTCTTCGCTTTGCATCAGCATTTCGGTTATGCCCGAAGTACATCCAAAGTTACCATCTATTTGGAAAGGAGGATGCGCATCGAACAAATTATTATAGGTTCCGCCTCCGCCTTCATTAGTGCCAACAGGCGTTAGTTGATCCCGGATTAATTTATATGCATGATTGCCGTCCTGCATCTTTGCCCATCAATTCACTTTCCATCCCATACTCCAACCGGTAGATATATCGCCTCGCTGGATCAATGTATTTTTTGCTGCGCTATATAATTCGGGAGTTCGATAGGGAGAAATTTGATTCGAAGGAAACAAACCATATAAATGCGAAATATGACGATGGTGATCGTTTGGATCGTCCACATCATCCAGCCATTCCTGCAATTGTCCATATTGACCAATATGCATCGGGGCCAAACGACTGCGTAATTTTTGTAGTGTATCTGCAAACAATTTGTCTTTATTCAAAATTGCTGCTGCCTTTATTGCATTACTAAAAACATCAAAAACAATTTGATTGGTCATTGTTACACCGGCATCCGATGAAGAACCCTGGTATGCTTTCGGTTCATTCTCCGGTGATTCGTCCGGGCAAATTACCAGCCAATGATATTTGGGATGCTCAATAAGATAATCCCTGTAAAATAATGCTGCTCCTTTTAGTACCGGGTAAACAGAGGCAAGAAAATTTTTATCGCCGCTATATAAATAATGTTGCCACAGATTTTGACTTGTCCATCCACCGCCATTGCTCCAGGCTCCCCAAAAAGCGCCATCAACAGCGCCGGTGATGCGCCATATATCTGTATTATGATGTGCCATCCAACCTCTGGCGCCATACATATCATGTGCAGTTTGTTGTCCGGTAACAGACATATCTTTTACCATTTGAATAAATGGTTCATCCAATTCAGCAAGATTTGTTTTTTCAACAGGCCAGTAATTCATTTCAGCATTGATGTTGATTGTGTACTTGCTGTCCCATGGTGGAAATAATTTGTTATTCCATATGCCTTGCAAAGTGGCAGGCTGACCACCAGGTTGTGAAGATGAGATCAACAGGTATCTTCCAAACTGGTAGTAAAGTGTCACAAACTGCGGATCGTTTGTTGAATCGAAGTTTTTCAATCGTTCATCTGTCGGAAGATTTGCCGCATCAGTTGTTCCGAGATCTAATGTTACTCTGTTAAAATATTTTTGATATGCTGTAATATGTGCCTTTTCAATATCAGCAAAGGATTTTGAATAGGCTTTATTCAAAAAAGATGCTGCTCTTTCATTTTCATTTCCGCTGATGTCATGATAATTATTAAAGTTGGTCGCAATAGAAATATAGATCGTCACTGCATTCGCATCTTTTACAGTAACGGAAGTATCCGTTGATGAAAGTGAACCACCTTCGGTTTTAAACTTTGCAATTCCTTTAAATCTGATTTTTCCTTCCACGGTTTCATGATCTATGGTGGTGCCGGAAATGGTCAATTCTTTTTTTGAAGTTGTTTTAATTGCTGCTTTCGGTTGAGGTGTTGAAAAAAATGCGGTGAAAGAGATACTGTGTGGCTTGCTCGCCGTTAAATGCATTACGATCACCCGGTCTGGAAAAGATGCTAACACCTCTCTGGTATAAGTAACATTTCCTGTTGTATAAACAGTTTTTGCAACAGCTCTTTCAATATCCAGGTCACGGTAATAGCTTGTGTAATTTTTATCTCCGTCAAATGCAAGACACAGGCTGCCCACCGGTTCAAACATTTGGCCTTGTGATTTTTTACTGATGATGGCTTTGTTTGCCAGTTGTGCCGCTTGTTTTTGTTTGCCATCAAATATCAGTTGCCGTATTTCTGAAAGAGAATCTAAGGCCAACGGGTTGTCATTACGATTCGGGCTGCCGCTCCACACTGTATTTTCATTTAGTTGAATGGTTTCTGTATCCACATTCCCATATATCATTGCTCCTAATCTTCCGTTCCCGATGGGCAATGCATTTTCCCAGGTAGTGCCGGATGGATGATCATACCAAAGCTTTAAGCCAGGTTTATTTTGGGAAAAACCGATGATCGGTATGAATAGCAAAGAGAAAAAGAAAAATTGTTTCATCGGTTATGTGTTAAGTATAATAAAGGGATCACCGGCTAATCATTATTTCTTTTTGGCAGATGTGTTTTTTCGCTCTCGTTTTTTATCGGAAACAGATTTCACAATGGTTTGCCCATGCAGGATCTGTTTTTTGTCTTTCACTTTGGCTAGTGAATTCGCATAAGCCTCCTTCACTAATTTTTTGATATAGGCTTTCGGGAATTTCTTTTTATCCGTGACCAGGATATAGCGGTATTGATTGCCTTCGCCTAATAATAGTTTTTCAGGATCGGAAAGTTCACTGCCCCAGTAAAAACCAAAATGCACATTGTTGCTGGTTCTTCCCACGGCAATAGAACAGAATATATGTCCCACCCGGTCTGTCGGCGACCAGCCAAATGCCACTGCATTGTAGTTGTCGTAGATCAGTTCATTGGTTTGGGGATATAGATCCCATGTGAATTCACGAAGCCATAATACCAGTTCGACAATGTCTTTACCGAAAGGCTTCAAAAATTTCAAAAGATCTTTTGTTTGGTCTTTGCTCATTACTATAAATATAACACTAAAGTGAAAAAGACATATTAGAAAAGCTTAGTCTATCATATTGGCAGGATTTTGGTTAATATTGTTTATAAAACTTCTCATATGAAAAATAAGCTGAGAAATATTGCAGGTATCTCTCTTTTTGTTTTCGTTCTGGTTTTTTGTTTACCGGGTTGTTACGAGACGCATTATTATCATAGGTATCATCATCATACCAGGCCATGGTATGAGCGTCGTCACCGGCCAATTCCTCCGGGCATTAATTTTGAAATAGACGTTTATAAAAGAGGACATTAAGGTATTCCGGCTTAGTTGAATTATTTTACGCTTTTGTTGCTGTTCGGTTATAAAGCATCGATGAGTTTTTATTCGTCAATAAGCATATCATAGAAAACCCCCATGTTAACAGCAGTTGCTGTAGTATTCATTTAATATCCATTACTGTCCAAAATGTGTCTGGAGTTTTTTTCAAATGGATTGTGACATCCTTATATTTCTTATCTCCTTTAATGATTAATTCAAAAGTGGCACTACCAGATTCAGCACCATTCATTGTTGTGGTCTGAACTGAGCCTGTTGGAATTAGCCCGAAACCATTGATATCACCAAATTCATCTTTGAACTTTGGATCTGATTTCAAATATTCCGTTGCGGCAACATAAGCATCAGAGGTTTTGAGCATAAAAATTGCAACTGGTAGAACGATCAAACCAAAAACTAAAAAACAAATTCCTATTGTCACCCAAACTATTTTTTTTCCTTGTCGTCTTCTTGTTTTGCCTAAGTCAATCCAATAAAAAAGTAATGCGATAGCTAAGACAATCCAGCCAATTGGCTTACTGTCCCAAAAGAAATTAAATTTTAACATACGGCATAAATAACTATACACTAAAAGAATAATCCCGGTTGCAAGAATTGTTTTGGTGAGTCGAGTCATAGTTAATTACGCCTTTGTTGCTGTTCGATTATAAAACATCGATGATTTTTTATTCGTTGGCAAGCATAGCAGAAAGCTACTTGTTGTATTTAGGCTTATTTACGAGTAAGTTTTTTCTGTTCATGATCAAATTTGTATGTCTTTCTTTTGGGCCAAATATTTTCGCCTGTTATTATTAATTTAAGTTTATAGCTTCGATTTCCATTTAACAAGACCCTGCATTTTCGTTTTGGCTTTTCAGGAGCATTGGATTCTTCAAAAAATCCCTGTTCAGAAGCAACTTCAATCGCATTATCCGGATTGCTTATATGGTATCTAATTAGATTTATATCTTGAATCTCACCTTGATTAATATCAATTTGGGGCAAGTTTTTGTCATCAATATTTTTTGACCAAGAAAGCATTCCTCTGTCAACTTTGGCATCTGAGCAAAACATTGATATTCTTGAATCTTTGACTATATCGTTTTTATGATTGTCAATTGATACATGTACAATGATATTTTTTAAAGTAGTTAATGAATGATTATACACTTTTATGTTATGGACTTTATAATTGGTCTCATCTCTTTCATCAATTTCAATGCAGACTAAGAATTTGTTGAAAAGTCGTAAAAAGAAGTAAGAGATTAGAGGGAGAGCAATACTTACAACTAAACCACCAATTGCTCCTGCCAATATTGTTTGTTCAAAAGTCATTCTGCTGATTTAAGCTTGCAGCCAACATATAAATTTACGCCATTGTCATACTATTTTGAAAAAACAAGCATTAATAACATCTTCCTACTTCTTCTCCAACTCATCAATAAACTGTTGCAACTGTTCTATCTTTTCAAGCGGCAGTTTCTTGATCCGGTCCACCGGGTTTGCTTTTTTAGGTTTTGCTTTCAGCTTTTGCAACGGATGATCAGCAGTTGCGGTCGTCGCAGCATCCGGCTCCCAAACAAAAAGTTCATCTGGTGTACAATTGCAGATCATGCATAGCTTCTCCAAAGTGGCAAGCGGTATCTTATCAAGTTTGTTATTTACCAGGCGGCTCACCGTGTAGTAGGGTAGCCCCTTGCCCGACAGGTATCGTTGCGGATTTTCTACGCCCCGGCTTTCCAAAAGGGAAATAAGGTTCAGTTTCAGCATATAGGTTAAGGGTTTAAAAGCAAAAATTACTGAAATCCTAAAAACCTGCAAAACCGGCCCTTATTGCTTCCGCAATTTCTTATTCTTTCCCGTCGCAGGAGAGGAGGCT
>DASZXQ010000091.1:0-13990 GCA_035545755.1 Chitinophagaceae bacterium | reverse complement strand
GCAGTCCCGTTGGATTATTCTTCTGCACGACTTGTGAAACGGATCATAGATATCATCATTTCATTTTTGGTAATACTTTTCTTACTCAGTTGGCTGCTGCCGGTAATTTCTTTACTCATCAAACTCACATCGAAAGGGCCGATATTTTTTTTACAAAAAAGAAGCGGCCGCTATAATAAACTTTTTACCTGCATCAAATTCCGCTCGATGGTCGTAAATCCGCAAGCCGACCTGAAAGCAGCTACTGAAAATGACGAGAGAATTACAAGAGTCGGAAAATTTTTGCGGAAGTATCATTTGGATGAGCTTCCTCAATTTTTCAACGTCCTATCCGGTGATATGTCTGTGATCGGGCCAAGGCCGCATATGATCAGTGATGACCTGAGATATGAAGAACAGATACGCCACTATGATTTCCGGCGGCGGATAAAACCGGGTATCACAGGACTGGCGCAGGTTTTAGGCTATAGCGGTTTAGCAGACGATATTCAAAAAATGAAAAACAGGGTGCAACTGGATTTCTTTTATATCCGGCACTGGTCCCTGAGACTGGATGCTTTGATCATGTTCCGTACTTTCTGGAAAGCAAGTTGTATTCCTTTATTATTCACAAAACAAAAATCCTGAAAATTTTTTTTGCATTGCCAAACTTCGTCAAAAAGGAAATAGATACTGATTTACAACTGAACCTAACCGGAATGGACAGGCCACTTATTTCTGTGATCATCCCGACCTATAACCGTCTTTATTTATTGAAAGAAGCAATTGCGTCCGTTATAGAACAAACCTATACTAACTGGGAATTGATCATTGTTGATGACGGTTCAACGGATGATACGGTAAAAGCTGTTCAACAGATCAATGATAGTAGAATTCGCTTGATTCAATTATCTCATACAGGTCACATAGGGCAAGTGATGAATGAAGGTGTGAAGCACAGTTCAGGCGAATGGCTAGCTTTTTTAGACTCGGATGATCTCTGGTTACCTCAAAAATTAGAGCTGCAGATACATTCATTAAAAAAAGAAAAAAAGAAATGGTGCTATGGTTCTTTTGAATATATAGATGAAAATAAAAAAGTCATATATAAAAGCCCGGAAAAATTTCCTCCGTTATCAGGCAGAATTCTTGAAGAAATAATAGAAGGCCAGGCCGGTATCGCCATTTGTTCGTTGATGGTGGAAAAAAAAATCTTTGAAATGGTTGGAGGGTTTTCTTCGAATCCAGAGGTAAGAAATGATTATGAATTAGCGCTAAGGATTGCTTTGAAAGAGGAAATAGCGTTTGTGCCGGATATTATATTGAAAGTAAGAGATCATGCAAATCGTGTCTACAAATCCCGTACTTATCCATATGAACGCTCAGCTTTGACTTATAAAGCTTTTTTAAACCTTAAGCCTGAAAAAAGGTTTGAAAAATTAACAAAAAGAAAGATCGCTTTTCTGCTTTCGGAAGCGGCGGTGCATCGTTTTGCTAACAGAGAATATCGAAAAGCGATACAACAACTGGGTCAATCACTATGGCTGAGAGATAAACCAAGACATTGGCTGTCGGCATTAAAAAGAGGCATTTATGCATCTTATCAAAAAAATTTTCAGCATTCTGCAAAAAAAAGAAAGGCAGCAGATGTGGCAGCTTATAATTCTTGACGTAATCATAAGCCTGCTTGACATTTTCTTTCTTATATTCCTGCTGTTTATAGTTGATTCCTATATACGGCATGATAAATCATCCTACACAAGTGTTTGGTTTAGCGAAATATTGAACAAACAACCTTTAGTAGTGATCGGCGGCTTTTGTTTACTCTTCGCAATAAAAAATTGGTTGGCCTTTATTATTTTAAAAAAACAATATCATTTCACTTACAAGGTGGCATCCAGGTTATCTGAAGACAGATTATCCGAATATCTTGAAGGAAGTTATAGTAACTATGTGCAGGTTGATTCATCTGTCCACTTCCGGTCTATTCTCAACAATCCTCTTGAGTTTTCTCACTATGTGCTCAGGGGTATTCAGCAAGTGATCGGGCAAAGTGTTCTGATCCTATTTGCATTGGTGCCTATCATTATTTTTAAGCCCCTACTGTTTTCCCTATTAATACTAATTTTAGTGCCCCCTGTATTTTTTCTTGCATTTTTTATGAGAAAAAAACAGCGGCTGATCCGCAGTTCTGCAAAAACTATTCAAAATAAACTCATCCAGTACTTAAAAGAAGCAATAGCAGGTTTCATAGAAAGCAAAGTTTACAGAAAAGAAGAATTCTTCACAACTCGCTTTATAAAATACCAGGTTCAACAAAGTAATAATCTTGCTGAACAACAGATCATACAAACACTTCCACCCCGGATTATCGAAGTATTCGCCATTTTTGGTCTTTTTTTTCTGATAGCAATCAATTTTTTTACAAATGGTAGATCTGTTGATCTGATCACTATCGGTGCTTTTATGGCTGCTGCTTATAAAGTGATCCCCGGCATTGTAAAAATTCTAAATAGTATCGGGCAGATAAAGACTTACGATTTCGCAATACAGGACTTACTGAATATCCACGAAAAAAAATCCACCGTAGAACAAACAGAAAATATCGCAATAGGCTCAATCAGCTTTTCAAATGTTTCATTTGCTTACAAGAGCAGACCAGTCTTAAGGAATTTAAGTTTCAATTTGAAAAGAAGTGATTTTATAGGTTTGTCCGGAGCATCGGGAAAAGGGAAAACAACAGCAATGAATTTGCTTCTGGGTTTCCTTGAACAAGATTCAGGCTCCATACTGATAAATGGGATCCCAAAAGAATCAACTGAACGACATTCATTCTGGGAACATATTTCTTATGTACAGCAGCAGCCATTCCTTATCAATGACAGTATCTTGCATAATATCACTTTGCAGGAAGAAGATCCTGACCTTAATAAACTTAATAACGTCATTAAAGTAACGGGGCTTTGTGAAGTAACTGGCGGCACAACGGAAGGGTTACAAAAAAAAGTTACGGAAGAAGGTAAAAACATTAGTGGCGGTCAACGGCAACGCATTGCCCTCGCAAGAGCATTATACAAAAATGCTGACCTGATCATTTTGGATGAACCTTTTAATGAGCTCGACAGAAAGTCTGAAAATTGCATCCTAACTCATTTGAAAGAATTAGCTCATTCCGGCAAAATAATTATCCTTATTACGCATGACAAAGAAAGTCTTTCTTTCTGCAGTAAAATCGTGTCATTAGATGAGATCTGAAGAAAAAACTTTGATCATTCTTACTCCCGGGTTCCCTGTTGATGAATCAGACAGCACCTGTTTGCCATTTTTACAAACCTTTTTGAAAAGCCTGAAAAATAATTATCCGGGACTGGATATTATAGTTATCACTTTTCATTACCCGTCTTTCAAAGGCGTATATGAATGGAATGGCATACAAATTATCAGCTTCAATGGTAAAAACAGAAGAATGTTTTTCAAACTAATTCTATGGAATAAGATCTGGAAAAAATTACAACAATTACATAAAGCAAATAATATAATTGGTGTACTTAGTCTGTGGTGTAATGAGTGCGCTTTTATCGGAAAAAGATTCAGTAAAAAAAATAAGCTGAAACATTATTGCTGGCTCTGGGGACAGGATGCAAGACCGGGAAATAAATATGTGAAAAGAATTCATCCTTCAGAAAATGAATTGATCGCTTTATCTGATTTTTTACAGTTGGAGTTCGAAAAAAATTACTCCATTCGTCCGGGACATGTTATTCCACCCGGTATTGACTATTCACTTTTTCCAGAGGATAAATCTGACAGAACTATTGACATTTTAGGTGCAGGCTCACTAATACCGTTGAAACAGTATGATCTTTTTCTTGAAATTATATTTGAATTAAAAAAAACATTGCCCAATATCAGGGCGGCTCTTTGTGGCAAAGGGCCGGAAGAAAAGGCTTTAAAGAGACGATGTGAACAATATGGGCTCAAAGAAAATGTTTTGTTCACCGGCGAATTACCTTATAGAGAAGTATTGGAATTGATGAGTAAAAGTAAAATACTACTTCACCCTTCCTCTTATGAAGGGTTTGGCTGTGTATGCGGAGAAGCGCTGGGTGCAGGAGCCCATGTTATTAGCTTTTGTAAAGTCATGAATAAAAAGATTAAACAATGGCATATTGCAAAAGATAAAGAAGAAATGATATCGAAGGCGATTGAAATTCTAAATTTGGCCCCGCCTGAATTCATTTCAATACCTGATTACCCAATAGCTGAAACATCAAAGAGAGTTATGGCTTTATTTGGATTGTAGTTCTTTTAAAATCTCAAAAAGCCGGTCAGCAATTGCCTTTGAAGAAAGCTTCTCTTTAAAGTACTTCTCAACCTCCAGCGAAAAATCTTTTTTAGAAATTTTGCTTGCAGTTAAAAATTTTTGAGCAAGATCATCAGAATTACCCGGCTCAAAACTAAATCCATACTTTCCGTTATCAATGGACTTAAGTGATGCCGGAATAGCGGTCACAATAGGAATGCAGCCGCATGCCATTGCTTCAAGCAAAGCAAAACTTCCTCCTTCACGATGGCTTCCTGAGATAAAAAAATCTGCAGCGCTGTACCATTCCTCCAATTTGTTATACGCTACAGCGCCCTGAAGAAAGACAGCATCCCGTAATGTTGAGCTTTCTTTAATTTTTTTTGTTATAGTTTCCAAAAGATCATCTTCCTGGAAAATCATGTAAAGATGTGCTTCAGGATAAATGGCTAAATATTTCTCAAACCCTGTCAATACAGTTATCGGATCTTTGTTTTGATTCAATCTTCCTACCCAAAGAAAATTATTTTCGCCAGTCATGCCAGTTTTTTCTTTAGACAGGTTTTTATTTTGCCTGCTGAAATCAGTGGAAGCCTCAAAGACTTCATGAATTTTATTCTTGTTTCTGATTATGCCAGCCTCTATCCATTGTCCCGCATGCCAATCTGTAGTAAAAAGGTAAGCGTCAATGCAATTATCGGACATCTGTTGAAGTTTCCTTTTTATCCCTATTGGCGGCGTGTCGGCATGGTGCCGGGCAACAATTTTTATTTTTTTATTTAAACTCCGTCTCAATTGCATTATCTGCAAAGGATATTGCAATCCCATAACAACGACAACATCAGGCTGAAGCTTTTTTATTTCCCTATGAAATTGAATCGGAAATCTGGGTTTTCTCTTTTTTGAAGGTAAAAAATGGTATTCCACCCCATTCTGCAAAAAGGTACCGGTATAATTGATCAGGCCGGCATAAATCACCTTACAGTTATGGCCAAGCGATTCCATTACCCCGGCGAAAGGCTTGATTCTTTCTATCCATGCTTCCGGTAAATTGTACTCAGCCAAATAATTGTAAGCAACAAAAACAATTTTCATTATAAATGTTTATTAGTAAACCACCTTTAGCCATTTTTATACGATATGAATATAGCAAATAACCTAATTCTCGCTTCCTCCTATTTAATAAAAAAATGAAGAATGTTATCTCACATAATGTATCCTCGATAATTAAAGAAAATACCCTTTATTATGATGGGATTGCTCCCGAATATGATCGTTTTCTTGATAAGGATAGTTCGAATGAAACAATCAGACAGGAAGTAGCAAGAGAGTTTCATAAAAAGGTAGGATCAGGTCTTGTATTGGATTTTGGCGGGGGAACAGGTAAAGATCTACAATGGCTGACTGAAAAAGGGTATAGAGTTATTTTTTGTGAACCTTCCTCTAAAATGAGAGAAAAAGCAATTGATCTGATTAATAAAAATATATCAGTAAACAATATTTCAATTTTACCCGAAGAAAAAACTGATTTTACCCAATGGAATGTTCATGCACCTTCTTCTGAAAAAGCAGACGCTATCTTAGCGAATTTTGCAGTTTTAAATTGTATTCCAAATTTAGATTTACTTTTTAAAAATCTTTCTATTATTCTTAACCCTAACGGGCATTTTTTTGCACTTATTTTAAAAAGCGATTTTAAAAATAGATGGAAATCGAACCGGATTAATGCTATTACCTCATTGTTTTTAGGGGAGGCGGTTAAAATGAGTGTAAAGTTTTATGCCACAAAACATACTGTAACGCTTCATACCATCAGGCAAATATCGAAAGTATCAAAGCCGTGGTTTAATTTTACTTGTCATCCCCTTCAAAGCACAAACAATTTTAGTTTAATTTATCTAATAAGAAAATGAAGCATTTTTTAAAAGAATTATTTTATAAGGATATTCAAATTACAGAATACTCTGGTATTACTGTTACAGAAAACATACATGAAAAAGTGTATTTTAAAATAGGAAAAAAGCTGTTTGAAGTGACACAAGATCATTGGGTGCTTTGCCTTGAACCGCTTGTATTCGGAATCTGGTTGCCTAAAAACAAAATTGCTTTTGATCCTAATAAGAACCATGATTACAGTCTTTATTTTAAGGAACTTTTGTTGAACGAAAAAGAAAAAAAGTTAGCTGTTGCAAAAGTAAAATATTTTGACAGGATAGATGAGCAAGATGGCAGCCTGTTGTTAATGAAACTAAATAAGAGTAAGATATCTCATACTAATCTCATGGAAACACGGTTTTTATTTTCAAAGTATTATAAAAAACCAGGTTTTGTATTTAAAAAATTCAAAGCTTATGTCTCGGGCTATAGCTATCCAAGAAAAGTAAGAATAATATCATTTAAAGACGGTGACTACTACAATATCTTTCCTATGGATTTACTTGGCAATATCACTGAAAGTAAAAAATTTGTTTTTGGACTCAGACATACCAATCACACATTGGCAAAAATAATTGAGAATAAAAAAATAGTTGTATCTGAAATACCTTGCAGACATAAAACAGAAGTTTATGATTTAGGCAAACATCATAGTTCTAAACCTCCATCGCCCGACAAATTACCATTCAAGATTTTTCCGAGTAAAAACTTCGAATTCCCAATTACTGAATGGGCTGAAAAATATTATGAGATCAAAATAATCCATACTTTGAATCTTGGTAGTCACATGCTACTTTGGGGAGAAATTCAACATGAGGAAATACTGAAGAAACCCGAATCACATTTTTATCATATCCACTTTATGTTGCATCTCTACCAAAAAAGAAAAGGAATAAACTATCAGCTAGTATAATTTATTCCTATATAAATTTGTCTCCAATAAGTGGGTTAAAAAATGACACTACAAATCATTCTATGAATACTCTACCAACTCTTACAAAATTCTTACTTTTTACTTTGACAAAATAATACCCCGACTTATAAGAGGAAGCGTTTAATAAAACCTGCCTCCCATCATAAATGTTTTCCTTTTTCTGAAGTATATGACCATTGACATCTAATACTTCAATTGAAATTTTTTCTCCTGTTCTAACACCGGGTTGAATAAAAATAGTACCATTTGAAGGGTTTGGATATATTTTAAAATTCATTGAGGACTCATTCAGTATATTTCCATTTTGTACCATTACAGATCCCCCCTCAACTGAATCTAAAGGGTCTTTAGGAAACTGGCTAACATCAATATCTTGCGGATTATTTCTTTCCAAAATAACAGAATCACAAGATCCCATAATTTTCGCAATGAATTGACCGGATGTTACTGTTGCGGTGAAATCGGGTAATAGATCTATTTCATTTGCTGCAATAAAGGTAGTTGTTTGATCAGGAACAACCGTTACAATCCCAGAGCCGCCGGTTCCTGCACTACTTCCCGCATAAATATACCCGGCTTTTGTATCACCTACAGGCACCTGGCCATTGTTGTAAATAACAGTTCCTGTGCAGGTGTCAGGGCAGGCAAAAACATAATCTACATATAAATTAAACTGAGAGGCTGAGGTAGTATATGGGTATAACCATAGCTGCGAATAATCAGATGTTGGTGTGAATGATATGGTATATATTTTCCAACCCAGATTATACTCATTTATTTGCCCTATTAATTCTTTTGAGCTAACCGTGGGCAAAGGATCGCCGCATGTTGATGTTATGGCACCTTCAGTCATATTATTTGCTGCGTATAAAAAAGTTTGTCCGCTTGCCGCTGTAGTTGCATTCAACCTGATAGTAATTATATAAGAAGTATTCTTTCTGAAAGTAAAAGATGCAAAAATTCCTTCCCCTCTTAAACCATTGCTATTTGCAAACCACATATAGGCAAGATTGTCTATTGGGTTGGCATCAGGTACCATTATTTGAGGAGTTCCGTGAGACCGTTTCCAATTAGGAACACACGGGTAGGAAAAATAGGGACAACCGCTTGGTTGAACTCCACAAAATTCAGCAAAATCACCATTTTCAAGGCACTGAGCATTACTTGTATTTGAAAATAGAAATATAAAAACTAGCAGGCTTATAATAGTTGCTTTCATATATGTATCTTTTTGTTAGAAAAATTTATGACTAGGTTTAGCAACTATTCTTACTTTACAGAAACCTGTAATTGTTTCTTTATTTCTTCATTTTCCCTTTTTAACTCTATTACATATAAAGTGAGCTCTTCGATTTTTTTCAGCAGTTTAGCACTCATATCCCCCAATTCAATACCGCCATTTTCTTTTACTTCTTTTGCCGAAGGCATCCCAGGCAGGTGATGATTTTCTGGATGAATTTATCCACTTCGCTAAGAGGAGTCAGGCTATAGTCTTTATGAAAAACATAATCGGGCCAGTTGGCGAATAATTTTACTTTTGCTTCAGTAAAAATAGCACTGCCATTTACGGCTAGCTTATACCCATAATCAGATGTGGTTCCTATTGAAACATTTCCGCCAAAATAATTTTTTGCATTTGCATCATTTACATAAACCCCCCACTTATTTGTTATTCCAGAAGAAAAAGCATCAATGTACAAGCCATAGCCATTTGTGACCGTTGCTGATCCTGATACTATTACTGTGCCCCACAAGGCACTCGCATTAGTTACATTTCCAGAGCTTTGTACTACAGGAACACCTTCAACTCCTCGCATATTAGTGACCGTCCCGCTTGAACTGTTGAAAGGATTTCCTTCAACTCCTATTAACATTGAAACAGTACCACTTGTATGGGTGGCCTTACTTACCCCATAGATGCCACAAACTGCACCTGTAGTTGCAGCAGAGTGCTCTGCATATCCATAAATTGTATAGTGGAAGCCTGAAGAAGTATTCAATATGCTTTGAACATCTAATTTGTTGCCTGGTGAAGTCGTTCCGATCCCAACATTTCCGGAATTAGAATTATAAATGTCGTTTCCATTTGTTGTCCATTGAGCAAATGAAAAGCTGACTAAACATAAAAGAAATAATCCAAGAGAAATTTTCTTTTTCATAAACTTGAGGTTTAAAGTTTTAAAAATGGTTCATATTCATAAATCATAAGAGCTTTCAGTTAAAAAGTCAAACTCCTTTTAGAATTTGCAGTAAAAAACCACTCCTGTAACAAAGACAGGAAGTCTTTTTAAAAAGAATAGAAGCTAAACTAAGGAGAGCCGAAGGTTTCAGGGGATATAGAAATCAAATATCCAGGTCGTAAAAGACCTTGTATTAGTTTTATATCGGGAAGTTTGATATAAGGGTTGCCTACGTTTCAGACAGACAAAACTCAAATTTTGAATAATATTCCTTAATCCTTTGAACCAATTTGCTCAAATCACCTTTTATATATTTGACCCGACTATTTATTATAACGAGGCTAAAATCATTTTTAATAAAATCTTCCATTTGAACAGCCATTGTTTCATCAAATAACTTCACTTTCCCTTTATTCAAAACCAACAATATGTCGTCAGGAATCAGATCATAAAAACTTTCTCTTTTTCTTAATACTGTTATGTCCGCATTCTTTCCTTCAACTATTTCTCCTGTTTCATTTAACCCCCAAAGCCTTGCAGGGTTTGAAGTAAGCATTGATAATAACTCCCTTTCATTTATTCCTGATTCTTTGGCTTTGCGAATATGCTCCCACAAGTTCCATGATGCGGTCAAAGTAGAGTCTGTTCCGAAAACAATATTTGTTCTGTTTTTCAATTTCTCTATGTCCGCAGTTTGATCCAATAAAAAATAATTGGATGCAGGGCACCAAACCAATCCATAAAATGAGTCTGCCTGTTCTTCGCTCATCGCTACTCCATGCACAGCTACGATCTTTTTTCTGCGAAATTTCCATCGTATCACTTCATCAATCTCTCTTTTTGCTATGGTATCTGTCCCTTCCCCGATATGCATTGCTATCGGACTTTTATATAATGGGCTGTTTAGCTTCCACTTCCAGTTTTTTTCAAATGCCGGGGAATGCAGCGACGCCGGTTGCAATACATTGATCAGATCTGTCGGGACAGGTATCTTTTTCCCGTGATTCACAACTGTAGTAACGCCATTCAGTAAATTTTTATACAACCCCCAGCGAATGCGAAGGTCTTGCGGTATTTTCAGCACCTCGTCTATTACATTCTTATTTTGCTGATGTATATCATGGCCCCAATCCCTGTAATTTTTATAAGTCCCATTTCTTAGCTGAGGAAATAAATTAAAATCAAGATGATCGTGTGAGTTAATAAAACCAGGAAATGCGATCGCATCATCAAAATCAATCAGCGTCTCATCGTTTTGCTTATATACAGGATCATTTACTTCAGTAACAGATGTTATTCTCCCATGCCTGATGTAAATTGTTTTCTTTCCCTCTGTACCATGAATGCTAAGATTGCGAAGGATCATCCTGATTTTTTAAAATGAATTCCGTAAATCACCGCAGTGCCCTTGAATTTCTCATATACTGAAAGAGCATATTGATTCTCGTAATACTCTTTTACCGCTTCATCGATCTTCTTTTCTGTAAAACGGATTTCATTCCAGTGCCGTTGCCTTGCCAGCGCCTTCACTTTCTCTATGGGATGAACAAAATTTTGGATTGCAATGACCTTGTTCCGGTACTTGAAAGTTCGTTTGCCCCCTTTGGCCAGGAGTTCCGGATGATAATCGGTGATCACCACTTCGCCGCCGGGTTTTAAGACCCGGTCCCATTCTGCAAATGCCTGCTCCAGGTTTTCAATATGAGCAATAGTTAGTGTGGAGACCAGCACATCACATGAGTTATTCTCCAGCCCGTGCAATAAATTATCGGTAAGCAGGTGCGTTACCGCTACCGGATATTTTTCCCGAAGGCGTTTCAGCATTTCTACCGATACATCATAACCGATCAGTTGTTGCGGAGCTTTACCTAATATTTTTTTCCAATGACGGCCGGTGCCGCAACCAATATCTGCCACAGTTTTTCCTTTCAGCTCTATGTTCTGCAAAAAAGAGCTGAAAATCTCCTCATCCAAATCCATCATGAGGTTGCCGGGCTGATCATCATAAGCAGAAGCCCATAGGTCGTAAGCGACCGCAGGGCTTTTCTCTTTCTTTACATACAATCCGGACAGGTATTCAATAATTTCTCTTAACATGTTGTTGATTGGCTGATGAATTACATGTTAAAAATAGGAATAAACTGCCTGTAAAAACAGGCAACCTGACCCTGCCTTTTCCCGTTTTAAAATCAATATGGGCAAAGTACTCCTCTTCAACCCCAAAAGCGCTATCGCAAAACACAGGATCCCGAATTCACTCATGAATATTGCCGCTTCGATAGACGGGAATTTTGATTGGGTGATCGTGGATGGAAACCGTGAAAGAGACCCATACACTGCTATCAGCAATTATTTGTCTTCCGGTGAAATAAAATATATGGGCTTTACGGTAATGCCCGGCCCGCAAACCAAACAAGCCATCCCTTTTGCCAAAAAAATAAAAGAAGATTTTCCTGAAACAATCATGATCTGGGGCGGATATTTTCCAACCAATCATTACAAAGTCATTCTGAATTCAGGATATGTTGACTTTGTGATCAATGGCCCCGGCGATCATGCTTTTCCCCAGCTGATCAATGCTCTCGAAAACAATAAACCTTATGAGCTAATAAAAAACCTTATCTACAAATCGGGAGATAAAATAATTAAAAACGCAAAGGAAGACCTGATAGAGCAGGATACTCTTCCGCCCCTGCCCTATGACAAACTGGATCATTTTTATCCTGTTGAAAAATATCTTGGGAAAACGTATCTCGGCAATCATACAATGGCTTATCATTCCAGTATTGGTTGCCCATTCACCTGTTCTTTCTGTGCGGTAGTTCCTACTTATGAAGCAAGATGGAAAGCAAAATCGGCACAGGTTGTTTACAACGACATTAAGTATGTAAAAGAAAAATGGGGCGCTGATGCCATCGAATTTCATGACAACAATTTTTTTGTTTCGGAAAAAAGAACTGTTGAGTTTTCGAAACTGATAAAGCCGGAAAAAATGAGCTGGTGGGGAATGGCACGGATTGACACCATGGATCGGTTCAAAGATCAATCGCTGGCGTTAATAAGAGAAGCGGGGTGCAAAATAATTTTCTTCGGCGCTGAAAGCGGTAATGACAAAGTATTGCATCAACTGGATAAAGGAGGTACGCAAACCGGCGAACAGATACTTCGATTTGCGGAGCGAATGAAAAAGTTTGACATTATTCCGGAATATTCTTTTGTATTGGGCACTCCGGCGCCCACTCCCGAACAGGTGCTGGAACAAATTGAATTCGATATTCATTTTATCAAACAGGTAAAAGCGATCAATCCAAGAACGGAGATCGTTTTATATACCTATAGCCCGGTGCCCACAGAAGGATCCGAATTATACAACGAGGTTTTATCAAGTGGTTTTGAATATCCAAAGAAATTGGAAGATTGGATCACTCCGCAATGGGAACGATTTGATCTAAGAAAAAACCCATTGACACCATGGCTGAAACCTGAAATGATCGACAAGATCAGAAATTTCGAAACCGTTTTGAATGGTTATTACCCCACGGTATCAGATATCCGATTGAATACGATCAAAAGACAACTCATGAAAATAGCAGCGGGCATCCGCTATAAAAT
This sequence comes from Chitinophagaceae bacterium, assembly GCA_035545755.1. Classification (GTDB taxonomy): domain Bacteria; phylum Bacteroidota; class Bacteroidia; order Chitinophagales; family Chitinophagaceae; genus UTBCD1. The sequence goes on along the minus strand of DASZXQ010000091.1, from coordinate 1,047 downwards.
GAGTTTTTACAAATACCCGTATGAAATAAAGTTGATGCAACGATTGTGGAAATACCGGCAGCCGGAGATACAGGGATTCTGAAAATGGATTCACAGTATACCATATTATCCCGTTCGGATTTCCCTTCCGAATACCCGGAATTATCTTTTGAAGGTTTGTACCAACAGGTTCGAAAAAAGGAAAACCGTTTTTATACCGATGAAGAGGTAGCTCAGTTGCCTGAAATCCCAGCTGAGCATCCTTATTCAAAAGAATGGAAGATCCGAAAACGATCCGCTCAGCAATTGGCCCGGAATCTCATGCGCAAGAAAAAAACTTTGGAAATACTCGAGATCGGCTGCGGAAATGGATGGCTGAGTGCAAAGCTCGCCGCAATTCCTTCGGCCTCCGTTACAGGAATTGATGTTAACCGTGAAGAGATCGCACAGGCCAAAAGAGTTTTTAAAGAAATAAAAAACTTGCGATTCGAATATGGATCCATTGAAGAAAATATTTTAAAAGAGCAGCAGTTTGATCTGATCGTTTTTGCTGCTTCCATACAATATTTCCCTTCTTTCAGAAAAATAATACAGCAAGCTCTTTCCCTGTTGCGTCTGAATGGAGAGATCCATATTACGGATTCTCATTTTTACAAACGAAATGCACTTGAAGCTGCAAGTCAAAGAAGTAAGGAATATTTTGAAGATATCGGTTTCCCGGAAATGAGCAGCCACTATTTTCATCATTGTACTGATGAGTTAAAAATGTTTGATAGTAAAATATTGCATAAACCCGGTAGTTTAAAAAAATTCATTTTCAGAGACAATAATCCATTCTACTGGGTCTGTATTCAAAATTTGTAGATCACTAATGGGCAGCCAATCTCTATATCACACGTACAAACGGTACCGGACATTGCAGACCGGTAGGATCACCGCTTTACCCATTGTAATATTAATGCCGCACAGTGCCTGCAATTGCCGTTGTGCCATGTGTGATATCTGGAAAGACAATCAGCATTTAAAACAGTTGACAGAAAAAGATATTACTGATCTCCTGGAAGCTTT
>DASZXQ010000090.1:0-58337 GCA_035545755.1 Chitinophagaceae bacterium | reverse complement strand
AGCAAAGATCTTTATTAGTTATTTCAGCAATAAATAAATGATAGAGCTGCAATTGATAGCAAAAAAAATGGGGCCAGGATAGAAATCCAGCCCCGTTTTTAAAATCCAATATCCTATGAAAAACCGAAACGAAAATACAATAATATTCCAAATTACCTAATAGGACTTTTACGATTTTCCAAAGTTTTTTTAAGCCTTTAAAAACGAAATATTTGAAACAATAAAAAAGCCCCAAAAAGGGGCTTTAAAGATTTCATTTTTTAAACGCGACCTACACGTTAGTAAGACCACAAATTCTGTTCGTAATCGAATATTTTATTCTTAATATTATCGCCTTCTAACAATGCAAGGATCGGGTCTTTAATATAATTCCTGATATACTTGTTAAGCGGATTGTCTAATGTCGATTTCACTATATAACTGCTAAACATGCGGCTTTCAAACAATTCCTCCCAGGTCATCCTGCTTTGTCCCATATTTTTGGGATTATATACTTCATACTTTGCCAGAGTAGGCCTTAAGTCAGGATAATAGAGCCAAAATAATGGTCTTGAACCTAATTCGGTTTTTTTGTCAGCACCATACACAGTTTTCATTGGAGCAATACCAATAATGCGGCAAAACAAACGGCTGGCTTCTCGATCAAACACCCAATCTTCTTTGATCCTGAATTTTACAATATCATCAGGGTTTAAAGTGGGGCATACTACAACAAAACTGTCAATTTTTGTAGGATCCAGAAGGTTGTAAACTGCATTAGTATCGCATTTGGTATCTCCCCCGCTCAAAGCCTTTTCAAAACCGGCAGAATCAAGAGGTGTAGTAAACCGATCATCATCCGCACTAAATGCCGTTACTTTGCCTGACCGAACTGCTTTAACCAATATGCTGATGAAACGCTGATCGCCATTATCATCCTGCGCTGCATAGCGGAATACCTGGTTCATTTTTTCACGTATATCAATATCTCGCCATACTCTTTCGCTGAATAAAGCATCATCTTTTCTAAGGTATTCATAATCTAGCGGAGTTCTTTCGTTGAGTCCTTTTTCAAATACTCCATCCATCCTCAGGGATTTTTTTACTGTATCTTCAAATCCACCGACCTTCGGCGCCATTTTAATCGGAATGTTGCCATAAGGATTGTAATTGGTAGGCTGCTGGTTATTATTATTAACCTGCGTTGGTTGCTTGGTCGTATCAGCTGGTTGCTGCTGTTGTGTAGTTTGATTCCTGTTTCTGCCACGGCGTTGGGCATCAACATTCATGGTAACTCCAGCCGCAATGATTAATAGCAAAATCAGCTTCACTGACATCTTTTTCATTTCTTATTAAATTTATTTCAGCGAAAAAACTAATGGCGTTAGTTTACGGGTTCTTCCGTCCGGACCTATAGCTCTGATATCATCAATTGTAATAAATGATCCGGCACGGCATTTATTGATAATACTTCTTGCTTCATTCCATGCTGCACCTGTATTATTCTTCTCTTCAACACCCTCATCGAAACCTGCCCCATCTCCTGTAATACGGAAACCGGTTACGTTAAATTGCGTTTCGTAGAAGAAATTTTTCACATAAGCTCTGACACCAGCTTGTGATTTAAATGCCGCGGCAGGTACATCACCACTTTCATTATTTCCTACATAAGGTGTCGGGTCAGGGATAGAACGGACACGGAATTTGATCGGGGTCACTTTGCCATCAGGAGTTCTTACGCTTATAGTGCAATCATCAGTCTCCTGTGTTACCCGTACAGAACGATGGGCTCCGGTACCCGAAATAACTGCGCCGCCGCCGGAAGCAGATACCTGCAATTGCTCTACAGATCCGCTACCAGAAATAGTTATAGGATTATCGACGCCGATGAACAAAACGTTCATTTTATCCAGCTGTACGGCAGCGTTTGATTGTCCGACTGTGTATTCAATTGTTTTATCGATGGACTGCTTTTTACCATCCTGGTCAGTATATTCAATATGAACAGGAACAGAATGATTACCTAATGATGTTCCCTGTACTTCCATTTTAGCAGTTCCATCTGTTCCAACAGGCACATTAGTTCCCCCAATTGAAATTTGGGGTTTTACTGCTGTGCTGAATCCACCCACACCTGCTGTGATATTAATCTTTTGACCAGGTAAAATATAATTAGCATCAGCTACTGCAATGGCAGCAAAGGCATCCTGCCTTACAACTACTTCGCCAACTTTGTTATGGCAAAAAGCGACTACTTTATTCTCAGACGTTTTGACATCATTCTGGAATTTACTCAAAATAGTAAGTGCCGCAACAGTAGGAACCATGTTGAAATAAGCAGTTTCCCATGTTTTATTACTCTTGTTCTGAGTTTTTGGCACGGTAAGATCGATAGGAAGAGATGTAGCAAACTCAGCTTTAATGGTGTCATTAATACTGAGAACCTTATTTTTGAAATCAGTTAATTTTTGTAATAAAGATTTCCCTTCTCCTTTATCAACCATCATCCTGGTAACGATGTCCAGGTTATCATCTTTATATTTTTTATCTGGATCCTTAGGATCGCCTCCGGCTTTGATCAATATTGTATCCTTTAATCCCTGGATATAGTTATTGATATCAGCAGCGTATTGCTGAACTTGTTGCGCTCTCGGATACCAGATTTTTGCTTTTTCAGCTGTTGAAGGATCATTCAATTTTTGTTCGAGTGATTTCATTATGGTAGCCGTTGAGTTGGATATAGTGGCATTGGATTTCTCCAAGGTACTATTCACTGTTTTAAAGGCATTCAGGATCTCGGCTGATACATTCAGTGCCAGCAACGCTGTCAGCACCAAATACATCATGTTGATCATCTTTTGCCGGGGCTCTTTAGGTAAAGCCATGACTATTGTGGGTTTTTAGATTATTAATGGTGACTTACTAAAAATCACGGATACGGATTGTGTTTTATAAAACGAATCCAATTTAATTTCAGTTTTTATGAACGGCCCTGCATAGCAGTGAGCATATTGCCATATATCTGATTCAGTCGGCCAAGATTGTTAGCCAGCACTGCAATCTGTTCGTGGGCTTTTTTAGCTTCGCCTACGCTGCCTTCCATGGTCTGAGAAGCCTGAACCAGGTTACTGTAAAATTGGTTCATTGCTTTCAGGTGATTATTTGTATCCTGCAATTCCAGTTCATATATTGTATTTAGAGAAGACAGGTTTTTAGTTAACACCTGAACCTGCTCATGGAATTGCTTGGTTCCCTCTGCAGCGGTATTCAAATGCTGTACACTGCTGGCAGCACCGAGATAAGCATCTTTCATAGAACCTAAAGCTGCCGCAGCTTCACGGGTCTTGGTAGTGTAATCTCCGGTAGCAGCAACTACGTCGCTGATTTCAGACATTTTATCTACAGTAGTACCTAATTTTTTGAAGTTATCGCTCAACCTTCCCAAATTAGCTGGAGTAATGTCCGCTTCACGCAGCATATCTTCCAGTTTGGTCAATGCCGGATTACCAGTGGAACCGGGAGCTACTAAAGGAGTTACTTCAAATTTTCCTGTTTGAGCTTTCTCCACATCAGGATGTACGTTGATGTTGGGGAAATATCTCTGCCAGTGTGGTTCTTCGGGAGGAGGCACAAGAAATGCCATTACGAGAAATACAATAACCTCGGAAAGCAAACCTAATGTGATCATTTCGTCAGCATTAGGCCAGTGACGGATCTTGAACAATGCGCCGAGAATTACAACGGCAGCAAAAAAAGCGAAAATAAAGTTGAGGACTATCTGGCCTCGATGGGTTTTAAAGAAAAGCATAATTGGCTCGTTTTATAGGTGATTAAATTTTACAATACTTCAGTTAGTGGTTGAGATCATTTTTAACGTGAGGTAATTATTATGTTCCCGTTAAAAAATTCTGTTAGCGACGACCCCTGTTCGGAGCAGCAGGTAAATCAATAACACAACGGAACCCGATGTAAGATTTGGATGAATCCTGGTATTCGTATGTGCTGGTACCTGTTTGTAGGTAGTAGCCTACATCTTTCCAACTACCGCCGCGAATGATCTTACGCTTCATCAAAGGAGGATCATCATCTTTTGCGTTCCAACGAACATCAGGGTTCATATCATGCTGGAAGTTATTACGGCCTTCATAATAGATAGAAGAAGTCCATTCTGCCACGTTTCCGGCCATGCAATACAAACCATAATCATTAGGCCAGTAGGCATCGGCACGTACAGTATAGAAACCTCCGTCTTCAGGATAGTTGCCACGGCCAGGTTTGAAGTTGGCCATTAAACATCCTTTTTTATTTCTGAGGTAATAATTTCCCCAGGGAAACATTGATTCGGAACGGCCACCTCTTGCAGCATATTCCCACTGTGCTTCTGTCGGCAATCTGAAATCAGATTCCTGGGCTCTGTGCTTTGAGTCGAGATAAGCATTCAGCAAATGTGTTCTCCATTCACAAAAGGCTGTAGCCATTTTCCAATTAACTCCAACTACCGGATAGTTTCCAAACGCAGGATGAGAAAAATATCGTTTGGTCATCGGCTCATTATAAGAATAAGCAAAATCACGAACCCAGCAGAGTGTATCCGGGTAAATCGGAACATCCTTTTTAATAATAAATTTAGAGCGTGGTTTACCGGCATTTTCTCTTTTAGCCGCTTCTTTCAGGTCAAATATTTCTGAATGATAAACAAGTTTTGAGGGATCGATTTCTTTTTTACCATCAATTCTATCTTCAGGAGAAAGAATAAAATCAGTCTGTGCCAATTGCTCTACCACCTTAGGGTCGTTCCATTTAAGGGTTTGCATTTTTTTCCAGTCTACATATTCCACACCATCAGATCCGGCTTTGACGTATCCTAACTTGCGTGCCGCAACAGAGTCACGGACCCAATAGACGAATTGGCGGTATTCGTTATTTGTAATTTCAGTAGCATCCATCCAGAATCCGCTTATGGACACTGTTCGATTGCGGGCACTGAATTGGTAGGCCGGGTCTTCATCGCTGGGACCCATATGAAATACACCTTGAGGAATATAAACCATTCCCGGAGGTTTGGGAAGTACATACCTGCTACCGGGAGCTATGCCGTGTAACTGACCATCATTGGGAAGGGTCGAACCACTGCTACTCTTTTTACCAAAAATTCCGCAGCTTGTAAGCATTAAAACACTTAGTGCTGCAAAACAGGCATAGTAAAGGTTTTTCATTTTCATACACTTGAAGGGTATTGGGCAAATATAATATTTTGGGCTCTTCTCTATCACAACGTTAGTGTTTATATTTTTAAAATCAAATCGTATTTTTCAAGGTAAAATTTCTAACGGGTAGTGTATCGGTTTTATTGTATTAACTAAAAATTATTTACCTCCGGTTGGGGCTGTTTATCAAAGAAATAAGCTCTTTTGTGGTTTTTACTGGAGGCTGGCAGGAAAAATTCCGACATAGGTATATTAAAACTCCGTCCGTCACCGGCTTGTCAGCCAATAACGGGAAGTTATAATCAGAAATTCCTGATGTGACAATAATGCTGTGAGGAAAGTAATATTTAAGTAACTGAAAATGTTGATCCGCATGATCCTTTCCGGTGATTACAATTTCGTCTGTACCGGAAATTATCTCCTGAAACAGACAAGCCCATAACGAAAATGAAACAGGGTATTTTACCACTGCATTACCCAACGAAGCTAACATATCAAAACTTCTTTGCCTCCATTCGTCTTTTTCAAATAAAACAGCCAGGTGATAAAGATTATATGCCATCATCGAATTGCCAGATGGAACTGCTCCATCATAAGCTTCTTTTTTCCTGACAATAACATCGGTCTGATCTTTTTTTGTGTAAAAGAAAAAACCAGTTCCTTCCTCCGAAAAATTCTTTATAACAAATTCGGTCAGTGCTTTTGCTTGTATCAGCCATTCGTTATTGGCAGTGATCATGTTAAGATGGATCAAAGCACGGATCAAAAAAGCATAATCATCAATAAAAGCCGGATGTTTACCTGCTCCATTTTTCCAGGTATGATAGTATTCATTTTTCCGATAAGCAGAGAATTTATCCAACAAAAAGTTCATATTCCTGACAGCCAGTTGCCGGTAAATTTCGTTGCCTGTAGCTGCAAATGATTTGCTGCAGGCTATGTTCATTAATGCATTCCAGCCCAGAATGATCTTGTCGTCTGTAGCAGGAGGAATTCTCTTTTTTCGTTCAACTAATAATTTTTCCCTGCAGTTTCTCAACAATTCCTGCAGCGATTCCGCATTTAGATTTTTACGTGCTGAAAAAATCTCTAACGATTCTTTCATTCGGAGAATATTTTTCCCTTCCCAATTGCCATTTACAGTGATATCATAGTATTCGCAGAAAATATCCGCCTCCAGACCCAGCAGGTCTTTTACTTCAGTATAATCCCACACATAATATTTTCCTTCCTCGTCTTCGCTATCGGCATCTAAAGCAGAATAAAAACCTCCTTCTTCAAAAAACAATTCCCGGAGAATGAATTGCATGGTTTCTTCGATCACTTCCTTATATCGTTTTTTTCCAGTCAACTGAAAGGCTTCACTTAAAACTGAGATCAATAATGCATTATCGTATAGCATTTTCTCAAAATGCGGAACCAGCCATTCATTATCGGTAGCATACCTAGCAAAACCTCCGCCAACCTGGTCATAGATTCCTCCTTCTATCATTTTGTCAATACTCAACAATGCATGCTTTAATGCGTCCTTGTTTCCCGAAACATAATAATACCGCAATAAATAAAGTATCGCAAATGATTGAGGGAATTTTGGAGCATTTCCAAAACCACCCCAATCTTTATCTGCGGATTTTAAAATAGCATGAAAAACCTCCGCTAAATTTTCATTTTTAAATAGTTGTTCCGGATCAGCATTACTGCTCAATCCGAATGAATTAGCTTGAATCAGATGTTCAGTCAGATTTTCTGCTTGCGCATCAATCTCATTTCTTTTTTGTTGAAACGCCTGGGCGACGCTTTGCAATACTTCTTGCCAGGAAGGTCGGTTGAATGCTCTTTTTGGAGGAAAATAGGTGCCTCCGTAAAAAGGTTTTCCATCAGGAGTCAGAAAAACATTCAACGGCCAACCACCGCTTCCGGTCATTGCCTGAACGGCATCCATATAAATATGATCGAGATCCGGTCGTTCTTCCCGGTCAATTTTGATATTAATGAAATGCTCGTTCATGATCCGGGCAGTGGCTTCATCTTCAAAACTTTCTCTTTCCATAACATGGCACCAATGGCAAGCCGAATAACCGATACTTACCAAAATAGGTTTATTCTCATTCCGTGCTTTTTGCAGAACTTCTTCGCCCCACGCAAACCAGTTCACAGGATTATGAGCATGTTGAAGCAGGTAAGGGCTTGTTTCATTGATGAGTTGATTGGTATGCATCGGCGAATCAGAATATCAAAACGAAGTTCGTTGAATAAAGTTTAAAAGAAGAAGGGCACCTCACAAGTGCCCTTCTTTCAAATCTATTTGATCAAAAATCATTTCTTCCTCAGGTGGATGGCCAAAAATTGTTCCAGCGCAGATACCATACTTGGCATTTGTGGTTGTGGTGCCTTGATCTCTAATTTCAAACCGGCATCTTCTATTGCTTTTGACGTATTATTGCCAAAAGCGCCGATAACTGTTCCATTCTGTTTAAACTTCGGTACATTATCAAAAAGGCTTTTTACACCGCTGGGGGTGAAAAAACAAATGATGTCATATTCTTTTTTTGCCAGGATCTCTTTTACATCATTGCTTTGGGTACGGTACATGAAAGCAAGCGAGAATTCGCAATTATTTGCCTTTAGCCAGTTGCATATCTCATTATCCTGCTGATTTTCGGAACATACATAAAGAAATTTTTCATTTCCTTTATGCTTGTTGATCACATCAAACATGCTTTTATTCGTACCATCGCTGCCGTAAAAAACTTTACGTTTGCGATATAGTATAAATTTTTGCAGGTACAAAGCAACTGCTTCGGTAATGCAGAAATATTTAGTATCCTGAGAAATATTGATCTTCATTTCTTCGCAAATCCTGAAAAAATGATCGATCGCATTGCGGCTTGTAAAAATTACTGCCGTATAATTCTGAATCTCGATCTTTTGCTTCCTGAAATCTTTAGCGGGAATGGGTTCCAGCTTAATAAAAGGATAAAAATCGAGCTCAACGCTATATTTCCGGGAAAGCTCAAAATAAGGAGACTTATCGCTTTCGGGTTTCGGTTGGGTAATTAAAATTTTCTGGATCATTTTTGCCTGTGTATCAGCCTTTTTAGCCCCGTCTTTTACCATAATCAGATTGCCTAAAGTTGGCTGCAAAGTTAAGTAGTTCTATTGAAAAAGAATAGCAATGCTTTATATAACAGCAGAACAGGCGCTACCTCAAATGCACATATATACAAAAGAAAATGAAAGGGGTTGAGTTTGACCTGATTACGAACAGCCCCATACGACAATACCAGCCGATAAAGATATAAAGCGCCGATCCCACACCAGGAAAGCATCAAAGAAACCTGGTAAATATTCCCTTGTGTAAAAGCCAACAAAACCAAAAAAGGAAGCAAATAAATGCCAATCATTTTATTGACTATAAAAACAATGAATACATATGAATTGGTTGCTTCCTCGGCACTGAAAATCCATCCGGAGAGCTTGAGGCCAAGAAACTTGATGAGATAAATTCCCGAAATAGCCAACCCACAGTATAAAAACATCTTCCAGAAATCATTAATGCCATTCAGATGAAAATGCTGCAGTAATAAATCAACATAAAGCGCTGATGAAATAATGAAGAATCCATTAAATAACAAAGATGGCAGCGGAGATTGCATCAGCTGTTCCCGGATCTGCCTTTGTTTTAATGTTGTGCGGAAAAAAAGCCGGAAGAGGTCATTAATATATTTTGGAAAAAGCCGCTTTAGCAACGCAAAGGCAATCAACAGTCCGATCAAAGTATAAAAAAGAAATTCTTTACCGCCGAATTCTTTTTGATAAGATATAATTGTAATTACCGGTGCTGTAAAACCAAAATATGGATGTCTTTTTATTATTTCCTGGTTGAAATCTCTTATAAAATAATCTTTTCTTATAGCTATATGCCAGCTTCCGGGTTTTTCAGGTCTCTTAGAAACGGAATCCGTATTTGCAGAAACAGCATCAGACCGGGCTATTGAACCGGTATCCTGAACCAATTTCAATGAATCATGAACACGATGTGTGGAATCCTGCCCGGATTGCGCCGCAAGGCATTCTGAAAAAAACAAAAAAAATAAAATGCAGATAAAAAAACGGCTCAAGAAAAAAAATTATAATACAAAAATATCCTAACCGGTTGATGCTTTAAAAATAATTCACAAATCCGAAATGAATTTTTGATTGCCGGAGATTTAATTGGGTATCGTCTCGCTTTCCTACAGCCCATGCCAGGTTGAAAATACCTGCCTTGGTTTCGAAAGCAAGGCCCAAACCAGTCCCGATATATGAGTAATTGGCATTATTGTTCTGGCTATTATCTCTCCCCCAACCTCCATCCAACAATGTATAGAAATAAGAATTCACACCAATCAGGTAATGGTATTCGACCGTAGCAATAGCAAACTGTGACAAATATTGGCTTTCTTCATCGAAACCTCTCAATAATTTGTATCCACCGATCTGGAACAGCTCATTCCGGAAAATATTTCCGCTTTGCAAAAAGCCGCCATTGATGGCTGCCTTAACAGTGCTTTGCTTTCCTATAGGCAAATATTTTTCAACTGTCATTCTTACCCTTAGCTGATAAGTTTTAAGCTTCACCGTATCGTACAAGGAACCAAAATCAAATGACGGGTTATTGGGATCTTTCAAATTCAGTATATCATTGTTCTTTTTGATCCTCTTGGTGCCAATGGTCGTTTCAATAGTAAAATCATTCCCCTTTTTGGGATTTAGTCTGTAGTTGGTATTATTAAACTCATAATTGATACCCGCATTTACCGTACTTACATCGGCAGCATCAGGCAGTCGATAATTTTGTAAAATAAAATTCTTATCCACGCCATTAACAATGGTCTGAAATCTTTGTAAAAAAAGTTTTCCGGTTTGAGTAGAAGAAAGAACATACTGTGCCCCCAGTTGCAGATTCACATTGAGAAAACTGCTGTCTTTTCGAAACATATCGAAATTGAAATCTAATCCAAACGGGGAATTAAAAATATATGGATGCTGATAAAGAATGTTCAGTCGCTGAGACTGCACCTGTAACGCCTGGAAATTGAGGCCTATCGTTTCACCCGCGCCAAGTGCATTCTTCAGGTTCAGGTTGCCCTCGCCTGTTATCAAAAGCTTTTTACTACTGGTTGCGTCACTATTTGGCTGAAACCCGATGATTGCATAGATCTGACTGCTTTTTTTCTGTTTAAGATAAAGATTTACTACCGATCCTGTGGGCAACATAGAAATATCGAATGGACGCTCCTGTTCTATATAGGTCAGATCACGAAGTTTCTTATTGATGTTCACCAACTTCTCTTTGCTATAAAGACTGCCATTGGGAATATTCAGGTACCGCTGTAAATAAATGCTGGACACTTTAGCATTACCAAAGATCCTGATGCTATCAATTTTATACGGGGGGCCCTGATCCACTCTCAGCAGTGCAGAAACACTGTCATCTTGGATACGAACACTATCTAAAGAAACCTTTGCAAAAGGATGCCCGTTATTTTCCAGGTACTCCAGCATTCGCTGTTCCATCAACTTCACTTGTGAAAAATCCGCAGGTTTCCTGTCAAACGCTTTTTCCTTCCATCCGGCAGCATCCAGCAATAAAGGATCAACTTTTTTTGTATCCAACGATACCCATTTATAAGGTTCTCCCAGAAAAAGTACCACTCGTGCAAAAGTGCTATCATAATGAATACTGTCAAGCGAAGCAGTGAAATATCCTTTCGTTTGCAGATACGCCGGTAGTTTGTTGATATATTCTACACAATCAATCCTCGAAACAAAGGAAGTAGTTAAAGAAAAATTAGAAACTATAAAAGATGAATCTCTGTCGGCACCTTTTATAAGAAGACTGTAATTATTCTGCCCTATAACATTCAGGCAAAATAAATGGAAAACAAGAACCGATATTTGCAGTTGTAATCTTGTCATTCGGCTTTCCGCCAGGATAATCAGAGATTAAAATTATTCATTAAATCGCAAACCGCTTGGCCGGAATTTATATTCATATACCATTTTGCAGGCAGGCTTGCCATTATTGCAACTTTCACTTCAGCACTTCGTTACGGTATAAAAACGAATTTGTCAACGCTTTATTGAAAGAAACAGAGCTGCAAAAAAATTATTTGCTGGATGAGCCGGTTGAAACGATCTATTTTGGGGGTGGTACGCCAAGTTTATTGGAAATTGAAGATTTGAAATTGCAAATTGACCGGATCAGATCAATTTTTCCCGTATCAAAATTTGCTGAAATTACACTTGAAGCTAACCCGGACGACATCAGTGAGAAAAAATTATCGGATTGGAAAGATGCAGGGATCAATCGCCTCAGTATCGGTGTCCAAAGTTTTTTTGATGAAGATCTGAAATGGATGAACCGGGCACATAATGCCGGACAGGCGATCGCTAACTTACAATTAGCCATTCAGTATTTTAATAATATTACTATTGATCTTATTTACGGAACTCCGTTGTTGACCAATGAAAAATGGAACCAAAATGTTGCAACAGCCATTGGTTTGTCTGTTCCGCATCTCTCCTGCTATGCTTTGACCGTAGAAGAAAAAACGCCGCTTTATAAATTGATCCGTCAACATGAAAAAGAAGATATAAATCCGGATAAACAATCTGAACAATTCTTATTATTAATGCAATGGCTCGGCAATTCCGGCTATGAACATTATGAAATCTCCAATTTTGCCAAACCGGGTTTTCGTAGCCGGCACAATGCATCGTATTGGCAAGGCAAAAAATATCTTGGACTGGGACCTTCGGCTCATTCTTTTAATGGGAGCTCACGACAGTGGAATATTGCCAACAATAACATTTATATTGAATCTATTAATAAAGGAGTGATCCCTTTTGAAAAAGAAGAACTCACTCCAACGCAGCAATTGAACGAATACATCATGATTTCGTTGAGAACAACGGAAGGATTGAATCTTGCAAAAATTGATGAAGCAGCAAGTGATAAGCTGCAGGCTGCAAGCAAAAGATATATTGAGAATGGCTTAATAAAACTGAATGAAAACCATTTGATATTAACCAATGAAGGAAAGCTCCTGGCTGATGGAATTACTGCGGCTTTATTTTTTTAGCAACCCTATAATTGTTGTTATAGCACAACCTACTGCTACAAGGCTGGTCAAAATAAAATCAAACCAACGAATGGGATGGGGTATGGCATCCGGGTGCAATTTTGATTCCCTGTATTTATTAAAATGAATAACATTAAGAACGATCAAAACAATAGAAGCAACCAGGAATAGAATCTGGAAAAACTGAATCATGGCCTGTAGGTTTGTTTACTTAAAATTAAGGGATTTAATGATGCCTCTGCCTGTGCCGGATTTTTTTGTATGCCTCTGAAACTACCAGGCAAAGCACCATGATCAAAATGGCCAATGGCCCGAATCCGTTGTAAGAAATAGGCATAGAACTAAAAATTACTGTTACTTTCCTTGGTCAGACCAAACACTGTTCTATGCGTTTAAAACCTGTTGACGCTTTAACGTTTTCCCAAAGGATCCGGTAAATGGTTTCAGCAATGGGTATTGCAGCATTAACGGACTGGTTGATATTATAAATACATTTTGAAGCATTATAGCCTTCGGCTACCATATTCAATTCCAATTGGGCCGCTTTAACAGAATAACCTTTCCCGATCATGCTACCGAAAGTGCGGTTGCGGCTGAATAAAGAGTAACAGGTGACAAGCAGATCACCCAGGTAAACGGATGCTGCATAATTAGGGGATTTGCGATGTGTGATCGGATCTTCGCCTTCATGCTCACCAACAACGATATGTTCGACACCAAATTTTCTTAAGAAACTTGCCATTTCATCTGCTGCATTGGCGATATACACACTTAAAAAATTATCTCCATAATCCAATCCATGAGCAATGCCCGCTCCCAATGCATAAATGTTTTTTAATACGGCAGCATATTGCACTCCTAATATATCGGGGTTGATGATTGTGTTGATATATTCCGTGTTAAAATGGGTAGCGATTTCAGACGCCGTAATCAGATCAATTCCTGAAAAAGTGAGATAAGATAATTTTTCTGCGGCCACTTCTTCTGCATGACATGGTCCTAAAACAGCAAAATAATTTTCAAGGGGGATATTAAATTGCTGCTGTAAATAATAATTCAATAAGACATTTCTATCGGGCAATAAACCTTTTATGGCAGAAACCACTTTTTTATTTTTCCAATCAGCGGTTGACGTCATTCCGATACTTTGTTCAACATACGCTGACGGAACGGCTATCACTAAAACATCGGATTTTTTTACAACGGTATTTATATCATTAGAAAGAGAAAGAAGAGCCCTATTAAAATCAACCGAACTCAGATAGTGCGGATTATTCCCCCGTTCCCGAAGATTCTGAATTATTTCATTGCTACGGATCCACCAATTGACAGAATGATTTTTATCCGTAAGGATTTTTGCCAGCGCTGTAGCCCAACTACCTCCTCCTATTATTCCAAAATGACGGCCCATAATTCAAAACCTTTTGTAAAGATTCTAAAAAAATAAAGGTAAGAAAGTCACTTCAGCAAATTTGCTGAAAAAAAGAGTTCTGTCATCAGAACTCTTTCGGAAGATCACTGGCATTTTAATTCTGAAATAATTTATCTTTTGGAACTACTTTCACTTTTGATCCATCCTTCAGTGTTTTGCTAATGGCTGAGTAAGGCCCGATCACCACCTCATCTCCCTCATTTAAGCCGCTATTGATCTCTATATAATTAATATCCTGAATACCGGTAGTCACAACTGTCTTTTTTACTTTACCATCTTTTTGCAATACAAATACCACTTCTTCCAGTTCATCAGTAGTGGACGCATTATTATCGTTTTGTGCATCATTATTATCTTCCTTCATTTTGCTCTCCTCCTGCTTCTTTTGAGCCAGGTTTTTATCAGTTCCTTTAACCCTGGCATTTACAGCAGTGATCGGAACAGATAAAACATTATCATGCTGACGGGTTTTGATATCAGCGCTGGCATTCATGCCGGGCCTGAAGGGAAAGGTGGTTGCAATCAGATCTTTGTAGGAATCCCTGATCAATCGTATCCTGACCTCATAGTTGGTCACATCGTTCGATGTTGTTGTCGCAGCTGTAGCGTTGGTGCTGCTGGAAATTTTTGTAACCACTCCTTTGAATTTCCTGTTGTTATAAGCATCCACTTCCACATCTGCAGAATCACCAATGTTCACTTTCACAATATCATTTTCGCCAACATCTACCCGAACTTCGATCACACTCATATCGGATACAGTCATCATCTCTGTTCCCAAAGTGAAACTATTACCCGCTACTCTTTCTCCCTTTTTCACTTTCAATGAGGTGATGACACCATCCATCGGTGCTGTTAATGTAGTACGACTTAAATTTTTGGCTGCAGAAGTCAGGTCCGTTTGTGCGGATTGTACCCCGGCTTTAAGGCTGAGAATATTTTGCTTAGCAGCATTATAATTTGCTAATGCAGTGCGATATGTTGTTTCATATTGCTCCAGTTCTGCTTTTGAAATTACTTTTTGGTCGAACAATGTTTTATTCCGATCATAAGTTTGTTTGGCCTGGTCCAGATTGGCCTTTAAAGCATTGAGCGATTCTTCACTATTTGCTACAGTAGCTTCCGATTGATTTACCCTGGATGCCGCCATATCCTTTTGCAGGGCATAAATATCTGCATAGATACGTGCTAATACCTGGCCTTTCTTTACTGTATCTCCCTCCTGCACATCCAGCTCTGTGATCTCACCGGAAATATCCGGGCTGATCTTCACCTCTGTTTCAGGATAAATTTTTCCGCTGGCATTCACCGTCTCAATAATGGTTCGTTTTGCTGATTTTTCAGTTGCCACTTTTATTCCGCCGCTATCGCCTCCACCGACAATTAATTTACCGGCAATGATCAGCACAATTATTATTCCCAGAATGATCAATATCCATTTGACAGTTTTGTTCATGTTATTTGAAAGTTTTAAAGTTTAATTCCCTGCCCTTTATAAAATTCAAGCAATTTCATTTTAAAAACATAATCATAATGCGAATACAACATTTGTGATTTCGCAGTAAGCAAACTATTCTGGCTGATCAACAGATCATAGGTTGAAAGCAAATTCAGGTCGTAACGTTTTTTTGCAAAATCATATACTTTCTGGGCTGTCTCCACTGATTTTTTGTTTGCATTAAATTTTTCAAAAGCTGCCAATGCATCATTATAGGCTTTATAAATATCCTGCTTCAGGGTCATGCTGTTCTGCTCTTTCTGAAGTTCCGTTTGTTTCAAGCTAAGCCTTGCCCGTTGCCACCCAGTTCTCAAATTGCCTCCATTGAAAATCGGCACACTGACACTTACTCCAACAGATTGTCTGAAATTCTGGTTCAGCTGGTTGAAATAAGTGATCTTTCCATAATTGTATACATCAAAAGGGCTTAATGGATAAACCTGGTAATTTGCTGCACCTACTGTTACCGTTCCTATCGGCGCATTGATCTGAGTCTTGGATTTTATCTCGTTGGCCTTATCATTGTAAGTGGTCCCAAGACTTCCAAACAATGAAAAAGTAGGATACATATTGCCACGAGCTACCTGCACCGATTTTATTGCGGCTTTAAGATTTAGTTCATCTACTTTTTGCTGCGGCAGATTTGCCAATGCTAAATTATAAACAGCCTCCGGTTGCAGATCCGCCAAACTTTCTACAGGAACAAGGTCCACCGGAACGGCAGCGATATCAAAATCCGCGGCGGCATCAAGATTCAATAAAGCTTTTAACTGAAGTAGTAATTCCTGTGCGGAAGTCTGTGCTGCGATCAGGTTAGAGCTATCTGTTGCCAACTGTGATTCCACCTGCGCCGCATTTAATTCCGGAAGTGCGCCTGCATCTACCTGCTTTCGGGTACTTTCTAATTGTGATATTGTCTGGTCTACCTGTATGGCAGCAAGATTAGCTTGCTCTTTTCCCAGCAATACCTGCAGATATGCCACTGCCACGTTCAATGAAATATCATCTCTTGCTTTTTGTGCTCCTGCCTGTGTAGCCTGCAGATTATAATCTTTTTGTGCAATTGTATTTTTTTTGGTGAACCAATTAAAAAAATCCAAACTTGCCTGCAACGAATAACTATTGGCAAGATAGCCGGTAGTAATAAGACTGAAACTTGTCGGGTCCTGGTTACGACCTGAACTATAACCAAGATTACCGCCAAAATTCACAAAAGGATATTGGGATAATTTACTTTGTTGGAGGTCCAATTCAGCAAAACGAATTTGCAGGTCTGCCTGCTTTACAGAAATATTGTTTTGCAAAGCATACTCTACACATTTCCGCAGGTCCCATTTTTCCTGTGAAAAAGACCGGGAGAAAATCAGCAGGCAAAAAGCCAGTTTTAGAAAGCGCATCATAGGGCGCAAAAATAGGCGAATTGCAGCGAGAGAGTGCCTGATTTTTGATAGCCGGTTTAGGGTGTAAGCTTTTTTTACTTAATGAAAGACAATGCCTGCTCCAGGTCTTGAATAAGATACTGCGGATCTTCCATTCCTACATACATTCTTACAAAACGATGCTCCTTATTACCACGATCAAAATCCTTTTCTGAAATACCAACACATTTAGGGATAACAAGGCTTTCATGTCCGCCCCAGCTTACTGCCATCAGGATATGTTTCAACGATTGGCAGAATTTGACAATGGACTCTCTTTTTTGGGTCTTCACAATAAAAGTAAATAAGCCACAAGCTCCGCCCATTTGTTTCTTAGCTAATTCATATTGCGGGAATGATTCGTCAAACGGAAAAATCACTCCTTCTATTTTAGGATGATTCTTCAAGAACCGGACAACTTCCAATGTAGATATTGTGATCCGTTCTAATCTAGCAGGCAGTGTTCTAAGTCCGCGGATCAATAACCAGGCATTGAAGGGTTGAATGCCACTGCCAACATTCAGGTATTCGCTGTCAAATATTTTTTTGATCATTTTTTGGGAACCACTCAATACACCGCCAAGTACGTCACTATGCCCGCCGATATATTTTGTAGCGGTTTGCATACTTAGGTCAATTCCCAAAGCAATGGGTTGTTGATAGATCGGAGAACAATAACTATTGTCAATCATCGTGACAATATTTTTTTTCTTTGCCAGGTCCGCCACCGCTTTAATATCCTGCAATGCAAAATCCCAACTGTTGGGAGATTCCAGATAATACAATGTCGTATTGTTGCGTGTAGCTTGTTCCCAATTCTCAATCTTTGTTCCATCAATGTAAGTAGTTGTTACACCAAATCGCGGAAGTATCACATCAAAAGTTCGCTGCGCCCAGGTGTAAGGTGCCCTTACCGAAACAACATGATCTCCTGATTTTACATTGGCGAAAATTCCGGCAAAAATTGCCGCAGCGCCACTGTTAAAGACCAAACAATCTTCTGCCTGATCCAATGCAGCTAATTTTTTCCGGAGTATTTCAACAGTTGGATTCAGTCCACGGCTGTATAAATAAGTCCGCATCTCATCTTCCAATGCGTAACTCATCTCATCAACTGTTTTAAAAGCAAAATTGCTTGTTTGAACAATGGGTGGCGAAACAGCATTAAAATAATTTTCCCTTTCTTCACCAAGTTCATTAATGATCTGGGAAATTTTTTCAGGCAATAATGACATGGTCAATTTGTTTTGTTTTGAGCAAAATTGCGAACAAGAAAATAAATAAGGGAAAATCCTGCCAACACACCCACACCTGTCAATGCGATCATTGGTTTAGACATAACAATGCTGGCGCAAACAAAAACATACGCCGCAATGAATATGAGCGGTTGTAAGGGGAACAATCGCATTTTATAAATACCGGTTCCGTCTAGTTGTTTTGTTCGTTTTCGCAACATAAAAATCGTTGCTGCTGATGTAGCCATTCCGAATGAATCCAGGAAGATCGAGAAACTAAGGATTTTTTCAAATGTATTGGCAAAGAATAATACAATGACGCAAGCCACTGCAAAAACAGTCAATGATAAAGTCAGCACATCTTTCTTTTCATTCTTCTTTTTAAAAACTGAGGGCAATACCCCATCTTCGCTCATTGCATAAATAACTCTGGGGTTGCTCATCAATGAAACATTTACATAAGCCAACACACTTAAAAAAAGTAGTCCGGAAAAAATATTAGCACCCTGTGAGCCAAACATTTTCCCAACAACAGCTGAAGCAATCTCACCTGTTGTTTTCATAGTATTAAAACCGACTATCTTGTAATAAGCAATATTTACTGATAGATATAAAATAATGATCACAGTAATGCCAAAAAATATGGCACGTGGAATATTCTTACTCGCCCTGTTTACTTCATTACCGAAATTGATAGTTTGCTGATAACCGCCATAAGTAAATGAAACAGCAACCAGGCAAAGGCCGAATGATTTGATCCATTCCTTCCACCCAATATCGCTGTTCGCGACCGTGGCTGTAGAATTTGCATCATACGCAGAAGGGAAAAAAAGCGCAGCAATCAGCAACAGGATCATTCCTATTTTGATCAGCATTAAAACACTTTGTGTTTTTGCGCTCATCTTTAAACCTAAAAGATTAACGCCATAAAATATAAAAACAGAAACCATAGCGATAAGCACCTTTATTATATCGCTGGCTCCTGTTCCTAAAAAAACTTTGCTGATATATCCGGCGCCGATTAACGCCACACCGGAAACCGAAGCTGCATTGGAAATAAGAATACTGCAATTCAATGCAAAAGCAATGGAAGGATGATACGCATAAGAAAAAACTTTATAATATCCGCCTGTAACCGGGTAGCGGGAGCCAATTTCTGCATATGTTAAGGCACCGCAAAGTGCAATGACTCCGCCAACGATCCAGGCAACAAAATAAATGGTTGGATTGATCGCAGCGCTGGCAGCATCGGTGGCTGTTCGAAAAATTCCCATGCCGATCACCAGTCCGATAACAATCATCGTAAAATCAAAAATTCCCAGTTTATTCTTTTCACTCATAAGTTGAAGATAGGGAAAAAACATTCTACCTTAGCAGTACGAAATGAAGCCAATTCCATGAAAAAAAATCTATCTCTTTTTTTCCTGTTTTGTTTTTTCTTTTCATGCATCCGGGCACAGCAAGTTCCTGCAGACTCTGCCAAAATAATGGGAGAAGTGGTGTTGAAAGCTTATGAACAAAACCGGCAACTGAAACAAATTGCTACTGCTGTCAATTATATCAGTCAACAAGATCTGGAACGATCCAATGATATGAGTGTTCTACCGGCATTGAATAATACGCCCGGAGTAAGAATGGAAGAACGATCGCCCGGAAGTTATCGCATGAATATCCGTGGTAGTACGGTTCGTTCACCATTTGGCGTTCGCAATGTAAAAGTATATTGGAACGGAATTCCTTTTACCGATCCCGGAGGTAATACCTATCTGAATCAACTGAGTTATTACAATTTTAATTCGATAGAGATCATTAAAGGCCCGGCAGGAAGTTTATATGGCGCAGGAACCGGCGGCGCTATTCTTATCAACAGCTTGCCGGAGTTTCAAAGAAAAGAAATTGATCTTCGTTATCTCTGCGGAAGTTATGGAGCCAATAATATAGACGCCCAATGGAATGGTGGCAACGATAAGATCAGGAATGTGATCAATTATTCTCATCAAAATTCCAACGGTTACAGAGATCATACTTCTATGCGTCGTGATATTGGAACATGGCAAATGCAGGTAAAAGCAAGTAAGAAAGATCAGCTCAATTTTAATTTTCTGTATGGTGATCTTTACTATCAAACTCCGGGAGCTTTAAATAAAACAGAATACAGTAACAATCCAAGGCAGGCAAGGCCGGCCGCAGGCGGACTCCCCAGCGCTGATGCTTCACAGGCTGCTATTTATCAAAAAACAGGACTACTGGGCGTCAGCAATAATTATCATTTCAATGATCGTTTGGAGAATACTTCAATTTTATATGGAACCATTTCTCATATCACGAATCCCACTTTCAGGAATTATGAGATCCGACGGGAGCCGCATTTCGGAGCCAGAACAATTTTTCATTGGACACCCCAAACTAAAAACAATTTTATTCAAATTGTTTTTGGCGCAGAAACACAACAAGGATATTTTAATACCAAAGATTACGGAAATGTAAACGGTCATGCCGACACCATTCAAATCAATGATAATATCAGGAACAGCATTATCTCTTTGTTCGCACAAGCGGATGTTCACCTCAAAAATGACTGGAACGTCACAGCAGGAGTTGGCAGTACAGAATCTTACATACGCATTACTCAACTTGAAGCACCGCCTCTTCCTCCTCAAAAAAGAACCTATAGGAATGAACTGGCACCGCGATTGGCAATCTCAAAAAAACTGATCGGGAATTTTTGGTTGTATGGCAGTATCTCCAAAGGATTTTCTCCGCCGTCAGTTTCAGAAGTATTGCCTTCTACCAGTGTTATCAGTACCAGCCTCAATGCAGAACATGGGATCAATTATGAAACTGGTTTTAAAAGCAGTTGGTTGAGGCAACGATTGTATATTGAAGTAAACGCATTTTATTATGAATTAAAAAATGCGATCGTTCAACGAAGGGATTTCAGCAATGCAGATTATTATACTAATGCCGGATCAACCCGGCAAAAAGGAATTGAATCGCAGGCGAGCTACCAGTTTTTCAAAAATCCGAGAGCATTCATCACTCATGCTAGGATCTGGATCAGTTATACGCTGTATAATTTCAGGTATCATGATTTCAAACAACTAACCACTGATTATTCCGGAAATAAAATTCCCAGCGTCGCTCCCAATACGGTTGCAGCAGGAACTGATATAAATATCAAACATGGCTTTTATGCAAACCTGACTTACTACTACAGCGATCCGATACCGATGAATGATGCCAATACTGATTTTGCATCATCCTATAACCTGCTTGGCGCCAGGATCGGCTGGAAAAAAACTTTTGCTAGAAAAAATTTGCTGGAGTTATTTGGCGGAGTTGACAATGCCTTTAATATAACATATAGTTTGGGCAACGACATCAATGCTGCTGCAGGTCGTTATTACAATGCGGCTCCGGGCATCAACTATTATATTGGTGCAGCTTTAAAAATTTTATGACCATCTTGTGAACAAAATGATTTTTTTGAATACAGCGCTTGCTCCTACTTTTGCTACGTTCTGGTTCCCGACCAGTCGGGATGAAAAGGGAATCCGGTGAAATTCCGGAGCTATCCCCGTAGCTGTAAGGCTAGTGAATTGTGAGTAGTGAATGGCAAGTTCCTGACCGTTGACTATTGACAATTCACCCATTGAATCCTCAAACCACTGTTGATTTTTGTTAGCACAAATTCAGCGGGAAGGTGTTCAACATCAGCCGAGCCAGAAGACCTGCCAGATCAGAAACATTTTATTTTGCTTTCGGGTGAAAAGCGGTAATGTAAACGCCTGGGCGGCATTTATATTCATCATCATTTTCCTGGAAGCAGTCACAAAAAGATTTTCAGTAATGAAAAAGAAATTTTTTATTGTGGCTGCTGTCATCATCAGCAGTCATTCATTCTCACAGCAAGACACAACAAAAACACTTGATGAAGTCATTATAACTGCCAACAAGTATCCCCAAAAACAAAGTGAAACAGGTAAGGTCGTTACTGTTATCAATCGCCAGCAATTAGAGAAAAGTTCAGGGAAAACATTGGGTGAAATATTAAACACCGTAGCAGGAGTTACTATTTCCGGCGCTACCAATAATCCTGGAACCAATCTTACGCTTGATATTCGCGGGGCATCGGCCGGCAATTCACTAATTCTTGTGGATGGAATTCCGGTAAATGATCCTTCTGTCAACAACAATTATTTTGACCTCAACTATCTGCCGATTGATCAGATCGAACGAATTGAAATACTAAAAGGCGGCCAGTCTACCCTTTACGGATCGGATGCTGTGGCAGGAGTTGTAAATATTATTACGAGGAAAAATGATAGCAAACATTTTTCTGTGAATGCCGGCATTACCGATGGAAGTTATAATACAGTAAAAACCACTGCAGGCATTGGCGGCAATACGCAAATAATAAATTATGGCATTCAATACACGCATCTTAGTTCCGATGGATTTTCTGCTGCATACGATTCTACCGGCAGTAAGAATTTTGATAAAGACGGCATCAATGAATATGCGGTCAATGGGAATATTCTTTTTAAAATAAATAAGAACCTTCAATTGAAATTATTTACCAACTTCAGTGAATACAAAACCGATCTCGATGCATCTGCCTTTACAGACGAGAAAGATTATTCGGTAACAACAAAAAATTTCCAGACCGGAACAGGTCTTGTTTATAATCATTCCGCAGGTTCATTGCATTTTAATTATGCATTCAATTATGTAAGCCGCGACTACCTGGATGACTCATCGTACCGAAGCAATCCTTACATTGATTTCTCCAGAAGCACTTTCATTGGAAGAACACACTATGCAGAAATCTATGACAACTGGAAATGCGGCAATTGGGAATTTCTTGCCGGTGCTGATTATCGTTTAAACAATACCTTTCAGCAATATTTCTCAACTGGTATTTTTGGTCCTTATGAAGCTCCGGTCTTAAATAGAAGTATGACACAGATCAGTCCGTATGCCTCGGCAGTTTATAAAAATAAAGATGGCTTTAGCGTCGAAATAGGCGGCAGATGGAATCATCATTCTGAATACGGGAACAATTTTACCTATACCATTAATCCATTTTATTTAATAAACGATAAAGCAAAAATCTTTGTCAATTTATATTCTGCATACAAAACGCCGACATTGTACCAGCTGTTCGATCCGTCAGCCGGTAATTCAAAATTGCAACCGGAAAAAGGTACTATTGAAGAAGCAGGTTTTGAGATCTTTTCAAACAGGCATTTCTTTTTCAGACTCACAGGTTTTTATCGCAATACAAAAAATGCCATACTTTATTCGTACGAACCCTCCACTTTTGCAAGTTTGTATATCAATGCAGGCAAACAGGAAAATTATGGAACAGAACTGGAAGCAACGTACAAAACAGATATATGGAATCTGAATTTGAATTACACATATACAGACGGGAAAACAAGATCGGCTTATGATGGGACCGGCGCTCCTATCGGCAAAGATTCTTCTTATTATAACCTTTATCGCATACCTAAAAACGCATTTAATCTGAATATTGGGTTGCAGGCTTCCAGGAATTTTTTCATCAGCACTCAATTTCGTGCAGTGGGCAAAAGAGATGAATTTATTTATGGCGCCGTCCCGGAAATTTTAAAATCATACCTGACCATTGACCTGTACGGTGAATATAGATTGGATAAACGATTCAAGTTGTTTTTGAATCTGAAAAATGTAACTAACAAAAAATATATTGATTTTCTTGGCTACAATGCTGCCCGTTTCAATTTTAATGCAGGTATAAATTTCAGCTTGTGAACGGACACATTACCTTTGCGCTAAACCGGATCATATGACCATAAATTTCGGTGAGCTCCTCACAGTCACATTCACTCTTTTTGCAGTCATTGATATTATTGGCGCCATCCCTGTTCTCATCTCATTAAAAGCGAAAACAGGCGGTATCAGGGAATTGAGGGCTACCCTTATTTCTGGTGCGTTGATGATCGTATTTCTTTTTGCCGGAGAAGCTTTTCTCAAATTACTCGGGCTGGATGTAAAGTCCTTTGCAGTGGGTGGTTCAATAGTTATTTTTATTCTCGGCCTGGAAATGGTGTTAGGAATAGAATTTTTCAAAAGCGAAAAAGACGTTACTGCTGCGACTGTCGTCCCCATTGCATTCCCATTGATCGCAGGTTCCGGAACGCTAACCACAGTGATGTCCTTAAAGGCAAACTATGGAGAAACAACTATCCTGGTAGCTATACTGATCAACCTGATAATTGTGTTTATTGTCTTGAAATCATTAAATGTTATAGCAAAGTTGCTTGGTTCAGCAGGTTTGATTGCAGTGCGAAAATTTTTTGGCGTAATTTTGCTGGCTATCGCCGTAAAGATCTTTGCCACTAATGCACATGGATTGATAAAATAACCTGGAGTAGTGACTCCTGACTCAATTGGTCTCGTAGTACAATGGATAGTACGCAAGTCTCCGGAACTTGATATCCCAGTTCGATTCTGGGCGAGACTACTAAATCTTTGCCTGAATTTTGCCCCTTCTTGTTTGAAAAAATGTTTACCTTACTGCACAAAATTTTCTTTTATGGAAAAAACAGAAAAAGTAAGCATTGCCACCGGGAAGCCGAGCACCTTCCTGCTTTTTCCCTGGGGTTTACTCTCTATCATTATCATCCTTCTTTTAAATATCATGCTTAGTGACAGCTGGTTTGGAAAAAACTGGAGCTGGATCGCACTGGTATTGATCATCCCTGCAGCAATACTGGAAAATTTCAAGATCGGTTATACAACTATGCAGGTGATGTTTCTCAAAGTACTTTACTCACTCCTTTCCTTTTTGATTGTAGGAATTGCTTTGGGAGCTGCCATAGTGAATTATTTTCAGAAAGATCTTAACAATCAGAAATTAAAATTACCCTGGTATGTTTTACTGGCACTCGTAATTATGATGTTCATCGATATAGCGCAGCTATTCAGTATGCTCAAAGCTGTCAGAAGATCCTTTATGCAATTCGATCCGGATAATTAAAAATATCACAACTGCTTTAATGCCGCCTTAAAAAATGGTATGGTGGGCAAAGAAGAAATTATTCTCAATTCATCTTTTAATGAACTTTCATTATCTAAAAACCTCAACACCTGTTGAGGGTTATTTTTTTTAAATAAGTCGCTGAAGATCTTTTCGCCGGGTAGTTGGTGGTGAGAAAGAATATGGAGAAGCGTACTATCATAAAAATGAAACCTTGAAGCTGAAACCGGCTTGTTTAAAAAAGGATTCCCTGAATCAATCAATTGCTTTACCAACGCAGCAGAATGTTTTTGTATAAATCTAAAGGTATAACCACTGGATGCTTTAGTTTGCCCTCCGGCGGTGCCGATGTTTATGATCTTGCCGTTTCTTACCGGAAACCGGTAATTAGTCATTGGAATGACGCCAAACTCTTCCTCAATGATTTTATAAGAATCGATCTTCAAAAAATGGTTAGTATAATCCTTCAAACCGCTATCATATTGCTGCTGTTCCAGCAAATGATCATTAAATAAAGTATATTCAATCAAAGCCTGCGTTTCTGAAAACGGCATGACATATACAAAAGTGGTTCCCCGTTCTTGCCCAACTCTAAAATCCATCAACACCGGTTGGTTGGCATCAAAAACCGGAACTGCTGTTTCAATGATCCATCCTTTGAAATGTTGTAACAGGTAATATTGAGTAGGTTTTAATGCCGGCTTTTCAAAAATGATGCTGTTGAAAATATAATCACTTTCAAATTTTTGTCCGTTCAATACTACAGAACCATTTTCATTAATTTTTTCTATCTCTCCGGAAATAAATTCAAAATTTTTTTGCGCACCAATGATATCAAAACAGTATTTGTAAAAATCACTGCCACGAATCAGTTTATATTCATAAGGCAGTAGCTGCAGTAAACGGGATATGTTTTTCCCATAAAACCATGCCTGTTGCCATTTCCTGTAAACTAATGGTTCAAATAAACCCTGCTTTGTTTCCCAAAAGCACCAGGTGCGGTCATTCTTCTTTTTTGAATCTTTATCAATAAGAAGAATCTTTTTATCGGCAAATTTGCCGGAGTTGATCAGGTGAATGGCAAGACTAAGACCGGCACAACCTGCGCCGGCAATTATATAATCATATCGGTAAGACGAGTTCAGAGAAAAAAATTGCAAGCAAAGATGAAGAGAAATGAAGAATTATTCGATTTCCGGAGCGTATTCCACTTTTTTATTTCCGGCCATCAGCTTTTTATCGTGCCGGATCTTTTTCCAATATTTTCCGGCTACATACAACATTCCGAAACTTTCGCCCTCATGGCGGTCCAGATGTTTGTGATGCATTTTATGTGCCCAACGAATAGCTCTTACATAAGTGTTATTGCTCCTGGTAAACCATTTGAAACGTTGATGAATGATCACGTCATGCACCAGGAAATACGCAAAACCATAAGCCATGATCCCAAAACCGATTGCCTGCATCCACCACACATGATCGAACGTACCAAAATAGATCAGTAAAATACTGGGAACTGCAAAAATGATAAAGAAAGCATCATTCTTTTCAAAAAATCCAGGCTCTACATTATGATGGTCCCGATGCAAATACCAGAGAAAACCATGCATCACAAATTTATGTGTACACCAGGTCACTCCTTCCATCAATATAAACGTTCCAACCAGCGTCAATATATAATATAATGTTGTCATTCTTAGGCTACTTTTGTTTTATACCGATCATTCCACCAACTTACAACTTCAGGAAAGGCCAAATGAAACCATGCAGTGTATTTTCCATGATGCGTTAACAAGGACTGCTGTATTTCCTGAATATCTTTAAAACAGTAATCCATTACCTCTTCCTTATTAAATTCAATTTTGCCGTCGTAAACACCTGCAAAAACATGATCAAATTCATGTTCGGTCAAGCCATTTTCAAATGTCGTTTTATATGTGAAATCAAAAATTTTTTCAAGGCTCGTTTCAAAACCCATCTCTTCTCTTAACCTTAACATCGCTGCTGCCAGAGTTTCTTCACCTGGTTTAGGATGACTGCAGCAGGCATTGGTCCATAACCCCCCACTGTGATATTTGGTTAAAGCCCTTTGTTGCAAAAGCATTTCACCTTTGCTATTAAAAATAAAAACGCTGAATGCACGGTGCAGCAAACCCTCAAGATGAGCATGCATTTTATCTGCAATACCGACCGGTTCATCATTTTTATTCACTAATATCACCTGCTGAATTTCCATATCAGATCATCTTTAATTGATTTTTTACTCCGGCTCTCAGAACGATCATCGCTTTATACAGATCCGGAATTCGAATGCGTTCTTTCAATATCCGTTCCGGATGCATGCGTTTAATTTTCTTAAATAAGCTTGTATAATATCTATACGCTACATATACACCAAACCTAGCTTTTACCGGTAATTGAAGAATCCCGTGATACCCTTGTTTAAAATCGTTAGCAATATCTTCTTCTATTTCCCTCTTGTGCTGGCAGGTAAAGTTCATAAAATCGCAATTGGGAAAATACATTCTGGATAATCCCGTGTAATCAGCTTTGATGTCCCGAAGAAAATTCACCTTCTGAAATGCCGCACCCAAAGCTCTGGCAGGTGCTTTCAGTTTTTCGTATAATTGTTTATCTCCCTCACAAAAAACGGTCAGGCACATCAGGCCCACTACTTCAGCAGAACCATAAATATAGTCCTGGTATTCATTTTTATCATATGTCTTTTTGGAAAGGTCGAGTTCCATGCTGTGGAAAAAAGCATGGATCAAGTCATGATCGATGTCATATTGATTCACTGTCTTCTGAAAACTATTCAATATCGGGTTAAGGCTTAATCCTCTCTCAATGGCATCAAATGTTTCCTTCTTAAATTCCTGCATTAAATATTCCTTGTCATGGTCGTGAAAAGTGTCGACGATCTCATCTGCAAAGCGAACAAATCCGTAAATATTGTAAATCGGAGTTCTGAGATCCTTATGCAATAAACGAATTGCAGAAGAAAAGGAACTACTGTAGCTTTTTGTAACGATCTTACTGCAATCTTCACTTATGGTATGAAATAGCTGCATCATGTATTGTAATTTAGTTAATTTATCCGAATGCTTTGATCACTTCTTTCGAAACTACTTCTCCGCTGATAAGGCTGGGTGGTACTCCAGGACCGGGTACGGTCAACTGTCCTGTATAAAAGAGATTCTTGACTTTTTTACTTCGGCATGATGGCCTTAAGAAAGCCGTTTGCCTTAACGTATTGGCAAGGCCATACGCATTCCCTTTAAAAGAATTGTACTCATGTACGAAATCGCTGACCGAATAGGATTTCTTATAGATCAAAAAATTTTCCAACGGCTCACCAATATGTTTTTCCATTCTTTTTATAATGAGCTGGAAATATTTTTCTCTTAACTCCTCTCTATCACCCTGAAGCCCAGCGGCAATCGGGATCAGAAAAACTAGGTTCTCACATCCGGGCGGAGCTACAGAAGGATCCGTGACAGAAGAAACACTGACATAAAACAAAGGATTCGTCGGCCATTTTGGATCAGTGTATATTTCCCGGCCATGAGGTTCAAATGGAACATCAAAAAAGAGAGAATGATGGGCTATGTTTTTTATTTTCTTGCTCAATCCTATATAATACATAAGGCAGGACGGTGCCATGACCCGCTTGTTCCAATATCGTTCTGAATAACTTCTGTATTCCTTAGATAAAAGATTGGTTTCTGTAAAATGATAATCGGCTCCGCTTACTATAACGTCTGCTTCATAAACAGATGTATCTGCTCTTAATTTTTTTGCCATGCCATTTTCTACAATGATCTCCTCAGCTTGTTCACCAAAATGAAATTGAACACCTAATTCTTTTGCCAGCCGGTACATGCCTTCCACAACAGCATATAATCCGCCTTGTGGATACCAGGTGCCTCCACGAATATCCGCATAATTCATCAGGCTGTAAAGGGCCGGTGTATCTTCCGGTAGTGCTCCTAAAAACAAAACCGGGAATTCTAGCAATTGCCGGAGTTTGGAGTTCTTAAATTTTTTTTGAATGTGTTTTTTTATTGAAGAAAAAATATCCAACCGGAATATGCCTTTTATGGTTTCCAGGTCGATGAACTCAGCAATGGAATATCCCGGTTTATACACAAACCGGTTAATGCCCGCCTCATACTTGTAAGCCGCTTCAGCAAGATATTTTTCCAATTGCTTGCCGCTGCCCGCTTCGATTGATTCAAAAGTTTCTCTTAATTTTTCAAAATCGGCCGGCATATCGGTATATCCATCTTCCCAATAAACCCGGTAAGAAGGATCCAGTCTTTGTAAAGAATAATAATCAGAAACTTTTTTCCCGAAATGAGCAAAATATTTTTCAAAAATATCTGGCATCCAGTAAAAGCTGGGACCTTTATCAAAAATAAATCCTGATTCTTTCAGTTGACTGGCACGACCACCGGGAGTAGTGTTCTTTTCGATCACAGTAACTTTCCATCCTGCTTTTGCCATGAAGGATGCAGCAGATAATCCTGCGAAACCGCTGCCAATAATAATTACAGATTTTCCGGCCACAGAGTTTTTTTTATCCTCTTGCTATTTGTTCTTTGAGAAGTTTGCGGGCAAAATGAATCCTGCTTTTGATGGTACCAAGCGGTTCGTGCAAAATTTCGGCTATTTCCTGGTATTTATATCCATCAAAATACAATAGAAATGGGCTTTTGAATATTTCAGGAAGATGTTCAATAGCCGACCTGATCTCTTTGATTCGTATATTGGCTTCGGCCTGGTTGGGCACAGATACCTGCCTGAGGTTGATCAGGAAATCTTCCGGTGTATTATCAAAAATTGTTTTTTGACGGGCATTCCTTCGATAATTATTAATGAAAATATTACGCATTATTGTATAAAGCCATGCCCTGATGTTAGTACCTGAATGATATTTCTCTTTGTTGATTAAAGCTTTATAAAGCGTTTCCTGGTAAAGATCGTTCGCAGCCTCAGTATCTCTGGTAAGGTTAACAGCAAAAGGCTTCAGGAAATCAGCATTATCCAGCAACAATTCATTAAAACCTGCAGCAGTGATATCTTTTGTTTCTGTTTTCATCTTCATCCAAATTTACTTAATAAACTACATACGAAAATTTCTGCGTTTCCGATTTAACTGGAAAACAACATGAAAGAAAGAGCAAAAAACTCTCCCAAAATAAAAATCAGGTAAAATGTCAGTTTTGAGGAGAGAACTGGCAGAAATTAAAGCTGGTCATTAATTAAAGTGCAGGATTCCAGTAATTTTTTTAATCCAACTGCCAGAGATGAGTCATGGAGGCGCTGTAATTGCTGCATGTTATGAAGATCTGTTCCGGCGAGATTATAATATCCTTTTTTAATAAGATAATAAGCCAGTTCGGTGACGGATTTACCGTAGTATCCAGTCAAAGAGAGAAGATTTACCTGAAACAGGCAGCCGATCCCCTTCAATTCATCATAAAAATCTTTGGCATTTTCCAGGTAAATGTATCGTTCCGGGTGGGCCAATATCGGTTGATAGCCCTGCATCTGCATATCAAATAGAATATTTTTGATGCTGAATGATGGAAATGCCATGGAAAACTCCACCAAAACCATTTTTCCACTTATGGTAAGCAATTGTTCTTTTTTATTCAGCAATTCTCCCATGTGATCATCCAAAAAATATTCCGCGGCTGCTTGAATTTCTACGGTTAATCCTTCCAATTGAATAGCTTTTCTTAGTCGTTCAAGGCCGTTAAAAATTGTCTTCGGAGTGTTTTTATACATATCCCACATGATGTGGGGAGTAGTGATTAATTTTTTATACCCCAACTCCATCATTCCTTTGATGAGCTCCAATGATGCTACCACATCCTGGGCACCGTCATCGATTCCCGGGATGAGATGAGAGTGCATATCCGTGCCGATGATGCTGAGGTCAACTTCTTCCTTTTTAGGTTTTGAAAAAAATTTAAACATATGAAAGGCTTACAAACCGAAATTAATCATTTGCAGAATAGATAAGACGATAATTTCTTTTAAAAATCACGTTTTGGTAATGAAGGAAAAATTTTATAGATCAAATGACTGAATGGAAAAAAAAGACTCCATACCGTCAGAAAAATGATCATCAGGTCAGTGTAAAAGGATTTCCTTTTTTGATACCACTGTTCCACCCGTCCCTTATAGTCAAATATTTTTCGGTAAGTTTCCTGGATGTCTTTACTTTCAGAAACAATTTTTTCTTCATCACGGAATATCACAGAACCAACACCCGTAATTCCGGGAGGAGAATTGTAAACAACTGCTTTCACATCTTCCGAATACTGGTCAAAACTTTTTTTCATCAAAGGCCTTGGGCCTACAATGCTCATATCTCCTACTAATACGTTGATAAGCTGAGGTAATTCATTGATCTTTGTTCTGCGTAAAAACCGGCCCACGTTCGTCACTCTCGGATCGTTACGAAGGGTGATCTCTCCTGTACCGATATTGGGACTGTCTTTGATCATCGTAGCAAATTTCCAGATAAGGAATTCTTTTTTCTTATATCCAATTCTTTTTTGACCATAAAAAACTTCGTGTTCCCCGGTAAGCAACAAGATCAGCATTAACGGTATCATGAACGGTAATAAAATGATCATTGCGATCAAAGAAAAAAGGAAATCAAAAAAACGTTTTACAAAACGGTACATAGCGTTAATTAAAAACCCCTCAAAGATGAGGGGTTTTGGTCAATTTTGTATTATAGGTCATTGATAGATGGATCTTATTTTTGCGGAAACTGCCGCCATATCTTCATCATGGATATTGGTAGAACATGGAATGCTCAAACATCGATTGTAGATATAGTCCGAACGGTCGTTGTGGTTATAGTAAATATTATCTGCAAACATCGGAAGCTGATTCATCGGAACCCAAAACGGCCTTGATTGCATTTCATTATCGTTAAGAATTTTCAGTACGTCCTTTTGTTTTTCTGTCATGATAGTGAATAGCCAGTGATTAGCGTCTGTGTCAGCTTGAATTTTCTGAAACCGAATATCGCCTACTCCCTTTAATTCATTCTTATAGAAAGCATCTATCTCTTTTTTCCTTTTTACAAATGATGGTAGTAACTCTAACTGAGCGACTCCCATCGCAGCTAATACATTTACCAGTCTGAAATTATATCCAATTTCGTCGTGCATATACTCAAACGGATCGCTTTTAGCCTGCGTAGTAAAATGTTTTGCTTTTTTGGCAAGCGTTTCATCATTGGTGACAATGACACCTCCACCGCCGGTAGTTATAATCTTATTGCCATTAAAACTAAAACAACCCATTATGCCAAAACCACCGGTGTGTTTTCCCTTATAAAATGTTCCGAGGGATTCAGTAGCATCTTCCACAATTGGCAAATTGTATTTCTTTGCAATTGTGATGAGCTTATCAATATTACAAACATTACCAAGCACATGAACAGGAAGAATGCACCGGATTGTTCGGCCGTCACGAACAGAGATCAATTCACCGTTTTTTTCATCAGTCTCGTTTTCTAAAAATTCCTCCAGCAGATCCAGGTCCATTTGCCAGGTCTCTTCATCTACATCTATGAGAATAGGATCGGCGCTATTGTATTTAATAGCATTAATACTAGCAACAAAAGTTATGTTGGGAGCAATAACGTAATCGTCCCGTTTTACTCCGGCAAGCAATAATGCAATATGCAAGGCAGCAGTTCCATTACTGGTTGCCACTCCATATTTACAGCCAGTGTACTCCGCCATCATATTTTCAAACTTGGAAACGTAGGAACCTACCGAAGAAACCCAACCTGTATCAAGGCATTCTTTTACATATTTCCATTCATTGCCGGCAATGTTGGGGCCTGAAAGAAGCAGCATAAATTGTAAATTATATCCTCAATCTAAATATCCAAATCTACTCTGGTATCAAATATTTTTAAACTTCTGCGAATACGGATCTGTAATGATCCCGCTTTGCATCAATTTGATGATCTCACGGATGCCATCAGGAACTTTTTTAGTGATAGTGAATCCTAATTCCTTCTTTATTTTATCGCAGTTTACCCGGTAATCTCTCGGGTCTTCCGTTTTTTCAACATAAATGGCTTTTGCTCCCGGAATCTGTTTTTGAATTTCTTCCATGAGCATACGCTTTGAATAGTTTTCACTTGTGTCGCCAACATTAAAAACATTAGCCCTCACTTTTTCAACCGGGGAGTCAAAAACCAGCATCACAGATCTCGCCAGGTCATCCACATGGCAGTAAGGCCGGTTAAATTGCGGACCCCAAATTTCCTGTTCACCCGTGAGACAAACATTACGTGTAAATTCATTCACTGTAAGATCGAACCGTATTCTGGGTGAAAAACCGTAAACAGTGGAAAAGCGTAATGCTGTAGCACATATCCGTGATCCTTTATTTTCATTCAGCAAAAAACTTTCAAACTTCACTTTTAATTCAGCATATAATGAAACAGGTCTCAATTCAGAATTTTCATCAACAAATGAATTGGGATCAGCCATTTTTCCATAATTACTGCACGTGGAAGCAAAAACGAATCGTTCAATTCCGGCTTCCTCTGCTTTTCTGAAAAGAGAGACAGAGGCAGCCCAGTTCACTTCTTTTGCTTCGTCGGAAAATTTGGAACAGGCAGGATCACCAACAATAGCTGCAAGATGGGCTATATAATTCATGCCATTTAATGCCTTATCAATATCAGCATCATTACGAAGATCACCTTTCATGAATTCAAAATGCGGATGCTGGGCAATATCATACAATGACTCTCCTCCGAATTTCAGGGAGTCAACGACACGAACAAAATATCCGTTATTCAATAAAATGCGGACTAAGACTGATCCGATATATCCAGCTCCACCCGTAACGAGAACTTTCTTCATAAGATAAACCTCATTGATTAGTAAACTCGATTAATAAAACATCCAATAGTTATTTGATGTTATTATTTCTTTTGAAGGATGTATGCTTCGATGGGAGAATAACAACCTGACGGAGTCAGGAATGAAAAGAATTTTACAAACTCCGTGTTTTTCATCGTCGGATCTCCTTTTGTAAGCAGCGGATGTATCACTCTTGCAACAAAATAATGACTACTCAAAAAATTACGATAAATTGGATTTGCCGCATCAGCGCCCAAATCCTTTGATTCAAGAATGTTGAACTTTTTTGAAATGAATGCTTCAAAAGATTCTCTTTCAAAATAAAGATTGTGATGAGGCATTGGAATGCTGTCCAATCCCATCTGGTTTCTTGCTATATTCAGGTTATTATATCCATCGGAAAAAGATTCAATGAAAAGTAAATACCCACCCTTCTTTAATACCCGATGCATTTCATTTAATCCTTGCTGTTGTTCTTCCCAGCTCAAAAGATTTATTATACATCTTTCAGTAAACACTACATCAAAACTTTCATCATCAAACCTCAGTTTGCGAACATCTCCCTGTTCAAATTCAACGCCAGGGAGATTCCTGCTTTTTGCAATTGCCAGCAGGTCTTCACTGAAATCAAGTCCCCGGAATGTGTAATTAGAAAATTCTGCTATCAAATGGTTCAATGTATATCCGTTCCCGCATCCGATCTCAAGTACATTTTTACAATTTTTTTTAATAATTGGAGAACGAAAAAAATTCTGGATCAATGTTACTTCCTTTTGCCTTGTTGTAAGGTCCTCCATGGTGGAAGTGGCCGAGTCCTTATGCTTACCGGCCTGTACTTTGTAATGTTCTTTAATGATCTGATCGTTAGTTAGATTTTCTTTCATCATTCTTTTTAAATTTTAGTACAAAAATATTGCATGCCTGCTGTAGTAAAGCAAACATATTGCATTTACAAATTTCACGCAAATTAACATTGTATGATAACAAATGGATAAGCCGAAAAGCATGACCATAGGATCATGCTGCAAATTATTTTACAGAAAAGAAAAATAAATTATGCCGCCTGCAACTTTGAAGATTGTTTTTTGGCAAGTATTCTTTGAGGATTGCCCACTATAGTGACATTATCTGGAACATCTTTTACGATCACTGCTCCCGCTCCGATGATAACATTTTTACCTATAGTAATACCCTGGCGTATTACAGCATTTGCCCCAACAAATGTCCCTTGTCCAACTTTCACATTTCCGCAGAGCACAGCGCCGGGAGCGATATGAGCAAAATCGCCAATGATACACTCATGATCAATGCTGCTGGATGTATTACAGATAACGCCACGTCCCAATTCTACAAGCGGATTGATGGTTGCGTTCGCAGCAATCATGATGCCGTCAGCCATTTTTACAGATGGAGAAATCACCGCTGTCGGATGAATAGCATTCACAGGGTTGTGAACATGCTGGCTCAGTGCCAAATGCACTTTGCTGCGTATATCATTATTGCCAACGCACACAAAAAGATCAAATTTTTTCAGCTTGTCAAAAATCCCGGATTCGCTTCCGAGGTATTGAAGATGATAGGGATTTTTTGATTTTTCTTCAGCATCGCAATATGAGGTAACCAAACGGCCTGCATTAAGAAAGATATCTATGATTACATAAGCATGGCCTGAATAACCAACAATGGCTATGGGTTTTTTCAATGTGGTTTTCATTGATCTGGATTTGATAGCATCTAAAATAGAAGCTATTTCCATCATCCCATAGCAAAAACCTCAATTTAAAAAAATATTGGGTGAGTTTACTCATTATAATTTAGTAGTTTTCCCAATTAAGGCTCAGGAATGATACGATGTAAGAATGTCGAGGTATTTGTCTTTGATTTTTTTATGAAGCACTTTTTGATCGAATCGTTCCTCAATTTTTTTTCTCAAATTATCTGCATATATTTTTAATTCATTTGAATTCGCTAAAGCCTTTTTTAATTTTTGAAAAAGATCTTCTTCATTTTGCGCTTCGAAAAGTAATCCTGTTTTTTCATGGTCCACGATATCCACATTTCCTTCTATACGGGAGCAAATGACAGGGCAATGCATAGCGCCTGCTTGCAGCAGTACATTAGGAAATCCTTCACGATACGATGGGTGAATCAATGCGAAAGAAACATGCATATAATATTCCACATCATTTCTCCAGCCAGTCATAATAATTCCCGGATGCTTATCAAGTATTTCTCTAACATCAACAGCAATTGGGTCTAAATGATCTTCGAATGAACCGACAAGTATCAATCGCAATCGGTCATTTTTTTCGTACAATCTGCAAAAAGCATGTACCAGTTCTGTAATACCTTTATCTTTTACAATCCTACCAACGCACAACAAATAAGTCAGTTGCGGATCATAGTTTAGCTCTTTTTGAACCGATTTGATTTTTTCCGGATCCAAAGCACCTGGCGAAAACCTCGAAAGATCAATACCATTACTCGACCCATACCCGATCACTTCCAATTTATTTGCATTTATCAAACGGGTATCATTTATATATTGTAATAACGAGAAACTATTAGGCCAAACATGAGTAGCAAAATGTGCAGTTATTTTTTCCATTCGCATCAATAACATACGGATAAAACCTTTTGATGTCATAAAACGTAAACCTGCAACAGTATGAATCCTGACTTTTACACCAGCCCATTTCGAAGCCACCATTGTTATTAACCCAGCCTTTGGTGTATGTGAGTGAACAATATCCGGCTTTTCTTTTTTAATAAATCGGTACATCTTCCATAAAGATCTCAGATCAGCAAAAGGAGAGATTGTTCTTGTCATCGGTATGATATGGTGTTCACACCCTTCTTGTTTGACAAGGTCCTCTCTGCCTTCTCCATCAGCGCTTACCATAATGACATCAAATCCGTTTTCTTTCATATACCGCATCTGCCCCGCCAACAAATATTTAAGTGCAATGGGAACAGTGGTTACACGGATTAATTTAGGCATGAGTCGTATAACATTTTTTGTACCATACTTCCAGCGTAAATAAAGTCCATAACATCTTTGCTCTTTTTTCATCACTCATCTTAATTTTATGTTCCCAAAGAGCATTTATAAACGGTTTTCTAACAAAGTTTCTGCAATAAGCGCCAGATGGTAAAATGTAATCAGCAATCAGGTTATTTAATGGCCCATCAATCCATTTTTTTAATGGAATTTCAAATCCCCGCTTAGGCTGGTTGATTAGTTCTGCCGGCAAATATTTTTCAGCGAGCTTTCGTAAAAGGTATTTTGTTGTAGTGCCCTTTATCTTGAAATTATCAGGCAATCCGGGAACGTATTCGAGTATTTCTTTAGAAAGTAAAGGACTTCTGCCTTCCAGGGAATTTGCCATTGTGGCAATATCCATTTTCACAAGTAAGTCGCCAAAAAGAATGTTGTCGAAATCAAGATTCATTATTTTTTTTAACCCAGACAGGCCAGAACTATTAATCCTTTCAAAACCAGATTGCATAGCCTGTAAAACATTTTCCTTTAGAAGAAGATTGCTTTCAAATCCGTCGAAACTGTCAATCGTCGCAGACATATAAGTGTGTAATCCCCTTTTTCTTGCTAAATCAGTAAGTCGATAAAAATAATTGTATTTATTTTTTTTATCGTGAGCTGCCGGCATGATTTTGTAAAGGAGAGAAGACAATCCCCGCAGGCCAGGATTAATTTTGAAAAAGTCAAATTTGGCTGCTGGCACATAACGTCGATAACCACCAAATAATTCATCACCACCATCTCCATTCAAAATAACAGTCAAATATTTTTTTGCTTCCCTGCTTACATAATAGCTTGGGATTGCAGAGCTATCAAAAAATGGCTCGCCATAATTTGAGAGAATGGTTTCCACATCATCTTTTAAATGATCAAAAGAAATCTTTATCTCAAAATGATCTGTCTGGTATTTCTTGGCAACCAACGCCGCAAGGGGTGCTTCATCATACTCTCCATCGAAAGTAACAGTAAACGTTTTTAAGGAACGATTATAGTTTTTAGCAATGGCAGACACTATGCCGCTGTCAATTCCACCGCTTAGGAATGAGCCAACTTCAAGATCGGAAGATTCCACTCTTCTTTTTACAGCAGTATGTACTATAGTATCTATTTTATTAAAAGCTGTAGAAAAATCGTCTTTTGAGTCTTCCAGGTAATATTTGTGAATATCCCACCACTTAGTGATTACAGGATTTGGGTTTTTTAACGAAACGTAAGCATAGCTACCTCCTGGCAATTCCTGGACATTTTGATAAGGTGTTGAAGACTTATAAAAATAACCGACCCGGACAAACTGCATCAGATGTTCATCATTTATATCAAGATCCAATTGATCCTTCAGAGTATTCAGTTCGCTTGCAAATAAAAATTTATCTTGTTTGCAATAATAATATAATGGTTTCTTCCCTGCACGGTCTCTTGCTAAAAATAATTCTTGTTTTTTCCGATCATATATAACCATTGAAAACATACCGTCCATATCATTCAGACAAGACGGTCCCAACCGGGCATAAAGAAGTAAGATGGTTTCGGTATCGGAGTTAGTTTTACCTTCTAATGAATATTTAATCCGCAAATCTCTATGATTGTAAATTTCTCCATTAAAAATTATGATCAGATGTTCAAAATGCATTGGCTGATGCCCGCTCTTTATATCAAGAATGGCCAGCCTGTAATGGTGTAATTCCAGATTGTTTTCAGAAAAAACATTTTTTTCGTCGGGGCCTCTATGCCAGAGGTCCTTATCAAGTTGCAGGTTATTAAGAGGGAAATTGATTGAACCAGCGATACCACACATAGAAAACGGTCAGGAAGATTTTTTCGAGATCAAATTAAAAATTCTATTTGTCCATATAGGAAGCTTCAATCCGTTTTGAAAATAAATAGCAAAAATCATAATAAGATAAAAAGGCAAGCAAGGTATTTTATAACGTGATAATGATCCAAAATTAGTAGCTGTGGATCCCACAGAAGCGGCGAAAACAAATGCAAAAGAACTGCATAATATTAAAACAGGGCTGCCAAAAGCTGACCGGAAATATTTTACAACTCCCTTTTTCATTAAAAAGTATCCTGTTAATAGAATAAAAATCAAAGCTTCTAAAGCCGATAACAGGACAATCGGTGATGAAATCTCCCAAATAAAAGGGCGGAATAAAGAAGCAATAAATCCATTAATTATTATTAACGTAGGATTCCCTGATTGAATCTGGAAGTAAGAGCCTTCTAATTTCGTAGCATCATTTTCATAAATTTTACGATTAAAATCACTTGTCTCGAGAATATTTTCTAATCTAAAAGAGCTGAGATTTACAGCAGAAGTTACATAATTGATCAAAACTACTACTAAAACCGATGCTATCGCTATAGTAAAAAAAGTTGCGATTTTGCGAAGCAAAGGGTCTTTAACCGCCTTATTAAATTCGCCAAAAAGCCAAAGTGTGATGCTGGGTAGTAGTGCCAAAAGAATATAAACTTTTATATAATACAACAGTCCTACACCAACGATCACCCATAAAACTGATCCTAATATCTTTTTTTTTCGAATAAATATGCTAAATATACCGTACAATATATAACCCACTGCGCCGAAACAAATAGAATCTTTGAGTAATCCAGAACTCCAGAAACATACACTGGGTAAGAACAGAACTGCAAATGCAATTTCCCTTTTATATAAAGGAAAATAATTACAAAATAATTTATACAGGCGTACAGCTCCCCCTAACGCAAAAAATGAAAACATCATACAAATACTAACATAGCTTTTAAAAAAAAGTATGGATGGAATTAAGGCCAATTTGGGAACAGTGAAGTTACTCGCAGAAGCCATAAACTCTAAGACAGGGTATCGGTCACGGTCTACGAAAAAATATGGTGCAAGGGAATTATAAGCATCAATTTTCAAAGTTGTAAAAATTTTCCACAAGCTATATCCATCCTGCATAACTGCTTTTTGCATATCCAGAGTAGCATAATAATACATTTCAGAGTCACCTTCCTTATAATAATAAGCAACAATAAGTGCGAATACAATTGCACAAAACATTCTGAAATGAAATGCCTTAATAAAAACACTTCGGTGCTCTTGTGTATACTTTCTTATAATTGATCGATAAATAACAAATAACAGCATATAACACAAAGGAGCAAAAAAGATATCTCCCGATGAGAACATTGATCTTACATCATTCATTAAATACCTGGATTATACTTTTATTAGTAATAAAACGCCCCTAATTATGATTCATTCGGAGAGAATTTAATATTTTTTTTGTTTGGCGTTCAACTAAAACATATTGAAAATAAGCAATCATCAGACAAAATAAAACAGCAGGCATCCATACAAAATAGTTCAGTATATAAGGAACTTGTGGTTTTGCTATTAACCAGTATATTCCGAGGTATAAAAACACGGAAGCAAAGTGGGTGATGTAAAGTGTGTAGCTAAATTTCCCTATCGTCATAAGCCATTTAATCCGCACCTGATAAGTCAAAAAGAAAAGGATCAGAAGTACAGATAAAGCAGCTGCTACCATGAAACTATATACTGTCTCACTCTTGAGATAAATATTTATTCCATATATTAGAAATAATAGTGAAAAAATTGCTATGAGAATCGGTCGCTTAGACATTTTTTTAAACCAAGCTATTATTTTATTATAATTATAGAATAACAATACGCCAATCACAAAATAGATATTATAAATAAATATGAACTCATAAAAATATAAAGGCAGTCCAAGCGACATCACTTTAACGGGTGCTATAAGATTAACCAGGAAACATAGTAAAGAAATACTTGCATAAAGATTAACCCTCCTCATCAGAAATGGAGCCAATAAATAAAATATTACCTCATAAGTAAGTGACCAAAAAGGTGTAATAAATCCCTGGCTGGGCATATAACAAAGATTCTTCAATATAACATCCCAATGAAAATAGTTTTTCATCTCATTAGTACGAATAAAGGCGGCTTGAGTATAGGTACCGTCATACCATTCAGGATGCCAATTATAAGTAATGCCAAAAACAACCCCAGCCCAAATAAGTGCTACAAAATAAGAAGGATATATGCGGATAAAACGTCGTTTGTAAAATTGAAGTGCCGATGTATTCGATTTTAGGCTGTACGCAATAGAAAATCCAGATAAAACAAAAAAAACAATTACGAACTCAACAGCAAGTCGTGTCAACATGCTGCTCCCAAACATAAAATAATCCCATATATTCCAGCTGTTGCGAGGAAACATTTTTGTGAATTCACTTCCCCCGATCCATAAAGTGCCCCGGCAATGAGCAGCAGCAACATACAATGCTGCAATTCCTCTTATCGAATCAAGAATGTCAAATGAAATTTTAGGCTTGTTCGAAGCAGTAATAGCTTCCATAAACAGGTTAGCTCTCCTTATTTTTTTTCAGATAGTTTTTATAATACCCGCCAATGTACTCCTTGAGACATATTTTCCAATCCCGCATAATATTTACATTTCTCAAAGCGAGTTTTCTATCTATCAATCTTTCAGAAGCAGGCCGGGCAGCAAAATAAGTCTCTTTAAAATAGTCAGATGAAACAGGCGTTATCTTTATCTTGTTCTCGAGTTTCAGTATCCTTATTAATTCCCTTGCTACATCCAACCTGCTGGTAATTCCTTCGCACACCATATTATAAAGGCCCCAATATTCTTTTTCAATCAGGAGTTTTACATTTCTGGCAAAATCATGTGTGTAGGTTGGAGTTCCTAGTTTATCATCCACAATAAATAATTCATTTTTGCCGATTTTTATTTGTTGCATGATCTTTTGTACAAATTTTTTGTCCTTTGCCGGCCCTCCGCCCATCATCCACCCCGCTCTGCAAACAAGATACTTGCTACAATTTTGTGTTACAAATAGCTCTCCTGCATATTTACTCCTGGCATAGTGCCCTAAAGGATTTGGTTGATCCCAATCGTCATAAATATCTTTTTGCCCATCAAAAATACCTGCGGTACTAATATATAATAGTGGAATGTCAAGCTCATTGGCAATATAAACGGCATTCTCCACTGCGATAGTGTTGGTAAGATAGGTTTCATCCGGATGTGTTTCACAATATTCAAGATCTGTGAAAGCACCTATATGAAAGAGATAATCCGGCCTGAATTTCTTTACGTCTTTTCGATAATCTTCAAAATCGCGGAAGTCAAGATATTTCAGCCATTTTTCATTAACATCAATATCACTGCATTTAAGTTC
Source organism: Chitinophagaceae bacterium (assembly GCA_035545755.1). GTDB lineage: Bacteria > Bacteroidota > Bacteroidia > Chitinophagales > Chitinophagaceae > UTBCD1. The sequence continues at coordinate 16,227 of DASZXQ010000090.1, read as the reverse complement.
ATACTCATTTTTGAACGTTTTATAAAATGCCTCTCCCAGCATTCCACCTACTCCTGCCATATAAATTTTTTTCTTTTTTTTCATTTTACAGGTACTACTGTTTTAAATGCTTGTAAATATTTTGGAAAATTAGCTTTGACGGAAAAAAAATCCTCTACAGTCTTTCTACCGGCCACTCCCATTCTTCTTCTCAAGTCTGCGTCATCAATCAACTTGATGATCCGGTCAACCCACTCCTGATTATCTTTTGCAAGAAAACCCTGTACGCCGTCTTGCATTATTCTGAAGTTAGTGCCATAAGCAGTTGCTACCACAGGAATTCCTATAGCCATATAGGTGAGCGCTTTTAAACTACTTTTACCCAATGACCATTCATTGGCAGGTATAGGATAAACACCTATTTCGATGCGATGTAGATCTTCCACTTCTGTTTCTTCCTTCCAGGGAATATATTCAGTTTCCACACCTTTCATCTGATATTCTCTGTTAGCGATCACCAGCAATTTTATTTTTCTATGCCTGCTTATCTCTGAAAGAACAGGTTGCAGCATTTCTAAAAAAGGAATTGTACTATGCGTACCTGTCCATCCTATCGTTGTAACTTCATGTTTTTGATATGATCCCACCGGCACAAACCGATCAGTATTGAATGTAGAAGAAATATCAACTACTTGTTTATAACGATTTCTTTCGAGAGCTATTTCTTCCAGCTTGGGAGTACAAACTATCACATACCTGGAATACTTTAATAAAGTAAGCGGTTTTTTACCGCCTTTTAAACGTTGAAAGAAATTTTGTTTTACATGGTCAAATTTTTTCATGAACATCATATCATCCAGGTCATAAATGATATTCTTTTGAAAAAGTCTGAGCAAATGTTCATACAATGGAGGGCCAATTGGAGTTGCCCAGATTGTAACAAACACTCCATTATAAAACGGAGATCTCAACAAGTCCCAGCCTCTTTTGATATAACCAATACCAAACCAGAAGATCTTTTCAAAGGTTCGCCCGGGCTTATGAATGATCTTCCAGAGTCTTGGGGTTTGAAAATTTGAGATCGTAAATGAATATCCTTCCTGCTCTAACAAAGGAAGGTATTGCTCATATTTCAATCGCTGTGCTGCCGCTGTTCCCTTCGGACTGGGGCAGAGGATCAGTATTTTCTTTTTTTTCTTAATCATTGCTCTCTCATTCAGGCTTTTCTTCCTACCGCATGCCAGTAAGGAATGTCAGTTGAAAAAACAATATCCGTCAATCCCGCATTCTCCATCATTTTCTGCATTTGCTTTTTTGAAAAACGCTGTTCAAGAGGAGTCCCAAATCTGTCCAGGCTATCGTTGCGGATAAGATAGAATGACTGCGATTCATAAGATTGTAGTGGAACATTTTTCCTGATATGTTCAGGAACTCCCAGTAATTTTAAAAACCGACAAATACCAACAAATGGCAAGTACAGAATAACGGCAAGAATGTCGCACGAAATTTTTTTCAGTTTAAGAGGCATCTTTGAAACCACTCTCCTAATAAGATTGGAAAGAAAAAAGAATCTCCGGAAATAAAACGGTTTATTATCAAGATTGTAATACAAATAAAGAAGAAAGTACCCATCATGTCTGATCTTTTTGATACAATCATTTAACGCCTTAGCAGTATCCGGAATATGATGTAAAACTCCCAGGCTATACCCAAAGTCAAAATAATTATCCGGGAAAGGAATGTTATCGGTGGATGTCTGGATTAACTCAACAGCATCTTCTTTACCGATTAATTCATTGGCAACAAAAATAGCCTGGCTCGGGTCTATCCCGGTAATATGTCCGTATCTTCCTTTAAGATATTTGATGATTCGCCCACTGCCACAACCAATATCAATGACCTTCATGGTATTATTCAACATGTCGGTTGTAACGATATCAAAATATTTATCGCCGAGCCATTGGAGATCTTTATTTGAAAAACCATGAAATGACTTCCATTCCTCTCCAAAAGAATCTACAGTCGTTTTATCCAGGTTATTTTCCGCCAATTGATAGCAACGAATGATCCTGTGAGATGTTTTTATTTCTTTTTGAAGAACCATATTTAACTACTAAAAACTCTTTTATATACTTCGCTATATTTAAAAATGCCTTCTGCCAGGTCAAAATATTTGAAAGCAGCTTGCCGTATGATTTTTTTATCTATGGATAATAACCCGGGGAATTTATTAATAGCCTGATCGTATTCATGATCATTAAAGCCATCAATTATAATACCTGTATTTGTTTTGAGAATGATATTCCCGGTATCCCCGATATCATTACAAACAATAGGTATTCCCATTCCCATCAACTCTCCATGTTTAGTGGGAGAAGATGCGATTTTAGAATAAGTAGGGCGAATAAAAAAAATACTGCAGTCACATAAACTCAGATAGATCGGCAACTCTTTTCTTTCTGAAAACGTAACTATGATCTTATCCTTTGGAATCCCAGCTGAAAGTGCTTCCGATAATACTTTCGAAGGATCATCTTTTGTAAGAAATAACATTAGAAATGAAGGATATTGCTGAAGCAGGCGCTTATAAAAGGAAAACATTTCTGTGGTCATATACCACCCGCCAACTGATCCCAGATAAGATATAATTTTTTTCTCCGGAGAAATGCCAAGCTGTCGTCTGAGTTCAAGGCTCTTTTGCGGATCTACATTTTCATAATTGAAATGCCCAAGATCGGCGCAGCATGGAATTACATCAACTTGAAGGTTTTTGTAACCAGGATTTTTCCTGATTTCATTATTGGCTGCTTCAGTAAGAGAAATGACCGCATCCGCCTGCAATAAGAAACTTTTTTCTTTTTTTTTATAATAACGATAGATGGAACGAAATAAGAAATTTTTTTTATCCCATTGTCCATTGTCCACTTTTTCATCAGCCCAAAATCCCCTCATATCAAAAAAAAATTTCACTCCGAATTTGTTTTTCATAGAAAGACCTATATCCGCTGCCATATAACTTCGGCAATGTATCATATCGAAAGCCCGTTTCTTTTGCAATCGGAACGCATTTCGCTTCATTCGGAATGCATCAAATATCTTGGCCACAAAAGGTGGCCTTTTAGTAAAGCTTAGAGCTTTCCATTCGATTTTATATGGTTGTAATAGCCGGCGAACCTCATCCTCATTTTTTTTGAATCGCTCTTTTTTTTCAAAGCTAAGGATGGTAAACTTATACCCATACTTCGTCAGCCCCTGTAAATAAGGAATGATTTGTGATTGTCCAAGTGGGTCTGTCAATCCATCATATGTGAGGTAAAGGATCTCTTTCAAAAAATTAATTATCTGAAAGTGGAAATTCCTGACGCAACTAAGAGATTTGAATAAGTGTCATTGTGATGGATCAATATTCTCGGGATTTGGCAACAACTGCCAGGCTTTTTAGATAGATAATAAAATTTGTTCTTGACCAACAAAAGATACTTGTATCCAACTTTTGTTGAAACTTCAATTACTTTATCATTATAGAAGCCATTTGCATATGCCATCACATCAATTTTAGCATTAAGTTTTTCTTCAATTATTTGCTTGCTGCCTGCTAATTCTTTATATAGAATATTTTCATTGGTAACATATTGCAAAGGAGCATGACTTTGTGTGTGTGAGCCAATAGTGACTCCTTTTTGATGACAATACAAAACATCATTCCAATCCATCATCCTATCATTTTTTGATATTTGATAATTTTCTATTGACTTCTCAGCAAGAGTCAATATAGTTCGTATTTCATCAATTGTAGAATGGTAAAGTTCAGATTGTATCTTATTTTTATAATAAACAATATTTTGTCTAGAAAAATCTATATTAATAGTCGTATATGGTAAAGCAAGCAAGATTTTTTTCCTTTCCTTATATAAAAAATTCAAAATATTATTTATTCGCTGTGTCCAGATCAGCTCTTTTTTTTCCAGGCAATCTGTAACAACATTCATATTACTTGGCAAACCCTTGTCCAGAAGTAAGGGCAAAACATTTTCAATAAAATCATAGTACCCATCATCAAAACTTAAAACAATTTTTGGCTTACTAGCTTTATCTCCCATATTATGAAGGCCCACTACGGTATAATGCTTTGAGATATATTCAACCAGTTTTTGAAACTCTTCAACTTTCATCGCCGGCCACACTTGATCCTCACAATTATTGACCCTGTGAAGATTCAATACAGTAATAGCACCTCTTAATTTCACATATTGGTATAACCATTTATGAAAACGAATGAATTCTAAGATATTAATAACAACACTTCGCAAATGAAAGGAGTTTAGCTTATACAATCATTCTTTTTATTCTCTTTAAAAAATGGCTCAATGCGGTACCCATAGGCTTCAGGTCGAAGTACATTGTAGGTGGATAAAAAAAATATTCACCGTGAAATCCTTTTTTAAACTTATTGATTTGATATACTTGATCTTTTTCACTTACCAAGATATTGTATCCGCCGAAGTCAAAATAAGGTATTCCTATTAACATTACACGTTTCATCGATTCGAATAATGCAATATGACTAATAGGTTGTTTTTTATTGCCTGGTAAAGAAAATCCTCTATAATACTGAGCTCTATCATTGCGAAATAAAATAAGTGCCCCGCCAATCATTACTCTATTCTCGAAAACCCCAAGAAAAAAACCGCTTTTATTTGTTTCAATCCAATTATGAATACTAAGAAAATTGTTTGAACTCTTATCAACCGGATAATGAATGCCTCGTTGTCTATACATCTCGCTATATCCGTTAGAAAATTCAACAATCTCATCGGATGATTGCAATAGTTTACAAACTAAATTGTTTTTGTAAGCCTTCTTGATATCATATCGATGGCCATTTGAAAAGTGTTTTAATAACTGATCTTCTGTTTTATTCCTAAGTTCCAACAAAAGTGTTCCCTTGTTATTTTCGTTTAAATAGAATTTAAATGGGTACCTTTTAAATAAACTATACTGAAGATAAGTAGCATCTGTTCCTACACTCATGCCCAATAATACCTGAAGGCTAAAAAACCCTTTCCTTTTATAATATTGAATCACATCTAAAATAATTTGCAAACTCACATCTAGTGAATGAGACAATGGGCCAAAAACTATTCTTGCTTCAATCTTTCTATATTCATAGACTGCAACATATCCTTTTAAAACGTTTTCATAGGTAGCAATACAATAATTAACCTTCGCTTCCGTCTTATCCACATCATTCCAGCAAGGATATTGCTCAACGTGCACTAAGGGTAATGAAAGATAGAATTGTTTTAAAGAGATAATTTGTTCTTCTGACAAATTATCTGTCCACTCAAATTGCATCACCATTAAAATACCTCAAATTGACTTATAGGAGTAATACATTAAGTTCCGAAAATATGTTAAATTAAAAACAGCCATTCCCTTACTGGTTTTATACCATTAAGTTTAATGCCAGAGATGTGTAATTAGTATAAAATCTTTATTTGATAATCTGGCAAAATGTAAAGAATCTGCATTTTCCCATTTTTTTACCACCAAAAATAGAAATATTCTTTCTCTGAAATTGTCCAAACTCTTCATCATATTTCTTTGCTTTTTTCTGTGTAGATATTAGAATAAATATTTTAAAAGTGTTTTTGTGCCTTTTAAGTAAATACTTTGCAGGCTATTTTCTCAATTTATACATTAAGAAAGCAAATTGTTCCCTTTTTGTTAATGCTTGCTTTATTTCCCTTAAGATTTTATTTTGGCTTTCGTAACTCACGCTGCCAATTCTGTCAAAATAAAAAAATCAAAATTTTCAGCTTTGCATTGATACACACTCTTGTATTAACAGTTTAAAAATAAACTTTATAATTAAATTTTTCGACAATATGCTATCATTCCAGGGAAAACTCCTATATAATCTTTGGGAAAAAAGAGTAAATTGTTGTAATACAGCCAGCATAGCTATCGATTCCATTGCCTAATACCCCATAAGCAGAAAGGAAATATTTCAAAGTCTCAAAGCTGACTTGCTCTTACAGCGGAAGATTTTGCTCTGATTTATATTCATTATTTCCTTCAATTCACTATATACTTCTAAACTTTTGTCTATCCTCATTTTTTTACAATGCCAATATATTTATTGTTCCAATAAACAATTATTGGAGTTCTGCAGACTGACTCGCAAAATTCTTTAAATGCGATGTTATCGCTGATATCATCAGAAATAAAAAAGCCATTTTTTTTTAAGGCTTTCCAAATCAATTTATTACTGCGCTTTCGCCCGAGGTATGATTTGTCGCTATCATAATGACAAAGGTCAAGTTGACCAAGTCTTGAAATAGCTTTAGGAATTCCTGTAAAATCTGATTCGCGAAAAAGAGTCCATGAATTACGCAGATGTTCCGGGATTACAGTTCCAACAAAGTTTTCATTTCCCACCTTAGCATATGGCATATCGATACTGATTAATGAGGCATTGGGCCTTGTACTAATCGATAAAAGAATAGCAACTGTGGACCAACCATAAGCAACCCCTGTCTCCAATATTTTACAGCTTTGGGTGGCCTCACACAAATTATATAACAAATCAATTGCACCAGATCCACCCATTACGTACCCGCTTTTGGCCACCTGTTCCATACCATATTTATATTCTTCGGTAAATCTATTTTCTATTTTTTGGAAAGGATGTCCAGGAAACAATTGTGCAAATGCCTCTTCCTGACTGAGGGCATACAGGCTACACCAAGCCTTAGCTTTCATCCCAGATTTCTCAGCGGAAGCATAAAAAAGTCTCGCCTTAATTTTCAACCAAGCATCCGGTAACAATTTTGGGTTTTGTAAGTACCAGATCAGTGTTCTTATTTTTGAAACCATTCTATTTATTATAAAACTCCCATAGATTTTTTATGTAAACTGATTTACGCCCGATTTTGTTGACCCAAAGATTTCCATTATTCACTAATTCCTGTGTATTATATTTCTTTTCAGAAAATGCTATGATCTTATCTGCACAGTCATCAATGGAGTTTAGATCAAAAAAAATAGCATTGCAATTTGAAATCTCTCTCATCACAGAAATATCAGACAATAATAGGGGGAGCCCGGATGCCATAGCCTCAAGCGCAGCTACACTGCAACCTTCATACAAAGATGCCATAATAAATGCGTCGTATTTTGGATAAATATTCCAAAGATGCAAAACCTCCCCTTTAAAATTTACATTGATTTTTAAATCACTTATTGGGCCCAACATCTCATCAACTAAATTTCCTTTGCCATATATGTCTAGATGGATATTTGTTTTATTTCTTTTCCTTAATTCAGTAAATACCTTTATAAGGAAAGAATAATTTTTTTGCTTTTTTACAGTCCCTACTGCGATAAGTTTTATATCATTGTCATCGCTTTTCTTTTCTGAAGGAGCCCCTTTAAAAAAATCTTCGCTTATAAAATTGTAAAGCGTCACTGTATTTGCACCCGGTACAATCATTTTGTAATCTTCCTCCACAACATTGCTAACACAAAAGGTTGTTTCACCCCGTCGATAACTCCATTTCTCTATAATTCTTGCTTTTTTAGACTGTAAGGAGGATTGAGATTGTATATTTTGAATACTTGTAAATAATTTTTTTGACTTAGGTGTTGCCAATCTTGCGGTAAGGTTACTCCAGAATAACTGAGAGTGCACGATATCGATTTTATACCTCTTAATGATCTTCTTTAATTCAATTATGTTCAAAGGAAGGTTAATAAACGAACTTTTATGCTTTGATTCTATAAAATTAATATTCGGGAATTCATTCTCATCAAAATTGTCATCTCTATTATAATAGTATAAATAATTCTTTCCGGGTAGTGAATTTGCAGAATGAAAAGCGACTGATTCAGCGCCACCGCCTAGGCCTGCATAATCGATAACATGCAAAATGTTCATTTTATACGGATAATCATTTAATGATGAAACACTTTTTAGTCTTTTTAGTCCATGTCTTTAAATAAAAAAATCTTTTCATGCTCTTGACTCAAATATATTTTGCTAAGCTCATTCATATATCGCTCTTTAGTTGCGATTTCTTTTGCCCGCAAAAGATTTAATTTAGTGAAACCGTCCAGTTCAACTTTATATTTATTGATCGACATTAACTTTAAGCGTAGATCCTCTGGATCTTTATTATTAAAAAATAAGGCTTGGTCATTTGTTACTTCATGCAAAGAGGGTATGTCTGCTAAAATGACGGGAATGCCTGAAGCCATGGCTTCTAGCACAACAAGCGGTTGACCCTCATAATGAGATGCTAAAATGAAAGCATCATATCCCAACAACGTTTTTTCGATTTGATGACTTACTCCGCATAATTTAATGTTCAACCCATACTTATCAATTTCAGTTTGTATTGGCAATTTTAAGTCGCCCCAACCATAAACATCCAACTGAATATTTTGAGGCAAATTTTTAAATACTTCAATAAGATAGGGATAATTCTTCTGATAATGAAGATTTCCAACTGTTATTAGTTTTAATTCCCCTTGATAATCTAGCGTTTTAATAGATGAACTAAAAAACTTGTCATCAACAAAATTATACAAGATACAGTACGCACCTTTTATTCCTATACAATCTTGATAATCTTGTAATACAACTTTAGATACAGCAATGATACAATGTCTAGGTTTATAAGATATCTTTTCAATGAATTTTAAAATCTTATTATTTCTGAAATATGCTTTGCTTGGGCGATTATGAATAGTGGTAAACAGCTTAATCTTTTTCGAACAACTCAACCTAGCAATTATAGTAGCGAGCGCTAAATGAGAATGAACAATATTAATATTATTTTTCTTTAAATATTTACGTACTATAAAAATACTTTTAATAAAACTCATTCGTGAGTTCCATTTTATCTTACTCACTTTACAGTTTTCATTTATTTCATCTAAAAGATCATCCGGACCAGCCAGGTAAATTAAATGATGCTCAAACTCAGGTAAATTATTGATTGTTGAAACAAGTACTTTTTCAGCTCCACCTACTCCCAATGTATCAATAATATGAAGAATCTTTAGTTTTTTATCAGGAGTTTGATCTAAAGAAGGTTTCATGAAAATTCTGGTTAAAGGTTAAGGAGAATAGTTTACTCCAATTCATATTCGCACTAAGGGTTGATTTTATATCTAAACTTTTAAACTTTCAGAATACCAGCCCCAATTTTTTGGCAATAACTGAATTGCAAAACAAAAAATTGGAATGCTCGCTTTTAGTAATTATATCTTGCCTTTTTATACTTCCATTTTCATCTATATTAAAAAATAAATATTCTAGGTCTTTCACCTGCTCAAAAACTCTTTTTCCCACTTCATCATTTAAAATCTCAATCAACATTACTGGTCTATACTTATGTAAACAGTTTGTAAGTCCCTCCAAAACCTCTGGTTCATGTGTTTCCACATCTATTTTTATTAAATCGACACCAGAAATTGAATATTGATTAACAAATGTGTCCAATTTTATAGTTTCAACCTTTGTTTCTATGGATCCCCTTTCAGAAAAGGTGAAATTTTCGTTTAAAGTAGCCGAATATGCATGCTCTTTATTATAATCATAAATAATTGCTGATCCATTATTATTAGATACTGCCTTTTCAATAACCTCAATATCGTAATTATTGAGCTCAATGTTATATCGTAGTTTATCAGCAATGCGTTTTATAGGATCAAATGCAAAAACCTTAACATCAGGGTTTAATGTTTTTGCAACTAATGAATAAAGGCCGGTATTAGCGCCGATATCAAAAATAACATTTGCGTCCTGGCACAATTTCATCCATAGTTTCATAGATTCTTTTTCAAATCCTTTTTCAAGACCATACCAAAAGATTAAATTTTCAACCTGATGCCCATAATGTTTCATTTTGAACTTACCGCTGTTACACTTTACATTAAAAATTCCATCGAAATACAAGTGAGACGTAATATTCCTGCTAGGCGTATATATCTTTTTTAAGCCTAAGAATAACTGTTTTTTTAATGGAATTTTTTTATAGATCTTTTTTAATACTTTTTTAGAATGTGCATTTAACCTCATGACATCACGATTTATTTTTTACTGTAATAAAATACAGCCAGGGCAACTGATATGTTTTGTTCGCTAAAGTGCCAATTAAAACAATAAGAAAAGAAAAAGAGAATATGTTACTTAAACACGCACCTACCAAACCAAATTGTTTCACAAAAAAATTCAAAGAAACAAGGCTAATGGTAATTACAATACCATTAACTATATATAAATAATTATTTTTTTTGAAATAAAAAATAAAAGGCAGAAAACATACAAATAAATTCCAAATTACAAAACAAAAAATAAAATAAGGAAGCAGACGTATGGAGCTATGATATTTTTGATCGATAAAAAAATGATATAAAATCGGAGATAGCAAATACAAAGCAACGCCTAATACAAAAATTAAAGCAGTAGAAATATAAATTACCTTAACTATTCTGACTTTCGAAATTTCTGAATCTTCTTTTATCCAATCATATAATTTAGGCAGAAAGGCTGTATTAAATGCGGTAACAAAAATTTGGATAATGTAAGCGATTTGAAATGCGACTGTATAAAGCCCGACCCCTTCTTTGCTATTAGATATTTTAGAAATTACAAATTTATCAGCATTATATAAAGTGAAAATCATAAAATATAATGGAATAGTCGGTAAACCAAATTTTACGATTGATTTAATATTTTCAAGATTCAGGTTTAATTTCATTTGCCTTTTATAGAAAATATAATAGAACAGAAAAAATGTAAACACGGCTCCGGCAATAAATATACTATCAACTCTTCCCATCCATTGCATTTTAAAAATTACTATCAAAATAACAGCCAAGCTAGATTCAATAACGGTTCTTGAAACATTCAATATTAAAAAAAGCTTTCGCCTATCATCATTTCTAACAATGGTTGCTAAGAGATCATTACAAAACCCGAAATAAGTAAGAATGGGGACAAATAATACTCCTATAGTTGGTAAAGTACTTAATTGTGAAAAAAACTTTGAAAACAAGACCGCAAATACCAACATGAAAAAGCAAAACAAAAAAGAAATAGTTAATACAGTGCTCTGAAAATGCAGATATCTTTCACTTTTTTGCTTCTTGTACTCAATTGTGATTAAATCTGTCATTCCCAGATTTATAAATGGCATTAATGCCAATATCGAAGACGAAATCAAGGAAATTATTCCATAGTCAGAAGTAGTTAAAAAATGGGTATAGACTGGCAATAATAGGAATGGAATTGCTTTCGTTAAAATACCAGATACTGTGTAAACTCCGACCGCCTTAAATAAATCGTGACCTATTAATAATTTAAATTTCTTTATCACTATGAGTCAGGTGTTTAAACTGGCATGCTTATCTTTATTCATAAAAGATATTCTGTATCTTGATTCTATTGAAAAAATCTAAACCTGATAATTTCTTATAATATGCACCACTTCAATTGATTTCCTTGTTTCGATGATCGGAAACCCTTTTTCCTTCAATATTTCCTCATAAGATTTAGTATGCAATTCAGTGAAGCCTTCGCTGAATTCGAATTCATTACCATCAATGGTCATGGAGCGAAAAGTTCTTTTGCCGGAATGTTTAGCTTCGGCCGGTAATGAGTTTGCATCAATGCTCAAAAACCAATTCACATTAGCCCGTTCCAGTTCCAGGTATCCGGAAGCTGTATCTTCTGTATGCTGGCTCACTTTGTTTGATCTCACATCTCCAAAGATCCACAGCAGCATATCAAAAAAATGAATCCCGATATTCGTAGCAATGCCGCCGCTTTTATGAATATCACCTTTCCAGCTCACATGATACCAATGCCCTCTTGAAGTAATATATTTCAGATCGATGTCAAATTTTTTTCCTGCAGGAGCTTTCTGCACTTTTTCCCGCAATTCTATAATTGCAGGATGCAACCGTAACTGAAGTATGGTAAAAATTTTTTTCCCTGTTTCCTTTTCTATCTCCATCAAACCATCCACATTCCAGGGATTCAGCACCAACGGTTTTTCGCAAATTACATCAGCGCCAATACGAAGTCCAAACCGAATGTGTGCATCGTGCAAATAATTTGGAGAACATACGGTAAGGTAATCAATACGAATTCCCTTGCGCTTTAATTTTTCAAGATGACGGTCGAATCGTTCGAACTCCGTAAAAAAATCTGCTTCCGGAAAATAACTATCCAGTATCCCTACAGAGTCATTTTTATCCAGTGCAGCTACCAGGTTATTGCCGGTATCTTTTATTGCTTTTAAATGGCGGGGGGCAATGTATCCTCCTACTCCAATTATTGCAAAATTTTTCATTTGGTTATAATAATTATTGTGCCAAATAAATTCCTGGTCAAAGGAAGATTTATTTTTCCCGAGATCTGACCAGATGTTTCAGATAAACTCCATATCCGCTTTTATCCAATTGTGCTGAAAGATCCAACAATTGCTGTTCTGTAATGTATCCCATTCTCCAGGCAATCTCTTCAATGCATCCGATCTTAGTTCCCTGTCTTTTTTCAATCACTTTCACGAACTCACCGGCATCGCTCAATGAATCAAAAGTGCCTGTATCTAACCAGGCGGTACCTCTATCCAACACTGCCACTTTTAATTTCCCATTTTGAAGATATACTTTGTTTACATCTGTGATTTCGTATTCTCCTCGAGCAGAGGGCTTCAATGATTTGGCAATTGCTACCACTTCATTGTCGTAAAAATATAAGCCTGGCACCGCATAGTTTGATTTCGGATTCTTTGGCTTTTCTTCAATTGAAACGGCATTCATATTTTTATCAAACTCGACAACACCGTAGCGTTCCGGATCAGAAACCTCATACGCAAAAACATATCCTCCTTCTATATCAGTTAGAGACCGAAGTTGACGCCCCATTCCTGCACCATAAAAGATATTATCCCCCAATATCAATGCTACTTTATCTTTACCGATAAATTTTTCTCCGATCACAAAAGCCTGTGCCAATCCATTAGGAATTTCCTGGACAGCATATTCAAAGTGGCAACCTAACTGACTGCCATCATTCAGTAACTTTTTGAATTGCGGATTATCTTCCGGAGTTGTAATGATCAGAATTTCCCGTATGCCTGCCATCATGATAGTAGAAAGTGGGTAATAGATCATCGGTTTGTCATAAACTGGCATAAGTTGCTTGGAGACCGCTTTCGTTATTGGATATAACCTGGTACCTGAACCGCCAGCCAATATGATCCCTTTCATTCTTTTATTTTGAATATTGAAGTTCGTAATACTTCATATAATCTCCACTCGTGACATGCCGAAGCCATCCTTTATTTTCCATATACCAATCAATTGTTTCACTAAGACCCTGCTCAAATGTTACTGAAGGTTTCCAACCTAATTCTTTATTTATTTTAGATGCATCAATAGCATAGCGCCGATCATGCCCGGGTCTGTCTTTTACATAAGTGATCAATTGTTCGCTCGTGCCCGGATTTCTGTTAAGCTTTTTATCCATCAGTTTACAAAGCAATTTTACCAAATCAATATTTTTCCACTCATTAAATCCACCAATATTATAAGTATCATTCTTCTTTCCTTTATGAAAAATAAGATCAATAGCTTGTGCATGATCTTTTACATAAAGCCAATCTCTCGTATACAAACCATCGCCATAAACCGGCAATGATTTTTCGTTAACTATGTTATTAATAAAAAGTGGAATTAGTTTTTCCGGAAATTGATTCGGCCCGTAATTATTGGAACAATTACTGACGATCACGGGCAGATCATACGTTTCGCCATATGCTCTTACAAAATGATCGGATGATGCTTTGGAAGCTGAGTATGGTGAGTTAGGCGCATAGGGAGTAGTTTCTGTAAAAAAACCTTTTTCACCAAGAGATCCGAAAACTTCGTCTGTAGAAATATGATAGAATAATTTATCACTGAAATTGCCGGTCCAGGTATCCTTTGCCGCATTTAATAAATTTACTGTACCGATGACATTAGTATACACAAAATCCATTGGAGATAAGATAGAACGATCCACATGACTTTCAGCAGCCAGGTGAATCACGCCATTCGGTTGATATTTCTTGAATATTTCATCCAACTCTTCTCTGTTAAGAATATTTGCTTTTTCAAAAAAATAATTAGAAGCCTGTTCGACATCTCTTAGGTTTTCGAGGTTCCCAGCATAAGTAAGGGCATCCAGATTAATTATTTTGTATTCAGGATATTTATTTACAAATAATCTCACTACATGAGACCCTATAAAACCGGCTCCACCTGTTACAATTATCGTTCTTGACATTACTTAAAGTTTACCAGAAGACTAAACGCTGATTTTTTTTCTTGATTTATACCATTCAAACGTCTTCTTCAATCCTTCCTGTACAGAAACAGCAGGGGTATATGCTAATAATTTTTCTGCTTTTGAAATATCGGCAAGACTGTTTTTAACATCGCCGATCCGTTCCGGCCCAAAAGAAGGTTTGATTTCACTTGAAGCAAAACCAGCCAACATATCAAACAATTCAATAATTGAAGTCCTTTTGCCACAGGCAATATTGTAAACCTGGTTCACTGCCTCATTTTTATTTGTAAATAATGAAAGAATGTTTGCCTGCACCGCATTTGCAATAAATGTGAAATCCCTGCTGTGACTACCATCACCATTAATCACAGGTGATTTATTTTCCAATAAATGTGTTATGAAAATGGGAATCACAGCGGCATATGGTCCCTTGGGATTTTGTTTGGGTCCGAAAATGTTGAAATAACGCAGTCCAATCGTTTCGATTCCGTAAAGATCCGCATATACTTTTGCATAAAGTTCATTCACATATTTTGTCACAGCGTAAGGCGAAAGCGGCTTGCCAATATTATCTTCTGCCTTCGGTAAACCAGGATGATCACCATAAGTAGATGAACTGGCCGCATATACGATCCGTTTTATATTTTTTTCTTTTGCAGCTGTAAAAACATTGAGTGTACCTGTTATGTTAACATCATTAGTAGTAAGAGGATCTTTAATAGAACGGGGCACAGAGCCTAAAGCTGCCTGGTGAGAAATCAGATCGATTCCTTCACAGGCATTCAAACAGGTTTTGTAATCACGAATATCTCCTTCTAAAAACTCGAATTTCTGATTACCTGTGAACTCTTTAATATTTTCCAACGATCCTGTAGCAAGGTTATCTAAAACTCTCACAAAAGTTACTCGTTGATCCTGGAGTAGTTTTTCAGCAAGATTAGATCCGATAAACCCGGCGCCGCCGGTGACCAGAATTTTCATTCGATTATGCTTTTATTCATCTTTTGATGAACGCCGGAATTTTTTAGTGAAATCAATTTTATTAAGAAATCTTTCAAATATTCCTTCTTTCGGGGATTCCTCATCATAATAGCTCTTGTAATTATAACCATACCCATAGCCATAGCGGCCATAGCCATAATATCCGTATCCGGGTTTTAATTTAACATCATTTATTATTATAGAAATCTTTGGCAATTTGTTTTCTTTATGAAAATCATCTATAAGTGCAATTTGCTTTTTGAAGGTATGGCGCTGTCTAACGAGGTATAGTGTACAATCTGCAAACTTACCCAATGTCATGGCATCGCTTACCATTCCGACAGGCGCAGTGTCCACAATTACAACATCAAAATTCTTTTTGAGATAGTCAAACATATCAGCCACTCCCGGTTCAAGAAGAAGCTCGGCGGGATTGGGCGGAACGGGTCCACAGCTAAGAACAAACAAATTATCACTTCCGGGAACGGGTGTGATCAAGTCATTCAAATCTGCCTTTTGCACCAAATAATTCGTAATGCCGGGACGTTTAGGCATCTTAAGTCCTGAAAGAATCTTGGGCTTCCTGATATCAAATTCCAGGATAACTGTTTTTTTCCCGGTCAATGCCATAACAGCGCCAAGATTGGTACACGCAAATGATTTTCCTTCACCACTAAACGAAGAAGTCACCATTATTACAGGCGTTTCTGTTTTACCCAATACAAATTGAAGATTAGAACGGATAATCCGGAACTGTTCCGCCACCATACTCCTTGTCGTTTTGTTTACCACTAATGAGTTGTCTGCAAACGAATGACCGACCTCACCAAGTATCGGCGTCGGCGTGATCCTTTCAATATCATAACGTGTAGTGATCTTATCATTTAAAATTTCATTCAGGAAAATGAACAGGACCGGTA
>DASZXQ010000089.1:0-10046 GCA_035545755.1 Chitinophagaceae bacterium | reverse complement strand
ATAAAAATCGCCGCCTCCTGCATTTTTGGATTCTTCCTGTCTTCCAATTTTGCTTCGCAAATAGGTAACACCACAAGCCCACAATTCCTGGTTACCAATAGGCGCCAACACTTCTTTTTCTATAATTTCTTCGCCGTTTTCAATAGCTTCCGACGATTGAATGATCTTTTTCAATTTTTCAATAAGATCATCATCATTAATAAACGAATCCCAATCATAGCCTTTTACCAAGTAAAATTTACAGCCCGATTCAATTACAATCCCTGTCCTTGTTTTATATACTTTCATTTCAATCTTAATTTTCTTTTTTCATTACATCGCTCCATAACCATTTCAAGGCTTCGGGTAAAATAGAGCCTCCATGTTTAGGGTTATGCCCTCCAACACCTTTCTCAAATTTGTATTCATAACCTTTGAACTTCAGAGAAGACTCCATCTCAAGATTTGCCAGCCACCAATCACCGAAAATGTTTTGCAGATCATTGCTTCCATCTTGTAAAAAAACTTTTATATCCTTCTTTGCTCCTTTACGGATCAGGTCGGGATAGGCATTTCCTCCCCGGATATTAGTGAAGCTTCCAAAGAAAGACATAACTTTTTGAAAAAAATCAGGACGTTGCCATGCTGCCGTGAATGAACAAATACCTCCTGACGAAAGTCCACAGATTGCATGCATTTTCCGGTCATCGGAAATATTATACTTGCTTTTTACAACAGGTATGATCTCTTGTAATAAAAAATTTACATAGCGATCACTCATTTCATCGTATTCATCACTCCGGTTGGAGCTTCGGTACAAACTTTCGGGATAATCTTTTGATGAATGTCCGGGGTTGATAAATACACCAATGATAACAGGCAATTCTTTTTTGTAAATGAGATTATCCAACACGATCGGCACTCTCCAATCACCTGTTTCGCTTACATAAGCAAACCCATCCTGAAAGATCATCAACGCAGCCGGTTTTGTGGAATCGTACTCGGCAGGTATATATATATAATAGTCCCTGAAATTTCTGTATAGTTTACTTTCCCAGGAATATTTTGTCACTGTTCCCTTTGGCACACCTTCCTGTAATTTAGAGTCAGGCCCCAATTTATAAATTGAATCCTGCGCTGATAATACTGCTCCAATAAAAAATAAAATATGAAACAATAAAAGCTTTTTCATTTTTGAATTTTGATTTTTTGCTTTTAATCTCTCATCTTTAATCTTAATATGTACATATCATTGGTCATATACAATGTTTTTTGATCGCCGGCTAAAGCACAATTGGAAGGTGCGTTGATTACTTTCAGCATTCCCAACAATTTTCCGCTGCTGTTGAAAAAATAAAATCCTCCTGGGCCTGCGGCAAAAATGTTTCCGTTCTTGTCCACTTTCATTCCATCAGGTAACCCTTTTGATGACTTGTCATAACCGGCGGCTGAATAAAATATTCTTCCGTTGGTCAAAGAATCTCCGTTCACATCATAGATATACCAATTAGGTTTATCCGGATCCGAATTAGCGATGATCAGTTGTTTTTCTCCCGGTAAAAAAGCAAGACCATTCGGCCGGGTCAAAGAATCCAGCAACAGGATCACCTCGCCATTTGTTTTTATTTTATACACTCCCTGGAACGGAATTTCCTTTTTAGGATCATCCATTCCTTTTTCCAAACCATAAGGCGGATCAGTAAAATAAACATCGCCTTTACTGTCAACGACAATATCATTCGGGCTATTGAATTTTTTCCCTTTGTAATTATTTGCAAGCGCCACATATTTTGGTTCCGGCTTATCTAACGGAGCATCCATTCTTCCCACTTGCCGGTCACCATCCTGGCAAAGAAGAAGATGACCATCATTATCCAATGTCAATCCATTGCTTCCCATTTCACCACCTCTTGGAATTGTTCCTGTATAACCGGAAGGCGTTACATAAACTTCCTTACCTTTTTCTTCTGTCCATTTATAAACTGTGTTTTTCTTCACGTCAGAAACCAATAACATCTTTTGACTTTCCACCCATACCGGCCCTTCACTCCATACAAAACTGTCTGCAATGATCTCTGCTTTTGCATCGGGAGAAATAATTGAATCAAGTGCAGGATCCAATCGTTCAATCGTTCCGACGGTTTTATAAGTCATTCCTTGTTTTTTATTGTTATTGCAGGCAACTATTGCAAGCAAAACTGCGAAGGCAAGTATTCTTTTCATTTTTGAATTTTGACTTTTGAATTTTTACTTTCTAATGCACATCTCCTTTCACTTCGCTTCCGCTTCCTCCCCTGAGAATATCCAGGTCTGCACCTAAATGCGGCTGCTGTACATGATCAATAAAAAACTTCACATAGCCTCTGTATGCTTTTGGCTCCGGTTTTTTCCAGGCTGCTTTTCTTTTTTTCAATTCCTCATTACTCACATCCAAATGCAATTTTCTTTGTTCAACATCCAATTCGATCATATCACCATCTTTTACCAATGCCAGCGTTCCGCCTATGGCAGATTCAGGTGAAACATGCAACACAACAGTTCCCGCAGCCGTACCGCTCATTCTTGAATCGGAAATGCGAACCATATCTTTGATTCCCTTCTTTAAAAGTTTAAGAGGCAGATCCACATTTCCAACTTCCGGCATTCCAGGGTAACCTACCAATCCAACATTTTTCAAAACGATCACAGAGTTTTCATCAATATCCAAATTGGGATCATCAATTCTTGCATGATAATCTTCCATGGTCTCAAACACAACTGCTTTACCCCGATGCTTCATCAATTCTTTCGTTGCTGCTGATGGTTTGATAATAGCGCCGTCTTCACAAAGATTTCCTTTCAATACTGCAATGCCTGCATGCTCCTGCAATGGTTGATCAATTGTTGCTATCACTTCCCTGTTATAACAGGTGGGATTCTCATTATTTTCTCCAATGGTCTTTCCATTTACAGTGATCGCATCATTGTGTAAATACTTTTTTAATTCATTTATTACAACGGGAAGACCGCCGGCATAATAAAAATCTTCCATCAAATATTTTCCGGACGGTTTTAGATTTACCAACAAAGGAATTTTACTCCCTATCACATCAAAGTCTTCCAATTTCAATTCAACACCGATTCTTCCTGCTATAGCAGTCAGGTGAATGATAAGATTTGTAGAGCCTCCAACACCAGCATTCACCACAATAGAATTTTCAAATGCCTTCCTTGTCAGAATTTTTGAAAGCTTCAGATCTTCTTTTACCATCTCCACAATTCTTCTTCCGCTCAATTGTGCCAACACTTTTTTCCTGGAGTCCACTGCAGGAATTGCTGCGGCTCCGGGCAATGTCAATCCCAATGCTTCTACCATACATGCCATTGTGGAAGCAGTTCCCATACTCATGCAATGTCCGGCACTTCTTGCCGTACCGATCTCTGCTTCGTGAATATCTTCTTCGGTAAAATTTTCTACCAGCGTTTTTTCTTTCACCATCCAGTTGAACGAACCGGAGCCCATACATTCTCCCTTGAATCTTCCATTGAGCATGGGCCCGCCTGGTACAACGATCGTTGGCAAGTCAACGCTACAAGCTCCCATCACTGTTGACGGAGTCGTTTTATCGCAACCGGTCAGCAACACCACACCATCAAGCGGATTAGCACGAATACTTTCCTCCACATCCATGCTTGCCAAATTTCGAAATAACATCGTTGTTGGTCGCATGATCGTTTCTCCCAATGATGTCACCGGGAATTCCAATGGAAAACCTCCTGCTTCTGCAACACCACGCTTCACTATTTCAGCAAAATCTCTCAGGTGTCCGTTGCAGGGTGTCAGCTCACTCCATGTGTTGCAAATGCCGATCACTGGTTTTCCTTTGAAATAATCATCGGGATATCCCTGGTTGCGCAGCCATGATCGATGCACAAATCCCATCTTATCATTTTTTCCAAACCAATCGTAGCTTCTTAATTTTTTGCTCATGTAATATTTTCAAAAAATTTATTTGTTATCCAGCTTCAGTAATTCTTATCATCACCTGTTGCGTCGCACTCTTCATCGTTCGGTAATTCTATTCAGGTTTTCGTAATCCACTAAACGCAAAGCTGGTTATCTGACATTTTCCTAATCTGTCATTGAATCCTTTTTACATGTTGCGATCCGGAATATTGATCCATTTGAAATCCATCGACGCCAGAGTCATTCACATGAAAATGTATTTTTAAAAACTCACTCATCGCATAGAAATCAGTTTCATCAGCAGCATACAGCACATATTTATTATTTGCTCCGAAATAAATCGCCAGCTTATTATCTTCTGTTTTTATTTCGATCGTAGATCCATTTTCCGATTGATAACTCCCGGCATATTTATCAAGCACCGATACAGGAAAATCCAGCTTTGGTTTTGCAAACACAAATTGCAATCCCCGTGCAAAGCCTTCCCCTTTGGTCCCCGAATGTCCGGTATTTTCTAACACCCGGCTTTCAATTTTCAAATTCGAATAATGGCGGCTGTTTAAAAGATCAGTCAGTTTATTAAACCCCGGCACCCCTCTTTCTACTCCGCCAACACACATGAATAGTCTAGCAGGTGGATTGGATTTATTCTCAAAATATTTTTTTTCATATTGGTAGATCACCTGGTTTCCCCAGCCATAAGCAGGACTGGCTGCCACATATCGCTGAAACAAATCCGGTTCTGTAAACAAAGTGTACACGGTAAATAAACCCCCGAGTGAGCAGCCCATTAAAGTTCTGTCATTATTTTCTACTCTATAATTTTTTTCAATGAAAGGGATCACTTCGTTTTTTAAAACTGCAAGGAAACGTGAAGCGCCGCCACTTTGCGGCAATCGTTTTTCATTTGTCGGAGTATAGTCTCTTGCACGCAGGCTATCGGGATTGGGATTCGCTCCACCCCAGGTGACACCAACAATGATCATAGAAGGAATAAAGCCATCATAATATTGTTGCCCATATAAAGAAGCCACTAATGGAAAATCCCATTGTGCATCCATAAGATATACCACAGGATATTTTATTTTATTGCTGTTATTATAACCGGCCGGCAGCATGACCTGCAACTGATACTCCTGCCCTGGCACAATGGAAGAAACAATACTTCTCACTTCTGAATTGGGGATAGTTACTTTCGGGTATTGCGCAAAGGAGGTGAATCTGAAAAGGGTGATTATTAAGAGAACAAGTTTTATTTTTTTCATTGTTGTTTTTTATTCAAAGCAAGATTTAATACCAAGCTACTGCTTATTTTACTTTCGTTTCCGGCGGGCCAAGATAGCTGGGTTTCACTCCGCCAAAATCAACCACTAACTTTTGCAACACTACAGCCGGGCTGATCATCCGGTATTTCAATACATGCTTACCGGGTTTATTGATTGTATGCGTTGTTGTTTTGATGATAATGTCATTCGCTACCCATTGACCCCAGGTCCTGTCGTTATTATCATCTTTGTTTATAGATATGATTTGCGGTTTTTCGTTATCAATCGAGATCGCATACTGCAGTCCTGTTGAATCGTTGTGAAAATTCAAGGTAGGAGAAAAGTAAGCCTGAAGTTTAACAACGCCTGTATCATACGTGTAAAATTCATACTCTAAACGTGGCGTCAAACTACTACTGGCTGGTCCGACTTTTTCTGTCACAGGAAAAGTAGTGATGCCGTCACCATCTCTTCCAATATCAGGGATTATTCTCCATTTAATCATACTTGTTTCAAACTTTCTTGTATAGTGAGCAGCTTCGAATGAAACACAACCATCCTTTTCATAAAATATGTTGCTATTTGATTTTATGTTGATTAATGGCGCTACTTTATGTGGCAAAGGAAGTGTTTCCTTGATATTCCCGGAAGAAGCAGCATCTGTTACATACTGGACCCGTGGTATTTTATTCACCGGTGGTTGCTGCCAATACGTATAACCAATATGCGTTTGATCCATCATGTGATCCCATTTGCCGCCTGCAATTACATGATTATAATAATAAGAGATCGCTGAATCTTTTTCGAAAAAAAGTTTCACTGAATCCGCATAAGCGTTTGCTTTCATATTTTTTTGGTCTGCATACCATTTGTTCTTTGCAGCAGCGAAGTAAAGTGCGTGCAAATTTTCCGTTGCTTCTATCGGATGCAGCACCAATTCATAGAAAGCATCTTTATATTCATCCGGCAATCCCTTGTGTATTTTCAATGCTTTATTGAAAAGATCGTTCCATTCACTCATCACCCTTTCCCATTCATTGTAATCAGTAAGACTATAAGTATTTGCATCCAGCAATTCAGGTTTTCTTCTTGAAATGTATTGAGCATATTTTTCCAAGACCACTGCTGTTTCTTTTGCATAAGCAGTTCCGAATTGTTGTGCAGCCCAGTCTGTGTAATATGAATGAAGATTATTTTCATTCCATTTATCAGGATCCCAGGCATAATCTAAAAAGAAAGAGATCGGAAATTCCATAGGCTTCAGGTCTCCTACATTTACGATCCATATCTGCCGGACACCATATTCATAAGCCAGATGCATTTGCTCCCACACTCTTGCAATATTATTCGTGTTGATCCATTTGTAATTTCTCGGCCCGCCAACATAATCGAAGTGATAATAAATTCCATAACCCCCGCTTCTTGGCTTATCTGAAAGTTTAGGAAGTTTCCTGATGTTTCCCCAATTATCATCACATAATAATAGAGTGACATCATCCGGCACCCGCATTCCTTTATCATAATAATCCTGCACTTCTTTATATAAAGCCCAGTCCTGTGGCGTTTCCGATGCAGGTTTACCGGTAACATCGGCAATGATCTTTCTTTGATCCGCTACAATTTTTTCCAATAGATCGATCGCTGTGCCTTGTGTCATTGGCATATCGCCGTCACCACGCATTCCAATGGTTACGATGCTTTCGTGATGATCCATATTCTCAATTCCTTTTTTCCAGAATGCCCGCAACACAGAATCATTTTTTGTATAATCCCATGCGCCTTTTCCATAACGTTTCCATTCCTGCTGTGCCCGCAGCATTGGCTCGTGATGTGAAGTACCCATTACAATACCATATTTATCTGCTAAAACAGGATTCAACGTATCATCATCGTTAAAAGCATTGCCCCACATGGCCGGCCAGAGATAATTTCCTTTCAGGCGAAGTATGAGTTCGAACATTTTTTCATACACATTGTGATTAACGCCACCGAATTTTTCTTTTGTCCAGCCGGAAAAAGCCGGTGCTTCGTCATTGATGAAAATGCCACGATATTTTACTTTAGGTGCATCGGTGATCAGCGTTCCTGATTTTATATAAAGCGCCGTTTTCTTTTTTACCGGCACATCCGCCCACCAACACCAGGGAGATACTCCTATTTGTTGAGATAATTCAAAAACACCGTAAGCCACCCCTCTTTTATTTCCCCCGGTAATTACCAATGCGTTTTGTACGCCTGGTAATGGATTTTTTAGTGTTTGAATTTCATAAGCATCCCATTTGCCTTTTATCTTACTTACATTCAATTTTTTTTCTGCAACCAGTTTCTTAATTAATGAGGATTGATCGGGAGAGCCGATGATGATCACATTTTTTGACAAACCGGAAATTGAATTTGTAATGGCTGGCTTTTGCCCGGTAACTTTTTCAATATCGCTTTGAAAAAAATCAGCTGCCTTTTGCGCCAGCCAGTAATCATTGTTGTCAGTATAGATTGTTGCGTTCTGAACGGAAGAAACAATCGGGAAAGAACCAGCTTCGTTTTTTTCTGAAATAATAGGCTGTGAATACACCGTTGCAGCAATAGCAATAAAGAATGAGATCAAAAAAGGTTTTCGCATCGTTTCTATTTAATTGTTAGAAAAATGATGGCTCACCAGCTGATTTTTTTGCTGATGAATCCAGATCTTGTCCCTTAAATAAGCAATCGATTAAAAACCTATTGAATTACCCCCGTCAACCGGAAGCACAACTCCCGTTATATATTTTGCATCATCACCTGATAAATAAAATGCAGCATCTGCCACATCTGAAGGATCGCCGAGAAAGCCCATCGGCGTTCGTCCCAAAGCTTTTCCTTTTCTTTCCGGATCATTGTTCAAAGCTTTTGCACTCATATCAGTCCCGATAAATCCCGGCGCAATACAATTTATCCTGATCCCTTTTGGTGAAAGTTCTACCGCCATCGCTCTTGTCATCCCCTCTATTGCTGATTTTGAAGCAGTGTAAGCGATCACTTTAGGAATTCCGTATTGTGATGCCATCGAGCTGATGTTGATCACTGATCCGGATTTTTTTTCCAGCATGTATTTAATAACTTCTCTTGATAGAACAAACATCGCCGTCACATTCGTGTGAACGATCTTTTGAAAATCTTCAATGGTCACATGCAGGAATTCCTTTTTCATATTGATGCCGGCATTGTTCACCAATATGTCAATGTGTTTGTGCTGCCCAATAATTTTTTCTACCAATTTAGGAATAGAGTCGAGGTCGTTAAGGTCAAAAGAAACAGGTTCACATAATACTCCTAATTTCTTTTTGGCTGCTGTCAACTTTTTTTCATCTCTCCCGATGATGATCGTATGGATATCTTTGGTCACAAATTTTTCTGCAATCGCTAACCCAATCCCTGATCCCCCTCCCGTCACTATCGCTATTTTTGTTTTTTCAGACATATACAATCATTTAATTTATTCCTTCCATCCTATATGAGTCATTCAATTATTATTATAAAAAGTTTTAAAAAGCTCAAGGCGTGATCAGTGATCATATTTATAGTTGAATTTTTTATTGTACGATTACAGAGCAGTCACACCTTTTTCAAAGAAGATTTACGAATGATCAGCTTTGAGTTAACAATAATAGTATTGGTATTATGGATATTACTGATACCCAGCAAATGATCGATCAGGTTCCTGGCTGTTATTTCTCCCATTTCTTTGCCGGGATAATCAATAGTGGTCAACTGGGGCTCGATCAATTTCCCGAT
Organism: Chitinophagaceae bacterium; assembly: GCA_035545755.1. Lineage (GTDB taxonomy): Bacteria > Bacteroidota > Bacteroidia > Chitinophagales > Chitinophagaceae > UTBCD1. The sequence continues at coordinate 1,085 of DASZXQ010000089.1, read as the reverse complement.
CGCATCATTATTGAACCCTACAATAGCAATATCTTCCGGTATTGCGATGCCGTGTTCTTTTAAAGTACGGATGCAAACTGCCGCTACAAAATCATTGGTAATAAAAATCCCGTCAGGCAATGGATCAACCTTTAATAATTGCATGACAGACTCCACAGCTTTTTGTTCACTCAGGTCGTTGATGATAAGAAGACTGTCATCAAAGGCAAGGCCATTATCATATAATGCATCACGGTACCCACGATAGCGTTGCGCATACACATTTCTTTTCAGGCTCGATGTAATATGTGCGATCCGTTTACAGCCCTGGTCAATCAGATGTTTGGCAGCCTGATAGCCGCATCTGTAATTATCAATGATCACAACGGTATTATCACTGTTTTGTTCTACACGGTCAAAGAAAATAACCGGCACGCCTTTATCAACGAAACGCTGAAAGTGAGAAAGATCTTCCGTATCAAAAGAAAGAGAAGCGATCACGCCATCTACTCTTTTATGAAAAAGGTTTTCTGCATTGGCTGCTTCTTTTTCTACGCTTTCTGATGAGTGGGTAATGATGAGATCATAACCGGCTTCGGCGGTAACTTTTTCAATGCCGGCAAGAACTGAAGTAATAAAATTACTATTCAACTCGTGAACAATCAGACCTATGGTATGGGTATGTTGTTGCCGGAGGTTGCGGGCAAAATGGTTAGAACGGTATCCCATTTCCTCCGCCACTTCATACACCTTTTTACGGGTCTTTTTGCTAACCACCGGGTCATCTTTCAATGCACGGCTGACGGTGGCAATTGACACGTTCAAACGGTCTGCAATATCATAAATAGTGACTTCTTTAGCCTTTTTCATACAATCGGTTACAATGCTACCAGTAAAGCTAAATAAAATATTTTTAAAAAAAATTAATGTAATCGGTTACATTTTTCAAAAATCTGCCTATATTAGTCTTGAGAAAAGGAAATCTGCATACTTGCCTAACCAAAAAACGATTGAACTTATGCAGCCGAAACGAAATAATGAACTGCTTGATTTCAGTTATAAGCCCGTCAGTAAACCACAGGCAAGGAGCCATTTTCTCCGCAGCA
>DASZXQ010000088.1:0-30494 GCA_035545755.1 Chitinophagaceae bacterium | reverse complement strand
TGCGGGCCTGCAGTAAAAAAAGTATGAAGATCGAGTAATTTATAGGCGGATCGGATCAAACGGTTCAATGCCGGCTCTTCCATTTTATATTCTTCCATGAACATGGTTTTATCTTCCGGGTTTTCCATTTCACTGATCTGTGCTTCAATCGAATTGTTCATAATGATGACTTCAGCCTTCTCATTTTTTACAGCTTCTTTCAGTGCGTCTGAAAATTTATTTCCCGTATGCATGGAAGCTTCGTCCACATTGGCTACATATAAAATAGGTTTATCGGTCAGCAAAAAAATATCTGCAATAGCAGGTTTTTCTTCCTTATACAGATCCAGTTCACGAATATTCTTACCTTTTTCCAACTGCTCTCTGCATTTTAAAAGGACTTCATAATCATGTTTCAGATGGGCATCTCCACTCTTTGCCTGTTTTTCTATTCGTGATATTTTCTTTTCCACGCTTTCCAGGTCTTTAAGTTGAAGTTCAGTGTCTATTATTTCTTTATCACTTACCGGGTTGATCGGGCCCTCTTCACGCAAGATATTCTCATCTTCAAAGCAGCGGATGACATGAATTATAGCATCAACTTCACGGATATTTGCCAAAAATTTATTGCCTAAACCTTCTCCTTTGCTGGCACCACGGACCAGCCCGGCAATGTCCACGATCTCAATCTGAGTGGGAACAATCCTTGCTGGATTTACCAATTCTGCCAATTTATTTAATCTCGGATCGGGCACATCTACTAAACCAATATTTGGTTCAATGGTACAAAAGCGATAATTACTTGCCTGTGCTTTTGCACTATTGCTGACTGCATTAAATAAAGTGGATTTACCAACATTGGGTAAGCCTACGATTCCTGCCTGTAAAGCCATTTTTAAATTTAAAATTTACGATTTTAGATTTAGGATTTTGGGCGGCAAAGATAAGTGATGCAATTTTAATGACCGATTGTGCAAAGAAGGTTTTGGCTATTCAACAAAAATCTTCAATCTTTCCAAACGAGATTTATTGATAAAAATAAATTTTAATTTTTATGGCGCTAAGCAGGATTTGGTCGGCATTTATCATCATCGCCATTGCAGTGGCAGGGGTTAAATTTTTTTTCGTTGATGGAGACCGGCAAATTTTCACCTCGATGGTGATTGGTAAAAGCGGTGATTCAATAAAAGTCAAAGACATGGATAGCCATGCCGCCGATCCTTCCATACAAAAGGCGCTCGACACAGTAAGTCGTTTTCAACAGGGGAGTTTAGTATATAAAAAAGAAGGCGGAAGGATCGTAGCACTGAAACCGCAATCAGTCAATGGTATCATCGAAACTTGTAAGGATGCGGTGAATATTTGTATCGGGCTGATCGGCATCATGACTTTATTTATGGGTTTTATGAGTGTTGCAGAAAAAGCCGGTGGCATTCGTTTTTTATCAAGGATCATAGGTCCGTTTTTTTCAAAATTATTTCCCGGAGTTCCCAAAGATCATCCTGCGCATGGACACATGATGATGAATTTCTCTGCCAATTTATTAGGATTGGATAATGCAGCGACTCCTTTTGGAATTAAAGCAATGGAAAGTCTGCAGGAATTAAATCCTGATAAGGAAAAAGCTTCAGATGCGCAGATCATGTTTCTATGTCTTCATGCTTCAGGACTGACGTTGATACCAATCAGCATTATTGCTTTGAGAGCCGGGGCCGGCGCAAAAAACGCAACCGATATTTTCATTCCCTGCATGATCGCCACATTTGCCGCTACTGTTGCTGCGATGCTGGTCGTTTCATTCCGTCAGCGCATCAATTTGTTTCAGCCGGTGATATTAGCATGGATAGCAGGATTATCTGCTTTGATCGCAGGGTTTGTATGGTATTTAACTACACTTGATAAAAGTAATCTTGAATTTTTTTCAGGCGCATTTGGCAATGGACTTTTGTTGGTTATAATATTGGCAATAATAGTCGGTGCTGTGTACAAGAAGATAGATATTTTCAGTTCATTCATTGACGGAGCAAAAGGCGGTTTTGAAACGGCGGTTCGTATCATCCCTTATCTGGTTGGTATGTTGGTAGCGATCAGCATGCTTCGCACCAGCGGCACTTTTGATTATATCATTGATGGAATAAAAAATCTTGTTGCCGCATCAGGAATGGATACACGGTTTGTAAATGGCTTACCTACAGCATTGGTAAAACCATTCAGCGGCAGCGCGGCAAGAGGAATGATGGTGGATTCTATGAAGGCATACGGGGCTGATTCATTTGCGGGAAGATTATCTTGTATTTTACAAGGCTCATCTGATACTACTTTTTATGTAATAGCTGTTTACTTCGGAGCGGTAGGAATAAAAAATACTAGGTATTCGATAGGGTCTATGTTGCTTGCTGATCTCGTAGGCATCATTGTTTCAATTATTCTTTGCTATTTATTTTTTGGGGCATCTGCTTAAAATAAAAAGGCCGTTCGGATTGAACAGCCTTTAAAAACGATCAATATATTTTTACCAAATGTTACTTGAGGTAACCATAATATTCAGCATCTGTTGCACAATCCCACCAAACTGGCATACTCCAAATATTCGGATCAGTGGCATGGGGATTTAAAGCAAGTGTATTTGTCGAATTGTATTGTATTTCATAAACCGGCGGTAAAGCCCAGCGGCGTATCCAATATCTGACATCTGTTGGGGAGCCACCTGTCAACTGAGTTGATCCTGTAAATAAAGGACCTCGTTGATAACCGGGGTAAACAACTCCAAAACTACCTATGTTACCGGCGCTAAAGTTAAACCGGCGCATATCGTTCCAGTTTTCGAGGCTAAAACCCATGGCAATAAATTTTTGCAACATAATATCTGACATGGTTAATGTACCTGCGCTTTGAGCAACAGCACTACTCGCAAGATAAGTATTAATAGCTGTTTGATCCATTGGGTCCATATCCGGATTAGCAATACCAGAAGAAGTTTTGTCATAAGTGTTTTTCCATTGATTAAGCTTAGCCTGCATCATATCTAAATGCGCCTGGATACCTGCTCTGTATGCTGTATAAGCATCAGCGGCATCGCCCTTTCTCATATACACTTCGGCTTTAATAAAGCACATTTCATGATATGTCAGGATTTCCATGTCAGAAATAGGACGAATCTGGAAGGAGCCAGTGGAAGCAACAACGCCAGCATTATAAGCGGCTAAACTTGGATACCAGGTTACATCAGTTGAAGGCTGAGATACGGTTGTTGTGGCAAGTGAATTGCTACGCAAATTTACATAAGCAGTATCACCGGCAAGTACGTAATTAGTGCTGGCTATATAGATGGAGCCAGGCCTATAGGTTACTCTTACGTAATTTCCGCTGTCGTTATAATCCTGCGGCGTCTGACGCCCCGATAAAGCCAAAGCAGTTACAAAATTTGCATGGTCCGTTGTATTGGTAATATTATATACTTCATTTGTAGGTGTAGCAGCATAACTTGCTAGTGCAACAGAAGTAGCGCCACCTTTCACTAGCCTGTTTGGGAAGCCTGACGGAAGTAGAGGATTATCTTGTGTGTTGTAAGAATTAACACCTATTGAACGGTTCCATGTATAAGACGTTACTTTACCGTTAGCATCCAAATGAACATTAGTCATAGAAGCAGGTACGATTTTCGTCATCCTGGGATCAACTACTCCTGAACCACGCAAATTCGTCAGCAGGTTGTAATAATATTGGGAAATGCGTTGGTTGTTGCCGTAACCAGCAAAATCATAATTTCCATTTGCAGAAATAGGATCACCTTCTAAAAAATCGGTTGTTGTGGTGTTATTTAAATTTTGTTCTACTGTATTGTCGGCATTAGATTGCGGGCCTTTGGACAAACAGTATAATATAGAATCTGGATTAAACAAGTCAGCTTTTTTTGACAGTTTAAGCATGTAGCGGGCTTTCAATCCCCAGCAAAGTTTTGTCCATTTGCTTACATCGCCGTTATTCCAAATATCGCCGGCAGCAAGCGCCGGAGCACCTGCCTGTTGCGTTTGGCCAAATAGATAAATGGCTTCATTCAGTTTTGCCATGCATCCATTGAAAATAGTTTTACCGTCGTCAGGTTTAGGGCTTGGATTCCCCGTTCCTGCTTCTGTGTAAGGCATTTCGCCGTACAAATCCAGCATTTCCATATAACCTAAAGCAGAAAATACGTCAGCCACAGCCATATAGTGATAGGCACCCTGTTTCTGAGCAGAATTATATAGATCGGGAATATTGGAAGATACTCCCACAAACCATGCTTGATATGGTGTTGTTGAATTGCCATTAGAGCACTGCCATGTGGTGCTAAGCGTATTTTGGGTAGCTGCAATAGCATATAAAACTCCTGCTATGCATGAAGTACGCATATTGGTAACTCCTACTGTTTCCTTAAATTCATTTTCGATCCAGGGCACCCGGTTTTGAATTAATACGCTTGTATTGTTCGGGTTATCCGGATCCGTGTTAACATCCAACCACTTTTTGCAGGAAGCTGAACTTAATAAGACCACGCAGCCCAGAATGATATATTTTATATTTTTCATAATTTATTTTTTTGCATTAGTTAAAATGTAACATTTACTCCAAATGTAAAACTTGCTACTGCGGGTACTCCCAAATAATCAATACCCGTAGAACCCGAACCTCCTGTGCCTCCTGCTGCACTTACTTCAGGGTCCATTCCTTTGTAATTTGTCCATGTAAACAGGTTGGTACCAATTGCTGAAGCAGAAATTCCTTTAATGATCCTTTGACTCTTCAACATACTGGTAAAATCGTATGTCAATGACAGCGAACGAAGCTTCAACCAATTTACGGAAGTAATAAAATTCATTGAATTAGCAGCGTAGTTCGCCCAATAGTTTTGAATCATAGCCGTACCAGCATACGTTGTTGAACCAATGGTATAGCTCTGGTTTGCATTATAGGTTTGTGTAAAATCAGCTCCTGTAACGCTGTTAACTCCGGTTACTGTTACCGATTGCCTGTCATTTAGTAAAGTTCTTTTGCTTAAGCCATTTACCACCAAGGCATATTCAGTACCATTAAATACATCACCTCCTTTTCGAATGTCCAGAAGGAATGATAAGGTGAACTTTTTGTACCGGACAGTATTATTAATGCCGCCAATGAAATCCGGTTCACGGTTACCTACAACCGGGTTATTGGGGTTAACTTTATATAATCCCGTTGTAGGGTCAACCTGGTAGCGTCCGTTTGGAATTTCTTTTCCTTTTGAATCTAATTCACGATAGAAAGGGCTGCCGGTCATTCCAAGAAAATATCCGCCATTGGGAATTGATGCTGCTTTCACTGTTCCGAATTGAGCGTCGGTCGGATAAAAATATTGTATGCCCGGAATGAAACTGCCCAATCTGCCTTTGTTATAGGAGTAATTAATGGTTACGTCCCATGTAAGATTTTTTTGCGATATCGCTTTACCCGTTAGCGCTACCTCCATACCCGAGTTAATGACAGTACCGCTATTTAGAGCGCTGAAAATAAACCCGCCGGATTGAGCCAAACGTGGTTGTGCAATTTGATTCTTTGTCTGGCTATGATAATAAGTATAATCCAAACCGATACGACCATTCAGGAATCTAAATTCTCCACCCACTTCCCAGGAAGATTGAATTTCGGGCTTAATATAGGGATTGCCGGCACTCCACTGGTTACCTACCCCGGTGAAAGAGCCAACGGTAATAGGAGGCCATTCATCAGTATTCGTAGCATAAGGATTTGCATCTTTACCAACCTGCGCCCAACTTCCCCGGATCTTACCAAAAGAAAGGATCTTGCTTTTTGGTAGCAGTTCTGTAAAAACAAAAGAACCGCTGAGTGAAGGATAATTGTAAGAATAGTTGTCTGAAGGAAGTGTTGATGTCCAATCATTACGTTGCGTTGCTGTGAGATAGGCAATATTTTTATAAGATATGCCAATTTCTCCGAAAGCTCCTATTAAACGCTTCCTTTGCGTCGCGTCAGTAAAAAATTTATTTGTCGTCGCTATATTATTAAAACTGATAGTACCGGCTGTAATAAAGTTATATCCCCAAAGATTTTGAATTAATATTTTAGTATTCTCAGTAGTGGATCCTAGCATCAGGTGCGCATCAAAATCTCCAAATGTTTTATGAAAATTGGTCATCACCGTTGTTGTCGCAAAGCTATAGTTATATGGGTCTTTACTCAGGCGTCCTCGCTGATACAATGGACTCACAGCTGAACCCGGAGCTATATAAGTATAATCATTTGTGCCGTACTGGTCATAACCCAAACGTGCTGTAAGATCCCACCAGTTTAAGATTTTATAATTAGCATTTATGCCTCCGGTGATGCGTTTGGTTTGTGATGTCAGATTATCTTCATTAATGATCCAGTAAGGATTGTCTATATCGTTTTCTAATGCAAGCGTTGCGGCGTATGGACGGTATTGTGTTCCATCCGGATTGATATACTTCTTTATATTAAATGTTTGGGGCCAGTTGTAGAGCGATTGCATACTTCCTACCCCGCTTCCATATAATCCGGCAGTAGTCAGAGTCCTGTTAATTTTGGCAACAGAGTAAGCAACATTTGCATCCAAAGTCAAACGGCCATATTTCTGTTCGCCATTAAAACGAAAAGTAGTTTTATCATAACTCGTGTTGGGAACAATACCTGTTTGATCAAAATTCGATCCTGATAAAAAGAAGGTACCGTTTTTTGTACCCCCGGATACATTTACGTTATTATCATATACAATACCATTTTGAAAGAAATTACCAATATTATCGTATAGTGTATCTGCCGATGTAAGCTTTTGTCCCCATGAACTATAATTATTAACATTGTTGAAAACACCATTAGAAGAATAAGCACCAGGCCCAAACTCCGTTTGTACCTCAGGCAATTTGTTTGCCCAGGATGTACTTATTTTACTGGTGACATTAACTCTTGTAGCGCCTTCCGTGCCTTTTTTCGTAGTAATAACAATAACTCCGTCAGCAGCACGAGAACCATACAGAGCCGCTGCAGCAGCTCCTTTCAAAACAGACAGGCTTTCGATGTCTTCCGGGTTGATATCCATGATACGATCTGAGTAAGTCGTATTGCTGCGAGACAGACCATCCGTACCAGTATTACCGGTAACGGTAGTTGAGTTATCATAGATAATGCCGTCAATGACAAATAATGGTTGATTTTGTCTTGTTTCCGATGTTGAATTACCACCGCGTATAGTGATAGATGCACCGGCACCTGCCGCACCGCTAAACTGCGTAACATTGACACCGGGAGCTTTACCGGCTAAAGAATTGATGATGTTGGTATTTTTATTTTTCATCAATTCCTGCGCATTCAGGTCAGTAACTGAATACCCTAATGCCTTTCGTTCTTTTTTAATGCCCATGGCTGTTACAACCACTTCGCCCATTGTAGCTTGAGAAAGCTTTAAATTTACCTGAACATTGTCAGTTCCAGCTTTTACTTCTAAGGTTTCATACCCTACATAAGTAAATACAATGGTTTCAGTGGGACTTGCTTTGATGCTGAAAGCGCCTTGTGCATCTGTTTGAGTAACACGATTGGTACCTTTTACCTTTACGGTAACTCCCTGTAAAGGAGTTTTATTGTCGTCAGCTAACACAGTGCCGTTGACTGTCCGTTGCTGTGCGTACAGCATGGGGGACGAAATAAGCAGCACTAATAAAAAAGCAGAAGACAATCGGAGAATTTTTCTCATAATAGCTGTTTTTATAGTTAATAAGCAGTTGCCAATTATTATTACAACACTTCAATACCGGCGTCAGCATAAGGTTTCAGTAGTGGATCATCAGGAGGTAATTCTGTGATCAGTGTACTGATTTTGTTGAGTTCACAGATCTGGATCGGTTGAAAGGAATTCATTTTTTCTGCAATCGTCAGGCACACTACCTTTTGAGAAGACTCTATCATGGCCTTCTTTAGCTGCACCACATCCCAATCATTTTCTGTAATGCCGTGGTGAAGGTCAATAGCATTAGTACCCAAAAAACAAATATCGGCACGCATTTGCCGTATCTTCGCTATTGCTTCAAGTCCTACAGTTATCTTCGAATTTTTCGAAATTTTATCGCCAATTAAGATTACTTCAATATTAGGGTGATGCATATATTCCAGTATAGCAGGAATGCTTCCAGAAATAAATGTTGCTTTAAGTTGAGGTGGTAATGATCGAGCCATCTCCAATATTGTTGTTCCACCGCTCGTTAACACAAACATGCCATTGCTGATCAAATTGATCGCTTTCTGTGCTATTTTCTTTTTATTGCTTTGGGAATAAACACCGTTTGAAGGAAAATGGACTTCATTGAAAGAATGTGACAAGGCCCCGCCATGCACTTTGATCAGTTTGCCCTCTTCCGCTAATTCATAAAGATCACGGCGAATGGTATCTTCCGAAACATGGATCTCATTGCTGAGTGTGGAGGACAACACTTTATTGTGAAGATTGACCTGATGTAATATATAGGCCTGCCGTTCTTTCTTAAGCATTAGTTGGTTTTGCGGAACTAAAGTAAACCAAAATCCGGCAAAAAAACGCAGAAACCCGAAAAAATTTGCAATAAAAAAGACATCGGTATTTATTAAAATACAAAAAAACCCGACAAATAATCGGGTTGAGACTTTGTAATGAGTATTTTACAATTATATTATTTTCCAAAAGTGAAACGAGCAGAAAAGCCAATTGCCGATGGTTCAAAGTTGATATCAGTCACAAGATTTAATTCCGGCTTCCAGTCCAGCGACAAATTCAATGGTAGGTTGGCAAATTTATAGTCAAGACCGACCACTCCCTGTGCTCCGAAATTGGTATTTGTTTCATTTTTCCCTTTGTTTGGGTCGTAGGTCTTTATGAATGCCAGATAACCTCCACCGCCATAATACCAATTGATACCGCTGCCGGGAATCGGTTTGTTTATTTCAATTAATGCCCCCAGTGCCAAAGGATCGCCGAATGAAAAAAGGCCTTCTACAGCGGTGGTTTCATTTAAAAAATGTTTTAGTGAAATAGAATTATTTACCATTGCGCCGCTGCTGCTCAGCCGGACACCCAATGCAGTTTTATAATCCTGTGCTGAAACGTTATTCATTAAACCGATGCCTGCAAGCAGCAGGAAAGCAAAAAATATTTTTTTCATGATGACGAGTTTATGAGGGTTAAACGAAAATGATGCCAGCAAATTTTAAATAAAATGTAAAAGCTTTATATTGATAAATCAGACCTTCTGAAGGCTCTGTAGTATTTTTATCAAAATCTCCCGGATGGAATGGATGATCATTCTCATATTTATAATTGGTTATGCGGCCATTGCTTTTGAACATAGCATTGGGATCAACAAAGCGGCTACAGCCCTGATCACCGGTGTGTTGTGCTGGACTTTCTATATGTTAACCATGGATGATAAAAGCCTTGTCTCTGCTCAGCTTTCCGGCCACCTGGGTGAATTGTCGCAGGTCTTATTTTTTTTAATGGGCGCCATGACCATTGTCGAACTCATCGATGCACACGATGGATTCGAGATCATCACGCAAAAAATAAAAACAAAAGATAAAAGCCGGCTTCTCTGGATCATCGGGCTGTTCAGTTTTTTTCTTTCAGCAATTCTGGATAATCTTACTACAACTATCGTGATGATATCATTGGTTCGAAAACTAGTTGCCAATGAAAAAGATCGCTGGATGCTTGCGGGATTGATCATTATCGCTTCAAACGCTGGCGGCGCCTGGTCACCTATCGGCGATGTAACCACCACCATGCTTTGGATCGGTGGTCAGATCACTGCCTGGAATATTATTCTAAAACTCATCATACCGGCTTTTTTCAGCATGCTGATCCCTATATTGCTGATGCGATTTGTTTTTAAGGGAACAATTGAAAAGCCCGGCCAACCTTTTGAAAGAGGAGCCGCCACGGCTACTACAAAAAAAGAAAGAACAATAGTTTTTGTTACCGGTATTATTTTATTGCTGCTGGTCCCGGTATTTAAAACGGTAACACATTTGCCTCCATTTATGGGAATGATGATCGGCCTCGGACTGATGTGGATCATCACAGAAATTATTCATAGCGGAAAAGGAGAGGAGGACAGAAAAAATTTTACTGTGGCCTATGCATTGAGAAAAATTGATACTTCCAGTATTTTGTTTTTTCTCGGCATCTTACTCGCTATTTCTGCATTGGAATCTGCTGAACAATTGAAACTGGCTTCAGGTTGGATGGATACCCATTTAAAAGATCAAAACATAATTGCCGGCAGCATTGGCTTGTTGTCCTCTATTGTTGACAATGTACCATTAGTTGCAGCTACACAGGGAATGTATGACTTGCATATGTATCCTCCGGATCATTACTTCTGGGAATTCTTAGCTTATTGTACGGGCACTGGCGGAAGTATTTTGATCATCGGTTCGGCGGCCGGTGTTGCCGCAATGGGTTTGGAAAAAATACATTTCATCTGGTATCTGAAACGTATCGGCTGGCTGGCATTGATCGGATATTTTGCAGGAGCAGTGATTTACATTTTACAGGCAGGAATTATCGGATAAAGATTTGCCAATTGCAAACTGACAACTGATCACTCATTTTTCTTATCCATCAGATCTTCTTTTCTCTTGGGCCTTTTATCCTCAAGCCATTTAAAATTAGTAAGTCGCATTTCTTTGGGATTTTTTTGTTTCATGGGCCAGATGGTTCCTGTTACATCACTGCGGAAAATTACTTTTTCAAGTTCTTGGCCTGAAAAATAAATATCCAGTATGTCAGATTTGGATTGATTGATGCCGGTGAAAGCACTGTCTTCGTCCTGGATATAATAAATACATTCTGCAAATCCTTTGGCACGAACGGAATCAATAGAACCATCTAAGAAATATCCATCCATTCTTGACGATTTAATCTGGTTATATATTTCGGGTTCCACTTTGTTTACCAAAAAACTATTTTCGAATACTCTGAGATGATCTGCTTTTTTATTTTTTGTATACAATAGGATCGTGTCGCCGGTGATCTGGCTCTCTTTTGCCCATACTATTGGATTGGTAAAAAGCCGGAATACGGAATCCTGGAATGAATAGAATAAGCTATCACAAACAGCTTGCAGCGAATCAGAAAAAATCTGTACGTGATGAAATGCCTGGAAGTACCGGTTGGTACTGTCTTTGTCATTTATGTTTTTAGCGCTGATCACTTTCGTTCCTTGTATGGTATCCTTTTCTAAGGAATCTTTTTTTCCATACAGGTCACTCAGCCGTGCAGAAAAAAGCGTATCGCCGGCTATATATATCGAATCGTTTTCCTGCCTGATGATCATCAGCGGCTTTTTTGTTGCGAGGAACGTGTTCGTCTTTTTATTGATCGTAATTTCTTCACCAAATACCGAGCGGCCTTCTGCTGTATCGATCATCGCACCTTTGCCGGTTATGTAGATCATGCCGGTGCTGTCATTGTTATTCACCTGTTCACCGGTTACAAATAATTTTCCATCCCGGATCTTCGGGTGGTTTCCGAATTCTGCGAGTCCTGACTTAAGATTGTAAAATCCTTCAGTAGTTTCAATAGTGCGGCCTGTGCTGTCTTTTATAAATGTAGATGCGATGAATCTTGCCGTTTCATTTTCTGTGTTATAAAGCAGCGAATCGGTTTTCAAATGATAAGCCGGATCATCCAGCACCACATTTTGTTTGAAGTAAACATCTTTAAGATCGGTATAATAATAACCTTCTTTACTGGTCAGAACGGTCTTGTTATCATTGACTACTTTGCCTCCATGAGTGTAAATGCCGATCTTGGTGTCAACATCATATTCCAGGTCAGGAGTGGTCAACACTCCCTTTCCGCTGGTGAGTTTTACATTCCCTTTCAGGTAGGCTACTTTTTTATCAGAAAGATATTGGAGGTAATCCGACCAGGCGTTGGAAGTATCGGAATCATTGATATGTACATGGCCGAAAGCTTCTAATATCTTGGTTCGGTTGTTGATCACGCAACTGTCACAAAAGAACAATGTTTTGCCTTGACGAAGTCGCACATTGCCGGCCAGGATCTGAAGCGTGGTCGAATCGTCCACCCTTCTCAACTCTAACGATTTATTTCCCGGTAAAATTTCTACAACCTGTATTGTATCTCCTTTGCCTTTGTTGGCGGTATCGCGGCTTTGTGTTAGTGCCTGTGCAAAAGAAATACCCGGGATAAATCCCGATGTTGCAAGCAGTAGCGAATAAAAAAACTTTTTGTAATTCATCAATTACTCTTTGAAGGAAGAGTATCTTTTTTCGCCGGTGAAGTTAGAGGACCTGTTTTATCTTTTCTGTTAAAAATCATATTGCCCAGATAGCGTTTGGGATGTACTCTTAAGTCGTCCATCAGTATTTCAGCGGATAAAACTGCATCGTTAAGCTTATTGTAAAGTTCTTTGTCACTGATCAGGGCGCCGATCGTTCCATCTTTGCTGGTGATCTTGTCCATTGTAGCTTTCAGGGCTGTTAGTACGCTATGTACCGAATCGATGGTTTGCTGCAAATCCAGCTTGGATAGTTTTTCTGTCAATTTCTTGGTATTACTGATCGTAGCTGTTATGCTGTCGTTATTCTTTTTGAGATTATCGGTTATAGAAGTTACATTGTTCAATGATTTCATCAGCGGACTTGTTTCACTTCCCAATAATGATTTCAGGGAGTTGCTGGCATCATTCAGATTGGCGATCGTTTGCTGCAGGTTGCCTTTGGTGTCAGAGTTCAGCAACTTATTGATGCTTTTAAACACAGAAGTCAATGAATCGATGGCAGAACGTACTTTCACCAGCGTTGGGTTCAATTGTGCTTTCATATCACCCAACAATCCATTGTCCAATCTTGTTTGCAGCGTATCGCCGGGTTGTAAAGAATTGGGAGAATTCCCTTTTTCAATGATGATATAAGATGCGCCAACCAGGGGTGCAGAAATATATGCCTGGGAATTGTCCGGAATATTTACGTCTTTGGTCAACGTGATAGTAACAACGATGCCGGTCACATCTTTGTCTTTGGGATTGTAATCATACACTTTACCTATCGGAAGCCCGTTGATCTTTACATCGTTTGATTTTTCAAGTGAACCCAGGTCGGAAAAGATGGCATAGATCTTTTTTCGTTTATTGAAAACATCTTTTCCCTTGAGAAAATTGAACCCAAGTATGAGGAGGGTGATGGCCACCACTGTCAATACGCCGACTTTTGTTTCGTTGCTGATCTTCATCCGGTTGATTTTCTGAAGCCGTTCTTCCAGTGCAGATTAAAACTGGAATTCAATTATGGATAAAACGGCTATTCGCTGCCAAATTAATTAATTATTTTGAAACCCGCCGGCGATGATGACTTTCAGTTGATTTGAGAATCTGCGCCTTTGGATTCCACTTTTTGCTTGTAGATCCTAAATGCGTTTACAATATTGGATACGATCTCATTTTGGCCTTTATCACTGTTAATATATTCTTCTTCTTCAGGATTGGAAATAAAACCGATCTCCACCAATACGCTTGGCATACCCGCAGCCTGCAGCACCCAGATGCCTTTATCATTTCTTTGTTTTACACCGCCGCGATCCACTCTTCCCTGTGCCCTGAAACCCTGTTCTATTAGATCGCCGAACATGATGCTTTTCCTGAAATATTTTTGAGTGTATATCAGCATTCTTGCTTTTTCTGCCGGATCATTGGGATCGGGCATGGTAATGTTGGAGGTAGAATCAATTTCACCGTAGTACTCATTATTCTGAGAAACAGAATTGATTTTAGCTTCATCTTTATTTGCTGCCCAGATATACGTTTCTGTTCCTTTGGCTGGATTGGGTGTGTACCATATCCGATACTGTGGGATCTTCCGGGTAACTTTTTTTCTTTTTTTACCCTTGCCTACATATACAGTTCCTGTCTTGTACCCTGTGAGTTCCTTATGCTTTATCGGAATTGTTGAATTGCAATGGATGGAAATAAAGAGGTCTCCGCCGGAAGAATTGGCCAAGTTGGCACGGTAACCAAGGTCTTCTTTCAAAGTGGGTTTATTTCCTGCATTTGCATCGGTGGTTCGGGTATAAACAATTTTGAGGTCGGGGAATTGCTGCTGCAATGCCTTCCCTAATTTCAGCCCTACACTGAGGGTTACATCTTTTTCGTAGGAAAATGATCCTTTTGCTCCGGGGAAGTCGCCTCCGTGTCCCGGATCAATAACAACTGTTTTAATCAGCGATTGACGAACTTCCTGTTGTTTCCGATGTCCGGTAAAGGATAACAGGAGTACAGAAAAAGAGACGGAAAATAAAATCAGCAATGCCTTTTTCATCATACTGGATTTCTTTTAATGGGTTATAATAATCTTCACATATACTTTAGGGTCTAAAGAATTATTTTTGCCACATACCTCATGAAGCAACGGAACAAATTTAGACCAAATTACCTGTTTACAGGAATATTGACTGTTGCTATATTATGCACATTAACGTGGAAATCAGCAGCGCATAATGCCCCCCTGATTATATTTTACAATTCATTAACTACCTATTCCGATACGATTCCTTCTGCAAAACCGTACAGCAACAATATACAAAAATTGAATGCTCCTGATACCATTCCTTCAAAAGATTCATTATTGCCGCGTCAAAAGATAGACACTTTTACGCTAAAGCTTTCAAAAGATTCGCTGGAGGCGCCGGTACAATACCAGGCGGCAGATTCTGCAGTGGTACTTATCAAAGACAAACGAATTCTATTATACGGTAAAACAAAAACGGAATACAAGACCACTACCTTGACAGCGCCGAAAGTAGAATTGGATCAGCAAAACCAGGTGGTAACAGCGGTGAACAAAAAAGACAGTACAGGTGCTGTGATCGAAGATGCCCATTTCAAAGATGGGGAGAATGAATTCAGCAGCGATACCATCCGGTATAATTTTAAATCACAAAAAGGGATCACCAAGAATACGATCACACAACAGGGAGAATTATTTGTTCACGGACAGGACGTCAAGAGAGTGAGTGACAGTATTATTTATGTCAGTAAGGGGATGTTTACTACCTGCAACCTCGATGATCCGCATTTTGCATTTATCGCCAACAAACTGAAAGTAGTTAATAAAAAGCTTGCCGTATCCGGCCCGGCTCATCCCGAGTTTGAAGGAGTGCCCATACCAATTTATATTCCATTCGGATTTTATCCGCTCAGCCAGGGACGCCATTCAGGATTACTACCGCCTCAGTTCACTACTAATGAACAATATGGTTTAGGGTTAGAAGGCCTGGGATATTATAAAGTGCTAAGCGATTATTGGGATGCAAAAGTGTATGGTAATGTGTATTCCTATGGCGGCTGGTCTTTAAATTTTAACCCAACCTATCGCAAACGATATCATTACAGCGGCGCTTTTACACTCAGTGTGCAGAGCACTAAAAATAATTTCAAAGGTGATCCTGATTATTTTAAAACCAATACCTATAACATCACCTGGTCGCATACAGTTGATAGCAAGGCAAGGCCTGGAACTACTTTTTCAGCGAATGTGAACGCAGGCTCTACCAAGTTCAACCAATTAATTCCAAATGATCCGCAACGAAATTTTCAAAACCAGTTAGGTTCTTCCATTTCTTATTCTAAAACATGGAAGGATAAGCCATTCAACCTTACATTGAGCGCTAATCATAGCCAGAATAATTTTACGCACCTCATCAATGTAAGTTTGCCAAATGCAGGCTTCACGGTAAATACTATTTATCCATTTCAGAAAAAAGAAGAAGTGGGAACTCCAAAGTGGTATGAGAAACTGGGATTGGCATATAATGGAACGCTCCGGAACCAGGTTTCTTTTTATGACACCGCATTTAGCTTCAAACAACTGCTTGATACGCTGCAATGGGGAGCACAACATAATTTTCCTATTACATTATCATTGCCGCCGATCCTTGGCGGTGCGGTCATTGTTTCTCCCTCGGTATCATACAGCCAGGTATGGATCGCACAGAAATTTCGCCGCAGTTGGAATGACCTCACCAAAAAGCTGGACACTTCAGTAACAAGAGGCCTTTTCATGGATCACACTACTTCTTTTGGTTTATCACTCAGTACTGCTTTATACGGAACTTATCAGTTCAAACATTCCAAGATCACTAAGATCCGTCACGTGATCCGTCCTTCTATCGGCTTCAGTTATAAACCCGATCTTTCTAAACAACATTTTTATACCACACAAGTAGACACGACAGGCTATAAACTACGTTTTTCAGAATACGAGGGAAGCCTTTATGGGTATTATGCTGAGGGAAGATATGGTGGAATGACCTTTCAACTGGATAATAATCTTGAGATGAAAGTGAAGTCTAAAAAAGATACCGCCAACGGTGGTGAAAAGAAGATAACATTGATTGATGGATACGGCTTTAACACCAGCTATAATTTTTTTGCGGATTCTATGAAGCTCCTGCCGGTTAATTTTTATTTCCGAACTAATCTTTTTAATAAAATAAATATTACTGCGAGCACGATATTGGATCCTTACCAGGTCAACTCAAGAGGACAGGACATCGGAAAATATGCATGGCAGGAAGCAAAAAAATTCACATTGGGGCGTCTTACCAGCGGAAGTATTTCTTTAAGCAGTAGTTTTAGCAGCAAGCCAAAGGATCCAAAAAAAGCAGAAGAGCGGAAAAAACAGGTGCAGCAACAATTGAAAGATCCCACATTGATCGGAGATCAGCAACGGCTGCTTGATTACATGCAGCAAAATCCGTCGGAATTCGTGGATTTTAATATTCCATGGCAGATTAGTTTTTCCTATTCTCTTTATTTTTCACAGCAGTTCAAACCTGATTATAGCGGATTTACCAAAACGATAAGTTCCAACGTAAGTTTAAATGGAAGTTTTACCTTGACGCCTAAGTGGAATTTCAGCACCAATGGATATTATGATTTTGCCACGCATAAGATACAAACATTCCAGATGTCTATTGCAAGAGATATGCACTGCTGGCAAATGTCCATCAATGTGACGCCGGTAGGATTATATCGTTTCTTTAGTTTTACTATCAATCCTAAAGCTTCGGTATTACAGGATCTGCGTATCAATCGCTCCCGTTATTTTTCGAGCAGTTATTGAGATGCTCCGTATAATAATCTTTCATGATTGTAAATACCTTTTCTTTTAATTCAACAGCAGTTGCTGATGATGCTTCCACAGGTGGCAGGAAATGCATTTCAATTTTTCCCGGAAGGAAGAAAAACGTTTTATCGTTGGGAAATATTTTTTTAGTATTAAAAATAAGTGCAGGCAGTATCGCATGTTTTGTATCGACAGCAAGCCTGAATGCGCCGTCATGAAAACGTTGCAATGGTTCCATCGTTTTATTTCGGGTACCTTCAGGATAAATACACATGTGAATGCCGAGATCGAGCACTTCTTTCATTTTATTATAGCTGGCTTTCCTGCTTTCTTCATTTTTACGATCTACTAATACAGATCCTCTTTTATAGATCATGCCGAAAAGCGGAATTCTTGACATTTCAATTTTTGCAATGGTCTTGCTGGCGCCGGGAATACCGGGAGTAGAGACCGGAACATCAAATAAAGTATTGTGATTGCAAACAACAATATAGGTTACTCCTTTTTTAAAATGCTCCAGTCCTTTTTTGCGCAGGCGAAGACCCGTGATAAAAAAGAAAAAACCCATCCATACCCGAAATAAATTACAAAGCAATAATGTGCGTTTCGGTTCCGGCCACAGACCGATGATCCATATTGGTATGGAAGCAATCAGCATCGTTGCTATGAACCATATCATGGCCCACAATGCGCAAATTCTTCCTGCTATTTCTTTAAAGATCTTCAATCGTGAAAATTAAAAGTTTTTATCTCTTTGAAAATAGAATTCCTGATCGGTGCCCATTCATTTTTGATGATGCTGAAATAAACTGAATCTCTTCTCCGGTTTTTTGGCATTTGCATATGGCTGCGCAAAACGCCTTCTTCCGTGGCGCCGATCTTTCGAAGCGCCTGTTTGGATCGTTCATTCAGGTTATCGGTTTTTATTTCCACCCTTTCCCAATCTAACACATCAAAGGCATAACTCAACAAAGAAAATTTAGCATGAAAATTAATTCCGGTTCCCTGGAACTGTTTGCCGAGCCAGCTCCAGCCGATCTCAATTCGTTTATCGAAATAAGAAATATTTCCAAAACTCGTACTGCCGCAAATAGCGCCTGTCGCTTTTTCAATGATGGTAAACGGGATTCGTTTCCCTTCTTCCCGCTCTTTCAAAGCGATCTCTACCCATTGTTGCAGTTGTGCCGGGTCATCCAATAGCAAAGTAAAATAATTCCAAAGTGCAGGATCGTTGGTAATGTTTGCAAATGATGCCATGTCCAAATGCTGCAAAGGCCGCAGCAACACTTTATCCGTTTCTAATCTTAATTCAGGTGAAAGCATTTTGGTAAATTAAAAAGTCAAAATTCAAAAATAAAAATAAACCTCCCTGATTGATTATTTCTTTGCAGTTTTGATTTCTCAACTACTTTAAGGAATCATTTTTAATTGCAGCACTAAATAAAAACAAAATGGGGAAATGAACAGCATTTTGACTTTTGAATTTTGCATTTCAAAGTTTCCAATCAATCGGGTCAATTCCGTTTTTCATCAAATAATCGTTGGTCTTTGAAAAATGCCGGCATCCGAAGAATCCGGCATGCACAGAAAGGGGAGAGGGGTGTGCTGCTTTTAAGACCAGGTGTTTTGATTCGTCGATTAATACTCTTTTTTCCTGCGCAAATTTTCCCCAAAGGAGGAACACTACATGTTGTTTCAATTCTGAAATTTTTCGAATGACACAATCAGTAAATTCTGCCCAGCCGATCCTGGAATGACTCATGGGTTCACCGGCACGGACGGTCAATGATGCATTTAATAAAAAAACTCCCTGTTCTGCCCAATGTGTAAGATTACCACTTTTCGGAATGGGGATCCCGATATCTTCATGCAGTTCTTTAAAAATATTGACCAGCGATGGCGGTTGCGGGATTCCGTTCGGTACAGAAAAACAAAGCCCATGTGCCTGCCCCGGACCATGATAAGGATCTTGTCCCAGGATCACCACTTTTACTTTATCAATGGGAGTAGTGTTAAATGCGTTAAAGATCAAAGGACCGGGTGGATAAATGATCTTTCCTTGCGTTTTTTCTGTTTTTAAATGCAACACGATCTGCTGGAAATAAGGCTTATTGAATTCGGATTTCAGGATTTCTTTCCACGAGGCTTCGATTTGTACATCCATCTCTTTTATGCTTTGGGGCACAAACATAAAATACTTATTTTTGCCGCCAGTTCTTTTTGCAATGGTCCGGTAGCTCAGTGAATAGGGCATCCCGATTCTAATCGGGAAGGTCATTGGCAAAATCTGGAGCAAATAAAAAAGTTCTTACAAAAAAATTGGTCCGGTAGGTCAGTGAATAGAGCATCCCGATTCTAATCGGGAAGGTCATTGGCAAAATCTGGAGCAAATAAAAAAGTTCTTACAAAAAAATTGGTCCGGTAGCTCAGTGAATAGAGCAACTGCCTTCTAAGCAGTAGGTCATTGGTTTGAATCCAATCCGGATCACTAAGTAAGCGGAGAATAGTTCTCCGCTTTTTTATTATTATGCCTGCAACTGTTTACATATTGTATTCAGCAAAATTGGATAAATTCTATATAGGATGTACTACCGGAATGGTCGCAGAGCGGCTTCGGCGGCATCTTTCAAATCATAAGGGCTTTACCGGTAGAGTTTCCGATTGGGAAATAGTTTTTTCTGAGGGATATGAGGACAAATTATTAGCACTGAAAAGGGAAAAAGAAATCAAAAACTGGAAGAGTAAAACCAAGATCAAGGAATTGATCGGTAGAGCAAAATAGAGCATCCCGCATTGAGCGGGAAGGTCATTGGTTTGAATCAAATCCGGATCACTAAGTAAGCGGAGATACTTCTCCGCTTTTTTATTTTTAAAAAAAATACTTTTTTTTAAGCACAATTAAAATTTATAACCTGCCTCCAGCGACCAAAAAAAGGAATTCGAAATTTTTTCAGTAAAAGTTTTAGTAACTGGTGTCCCGCCTACAGGCTGCACAGTTCTTACTATTGTATTGGGATTTACGGCAAAAACAGCCGTAGGAGTGAAATTGAATCTGAATTTTCTGATATCATACTCTATCGGAAGTGATGCCTCATAATCGAGTATCCTGAATTTTCCCGGGTCCAATGTATAAGCAGTAATGATTCTTGGATCAGGTACCCCTTTTCTTTTTTTTGCATACCGGCGTTTCCGGTAATAGGCATCATAATAATATTGCGTGCCTCCGTTCATGATGAAGGTAGGAGTGATCTCCATGTCATCATCCAGCATACTGAATGCATGATCCAATCCGATTCCTGCAGCAATATCAGTAGCGCTGGAAAAACTAAGCGTAGATGTCAAGGATAGTTCGATCGGCCCGGTGTCATAACCTAATTCTGCCCCCGCATCGGCCTTAACTTCTGATTTTACATTATAACTTTGGCTGTTGAAAAAATATTTATCAGCCAGCAACTCTCCAACCCATTTTTTTGATGCAAACATATACCCGGTGCCCAAAGCATAGGCATCGATCCTTTTCTCTGTTGACAAATAAGAAGCCGCAGCGCTGAAAAAAATTCCTGATTTATTAAAATACCGTATAGATGGGGTAATATATGGTATGTTGACGCTATCCTTGCGCCCAAAATATACATCGTTGCTGAGATAACTGACAGAAGCTTTGAAATAAGATCGTTTAAAACTATTCAAGAACGCATTCAGGCTGGTATCCTGGGCAATGGAAGAGTTCCATAAAGTGAGTGTAACGAAAATTATAAAGGCGGCTTGTGATCTTTTTCTCATAAAAAATACTGCAATAAACAAAAAAAACAAAAGCCCGGAATCGTTCCGGGCTGAAATGTGGAATAAATTAATTTAATTGCCTGTGGCCTGCTTCACATCCTTGCGGCGGTCCTTTTTGTCATTGCGAATATCTTTCTTGTCATTTTTGATATCCTTCACATCCTTATTGCGGTCACGTTTATCGGAGCGGATATCTTTTGTATCCTTGGCAATGTCTTTTTTGTCGCTGTTAAGATCTTTGCGATCATTTCTCAGGTCTTTACGGTCTTTGGAAAGATCCTGGGTATTGCCATTCTTTTTATCCTGTGCAATGTCTTTTCTGTCTTTTGACATATCTTTTTTGTCCGCAGTCAGATCTTTTACATCCTTACGACGATCGGTTTTGTCAGAGCGGATGTCTTTAGTGTCCTTATAAACATCTTTCTTGTCACTGCGAACATCTTTTCTGTCGGCACGGATATCTCTCGTGTCCCGGCGGATGTCATGATGTAATGCTTTTTGTGCGGATGCGGATAAGCTTGTCAGTAGTACAACTGTAAGGCTGAGGAAAATTGTTTTCATGATTTTTGTTTTTTAAAAGTTTGGTATTTGGAACTTTCAAACGAGCAAAGGTTTAATAATAGTATTGATCATCTTGTTATTTATTTGTAAAGTAAGCAAGCAATTTGATCTCGTAATTTTACTAAATAAAATTCCTTTATTTTAGCATAGGCATTGAATACCAGCGGCTCCTATCGTTCCCCGAGATTTTTTGGATCAACTATTTTTTTACCCAAATTTTTTTTATGGAACCAACTTCTTTCACTCCTCCACCGCCACCGATCCCACAGGCATCTTCTACAGTCAATTGCGAATGGTGTAATCAACCGATGGACAGCACCGCTGTTCGTTGCAGCAATTGCGGTAAGCTGAAAAAAGATATTTACAATGACAAGATCAGGTCGTATATCTTCTGTATCATCGGTGGATTGGGAATAGGATTCAGTTTTAGTTTTTTAAAAGGCAGCAGCAACAATAACGAATTTTATAACGCCTATTATAACGGCGGCGGGAATTCATCCAATCATACCACCGGTTATATTCTCCTGGCAATTGGCATCATCTCAGCGCTGATCGGCATTTATTTTTATGCAAGAGTAAGTCAGCGGTTAAAAACCTGGTGGTGGATGTGATCATTTTTCAGGAAAGCGAAAACTATTCAGGAATGCATCGATCTTTTTTTCGGGTAATTCTTTTTGGCCATATGCATAGAGTACCCCGATGATCTTGCCATCCGTCCATGCTTTCACTTTCCAATTGTTATTGTCACCATCTTTCCAATAATCGGTTACGCCACGGGTATCTTCCCGGTTATTCAGGCGATTACCCCTTCCATAGCCCACTGCAGATCTTATATCGAAATTTACTTTCAAATAATCGAGATAAGAGATCAGCATATCCTCCGACTCACTTATATTTTCCGATGGAGTGAGCAGCTTGACACAGATGATGCCATAGTTGAGTCCATTCACATTGCATTCAGCTGTATAAACTTTGGAAGAATCTTCGCTGTAGGCTTCCTCAAACCGCCCCGGCGCACAATACATATATACGGAACAACCGGTATTACTGATTTCATATTTTTTAAACGACTGACTTTTGGCAATCATAAAAGAAAGTGTGCATAAAATAAGCAACTGCATTTTGCGCATAAAAATCTTTTGGTAAATATAGGGAACGCTACGGTGATTAAGCATGGATCATTACTCATCATTCATTATTCATAATTCTTAATTATTCACTTACTTTGAACCTTCAACGAATGATTATGCCGGATACTTTTCAATACGGAACTGAAACGCTGACCGTGGGTAAAACGATCGCCATTGCTTCAGGTATAATGAAAGCAGTATTGAGCGATAGCGCCATTAAGAAAATAAAAGCAAGCCAGCAGCAGGTGGCTGCCATTGTGCAAAACAATAAAACTGTTTACGGCATCAATACCGGATTTGGTATTTTATCCAACACCAAGATTTCAGAAGCAGATACAGCAATCCTGCAACATAAATTATTGCAAAGCCACAGTGTAGGAGTAGGCGACAGTATTCCTGTTGAAATTGCGAAGATCATGCTCATTACCAAAGTGCATGCATTGGCAAAAGGTTTTTCAGGTGTGAAATTGGAAACCGTTCAACGGATCATCTGGCATATAGAAAATGATGTGATACCGGTAGTGCCGGAAAGAGGAAGCGTTGGCGCCAGCGGTGACCTGGCTCCATTGGCACATTTGTTTTTACCGCTTATTGGTTTAGGAAAAGTTTTTTATCAGAATAAGGAAGAAGAAACCGGGAACATTTTAAAACGATTTTCTTTAGATCCAATACAACTCGGCCCCAAGGAAGGTTTGGCGCTGATCAACGGAACACAATTCATTTTATCATATGCGGTGAAATGTGTTCAACGAATGCACAACTGTTTGGAAGCTGCAGATATAATCGGAGCAATGAGTTTGGAAGCATTGACTGGAACCAAAGCACCGTTTGATGAACGATTGCATGAGTTAAGACCATTCAACGGAAACAAATTGGTAGCACAACGGTTGAGAACATTGTTGAACAATTCTGCCATCATGCAATCGCATGTGGATTGCGGAAGAGTGCAGGATCCTTATTCCTTACGTTGTATGCCGCAGGTGCATGGCGCTTCCCGCAATGCATGGCTGCATTTAAAAGAATTGACAGAAACAGAACTGAACGCAGTTACAGATAATCCAATTATTTTTTCTGCCGATGATACTATCAGCGGAGGCAATTTTCACGGTCAGCCTTTGGCATTACCACTCGATTACTGTTGCTTCGCTGCTGCGGAAATTGGAAATATCTCCGATCGTCGTTGTTATTTATTATTAGAAGGTAAATGGGGATTGCCGATGTTGCTTATGAAAAATGTAGGGTTGAACTCCGGGTTCATGATCCCTCAATATACTACAGCGGCATTGGTCACCGAAAATAAAACACTTTGCTTCCCGGCGAGCGCTGATAGTATTCCCACTTCTCTCGGGCAGGAAGATCATGTGAGTATGGGTAGCATCAGTGGAAGAAAATTGCACAAAGTATTGGATAATCTTGAATACATTCTCGCCATAGAATTATTAACTGCCTGCCAGGCTATTGAATTTCGCCGTCCATTAAAAAGCAGTGAGATACTGGAAGCAGCTCATGATTATGTTCGTCAATTTGTTTCTTTTGCAGAAGAAGACCGCATCTTCGCTGATGACATCAACCAGGTCAAATCGATCATTCACGATTTTTCTTTTGTGGAAAAAGTGAATGCGTTTGCGAATAATAATCTGAACCGGGATTTTGAAAGATTGTATGGATTATGAGGAAATAGATCAATCCTCTTTATCCACCCAAATCAAGGTTCAGACAACTCTCCAGCGCCAACCTCGTCATCACAGCCAAAGACTTTTCTCTTTCTTCTGCAGAAATTTTTTGATGAGTAACTATATTATCAGAAACAGTCAGCAAGGTTGCGGCAGTTTTATTAAAATATTTTGCATTCGCAAATAAAGCAAATGCTTCCATCTCCGCTGCGAGGCATTTGTTGGATTGTACAATTGCCGGCAATTCCCGGTCCACCCTGTAAAATGCATCACCGGAATGAATGGGGCCGGAGAGGATCGGGATATTCAAAGCTGAGGCCGTTTCATTGATGATGTCAAATGCTTTTCCCTGGTGATGAAAATGATCTTCCGTATAATTGAATGCCGTCTTTGCATAAGTGGATTCGCTGTAAGCAATATCTGCATTGATCACATTGAATAAATGAATAGAATCGAGGTAAGCCCCGCAGGTTCCGATACGCATGATGCATTCTACTCCATATTCATTGTACAGTTCATAAGAATATATGCCGATACTGGGACAGCCCATGCCGCTGGCGCCAATGGTGATGGGCACTCCTTTGTATGTTCCGGTATAATAGAAAATGTTCCGTACACTGTTTACCTGCCTGGCATTTTCTAAATTATTCTCTGCAATGAATTTAGCCCGTAGCGGGTCGCCGGGCATTAATACGATTGGTGCGATGTCTTCTTTTAAGGCACTGATATGAATACTCATATGTTTTCGTTTCTGGAATGAAGATATTTATTTTATTGCGACTTTTGTGGTTAATGTCTGAACCAGGATTTTGAAAGATTTAAAAGATTACGAGGAATACCTGGCTTCAGGCTAAATCATAATAATCCTTTAATCAACCTAAATCATGGTTCAGACAATTAAATACGATCCCGTCAAATACAAAACTCCAACAGGAAATAAACTCACCTGCAAAGGATGGATACAGGAAGCGGCATTACGAATGCTGCTCAATAACCTCAATCCTGAAGTAGCAGAAAAACCAGATGAACTAATTGTATATGGCGGCAGAGGAAAAGCAGCACGAAACTTTGAAGCGCTGGATAATATCATCAAAGCATTAAAAGTATTGGAGAATGATGAATCCTTGCTCATTCAATCCGGTAAACCCGTTGGTATCTTAAAAACACATAAAGATGCACCAAGAGTGCTCATCAGTAATTCTCAACTCGTACCTAAATGGGCCACCTGGGAGCATTTTGATGAGTTGGAGAAAAAAGGATTGATGATGTATGGACAAATGACTGCCGGTAGCTGGATCTATATCGGCTCGCAGGGAATTGTTCAGGGAACGTATGAAACGTATGCGGCTATAGCAGATAAGCATTTCTGTCGTCCCGAGGAACGAGGGACCTCAGAGATCCGAACTGTAAGAGATTCCTCCTCCGTCGGAATGACAGAACCAAAGAAAAGTTCCGGAACATTAAAACACACTTTAAACGTCACAGCCGGCCTCGGCGGCATGGGCGGCGCACAACCTCTTGCAATAACTATGAATGAAGGCGTTGCTCTTATTGCAGAAGTTGAAGAATGGAGAATTGATAAACGACTCGCCACAAAATATCTCGATGAAAAATATGATGATATTGATGAAGCGATTGATAAAGCTGTTAGCTATAAGCTATCAGCTATTAGCCGTAGCATAGGTGTTAAATGTAACGCTGTGCACTTATTGGAAAGACTGGTGCAGCGGGGAATCATTCCCGACACACTTACTGATCAAACTTCTGCGCATGATCCATTGATGTACTGGCCGCATGAGATCTCTTATGAACAGGCAAAAGTGCTGCGTGAACAAAATCCACAACAATATATTGAATACAGTTATCGCAGCATGTATCGTCATGTGCAATTGATGTTACAACTGATGGACAAAGGAGCGATCACTTTTGATTATGGAAACAACATTCGTGCAAGGGCAAGAGAATACGAGAGAAAAATGATGAATGATGAATTCAGAATGATGAATGAAAAGCAACAGCCAGGAGATTCCATTCATAATTCATCATTCATAACTCAAAAATTCGATCCCGAACGACCTTTCGAATATCCGGGATTCGTTCCTGCTTACATCCGTCCACTTTTCTGTGAAGGCAAAGGCCCTTTCCGTTGGGCAGCATTGAGCGGAGATCCCAATGATATTGCTGTCACGGATGAAGTGATTAAGAATTTATTTCCGTACAACAGTTCTTTGATGCGCTGGCTGCGATTGGCAAAAGAAAAAATTGCATTCCAGGGTTTGCCCGCAAGGATTTGTTGGCTGGGACAAGGTGAAAGAGAAAAAGCAGGCCTTGCGTTTAATGAGTTGGTGCGGTCAGGAAAAGTAAAAGCGCCGATCGTCATTGGCCGTGATCATTTGGATACAGGAAGTGTGGCTTCACCAAACAGGGAAACGGAATCCATGCTCGATGGCAGCGATGCAGTGGCCGACTGGCCCATATTAAATGCATTGGTAAATACGGCAGGCGGCGCCAGTTGGGTTTCCCTGCATCATGGCGGTGGAGTAGGCATGGGCTATTCTATTCACGCCGGTATGGTAATCGTATGTGATGGAACTGCCGATGCAGATGAAAGATTGAAACGTGTATTAAGAAATGATCCCGGTATTGGCGTCATACGGCATGCCGACGCCGGTTATGATATTGCAAAGGATACTGCAAGAAAATTCGGACTTGATATTGAAGACAGATTGAAATAGTTTTTTGTTACCGGCTTTTGTAATTCTTATCATCGTTCTTTGCGTCGCACTCTTGAACTGCAATAATTCTACTCATCAAAAATTATTCAAAAGGTTTTTATGCAAGAAACTTATACACTTGAACAAATAAAAGGGTATTGTTCACTAATTGATGAAATCGTAGAGAAATCTGAATGGGTTATTGAAAAAGCTTTCGAAATAGAAGTTGACCATTCATTTGAAATTGCTGCGCTTTTGTCTATCAGAGAGATTGCCGATTATGCTGATGGAGTTTCAATTCTTATTAATCATCAATCTAACGATTCAACTATTCCTATAATACGTTCTATGTTTGAACTTAGTGCTGGTTTAGAGTATCTATTGCAAGAAGATTTTGATAATAGAGCTAAAAAATTACTTTACTTCTATTATAAAATGAAAGAAGCGGAACTGCTTAAAATAAAAAAGGGTAAAATCGAAAACGAAAAATTTATTAAAAACATTAAGGAAGATAAAAATATGGATGAGGAAACTCTTCTTGAAATGCAGTTAGAGCAAAACATCGACGATAAGTTAGAAGCAGTTCAGAAAATAATTCATGGTGAAGTATATTCGGATTTGGAGCAATATTACAATAAGGCCAGGGAAGAAAAGAAAAGATATTGGTATAGTTTGCTTGATGGGCCAACGAGCTTTAAGAAACTTATTGAATCATTAAACATGCACTCTCGTTATCACATCAGTTATAATCTTTGGTCAGGGTATAGTCATGGGTGGGATATTGTTAATAGGAATTTAGTTTTTGAGGAAGAGGAAAGAGTGAGGATTGTTGCTAAACGAAATCCTACAGGTTCAAGCCAAAACGCTTTGGAATCTATAATGATTTTAAGGCGATCATTAATGAAGTATGTCAAAACTCGACTTGAGAAAAAAGCAAAAGAATTTGCTGTTTGGCTACTAGGTTTTAACAAACGAATGGAAGTCATATTTGAATTTAAGAAATAATGATTTCGTTGAAGATGTATCTTTCGCATTGGTTCGTGTTTCACGAACCATTTTCATTTTACAAGATGCCATGAAAACAGAACGTACAAGTGAGTGACCCCGAATCGCTTTGCTCTCGGGGCAGGCGCAACAGACGATGCCATGAAATACTATAGTTGGTAACAAAAAATAAATAACACTACTTCCCGTTCAACACTGAAAAGTTTGCTTTCAATCCCTTCATACTTTCAATAGCCCCCAAAGAATAACCGTTTCAATTCATATATTCAGTTATCTTTAGAAAAAAACAAATGCGAAGTTTATTCCTTACCCTCTGCTTTTTTATTGCCCTATTTACCAATGCCCAGACGGCTACAGATTATTATAACCAGGGGCTCGAAAAATTCAAAAACCAATTACCCCAGGAGGCAGTGCTCTTATTTGATAAAGCCATTTCATTAAATCCATCTTTAAAGGAGGCCTACATCTACCGCGGTGCGATCAAAGCAGAGATCAGTAGCCAGATCAACGATGCTTTGGCGGACTACAACAAAGCGATAGCCATTGATCCTTCCTATGTCACGGCCTATTATCTCAGGGGCTTACTTTATGCCAGGTATAAAAAATATGAAGAGGCAATAGATGAATTCACCCACGCCATTCATTTTAATTCCGGTTTTGAGGAAGCTTTTTTAGCGATGGCGAATGCTAAAACAAAATTGAAAGAATTCAAAAGCGCCATAAAAGATTATTCTGCTGCCATTGAAATTAATCCCCGGTCTGAAGATGGCTATTATGGACGGGCTTTTGCAAAACTGGAAACTCAGGATTCTACCGGCGCCTTGCAGGATATTAATAAAACAATTGAATTAAATGATAAAAATGCAAATGCATATTGTATTAGAGCCAGTATCAGGAAATCAAAAGACCTGAAAGCTGCAAAGGCCGACCTTGATAAAGCGCTTGAAATAGATCCGGACAATCAATACGCCAAAAATGTGATGCCGGCATTACTGAGCGTAATAAAAGCCGATGAAGAATTGACCAGTTTGAAAAATGTATCCTCTAAGCTGGATGAATATGCTGCAAATGCCGCCATTGAAGAAGGGAAAAAATTCATGGCCGAAAATGGAAAGAAAAAATCTGTTGTTACAACCTATTCAGGCCTTCAATACGAAATACTGAAGCAAGGTAAGGGCCCAATACCCGGGCGTAACGATGTGGTAGTGATAAATTGCATTGGTAAACTTCTTAATGGAAAAATTTTTGATGATACTAAAAATGCAGCATTGAATGTGCAAGGTTTTATAAAAGGATTTGCAGAAGGCTTGCAGCGAATGCCTGTTGGTGCAAAGTATCGTTTTTATATTCCATATACCCTGGGCTACGGACTTGAGGGAAGTACAAATATTCCGGGTGGGGCTCTTATTGTTTATGAGGTTGAACTTTTGTCAATTAAGAAATAATCCTCCGTTCATCCTTCTTCCGTACTACTATTGTTGGGCATTTTGCATATTCGCCTCAACTTTGCGAGATTATGTTCAAATCTGGCGCAATTCTTCTGCTTTCATACTTTAACCAGCTAATGGTATCAGACTTGTGCCATAAGAATCAATAAAACTATAATAGCAACACAAGTACACAGCCACACAAAAGCCATGCTGCATACTTGCGCCAGTTCCGGGGCCAAAGTTTTATAAGCAGATGATTTGTGGTAAATTTCATGAATCTATATTATCAATATGAGCATTACCGGACAAATAGTGAAAGATAAAAAAGGGAAAGCTATAGCAGTACAGTTATCCATGAATCAGTACAAAAAATTATTGGAATTAGCAGAAGAAATGGAAGACATCCGTGCCTTTGACAGAGCTATGAAGCGAAAACATCAATTCATTCCATTTGCACAAGCGGTAAAAGAGCTAAGGAACAAACGGAAAAAATAATGTATCAGCTAGTCATTGATCGTTCAGCTCAAAAGCAATAGAGTAAAATTCCGCCTCCTCATTTCAACCGAATAATAAAATCCATTAATAGTCTTGCATTGAATCCAAGACCTCCGGGATATAAAAAGTTAACAGGCCGTCCGGGTTATAGAATCCGGGTAGGTAATTATCGTGTTATTTACACTATTGAAGATAAAATTCTCACAGTATTTGTAATTGATATTGGTCACAGGAAAGACATTTATGACTGAATTTCTTTTCCCGGCAATGTTTTGTCCAAGCCATGTCTTCGCTTACAAGATACGGCTTAAAACAACGTTGAAGGTTCATCGTCTTTGCGAGGAGATTGAAGATACTTTCATCTATGTCTGGAACGCTTCCATCGACGAAGCAATCTATATTCAATAGATTAGTTTGCTTCTCCACCTTCGGCGGATCGCAATGACGTTGAAGAGGTAATAAAAAAATCCAAGAATCGACTTTGCGAAGAGATCAAAGAAATCTCATCTGGCACAATCACTACTTCCCGTTCAACACTGAAAAGTTTGCTTTCAG
>DASZXQ010000087.1:0-2080 GCA_035545755.1 Chitinophagaceae bacterium | reverse complement strand
GGTCTGGGTGGGATGTTTTGCCGTTCCTTCACTGATCGGAGTTGGTATAAGATTGTTTTAAATCTGCTTTACTTCTAAACCAACTGTATTTTTGGTCATTTTAAAACATTCAACACTCTATACATTTTCTCTACCAGTGCAGAGGGCGAACCATTATAATTATTTACCAGAAATGAAAAAATAAACTCCTCTCCTTTTTTTGAAGTTTGATAACCTGTAAACCCTTTTACGGCATTAATGGTACCGCTTTTCATCTTCATGTTATTGTATTCGGGTAGTGCGTCGTAGAAATATGGGAACCAACTCCGGCTTTTTGCATATATCAATACTTCCACTTGTGCATGAGTGGTAATTCTATTTTGTGGTGAAAGGCCCGAGCCATCAGTAATATGGATCTCATTTTCATCTATGCCTCTTTGTTTCCAGAAATCTTTTACAATATCAACACCCGAATCGGTGGAGCCAAAACCATTTTTTTCATAAGCAAGTTCTTTCACCAAAGCTTCTCCATAGAGATTAATACTTTTCTTGAGAAACCAGTAAATAACAGAATCCAATGTCGGAGAATAGTAAGTGTAAAAGAAGCGGATATTTTTTAGTGCCGATGAATCTTCCTGGAAAAACTGCCGCTGATAATTCCCATTATCCTTTGTGCATAGAATTGAGTTTTTAGCAAGGCTTTTATTCAAATCAGAAAGCAGATCAGCTACCGGATCAGCAGAGGCGCCTGAAATGGAAAAAGATCTTTCATTAACCGGAATCGTTCCCGATAAAGAATGATCGTAATAAATATACGCATTGTCGCCTGATCCTCTTGGCGCTGATCGGAGCTCATTCACATCAAAAGAATAAATGCTGTCGTTCAGAATTTTTACTTTATCATTTACTCTATTGCCCGAAGCGAGATTGAGATCATACTGGTTTTCTTTCCAGTTCAATGGATAGGAACCTGCACCATAATAATTGCCAATGTCCTGCCAGATCCATCCGTCGGGAATAGCCTGGTAAGTAAATGCTGAAGTATTTGTTTTGATTGAACCATTAATTTTTTGAATGTTCAGTTTTTTGATCTCACTGACCCATTTATTCAACACAAGACTATCTTTTGTTTGTTCCCAGCGCCAGCTTCCTAAAGTTGGATCGCCGCTGCCAATGACATATAAGTCGCCATCTAAAATTCCGCCATTTATTTTTCCAGAATAACCCAAGCGAGTTTTAAATTGATAGTCTTTTCCCAACAACTCAAAAGATGTTGTGGCGGTAAATATTTTTTGAGTGGATGCTCCTGCCAGGCCGATCTGTGAATTTTTGTCAAAAACCACTTTGCCCGTCTTTGCATCGATAACGTACAGGGAACTGATGGCATGTTTGAGTTGCGGATCGTTCTCAAATCGCTGAAAAGCTACTTTAAGTTTTGCAGCAACAGTTTGCGCCGATAATGCAACACTCAATATGCAAAAGCAAGAAAGAAAAAATACTCTTTTCATTTAATGAGTTTATTTTATACCCGGCAAATTTAGCCAACTCCTACCTTTGCTGCCTATGCAAGTTGTTAATGCTTCTATTATTACTATCGGCGATGAACTTTTGATTGGCCAGACGATTGATACGAACAGTGCATTTATTGCACAAGAGCTAAACAAGATCGGTATATGGGTGCGGCGCAGAATAGCTGTCGGCGATGTTTGGGATGAGATCTGGAATGCATTGGATGAAGAAAGCCAGGAATCCGATGTAATTATCATTACCGGAGGATTGGGACCAACCGCAGATGATATCACCAAGCCGCTGCTTTGTAAATATTTCGGCGGAAAATTAGTGTTGAATGAAAAAGTGCTGGAGCATGTAAAATATCTGTTTGAAAAAGTGTATCGCAGACCGGGTGCTTTGCTCGAAATGAATGTTAAGCAAGCCGAAGTGCCGGATGTATGTACTGTTGTGCATAATTCGAGAGGGACGGCTCCGGGCATGTGGTTCGGCCCCAGGAGAAAAGCCTCCCCAAGCCCCTCCAAAGGAGGGGTTTCAGAGTCCGATAATTCTGAAAGTCATTATAACTATTTAACTGCTGATCCAATTGTCT
>DASZXQ010000086.1:0-48227 GCA_035545755.1 Chitinophagaceae bacterium | reverse complement strand
GTTTGAAAAGTTTCAAAATTGGAAACAGAACTTACTTCAAGCCATTTGTCCTGTGCAGCGCTGTACACTTCAAAATCATAAGTAAGCGCCGAAGCAAAACTCATATCGCCGCCACATAATCTTAAAATGCGATAAGGCAATTGTAACGATTGTATCAGCTTTTCTACATGATTCACCATTTCTTCCAGCACTTCATAACTTTTTTCCGGATGCACTAACTGAACTATTTCCACTTTATCAAATTGGTGAACACGATTCAATCCACGAACATCTTTTCCATAACTTCCCGCTTCTCTCCGGAAACAAGGTGTGTAAGCGGTCATCTTTATCGGCAGATCGGATTCTTTCAACATCTCATCCCTATAAATATTTGTAACCGGAACTTCTGCAGTAGGGATCAAATAGAATTTATCTTCGGTAGCAAAATACATTTGTCCTTCCTTATCGGGTAATTGTCCTGTACCGAATGCGGTGGTTTCATTCACCATCAATGGTGGAAGATATTCTGTATAACCGGCGGCAATATTATGATCCAAAAAATATTGGATCAATGCCCGTTGCAGTTTGGCTCCTTTGTTTTTATAAACAGGAAAACCGCTTCCGGTTATTTTATTTCCCAACTCAAAATCGATGAGGTCATATTTTTTTGCAAGGTCCCAATGAGGAACTGAACCGGCTGGTAATTGCGGTTTAGTTCCGCCTTCCCTTACCACAACATTATCAGCAGGAGTTTTTCCCGGCGGTACTTTTGCCGAAGGAAGATTAGGAAGCAATACCAGCTTTTCATTGAGTTGGAATTCGGTTGTTGCCAATTGCTCTTTGATCGGTTCCAATTTTTCTTTCAGAGAAGCTACTTCTTTTTTCTTTTCTTCCGCTTCCTGCTTTTGTCCTTTTGACATCAACTGGCCAATTTCTTTTGAAGCTGCATTTATTTTAGCCTGCGTAGTATCAAATTCAACCTGTAATTTTTTTCGTTGTTCATCCAATGCAATAATGAGATCAACCAGTTCTAATTCTTTAAAATTTTTGATCACCAGTCTTTCCTTTATCCATTGCGGATTTTGCCGTATAACCTGTAACTGCAACATTCTATTATCAAATTTGCGCAAAGGTAGTTTTTGAGCAGCAGAACAGCAACGACGATTTTTAGTTACATTAGTAGAAACTATTTTTATGATCGATCAAAGCATGGTGACCACTAATATCGAATTGAGTGGTTATAAAGTTGTAAAAAATCTGGGCGTGGTAAGAGGTATTACTGTCCGCTCCCGCAGTCTTTTTGGAAATATTGCTGGAGGATTGCAAACATTAGTAGGCGGTAAGATCTCGATTTATGTAGAGTTATGTGAAAAAACAAGGGAAGAAGCATTTCAACACATGATGCAACACGCTGATGAACGGGGCGCCAATGCCATACTCAACATGCGTTATGATGCAAATGAAGTGCTCAACGGCGTAACGGAAGTGTTGGCTTATGGAACGGCGGTGCAAGTAGAAAAAATTGCCTGAACATTTTCGTTGATTCCATCATGTTGAGGCAGGTTATCTTTGTTGCATGTTTGCACACGATGATCTTCAGCAACGGTGGTGGGATCTTGAATCAAAATTGATGGTACGTTTCGGGAAAAAACCGGACATGGAAGCTATTTTGTTCCTGATCGGGGTCCAGGAATTCGGGCAGATCAGAGAAAAATTCACCAAAGAACAAAAACAGGACCTGATGCATGTGGCGGTCTGCAGTTTGTTATCACAAAGCGGTTATTACGAATTGGAAAAAACGGATGAAGAAGGCTGGCCACATTTCAAGCAATTGAAAGCGATGCCGGAAATGAGTGCTGCAGAACAGGAAAATTTTTTAAAAGATCATATTCTGCTGTATTTTGAAAATCACAACTTCTAAATTTTTGAAATGAAAAAGTGGATTGTTTTATTGTTGTACTGTTTGATTGTTGTTTCAGCTTTTTCGCAGAATGCTGCACTTCGTAAAAAAGACCGGAAACGGGATGTATTGCTGCAAACAAACTACGGCGATATCATTATCCGCCTTTCTGATTCTACGCCGTTGCACCGGGATAATTTTTTGAAACTGGTGAAGTCGCATTATTATGACAGTGTTTTGTTTCACCGGGTGATCAAAAATTTTATGATACAGGCTGGCGATCCGCAAAGCAAACGAGCCAAACCGGGCGAGCCGTTGGGAAATGGCGGACCGGATTATACCATCCCTGCAGAATTTCGTAAAACGTTATTTCATAAAAAAGGAGTGATTGCTGCTGCAAGAATGGGAGATGCAGTAAATCCAACCAAAGCAAGTAGCGGTAGCCAGTTTTACATCGTGCAGGGAAAAATTTTTACTGATGCCGGTTTGGATTCTGTTGAAACATACCGTTTGAAAAGAAAAATCCCACCGGATCAAAGAGAGGTTTATAAAACTATCGGAGGCACACCCCACCTTGATCAGAACTACACAGTATTCGGTGAAGTGGTGAAAGGATTGAATGTAGTAGATAGCATTGCAGCAGTACCGACCAGCAAAGGCCAGGACCGGGACCGTCCGTTACAGGATGTCCGGATCATCAAAGCAAAACTGATCAAAAGAAAAAAGCATTAAAATAAAAATGGCATCAGAAATATGATGCCACTGAATAAATTTATATTCTAAAAAATTATTGATTCCCTATTCCTCCCCCGCTTTGCTCCGAACGTTTTATTTCATCTTCTGCAGAAGATTTTCTTTGGCGGGCTGCTTTCACCTGGTTATTTCCAAAGCGCCACGTATAGCTGAGTTTGAATTGCCTTGATTCAAATTGCCCACGGAATGCAATGTACTGCCCGGCAAAATTGCTGCTGCCCTTCGGATTAAGTGTTTTGAATATATCGGAAACAGAAACTTTCAGCGTTCCTTTATTCTTGAACAACGATTTTTGAAATCCACCGTCCACACTCCAGAGTTGTTTGCTCTTGAATGTGCCCTGCCAGATGGTAGGCGTTGAATAAAATCCGCTTAGTTCTCCTGTCCATCCTTTCTTGCCGATCTTGATTGAGTTTTGCATATACAATGTCATTGCCACCACATCAAGATTCACTACACGATTGCCGCCGCCAAAATCTGCTTTGTAATGAGAATAATAACTGTTGACATTAATAAATGCTGAGTAAGCTTTATACATAATAGGGTAACTTACATTCAGGCTGACAATATTTTGCGTCGCCAAATTTTTCTTTGATATAAATGCTTTTGATCTGTCGGCTGTATCAATCAATTGAGTGAATACATCAGCAACATGACTATAATTCAAAGAAGATGTTAATTTGAATTTGTACACATTGGTAAGTCCAATGCTATTTGTGTATTGCGGCTGCAGGTTCGTATTTCCTTTCTGATAAGTGTATTCATCCAATTTGAATTCAAATGGATTTAGGTCCTGGTAAGCCGGCCTGTCGATGCGGCGACTATAAGAAATGGTCCATTGATTGGTTGGTTTCTTATTGAAAGTAACTGCTGCACTTGGAAACAGATCGGTGTAGTGACGTTTGAAAGTTTGAACAACGGAATAATTTACCGATCCATCTGCATTCAGCGGATACGATTTTCCATCAGAGTTTGTATTCTCCATCCTCAATCCTGCCTGTATCACGGCGCCTTTCACCGGGCGATTATAATTTACATACAACGCATTGATATTTTCGCTGTAGTTAAACTGATTGCTTCGGCCCACATCCAGTGTTTTGATATTATTGTCCACATCATAACGTCCGAAATTATTATCAGTATTTACCACAGATACTTTTCCGCCAAAACCTAATCTTCCTTTTTTATAATTCTGTTCGTAATCTGTTTTTAGAGAATAAATATCAATATTGGTGGGCGAAATAAAATTGTATATGTACTGGTTCAACTGTGTTACACCTGATGGGTCGTAATAATAATTAGGTTGTAACTGGTCACTCTTTAAACGATATAATCCATAGTCTGCATCCACATCCAGTGTATGGCCTGTAGGATCTGCATAATGATAATTGAAATTAAAATCAGCATTGTTGCGCTTCATTTTACTGGTATTATCAGCCACTAAAATGCGGTCGGTAACATTGGTCGGTATATAAGTAATAGGCGTTCTGCTGTAATTGCGAAGACTCATATCAGACAAATTGCCTGTTACCATCACGCCTACAGTACTTTTCTTATTGACGAAATAATCCAGTCCTGCCTTGAAGCCGTGGCTGATATTCGTGTTCGTCATAGTACTCTTCTGATCAAACAAGGTATCCAGTTGCGTACGATACAGGAACATCTTGTTCTCATTGAGGCTGTGATTGTAATTGTAATTGCCGAAAATGTTTACTTTTTTATTTCTGTAGTTCAATGATAATCCTCCATTGTATTTTGGATAAGTACCTACAGCATAACCCAGGTTCACTGAGCCATTGGTTCCGAAAGTTTTGTTCTTTTTCAATTTGATATTGATGATGCCTGCATTTCCTGCAGCTTCATATTTTGCAGAAGGATTGGTGATGATCTCGATGGATTCAATTTCTGAAGATTGAATGCTTTTCAAAAAATTGGAAAGATCAGTGCCGCTAAGCGGCGTGGGCCTTCCGTCGATGTATATCTGCAAACCATTTTTTCCTGCCAATGTGATATTATCATCTTTATCGACCATGACGCCCGGCGATTTGCGCAGCAAGTCCAGCGCATTGCTTCCTGTTGCATTGATCGTACCTTCTACATTGAGTACCATTTTATCGGCTTTTACTTCTACTACCGGTTTTTTATTGGTTACCACCACCTCTTTCAGCTCGGTTGACACTTTAGCCAATTGTATTTCCGGTAAATTCATTTCGCCGGTGCCGGACAATTCAAAAACTTTTGAATATTGGGTAACATATCCAACATGCGAAACGCTGACCAGGTATTTTCCGGTGCCGGACATATTCAAATGAAATGTCCCATTATCAGATGTAACGGCCAATTTGATCAAAGAAGAATCCTTTGCATGCAGCAGCGAAACGGTGGATTTATCCAATCCTTTACCCTGCTGATCTTTTACAACGCCTGAAATATCCTGAGCATATAGAGATGAAATTAACAGCATCGAACTCAACAGGCTAAACACTCTTTTTCTCATATGTATCATGTTTTTTTAATGATGCCGCAAATGTAGTTCGGGGTGCTGCAAAGTGAAAAGCAATAGCCGACCAATGGCGAAAAAACTGCGCTGAACGGTAGGAATGTTCCGGTGAATTGCAAAAGCAAAAAATAACCAATTTATAACAGGTTGATACCTATTTTGTCAAACCAATTTTGTGCGGGATACAGAAGTTTTTTTATGTAAAGAAGTATTGAATTCGCAGAAACAATCTGGTGTATTACTGATAAGGATAGCCATTAAGATGCATTCAAAAAAAATTGATGCAACCGGATTTTATACATTTGTTTTACTCATATTTGCAAATCAAAAATTCCTGATATGAATTTCCCATCCAATTTGCGTTATACCAAAGATCATGAATGGATACTTCTGGAAGGCAATATTGCAACTGTAGGCATTACTGATTACGCACAAAAAGAATTAGGCGATATTGTGTATGTAGAAGTGGAAACGGTCGGCAAGGCATTGGAAGCCGGAACCGTCTTCGGCACCGTAGAAGCAGTGAAAACCGTATCCGATCTTTATTTGCCGGTTAGCGGTACTATCAATGAATTAAATCCTAATCTGGCCGGAGTTCCGGAATCGGTGAATAACGACCCCTATGGCACCGGATGGATGATCAAAATGACAGTAAACAATCCGGCTGATGTAGATCAACTGATGGATGCGGCAGCATACGAAGCACTGGTGGGCTAAATCCGAACATCTTTTCATAACGTATATCTAAAAAGTTCCTTTCGAACTATTTTTGAATTTTAACCAACTACTTGATCACCAAATCCTCATATAGCGAGCAGGAACTGGTGGCTTTGCTGCAACAGCAAAACCAGCAGGCATTCGGCTACCTGTATGATAATTATGCCAATGCATTGCATGGGATCATCCTTTCCATTGTAAAAGAAAATGAAACCGCCAGCGATGTGTTACAGGAGGTGTTCATTAACATTTGGAAAAAAATAAGATCATATGATCCTGAAAAAGGAAGACTCTTCACCTGGATGCTGAACGTAGCAAGAAATGCTGCTATTGACAAGATCCGATCCAGAGAATACAGGGACAATTTAAAAAATCTCCCCATTCCTGAAACTCCGGATCTGAACATTGGCTCTGATCTCAAACCGGTAGTAGAAGATGTTGGCCTGAAAAAGATTTTGAGAAAACTGAAAGAAGAACAACGGGTGCTGATCGACCTTTCTTATTTCCAGGGATACACACATGAAGAAATTTCGAAAGCGTTGAATATTCCTTTGGGTACAGTGAAAACGAGAATAAGAAGTGCATTAACCCAATTAAGAAACATGATTGATTAAATGAACATTCAGGAATACATATCAAGTGGAATTGTTGAGAGCTATGTGCTCGGACTGTCTTCTGCAGAAGAAAGAAGCGAGTTCGAAAAAATCTGCGCTCAATATCCCGAAGTAATGCAGGCCCGGATAGCTTTTGAAATTTCGATTGAAAGACAAGCAATGGGAAATGCTGTTGCAGTACCTGAAGGTCTAAAACAAAAAGTATTCGATGCCATCGGTGGCCATGAAAATGAAGTAAAGCCAGCTGCTTCCGTAATGAAAATGAACTGGCTGAAATATGCCGTTGCCGCATGCCTTATTTTACTGGCAGGTAGTTTATACTGGAATTATTCGCTTCAACAAAAAAACAAAGAGCTTACTAAAAAATTGGATGACTCCGGTAAAACATTGGCGCAATTGGAACAGGATATAAAAGTATTACAGGGCAATCCTGCCATAAAAATGGCGAGAATGGATGGCACTACGATATCGCCACAATCATTTGCTACCGTTTACTGGGATACTGCATCGCATGATGTATACCTGTTGGTAAATAATCTTCCCAAACCTGCCAATGACAAACAATATCAACTTTGGGCATTCATTGATGGTAAGCCGGTGGATATGGGATTGCTGGAACTTTCTGAAAAGCCATTACAATTATACCGGATGAAAAATGCCCAAACGGCACAGGCATTTGCCATCACGCTTGAAAAAAGAGGTAACGGCCCCATTCCTCATGGCGCCGTTTATGTAAAAGGCAACCCGTAAACTGGCTGCTGATTCAATCTGAAATTTCTTTTCCGACGTATATCATTATACAAAACAATTGCTATAGTAGTTTTGGTTCTATAGTTGGTTATATCGGGACCTCTTTCATGAGGTCCTTTTTGTTGCAATGATCAGAAGATAAAATTTCTGAAAAAAAAACTTCAACTTATCATTGCAAAAAATTTTCTATTGCGAAAATCAACCGTATCGCTACTTCTTGCTATACTCTGGTTCATTATTTCTGTAGTGCTGCTGACATTACCCGGTTCAGATCTGCCGCAGGAAAATTGGCTGGATAAAATCTATTTTGACAAATGGGTGCATATTGGCATGTTTGGACTCCTCGTTTTTTTATGGTGCTGGGCTTTATCAAAAAGGAATTGGAGAACTGCCGGATTAAAAACAATTTTTTTCCAAATCACTGTATTGGCTATTTCATATGGAATTCTGATGGAATTTGTTCAACGCTATTTTATTCCGGGACGTTCTTTTGATGTTACCGATATGCTGGCCGATGCAGTGGGAGCATTCATCGGGTTTTTCTATAGCAGTTGGCATTTTATAAAAAAATAGACCCCTGTGGAAACAGGGGTCGCAACCAAAACTAACTGCTTATGAGAAAATTGACTGCTTTTATAAGAAGAACTATAATTTGTATAACGCAAATTTACTGCCGATATTATGATGTGCGCTGTTAATGAAAATTTAAAAGGCCTATTTTAGTAATTTCACCCGTACAGTTGTTCGTAAAATTTCCCTCACTTTTTACTTTGCTACTCCGAATCAGCCTGTTGCAAATTAGAAATGAATTTCAACCGGTCGTTCGTGTTAACTTTTTTTAAACAGCGCCTGATAGATAAGTGACAAAGAGCTAAATTTTTTTCTTTTTTCGAAGTTCTGTTAATAAGACGCTTAACTAAAAGAATTTCCTGCTATAGGATCGTTAAATAGTTATTAAGAAACGATTAGAAAAATTTTGGCTTAGAGGAAGGCCGCTCAATTCTGTCGGGCCAGCTTTTCGGAATTTTCTGCAAATTGAAGTGCATCAAGCAATTCCTGGATATTTCCATTCAGAATATCCTGAAGATTATAAAGTGTGAGGCCGATACGATGATCGGTTACACGGCCCTGGGGAAAATTATATGTTCTTATTTTGGCGCTCCTGTCGCCAGTGCTTACCAGGCTTTTGCGGTGACGTGCAATTTCTTCTTCCTGTTTTCTGACCTGCTCCTCATAAAGTTTGGTGCGAAGCATCTGCATGGCTTTTTCCCGGTTGCCCAATTGTGTACGTTCCGTTTGGCACATCACCACTGTACCTGTGGGAATATGTGTCAGTAACACTTTTGTTTCTACTTTATTTACGTTCTGGCCTCCTGCCCCGCCACTTCTTGCTGTCTCCATTTTCACATCACTATCCTTCAAGTCAAAATCCACTTCTTCCGCTTCAGGCATCACCGCTACTGTAGCTGCAGAAGTGTGTACACGGCCCGAAGCTTCCGTCGCAGGAACCCTTTGCACCCGATGCACACCACTTTCAAACTTTAATGTACCATACACATCATCACCAGTAACTTCCAATTGCACTTCTTTATAGCCACCAACGGTGCCTCCGCTTTCACTTAAGATCGCTGTCTTCCATCCTTTTCTTTCGCAATAGCGGATATACATTCGCAGCAGATCACCAGCAAATAAACTGGCTTCATCGCCTCCCGTGCCGGCACGGATCTCAATAATAGCATTCTTCTCATCCTGTGGATCTTTCGGTATCAGCAATTGCCGGATATGAGATTCCATTTTTTCTTTTCGTTCTTCCATTTCAGGCATTTCCGATTTTGCCAGCTCACGCAATTCCTCATCACTACCATTCAACGCCTCTTTGTAAAATTCTATGTCGTCCAGAATTTTTTTATAATCGTTATAGGCAAGAACGATCTTCTCCAGGCTTCTGTATTCTTTGCT
Source organism: Chitinophagaceae bacterium (assembly GCA_035545755.1). Classification (GTDB taxonomy): domain Bacteria; phylum Bacteroidota; class Bacteroidia; order Chitinophagales; family Chitinophagaceae; genus UTBCD1. Next base: position 39,055 of record DASZXQ010000086.1, on the reverse strand, counting down.
GGCCTCAGCAAATTTTTTATGATTATTTACGATCTCGGGGTTGGTAAGCGCCACTCCGAGCTGATCAAATTTTGCCTTTATTGCTTCTAACTTATCGATCATAACAGGTTCTCAGGGCGGCAAAATTAGCGATTTGAACTCCAACACCCTAATGAGCCGCAAATATTACCAATCACTGATACATTATTTATGCATGGTCTCTAATTTTACAAAATGAGTTATCTGAAATTCAAAGCCGATCGTCTATTTGATGGATATCGTTTATTGGATGATCAGCATGTTTTGATCACTGATGAAAATGGCATAATAGAAAATATTGTTTCGATAGGCGATGCCGGTGATAACATTCGGTCATATCATGGTATTCTTTCGCCCGGCCTGATCAATTGCCACTGTCATTTAGAGTTAAGCCATTTGAAAAATGTTATCCCACCGCACACAGGGCTTATCGAATTTCTTTGTTCCGTAGTGACTAAAAGAAGTTTTTCGCAAGAGATCATTCAAGAGGAAATCGTGAAAGCAGAGAAAGAAATGTATGATGGCGGCATTGTAGCGGTTGGTGACATTGGGAATACGGCTGATACAGCTGCTGTCAAAAGTAAAAGTAATATACGTTGGCAAAATTTTGTGGAAGTACTGGGTTTTACGGATGAAAAAGCGGATGAAAATATAGAGCACTTTCAAGAAGTGGTGCAGGTTTTTGAGAATCAAACTCCGATAGCTATCGGATCAAAAGTAAAAAGTAAAAATCGCACTTCCTTAGTTCCTCATGCACCTTATTCCATCAGTCCAAAAACATTTCAGCTGATCAATCAATTAACAAAGAATCAGGTCATTTCAATACATAACCAGGAACACCCTGCCGAAGATGAATTGTATAAAACTGGCGGCGGTGATTACCTGAAATTGTTCAAAATATTTGGAATTGATAAGTCGCCATTTCCCGTAACAGGAAAAAGCAGCATCCGCTCGATATTACCTTATTTTAATAACGGCCAAACGATTTTTTTGGTACACAATACTTTCATGCCCGAAGAAGATGTGAAATGGGCAAATGAATATGCTGCAACCAATGGATTGAAACTGATCTATTGCTTATGCGTAAATGCCAACCTGTATATTGAAAATAAAGTACCGCCAATAGAAATGCTGATAAAAAATAATTGCACTATTGTATTAGGAACTGATAGCTACAGCAGCAACTGGCAATTGAGTATTGCAAAAGAAATGGAAGCGATCTCGAAAAATTTTCCAACGCTTTCTCTTGAAACAATACTTCATTGGGCAACTATCAACGGCGCTAAAGCTTTGCAATGGGCTGACGAATTGGGAAGCTTTGAAAAAGGAAAGAAACCGGGTGTAACTTTATTAAACAAGGATCTTAGTACTTCAAAAAAATTAGCTTAGAATTTCTCTCAACACGGGCAATGTCTTCATTGTCCCGAAATCCTGCAAATGCAAAGCGTAATAGTTTTCATAAGCAAATAAAAGGCTGCGGCGAAATTCATGGTTCAACCTGATCGCTTCTAATTCTTCAGGCTGCATTACTTTTAATAAATGTGAAGTGACCTCTGCTTGTTTTCCTTCCAAAAAATACGGATGCATCGGCTGTTGCGCTTCGAATTTCCCCTCCTGCAGATCTAAAAAAGAATATTGCTCGGAGAAATTATCTGTAATACGAAAGCCAAAAAAAACAGGAAGCTGAATGGCAAAGAATAAAGGGAAATTAGCTGTAACCGCATCACTTGCCTGGTCAAGATGAATAAACGAATCTTCTGAAAAATGAAAAAGATCAGGATTACTTTCGGGCTGCTTCAGGCATTTGGTCAGTAATTCCACCATGAACAATGCCACGGCATTTTTTCTGACATCTGAAAAGATATGCTGATAAAGATTCGACCATTTGAATTCTTTGATGCGATTCAGGTTCTTTAATTCATTATGATACACGACAAGATCCAAAATAGCGGCCGGCTGAAACAGGTTGGCTTTGCCGCTTCCTTTCTTTGTTGCTGTGCGAACACCATTAACCAAATAAGATTGTACGCCGAATAATTCAGTAAAAATGGTGACCACCAAACTGGTCTCGCCATATTTCACCGACCGCAAAACGATCCCCTTGGTTTTATGTAATTGACCGCCCAAACGGAAATCATTTACTGATAAAAATTATTTTGGCAGCTCTTTCTTCTGTTCTTCCATCATTACTGATCAAAACAAGATAAATGCCGCTGGAAATTTTTCTTCCTTTATAATCACGACCATCCCAAACAGCCTGACCACCTAATGCCCTGGTTTGATACACCAATCTTCCATCCAACTCTGTAATTTTTACAATGGCATTATTTACCAAACCGCGTATCCCGATTGTTCCTGAATAATCCGGCGGAACAGGATTGGGAAACACTAATACATCGGAATTCGTTTCGCCACCTTCAGTAGCCGTGCTGCGAAAAGAACAGATCCCTTTGAAAGTAGCAAAATACACTTCACCTGTTTTTCCATCTATAGCGATCTTTTTTACATCGCTGCTTAATAACGGACTATTATCTTCTGTGAAATTGTAGATCACCTGTTCTCCGTCCGGACTGATAAGAAACACTCCATTTTTCGTTGCCACCCATTTTCTGTCCGCTCCATCTACCGCAATGCTCCGCACTTCCTGCCCCTGGAATAAATAGCCCGCAAAATTTCCCTGTTGTATTACAGGCCATACAGCATCGCATGGTGAAACACTGAACGCATCCTGCGGACATTGTATCACTGCAATACCATTGGATGTTCCTACCCAGATAAAACTATTTTTATCTTTTGCAATGCATAGTACATTATTTGAAGGCAAATTTCCATTTCCGGTTCCGGAACTGTACAATTTCCACCTGTCATCATTGGTGTTATCAATGGAAGATCCCTGATCGTAACAAATCAAACCATTGCCACCGGTGGGAGAAACGATCCATTTATAATTATTATCATCCACGATGATCTGCGAAAGCGAATTTTGATTTAAAAGAAAAGGAGTTGAAAAACTTTTCCAGCTTCCGTCATTTTTTCTGACTAGTAATGGTTGTGCTGCGCCAAAATTTGAGATCCAAAGATTGTTATCAGCATCAAATGCCAGTCCTGAGATACGATAGCTCGTCGGGTCGCCGATAGCAGCTGCTATTGGAGCATTTTGCTTGAATATCTCAAAAGTTTGATCACCTTTAATATGCAATAAACCACCGCCATATGAACCCGCCCAAACTGTTTCATCTCTCGGATCAATAGCGACAGTAATAAAATCAAGCATAGAATCAAGCTGCTGGTAATGAAAACGATTAATATTGGTCCATTCCCTTTCTTTGAAAATATAAACTCCGTTCCCATTGTATTGATAATTCCATGCATCATTCACTTCACCGGCAGTAGCGTAGAAAATATTATTGTACACAGTCAACTCTCCACTCGCTCTTGCTTCTGGTGAATTGGGTTTGTACTGTTCAAATGAAGATGCAGTGAAATGCGATAATCCGCCAAATTGGTCAGCGATCCATGGATCGTTTTGAAACAGGATCGCTTTTTTGGGGAAAGAGATCACTGTAGGTTGTGCTAATATTTGGGCAATAGTTCCATCGGAATTTAATATGGTTACCTTACTGCTTCCATTAGAAAAACGCTGGCAAAGCAATAATTTATTTCCCGATACATTACTATTGACAATAGGTTCCCCATCTGCATAGAATAAGGACCAGGCATTCCCATTCAATACAAAAAGCGAATCATTTTCTTCTGCTATGATTGTCCCGCCGAGGCTCATAACATTTTTACAAATACCTGAGGACAAACCATTCGTTCCGCTCAATAATTGCCAGGTAGTATAATTGGAAAGGCTGCTTGAATTAAGCGGCGCTTTTTTCAATCCCTCATCCGTAGCGGCATAAAAAAAATTGGCATCGCTGGTAACAGCATTCACTTTTACCTGGTTACCACTATTACCGATAAACCAGGAATCTTTTACTTCATATTTATCGCCATCAATAACGATAACACCAAGGCCGGTGGAGAGATAATAATTATTTCCTAATGAGTAAATGCGGTAAATAGTTTTATCACCGATCACATTATCTCTTTTTATATCAGGGACATTATAAATATCATTCCGGTAAATGATATCTATATTGCTATTGCTGTAAGCGATAAAAAGTTTTTTATTGACAGCATCGTACTGAATAGTGCTGATGCCGGTTTCATTCAGCCCGGTGATCCTGCTTAATCGTTCAATGGAATTATCTCTGGTATCAACCGTAAATAAGCTGTAAGGTGTAGCACAATAAATTGTATTATCATCTGCTGTTACGTCAATAGCACTGTTATAAGGCAAATATTCTCTCCATGCACCGATGGGTTGCTGTTGCGCTTCTGTTTTTTTGAAACAGAAAACAAATAATATAAAGACCCAATACTTCACAGTTCAAATTTATCATAATCAGTGAAATAGACTGTTGCCCATTTTTTCCGTTTCTTTGCGATTCTGCATTGACAAAAATGAAGTAATCATGTGGCGAAATCTCGGGCAATTCATACTGAAATACAGATTTTTATTATTATTCATATTGGCTGCTATTACCGCATTTATGGCCTATGAAGGAAGTAAAGTGGAGCTAAGCTATGAATTATCCAGGGCTATCCCCGTAGATCATCCCAAGTACAAGGCTTACCAGGAATTCAAAAAGAAGTTTGGCGAAGACGGTAATCTCCTGGTGATCGGTATTCAGACAAAAAGATTTTTTGAGCAGAATCTGTTCAATGCTTATGCAACGCTCTACCAAAATCTGAAACAATTAAAAGGTGTGGAAGATGTGATTGCGGTGCCATCTGCCGTGAACCTAGTAAAAATGACGGATGAAGAAAAACTAAAAGCAGAACCTGTTTTTCCTGAAAAGCCCCTTACACAGGCAGAGATCGATAGCAGTAAAAAGACTTTTCTGAATCTTCCATTTTATCGTGATCGCTTGTACAATCCCGACTCTAACGTATGGATGATGGGCATCCGAATTAATAAAGACGTTATAAATTCCGAAGAAAGAAATGCGGTGATCGGAGGAATTGTCCGTTTTGCCAATGCATTCGGCACATCGAATAACATCGATGTACATCTAAGCGGTTTACCATTTATCCGCACAGAACTTTCTACACGTATCGCAAATGAGATGCGCTGGTTTCTGATGGTTTCCGTGATCCTATCTGCAGTGATACTCCTGTTGTTTTTTCGCTCAATAGGTTCCATGCTGCTATCATTATCTGTAATGATCATCGGGGTGCTTTGGAGTCTTGGCACTATGCAATTGCTGGGTTACAAGATCACGTTGCTCACGGCATTAATTCCTCCATTGGTAGTAGTGATAGGAATACCTAATTGCATTTATTTTCTGAATAAATTCCATACCGCATACAACGAGACCGGAGATAAAAAGAAAGCATTGGTGGCCATGGTTGAACGAATGGGCATTGTTACCCTCTTCTGCAATCTTTCCGCTGCCATAGGTTTTGCCGTATTTGCATTGACAAGAAGCCAGGTGTTAAAAGAATTCGGAGTAGTGGCAGGAATTAATATCATGGCCTTGTTTTTTATTTCGCTGATCCTGATCCCATCTATTCTCAACTTTTTACCCAAACCAAAATCACGGCACACCAAATACCTTGACAACCCGGGATTGAATCGCTGGCTGGGTCGGCTGGAACGTTGGTCGCTGAATCATCGCAAACTTATTTACATAATCACCACCTGCATTGTAGCAATAGGTGTTGTTGGTATATTTCGGTTAAAAACAGAAGGCTTTATTCTCGATGATATCCCGAAATCAGACAAACTCTATACAGACCTGAAGTTTTTTGAAAAAAATTTTAAAGGTGTAATGCCTTTGGAAATTGTAGTGGACACAAAAAGAAAATACGGAGTATCCCGCAATCTGAACAACCTGAATAAAATCGATTCTTTATCTGAGTTCATTGCATCTGTTCCGGAAATAGCAAAGCCTCTAAGTATTATCGAAGGATTGAAGTTTGCCAAACAGGCTTTCTTTGATGGTGATAGTGCTCACTATTCCATGCCATCAACATATGATCTTCCCGCATTGCAACAATACCTTAGTTTTCATGGAGATTCTTCTGAAAGTAAAAATTCATTAGCAAAGCTGGTGACCAGTTTCATGGACAGCAGTAAACAGGAAGCCCGCATTAGTGTAAGCATGGCAGATGTTGGCAGCCGTCGTTTGCCTTTTATTCTTGATACCATAAATGCAAAAGCCAACCAACTATTCGGAACAGATACGTCAAAATATAAAGTTACATTAACGGGTACCAGCGTTACCTTTCTCACCGGAAGCAGCTACATCATTAACGGATTAAAAGGAAGTATTTTCTGGGCATTTTTGTTGATCGCTCTATGCATGCTGTATTTGTTCAGGTCTTTTAGGATCTTATTCTGCTCTCTCATTCCCAATATCATTCCTTTGCTGATCACCGCCGGAGTGATGGGTTGGGTAGGTATTCGTCTTAAGCCTTCTACTGTTTTGGTCTTCAGTGTTGCATTGGGTATCGCCATTGATGTTACCATTCGTTTTCTTGTAAACTACAAACAGGAATTGCCGCATCATGGCCACAACATGAAACAAACCGTGATCGCCACCATACATAGCACCGGTATCAGCATTATTTATACCTCATTTGTCCTGATCGCAGGGTTTATTATTTTTTGCTTTAGTGGCTTCGGCGGCACACAAGCTCTCGGTTGGCTTACTTCTTTAACACTGATCACCGCTACCTTGACCAATCTCATCTTATTACCTGCATTGCTGATAAGCATGGGTCGTTTTATTAGCAATAAATCAGAATCAATTAAAGCAGCAAAATAAAATAGGTTCTTGTCCTTTAAACAAGGAAGTTATATATTTAGCTGTCCGACCTGGTGATTACTACAACCCTAACCAAATATCCTGCAAAATTTAGATAAAAAATTGCCACAATATTATTAAAAACATTCACTGTTTTTAATAATATTGTAATCCGCAGTTTTTTAATAATCCCTCCCTTTTGAAACAGATTTTTTTTATCACTTAAAACCAAAACAAATGAGGAAATTGCTCTTTCTCCTAATGGGGATGTTGTGTCTCACAGTGCAATTGTGGGCACAACGAATAGTCACGGGAAAAGTGACTGATGACAAGGGAAACCCGCTTGTCAATGCATCGGTTCTAGTAAAAGGCACTACGATCGGAACTACCACTAAATCCGATGGATCTTATTCCATTACTGTTTCTGCTAATGCCAGGGCGCTTATTTTTTCTTCGGTGAACATGACCACCATTGAAATGCCTCTTGGAAAAGAAAAAGTACTGAATGCCATCTTACAACCCGAAGACAAAACCTTGTCTGAAGTAGTAGTGGTTGGATATGGTACTCAGAGAAGAAAGGAAGTCACCGGCAGTATTGCATCAGTAAAAGGGACTGAGATATCAGAAAGACCTGTGCAAAGTTTTGATCAGGCATTGGCAGGCCGTGCTCCGGGTGTGCAGATTACTTTGCCAAACGGGGTTTTGAACTCCCCTCCTATTTTTAGAATTCGAGGTACGAACTCTATCTCATTGAGTTCCTATCCATTGATAGTCGTGGATGGTGTTCCAACGTATGCTGGTGACTATAGTGGTACCAATGCCGGCGGAAATGCTTTAGCGAGTATCAACGTTAATGATATCGAAAGCATTGATATAGCCAAAGACGCTGCGGCTACAGCAATCTACGGCAGCAGCGCTGCTAATGGTGTTGTATTCATAACTACGAAGAAAGGAAAGCCCGGAAAAGCAAAAGTAACTTATGACGGGTGGGTAGGATTGAACGAGGCTACCCGCTTACCGAATACCTTGAGCGCTGCTCAATATATCACATTTAAAACATCGGCAGTAGCCAATTATAATGCAGATGCTTCTGCCCTTGGACTGGCTCCTACTACCGTAAGCTATAACAGTATCAATGGTCCAGATGGCAAACCGGTTGATACAAAATGGAGTGATTATATCTATCGCCGAGGATTTTCGCATAGTCATTCAGTAAGTATTTCGGGAGGAAGTGATGCATCTACATACTATTTTTCAACCGGCTATACTTCTCAGGAAGGAATAATCAAGAAAAATAATTTCCAACGATTAAATGTCTTGTTTAACGGGGATACTAAGGTAAATAACTTCCTCAGCGTTGGAATTAAAGCATCGTATTCCAATGAACAGAATTTGGCTGCAACATCGTCCGGTTCACTGAGTGGTGAAGCGTTTAACACTGCAGGCTTAGGTCGTTTGGCACTTGTGTTGCCTCCGATTATTTCTCCTTACAATAATGATGGCAGCTACAATCTTAACGGATCTGCCATAGGAAGTTCGAATATAAGTGGCATTGCAAGTATATCTTATTTTAATCCGGTTCCGGCTTTAGACCTGAATCGTTCCAATAGTGAGATGAACCATATCACATCGAATGCCTATGTGCAGCTAAAACCCGTGAAATGGGTCACTTTAAAAAGCTTATATGGCATAGACTACTTGTTTGTGGACAACGATTTGTTCTGGAATCCGTTTTCAGGCGATGGATATAGTTATAATGGCTATGCATCTGCATGGTCCACCAGATACAAAACCATGCAGTGGAGTAATACAGCACAATTCGACTATACTTTTGCCGCCAAACATAATGTGACGGTATTGGTCGGTAACGAACAAGTAAGGCGTACCACGCTTGGTTCAGGTATTAACCGTCAAGGTTTGTCAGACCTTGCTTACGACGTAATTCAGGCCGGCTGGGTAAATAATAACCCCACAGGGATGTCCTATGGCGAAAACTATAAATTGTCATCGTTCGGAAGACTTGAATACAACTATGACAAGAAATACTATGTGCAGGGTAATATCCGCCAGGATGAATACTCAGGCTTGGGACAGAAAAAAGGGGTCTTTTGGGGTGCCAGTGCAGGATGGGAAATTACCAAAGAAAAATTCTGGACCGAAGCCGGTCTGAACAGGATTTTCAGCAGCTTTAAACTCAGAGGAAGTTATGGCAAAGTTGGAAACATTGCCGGAATTGGTGATTATACTCCGTACTCCACCTTTGGTTCAGGTTTATATGGAGGTACCGCAACCTTAACCTTCTCTTCAGTTGGTAATCCCAATCTCAAATGGGAGACCAGTAAGAAAACAGATGTTGGCTTTTCATTCGGTTTGTTTAAAGACAGACTCACAGGTACATTCTCTTACTATAAAAATAATGTTGATGGCTTGATCCTGAATGTAGCACAGGCGCCTTCCACAGGTTTGCCAAGCAATCCGCCGCAAAACGTGGGATCGCTGTATAACAAAGGCGTTGAGATATCTTTAGATGCAGCTGTTATCAATAAAAAAGATTTCACCTGGAATACCAGTTTTACGATAGGAATCAATAAAAATGAAGTGACGGCACTAGCTCCCGGCTTATCCGTAATTCAAACAGGGACTTCAGGACTGGAAACAGTAAACCAGACGATGGTTGGATATCCTTTAGGATATTTGTGGGTTGTCAGAACCGGAGGAGTTGATCCAACCACCGGTAGTAGAATCTTTATCAATTCAGCAGGAACACCGGTATATTTTAAATACTTATCCAGGGCAGCCGCTGGTACTTATCAATATTCGACAACGCCGGATGGCAAAACACAATATGTAAGCCCTAAAGGTGGTACCGCTATCAACCAGGCTAATGACGCAGTAATGTATGCTAATGCAATACCTAAGCAGATCGGCGGCTGGAACAATACAGTAACGTATAAACAATTTCAGCTCGACGCTCTGTTCACTTACCAGTTTGGATTCTATCTTTATTATGGTACTAACGCAGGACTCCACGATCAGCGCTGGTGGAATAACGCTTCAGATGTATTAACTGATGCATGGTCTGCCAAAGGAGATGTAAATAAAAAATATGCACGACCGGTATATAACGATAATGTGTCTAACGGTTCCGCATTCCCGCTGGATATAAATGTATTCAAAGGCGACTTTGTAAAACTCAAGACGCTTACATTGAGCTATAATTTGCCGAAATCATTGATAGCTAAAGCAAAGCTCAGCAATCTTCGATTATACCTCAGCGGACAAAACCTGTTGATCTTTACAAGATATCCCGGCCCGGATCCTGAAGTTTCTTCGAACGGAAATTCAACATCAGGACAAGGTGTTGACAGGAACACTGCCGGAAATGGAAGAACTATTCTGTTCGGTATAAATTTAAGTTTCTAATTTTTTGAATAAAAAAAAGAACAATGAAAAAGATTATAAAATATTTTTTGATCGCAGGAGCAGGGACACTATTGGTTTCTTCCTGCCATAAGGATCTGTTATATCCTATTCCGCAAACCTCTGTCGCAGATGTTTCGGCATTTAGTACTGCCTCCAGGATCCAATCTCAACTGCTCTCTCTTTATGGAGCTTTGAAAAGCGGTGCATTTTATGGAGGAAGAGGAGTTATCTACGGTGATATAAAAGGTGATCAATTCATCAATGAAACACAAAACCTAGTTACAGGCTCCGATGTATGGTTTGGAAATCCCACCAACAGTGCCACAGCAGTACAAGGCCTCTGGGCTCAGGCATATTACACTATAAACAGCTGTAATATTTTTTTGGATGGTATGGCAGCAGGAGGTTCAAATGTCGTTGGAAACACTTTAGCCACAAATTATATTGCGGAAGCTAAACTGATAAGGGCAATATGTTATTATAATTTGCTGGAGTATTATGCCAGGCCCTTCGCTGATGGCAATGGCAATAAAAATGGAGTACCCTTACGATTGACTGGTATTAAGGGTACTGGATTCTCCGATCTTGCGAGAAGCCCTGTTTCCGATGTTTATACACAAATACTGAAAGACCTGAATGATGCCGAAGCAGGTTTACCTTTAGACTATCCATCCGGAGGCACGCAGGCATATAACAGAACCACCCGGGCGCATCGTAACACGGCAATAGCTTTAAAGACCAGGGTATATTTAACCATGCAGAATTACAATGCTGTTATTACGGAAGCTAACAAAATAGTTTCAGCTTCTGCGCCGTTTACAGCTCCAAGTGGAGTTCCTAATGCATTACAATCCGATATTACTAAAGTATTTGCTTCGCCGTATACTACCACCGAATCGATACTGTCAATGCCGATGACAACAACAGCAGGGGACAACCCTGGTACACAGAATCAATTAGCCTATTACTTTTCTCCTCCTGCATCATTGGGCGGAGTTGGTAATGGAGAATTTTCACTGAATGCGAATGGCATCATCGCCGATGCCGGTTGGACATCCACCGATAAGCGCAGGTCATTTATTAAAACAACAGGTAGCGGCGCAACATTGAAAAACTGGTTGGTCAAATACACAGCACCCAGCCCTTATACCGACTATGTTCCGGTCATACGCTATGCAGAAGTACTGCTGAATTTAGCAGAAGCCCGGGTGCGTACTACCAATACTGTTGATGCACAAGCCGTAGCTTTATTAAATGCGGTTCGTAACAGATCAGATGCTACTACTACATTTGCAGTAGGTGATTTCGCCACTCCCACCGATCTGATCAATGCGATCCTGAAAGAAAGAACGATAGAATTCCTGGGAGAAGGAATTCGCAATATCGATCTGATGAGATTGTTGCAGCCTATTCCTGCTAAAGGAATTGCCCCTACAAAATCTCCCTCAGACGCTGGTTATATCTGGCCTATTTCAGCAACTGAGCTTGCATTAAATCACTTATGCACAGATAACTGATCGTATAACTTTTAAAAAAAATGTCCCGGCTTTGTAATGCCGGGACATTTTTTTTAAAATACTTTTTTATTTAGAACATTAAACGGATTGACTCATAGTCAGATTACATTATTTTAGGATCCGATTTCTCTTTATTTCAACACTTCCTGCAGTTTCGCTTCCAATGCATCTCCTCTCAAACTTTCTGCAATAACTTTTCCGTTCGGATCTACCAATACATTATAAGGAATACCTTCAATATTATATAACAAAACCACTTCACTATCCCAGTATTTCAGGTCGCTGACCTGTGTCCATTCCAGTTTATCATCTTTGATCGCCTGCAGCCATTTATCTTTTTCGCCGGGTTTGTCTAATGAAACGCCGAGTATGGTGAAATTTTTATTCTTGAACTGCTGATAGGCTTTAACCACATTGGGATTCTCATGCCGGCAGGGACCACACCAGCTTGCCCAAAAATCAACCAGCACATACTTTCCCCTGAATGAACTTAATTTCACTTCCTTTCCGTTCACATCAGGCAAAGTAATTTCCGGAGCTTCTCTTCCCACCCAACCGGCATTGCGTTGCATTTGTGCATCCAATGAATTTTTGATTTGTGCCAAACCACTGTGAGATGGAAACTTTGCATACAGATCATTTACGATCTTACTCACTTCGTCATCACCCAAAGCTTCAATCTTAAAAGCCGGATTATTAGCTGTTGTTTGATAATATCCCAATTCAAACATTGTTAGTGAAGGGTTTTTTGATTCATTCATCTTTTGCAAAGAATAATTTTTAATGTCAGCAACTGCCTGGCTTTGTTTGGCAACAGCCGGTTGAAGGATACTATCTGATCCCTGCATATTCTTAAGACTATCGATCAGGTGGTTGTCATCATAAATATTTTTCAATTTATCCGTGAACGTGTATATAAAATTCTTCAACTGCTCGCTGGCCGGTGAGCCTTTCACATCATATTTTTCCATCAGGTGGTCGCTATCATTTGAAAAAGACGCATTGAGAGTGATCTTAGGTACATCATTAATGACTGAAGTAAGTGGAAACGTATTTTGATCTAACCGGAGATTATAAATAGTTTCTTCATTGGCGCTGGTTGTTAAAGAATATTTTCCGTCTTTCCCGACCACGGCAGAATCAATTACCATCCGCTGCATGGTAGCCATCGGCACTTCTTCCAGGTAGATCATCCGGGCATTGCTGTTGGTCAATGTTCCGGATATTTCAAATTGCTTTTTAGATGTCTTGCTATTACAGGCAGCGATCATCGCAATAGCCGCAAACGCCATCATTCCTTTTTTTGAAAATAAATAGTTCATTATTGTGATTTAAGTTTTTCTAAAATTAATTGATTGGTCACGGCCGGATCTGCTTTTCCTTTGGAACGTTTCATCACTTCGCCGACAAACAAAGACAGCAAACCTTTTTTCCCTTTCTTATATTCCGCTACTTTATTGGCGAATTTATTCAGCACTTCATCAACGATAGGCAGAAGAAAAGAAGTATCAGACTGCTGCAAGAGATTCTGTTCTTCGGCGATCTGCTCTGGAGTTTTATTTGGTTCTTTTACCAATGTTAAAAATATTTTAGTAGATGCCATGGAAAAGCTCACCTTGCCCGACTCGACTAATTCTATCAATGAAGCGATCTGTTCAGGTTGCAACGGAAAAGAACCGATCTCTTTCTTGTTCTCATTCAGCCATGATCTTACCGGGCCCAGCATCCAGTTGGCAGCCGGTTTATACTGGGATGTGTGTTTGGTAATTTTTTCAAAATAATCAGCGAAGTTTCTTTCTTCAGTTAATACCTCAGCGTCATATTCCGAAAGTTGCAATTGCCTGGTATATCGTTCAATCCGTTCCAGTGGCAATGCCGGAATCTCTTTGCCTATAGCGCTGATGAATTCATCGTTCAGATGAAATGGAGTAAGATCCGGCTCAGGAAAATACCGATAATCATCTGCTTCTTCTTTTTCCCTTATTGAAAAAGTAGTTCCGCTGTCTGCATCAAAACTTCTTGTCTGTTGAATGATAGTTTCTCCCCTTTCCAGGCAACTGATCAATCGGTGCGCTTCAAATTCTATTGCTCTTTTTACATTGCGGACCGAATTCAGATTTTTTACTTCTACTTTAGTGCCCAATTTCCTTTCTCCTTTTTTCCGGACGGAAATATTGGCATCGCAACGCAGGCTTCCTTCTTCCATATTCCCGTCACACACATCGAGGTAACGAACCAGCTTTCGCAACTCCGTTAAAAACAAAAAAGCTTCCTCGCTGCTGCGGATATCCGGCTCGGTCACAATTTCAATGAGTGGAGTGCCCGCACGGTTATAATCAATGCAGGTGTTGTCCTGATCAATATCATGTAAGCTTTTACCGGCATCCTCTTCAAGGTGAATACGATTCAGCTGAATTGCTTTTTCACCGGATGCTGTTTTTATTTTTATAGATCCTCCTTTGCAGATCGGGGTAGTATGCTGGGAAACCTGGTAACCTTTCGGAAGATCGGGATAGAAATAATTTTTGCGGACAAAATAATTTTCCTGCATTATCTCACAATGACAAGCTAGTCCCATCCTGATCGCCAGTTCAATGGCTTTTCGATTCATCTTCGGCAAAGTGCCAGGATATGCTAATGTGATCGGGCTGATTGCTGTATTGGGTTCCAAACCGAAGGCAACTCTGTCACCACAAAACAATTTACTCTTTGTGAGTAATTGAGCATGCACTTCAAGACCAATTATTGTTTCATATCCACTTTGATCCTTTATCATTTTCAGAACTGCAAAAGTAAATCTTTTACATCGCTCTTTTAAAAACTAAACCCCGAACAGTCGGTGACTATCCGGGGTTACCACATGCCCGATTATATGAGTATTAAAGATCTGCGGTCTTCAATTTGCGGGGAATTTTTACTTCTATATTCTGGGTTTTTCCGCCGCGAAGGATCTTAAACATCAATGAATTTTTATCCCTGCTGTCCCGCACAATTTTTGCCACTTCATCAGCACTGTTCACGACTTTGCCATCAATTGCAGTGATCAGATCATCTTCTTTGATGCCAGCTTTTTTTGCATTGCCTTCATCATCCACATCGATCACCTTCACGCCTTTTCCATCATCTGTATCCTGAACGGACAATCCCAATCTTGGACGGCCTGCTGTTGCACCAAACATCTGGTTCCAGTTTCCTTCCGGCGCCCTGGGAACACCCTGTATCCTGGGCATCACTTCATTAAAATTCATTTCAGGCATTTTAAAATTATAATTGAATCCATTTCCATATATACCTACCAATCCTTTCCATTTAGTGAGTTCTGCAGTAACAGTCTGTTCTTTATTATCTCTCAGGAAAGTAACTTTTACCTTATCACCGGGTTTGTATTTACCTATTACTTTCGACAGATCATCGGGATCTTCTACTTTCTGATCATCAATTTTTGTGATAATATCTTTTTCTTTCAATCCTGCTTTTTCAGCAGCGCTTCCATCTGTCACATCCTGTATCTCTACACCATTATCAACCTTCTCGGTGGTTACACCAAGCATCGCTTTATTATCTGACTGGTTAAACAACGTCATGCCTTTATCTCCATTCCAGTTCCAGGTTCCGGTTTTAAAAGTATTACGGCGTACAGTAATGTCCCCGTCTTTCAGATCTTCAATGGGTTTTCCATTGACAGTGATTTTGTCACCATTGATCTCCACGGTAGTCTTTTCATTCTTATCTCCTTTTCGGGTAATGGTGATCACTTCCGTTTCATTTTTATCCTTGCTGTCTTTCTCCTCTTTATTCTTTTCATCCTGGGCCAGCAACGAAACCGGCGCCAGCAATGCGGCCCCGACGGCAAGAATTGAAATTTGCTTTACTACTCGTTTCATAAGTTTTAAGTTTTATAAATGAACTACGTTTTTTTTCGTAGGTCAAATATAAACACAAATTTTGAAATACGAAGCGTTTCGGAAATGTTAAATGACCGGATATTTTAAAGGCAATATCAGTGGATAGACGGGTTAAATATTTCATAGGTCTTGGCAGGGTGTCCATCCACCACTTCATCAGTTAGAAAAGTCATTCCACATTTTTCTAATACATGAAGGGAGGCCGTATTTTCAGGTATGGCTCTTCCAATAATTCGGTGAAGACCCATTTTTTCAAATCCATACTTAATACAGGCATGTGCCGCTTCAGTGGCATAACCTTTTCCCCAGAACTGTTTTTTGAAACGATAGCCCAGATCAATTTCATTGCGTTGCGGAATATATTTTAACCCGCACCAACCGATGAACTCCGGTTGCGGCTTCAGGTGAACGGCCCAACGGCCATGATTATATAAAGCATATTGTGGTAAGATAACCTGTTCTAAAATCATTTGTGCATGTCCGATATCTTTTATCGGATCGTAGGTATAGCGAATGACATCCGGATCAAGATTGAGATCATAGATCAATGCTGCATCTTCAATAGTGAAAGTGCGAAGCAGGAGGCGTTCGGTTTCAATAATAACGTTCATAAAACTGCAATCGCTACGAAGAACCGAATTTATAAAAGCGACTTGACTTTTTCGATAACCTGATTCAGGCTGCTGGCATCAGAACCGCCGGCAGTAGCAAAATTCTTTTGTCCGCCGCCGCCACCTTTGATGACCGTGGCAATTTGTTCTTTGATGATCTTTCCTGCATCTAAATTTTTTGCGGCTACTACATTATCAGCGATGCTTACTGCCACATGTGGCTTGCCGCCAATATTAGCGCATAAAACGACCACCCCATTGCTGATATGATTTTTCAGATCAAGGCACAGTTTCTTCAATGAATCCGGTGATGATACTTCAACAATATCACCAATAAAGTTCACCTGGTTGATCAACTCATCTTTATGAATCAATTCATTCCGGATTGCGACCAATTGACGGGCTTCAAGATTTTCAATATGCTTCTTTAGTCCTGAATTTTCTTCTGAAAGATTCTCAACAGATTTCAAAATGTCTTTCGGGTTCTTTAATGAGTCACGAATAGCACGAATTAAATCGATTTGTTCATTCACATAATCTTCAGCTTTTTTACCACTCACTGCTTCAATTCTCCGGACACCGGCTGCGACTGCAGTTTCATGAACGATCTTGAACAATCCCAATTCACCGGTAGCGCCGACATGTGTGCCACCGCATAATTCAATAGAATATGTGGGATCCATGATCACGACACGAACTACGTCGCCATATTTTTCTCCAAACAATGCCATCGCTCCCATCTTCATCGCTTCTTCTTTCGGCATCTCGTTGATCACTACCGGAATATTCTCCCGGATCTTTTCATTCACCAACGTTTCCACTTTTGCAATTTCTTCATCGGTCATCTTTGCAAAATGAGAAAAATCAAATCGCAAATGTTCTTCATTGACCAGTGAACCTTTTTGTGCCACATGTGTTCCCAATACTTTTCTTAAGGCAGCATGTAGTAAATGCGTAGCCGAATGATGGAGCATGATATTCTTTCTTCTTGCTGCGTTCACTTTTGCTGTTACGGTTCCTGAAATATCATCCGGAAGTGTATCTGTATAATGAACTATGAGATCATTTTCTTTTTTTGTATCGGTGATTTTTAAACTCTTATTGCCAATTATTAATTCACCGGTGTCGCCAACCTGTCCGCCGCTCTCCGCATAAAAAGGTGTTGCTTCCAGTACCACTTGAAAAGATTCTTTCCCTTTGGCTTTTATTTTCCGGTGCTTGATTATTCTCGTTTCAATTTCCAACACATCATAACCCACAAATTCATTCAAAGCAAAATCATCCAACACAGTCCAATCGCCGGCATCAATGGAAGTAGCGGCACGGCTCCGGGATTTTTGTTGCTGCATTTCAACTTCAAATCCTTTTTCGTCAACTGCTAATCCTTTTTCCGCAGCCACTAATTTGGTAAGGTCGATAGGGAAACCATATGTATCATAAAGTTTGAAAGCTTCTGCCCCCGAAATATCTGAAGCAGCTTCATTCAGCATTGCCAATCCCTTTTCAACAGTTTTTAAAAATGCTTCTTCCTCTTCATGGATCACTTTAGCTACAAAATCTTTTTGCTTACTTAATTCAGGAAAAACAGTTTCAAACTGGTTGGCTAAACCTTCAAGTAATTGATGTAGTAAGGGTTTTTTATAATCCAGGTAAGAATAATAATACCGAACGGCCCTTCGAAGAATTCTTCGGATCACATATCCGGCTCCGGTGTTGGAAGGCAACTGTCCGTCGGCAATAGTAAATGCGATGGCACGGATATGATCGGCAACGACACGAAACGCAATATCTTTTTTACTATCGCCTGCTTCATATTTTTTCTTTGTAATCTTTTCTGTTTCCGCAATAGTTCCGGTAAAAATATCTGTATCGTAATTAGAATTTTTGTTTTGTAATACTCGCACCAATCTCTCCAAACCCATTCCGGTATCAACATGTTTTGCAGGCAATGGTTCCAGCGAACCATCTTTTAAGCGATTGAATTGAATGAATACATTGTTCCATATCTCCACCACTTTTCCTGTTTCATCATGGTTGACCAAAGCATGTCCGTCATTATTCGCTTCGGGACGGGAATCATAATGAATCTCTGTACAGGGGCCGCAAGGGCCAGTATCACCCATTTCCCAGAAATTATCTTTTTTTGTTCCCATCAGTATCCGGTCTTCCGGCAACCATTTCTTCCATTCATTATATGCTTCGTCATCTCTGGGTAATCCTTCTTTTGCATCCCCTTCAAAAATGGTGACATATAACCTGCTTTTATCGATCTTATAAACTTCTGTCAACAATTCCCAGCTCCAGGCAATGGCTTCTTTTTTAAAATAATCTCCGAAGCTCCAGTTGCCCAACATTTCAAACATCGTGTGATGATAAGTATCCACTCCCACTTCTTCGAGATCATTGTGTTTGCCGCTGACCCGTAAACATTTTTGCGTATCGGCTACTCTTTTATATGGCGGTTTTTTATTGCCGAGAAAATAATCTTTGAATTGATTCATGCCGGCATTGGTGAACATCAGCGTGGGATCATTCTTCACCACGATTGGCGCCGAAGGAACGATCTCATGTCCTTTCGATTGGAAAAAATCCAAAAAACCTTTTCGTATTGCTGCGCTGGTCATATTATGAGTGATGGGTAATGAGTGATGAATAGCGAACGGAACGTACAAGAGTGCGACGCAACAGAGCGGATAGTAGTACAGAAGCTGGCGACATAATTAATTTTTTGACTACCCTTGTTTTATGATTATGGGTTGATTTTTGCGGTATATCAGGCTATATTTGTTGCCCGCAGGTATTTTTACGGGTACGCAAAGGTAACAGATTCAGCCGTCATTTGGATTGCTGAAACCGGTTAAGGACTTACTTCATGAAGAAGATCAAGTATTACTATAACACCAATACGCTCCGCTACGAAAAGCTGGAAACCCCACTTCGGGTGAAACTGCTGCGTGTATTTGGTTTTATGGCTGCCGCTTTTGTGACCGCTGCACTTATATCTTTTGTGGCATTCCGCTTTGTCGGCTCGCCGAATGAAAAACTGCTGCGCATCCAGAATGAACGATTGTCGGATAAATACAAGGAGCTTAGTGATCAGCTAAAATCCATGCAGGATCAAATGAAGGAATTGGAAAAAAGAGATAACAATGTGTATCGTGCCATTTTTGAAGCCAATCCCATTCCGGACAGCGTTCGTGCCAAAGAACTGGAAAAACAAATAGAAACAGCTTCTGTAGAAGGCATGGATGATAATAGTCTTGTTTCATCTATAGTTGCTACTATCAATAATCTCAGCAGCCGGATGATCGCTGAACGAAAATCCTATGATGAGATCGACAACCTGCTGAAGAATAAAGAACAGTTATTAGCACATACTCCCGCTATTCAGCCCGTAAGCAATAAAGACCTAGACCGCATTGCATCCGGATTCGGATATCGCATTGACCCGATCTATAAAACAGTAAAGCTCCATGAAGGACTTGATTTCACAGCCCCTGCAGGCACACCTATTTATGCTACGGCAGACGGCGTGGTTACAACAGCCGGCAATACGAATAATGGTTTTGGTAATCACGTTGTCATCAATCATGGATATGGTTATGAAACATTATACGGACACATGTTGCGGGTGAAAGTAAAAGTGGGACAGTCAGTGAAACGAGGCGAAGTGATCGGCTATGTAGGAAGTACCGGCAAATCAACCGGGCCACATTGCCATTATGAAGTGCACAAGAACGGGCAAAAACTGGATCCTGTCTATTTCTTTTATAACGATCTGACCCCCGAACAATTTGATCGCTTGCTGAAAAAAGTGGCAGCGTCGAATCAAAGTCTTGATTAAGTATTTTTTCCACATTATTCATTTTCGCAGTGGCTCACTCTGAGACATTACTATCTTTACGAAGAAATTATGGGACGAACGTTAACTCAGATCACACTCGATTTTGCTCATGCTGAAAAAGAAGCTGCTGCTGATGTGCCGGTGGTGACAATTCCGGAAGAAAAAAACACTGAAGTGAAAACAGAAAAACTTCAAAAAACGGAGCCTGCTGCTGAAGTGAAAGAGCCGCACAAACCTGTTTCTACAAGAGGTCGCCGCTCCCTGAAAAGCATGAACCAGGATGTTGACCAGATACAAATTCCCGGGGATGAGGTGCTGTTCAAAAAACAATATTATGCTATTGGTGAAGTGGCCACCATGTTCCGGGTCAATCAATCGCTGATCCGCTATTGGGAAACTGAATTTGACATTCTGAAACCCAAAAAGAATCGTAAAGGCGATCGCTTTTTCCGTCCTATTGATGTAAAAAACCTGGTATTGATCTATGACCTGCTGCGCCGCAGGAAATTCACCATTGAAGGCGCCAAAGAATACCTGAAAAAAAATAAGAAAGCAGAAGAAAAATTTGCAGCCATCCAGTCGTTGGAGAATCTGAAATCTTTTTTGCAGCTATTAAAATCCGAACTTTAATTATTTCGACTGCAACTTTAACGACCATCTCTTCATCTTTCAGCCATTCATAATTATCTTTATTCCTTATTTTAATTACACTCATGAAAAAAATAATTCTGTTATTCGTTTTGTCTGTTACCGCCTGCGTTTATGGATTTTCACAGAATCAATATGAAATTTTTTCTGAAAAACCCAATGAAAAAACTTATAAAGGAATTATTTCCCGTGAAGTATTATTGAGTGACACTTCTTTTAAATGGTATGCTGCCAACCAGGCAAACTATGCTCCCAATAGTTCCGCCGTGGAAGAATTGAAGAAAAATGCTGACTCAATTCAATTACTCGTTTTCATGGGTACCTGGTGTGAGGATTCACAATTTATCATTCCTAAACTTTTTGCCTTGCTGGATGCAGCAGGTTTTCCGCAGGATCATGTTACGCTGATTGGTGTGGACCGAAGTAAAAAAACACTCAGTCATTTGTGCGAGGCATTGAACGTAGTGAATGTTCCCACCATCATTGCATTGAAGGACGGAAAAGAATTGGGCCGTGTGGTGGAGTATGGCACCTATGGATTGTTTGATAAAGAGCTGGGAGAGATCATTCACAACGCTACGGCTGCCCGATAACATAAACACTGGTGCTGGCACCTGCTATTTTGATCCCCAACGATTCCATTAATCGTAAAACAGATAGGTTAACGCTTTCTTTTATTGAATTGAATTCATCCTGCGTGACCGGCGCAGTAAAATAATCTCCATTCAGCATAAATGATCTTCCGCTGATAGAATCGAGTAATACCGTAGCATTTTCAATTCTTTCATTCTTCAGAATGGATCTGATGCCGCTGATCAGTTTTTGCAGTTTTTCAGAAGAAGTGGAAAGTTCCACTTCCAGCCGCAACTCACCTTTACGTTGTGTACGCAAGGATAAATTATCAATGATGGTGTCCACCATTTGTTTATTCGGAACAGTGACATAGGTTTTTTGTTCTGTGCGAATACGGGTACTTCTCAGCCCGATCTTTTCAATGGTGCCGGTGATGGCCTGCACTTTGACCACATCCCCTGTAGTAAATGGTTTGTCGAAAAAAATAATGAATGAGGCAATGAGGTTCTCCAGGCTTTCCCGCAGTGCCAATGCAACAGCAGCGCCTAAAATGCTTAACCCTGTTAATAAATTTTTGATATCAAGGTGAAACGAATAATTCAGTACCATCAAAACACCAATAATGACCAGTACTGCTTTTAAAAAGTCCCTGAAAAAAACGACCAGCTGATTGTCGGTTTGATCGGGAGTGAGATCCGCTTTTCGTTTTAAAATAACGGCAATAAAATCTATGACACGTAATAAAAGCCAGATAAAAGATAGGATGAGCACCATGCTCCCCAGGCTCTGGATCACTTCATGCAGGGTGAACTCATACACTTCAATATTCAACTGGTGCGGAAATTTCAGTTTGTGCAGGGCGGTGAGTGCAACCAGTATGAATAGAAAAAAACCTAGCGGCTGGACTACCAGGTTGATAAATGCCCGACGATCAACATCTTTCCAGGTTTGATGTATGATCTTCGATAGCAAACCGGCGAGGTACCGGGAAATAAATCGCTTCAGTAATAATACAAACAGGATAATGCCAAGAACGATCAGGTAATTTTTTACAGGATTATCCCACCAGATCTGCTGCAGAAAATCATTCATGAAAATGAAAAGATTTGGATCCTAAAAGTATCAAATCTGCGGGATCTGGCATTAATGGAAAGAATAAATCTCTAAAGCATCACCTTTCAAAGCAAACAAACGGTCCGATGTAAAATTGAACAAACGGGCATTCCGGAGTTCTTGCGGCATTTTCCACTCATCCAGCCGGAAGCTGCCGATCTCGTAGCGGTGCAACGTATCATCAGTAGCTCCGAAAATGTATTTGCCGGCTACTTTAAAATTCTTCCAGCCGGTGATCAGGATTTTATTCTTCAGCGTTCCATAGTAATCAAAAACAAAAACCGCCTGAGCCGAATCATAGAGATAGACATACTTATCTTCATCAAATATTTTCTGAGGATTAGGCGCCTCCCCGAATAATAATCTGAAATCAGGTGTTTCTAGTAACAATTTACCATCTTCATCAATTTTCTTAAGCTTATTTTCCACTTCGTCATACAACCATACCTTATTATCATACGATTGACCAACAGCTTTCACCTGGAAAATATTTTGTTGTCGCAAATCGATCGTATTCCTGATATTCAGCAAACGATCGAGAATGACTATGGTAGAAAAATCTTTGTAATACAATAAGATCTTCAGTGGATTCGAAACATCGATCAATGTCGCCTGTCCGAATTTTTTGACATCATTGAATACAGCCACAGAATCTCCATTCTCATTTAGTTTTTTTAGCTGGTTCTGGCTGTTGAGTATATAAATATTGTCGAGGTTGTCTACCGTAAAAGAAACTATATCCCCTTTGATGGTTTTAATGAGATGAAAGGAAGTATCGCTCTGCGCTTTTACAAAGCCCGAAAGAAAAATGAGAATTACTATCGCAAAATTTTGCTTCATGGTTTCCGAATGATCTTATTATCTTTTCCGGTGTATGATCTTAATTCCAGTTTTTCCCCGTCAAAAACAGCATAAGTAAAATAGCGAATCCAATCGCCTAGATTGATATAACGGCTGTTTTGTTCCAATGCGAAATCAATGGCAAGATGGCGGTGGCCAAACACAAAAAAATCATAATGCTCTTTTTGCAGCTCGCTCTTGCAAAAAAGGATGAGCCATTCTTTATCTTCACCAAGAAATACTTCTTCGGCTGCTCCTGTCTGCGCACGGCTGCGCCGGCTTAAATAATGTGCAAGACCCATTCCAAAAAACGGCGGCAACACTCCAAACAGCCATTTGCAGGCGGGATTGCGGAAAATTTTTTTCAATCGTTTATATCCATGATCGCCGGGTCCTAATCCATCCCCATGGCCGATAAAGAATTTTTTTCCGTTACGCTCCAGTGTCACTGGTTCAAAATAAACCGGGATATTCAATTCCACCTGGAAATAATCCTTCATCCACATATCATGATTGCCGACAAAAAAATGAATCGGGATCCCGGAATCAGACAATTCTGCCAATTTTCCCAGCAAACGGGTGTAACCTTTCGGAACCACTTTTCGGTATTCATACCAGAAATCAAACATATCGCCTACCAAAAAAAGCTCTGCGGTATTATTTTTTATTTCATCCAAAAAACGAACTATGGTCTTCTCTCTTTCAAGACTGCTGGCATGGTCGGGTGCGCCGAGATGAAAATCGGAAATGAAATAAATTCTTTTATCAGGAGAAGCTTGCACTAGTTTATTGCTTTTGCTGAAGATAACTGATCAAATCGCCGGAAGCGACCAGCGGCCTGCCGCTTACATCGCCATTATACCAGTATATCCAGGCATGTGTTATGGTATTATTCAAATACACTTCAGTAAGCTCACGGCGGTAGAGCTGCATTTCATCCGGCTCTACATTCACGCCTTCGTAATCATCCAGCTGGCTGATAGCCCAATGAAATTCCTCTTTGCTTTTTGCAACATACAATTCGCCAGTAATAAAAGCATTATCCTTCGAGGGAACGCCGGCAGGATAACTGCCCATGTCAAATAATTTGCCTCTCACTTTTGCTTCATGTACCAATCTAAAATAACGGCTGATATATTCATACGCCGGGCTCTTGAAACCACTGCGCAATGAACCATACACGAAGAGCTGGTAAATACCGGTATCTGACATACTATAAAAATACTAAGGCAACATGAATTATGCTTCCACCAGCATCAAATAAACTTCTTTAGGGCCATGCACTCCCACTACAAGCGTTTTTTCAATATCAGCCGTACGGCTGGGGCCGGTAGCAAATGTGATCAGTGAAGGAAGTTGATCGCCATATTTATCCTTTATCAACTGCAATGCATCTTTGATGTCATAAACGAGTTGATTGACATACGCAATACAGATATGAACCGGCGCATACACACTCACGGTGCGACCGCTTTGTTGGGCGGCACTCATCATGATACTCCCGGTTCTGGCCACCAATGCTTCGCAACCAGTAATACTGGCGTCACAATCTTTGAGTGCTACATCTGAGAAATGATCAAATCCATTTTCTCTGAGAGCTGTTTTGAGTGGCTCTTCCCGGCAATATATTTTATTCCATTGCTGGTGAAGAACAAGGTTATTTAATTGAGTGATCAATTCTGAATGATTCAAACAATAGATGAATTTGCCTTGAAGTTTGGTGAACTGATCGGCGAACTCTATCTCTAACTCCTGGCTGGAAGGTTGAAAGAAAGATTGCTTGGATTCGCTTTGCGGAAATGGAAGAGGCGTTGAATGAGTCAACGCCTTGCGGATTTTTTTCAGAATATTTTCTTTGGATGTAGAAATAGCCATGTCGCAAAATTAAACAGAAGGCGCCAGTCCGAAACTTCCAGCTTGTTCATCGGTTTCTCTGCGTTCTTCTTTTTTCACTTCTGCTACAGGTACTTTTTCTTCAGCCGTTTCCGGCACCGTAGTTTCAGTCACCTCCAGCAATTTCTTATCTTCAAAAGGACGTTTACCAATCAATGCTTCTACATCGCTTTGGAATAACACTTCCCGTTGCAACAAGGCTTCGGCCAGTTTTTCCACATGTTCTTTTTTCTCCGTCAATAATTTTTTTGTCCTGTCGTAAGCGCTATCGATCAGTTTCCGTACTTCTTCATCGATCACTCTAGCCGTTTCGTCGCTGTAAGGCTTGGTGAAATTATAATCTGAACCCTGTTGCGGATCGTAGAAGCTGATATTTCCTACTTTATCATTCATTCCATACACTGTCACCATTGCATAAGCGATCTTGGTGATCTGCTGCAGATCGTTTTGTGCACCGGTTGAGATTTTATGAAAGAATATCTCTTCGCTGGCACGGCCGCCCAATGTCATACAGATCTGATCTTCTAATTGATCAATATTATAAAGGTATTGTTCCTTCGGTGTGTATTGAGCATATCCTAATGCTGCAGTGCCTCTTGGTACAATAGTCACTTTAAGCAATGGATATGCATGTTCCAGGAACCAGCCACAAATGGCATGACCCGCTTCGTGATAAGCGATGATCTTTTTTTCTTCCGGAGAAATGATCTTGCTCTTCTTCTCCAAACCTCCGATCACCCGATCCACTGCATCCTGGAAGTCTTCCATCTCTACTGCATCTTTTCCTTTTCTTGCCGCGATCAACGCCGCTTCATTACATACATTGGCAATATCAGCACCGGCAAAACCGGGAGTTTGTTCCGCCAGTTTATGAATATCCAGCGTCTTGGAAACTTTGATCGGTTTCAGATGCACTTTGAAAATGGCTTCCCGTCCCTTCAGGTCAGGTTTGTCAATAGAGATCTGCCTGTCGAAACGACCCGGCCGCAACAACGCTGTATCCAATACATCAGGTCTGTTGGTGGCTGCCAGTACGATAATGCCGGTATCGGTTCCGAAACCATCCATCTCTACGAGCAATTGGTTCAACGTACTTTCTCTTTCGTCATTGCTCATCATTACGTTCTTTCCACGGGCACGGCCGATGGCATCTATTTCATCAATAAAAATAATACAGGGGGCTTTTTCTCTTGCCTGTTTGAATAGGTCACGGACACGGCTGGCGCCGACGCCGACAAACATTTCTACAAAATCACTTCCGCTCAGACTGAAGAAAGGTACCTGCGCTTCTCCTGCCATGGCTTTTGCCAACAAGGTTTTACCGGTTCCCGGAGGTCCGATCAACAAAGCGCCCTTCGGAATTTTACCGCCGAGGTTGGTATATTTCTTCGGATTCTTTAAAAAGTCAACGATCTCCATCACTTCCACTTTTGCTTCATCCAAACCGGCTACATCTGCAAAAGTGATATTGACCCTGGTTCCTTTATCAAATAAAGTTGCTTTGGATTTTCCGATATTGAAAATGCCTCCGGGTCCGCCACCGCCGGTAGCTCCGCCGCCCATCTTGCGCATTAATAATACCCAAAGCCCGATGAATAGTAATACTGGTAATAAGAACTGCAATATGCCGCCTAACCAGTCTTTTTCATTATCTACATCGTAAGGAACTTCTTTTGATGTAGGACTTGATTTATAAAAATCAGACATTTCTTTTTTGAAATCCTCTCCCGAAACGATCTTAAAATACATTTGCGGGCCTTCTTCATCCACCTTTCCGCTGATATTGGTCTTTAGATCGTTCTTATGATTAGCAATGCCGTTTTTATTCAAAAAGACTTTTACCATTTTGCGGTTATCCACGATCACATATTTGTCTACCTCACCATTCTGCACCATTTGTTTGAAATCAATGGAATTGATCTTCATCATATTGGTGGAGAAAGGTCCGAACCAATACGAACCGATCAGTACCGCAAAAATTATTGCATAGATCCAGTAGATGCTGAATTTAGGTCCCTTGCGGGGAGACTGACCCGGATCTTCGGATTGCTGCCGGTTAAATCTCGGCAGGTTGCTTTTATCATTTCTGTTATATGGTTCTTGTGCCATGTTATTAATTCTGAATTCCTGCTATTTAAGGATTATTATGAAAATAAGTTTAATCTATACGAATATTTAACTAATCACTGTGCTTTTCAGCTTTGCCATCACTCCACATGTCTTCCAGCTTGTAGAAGTTTCTTGTCTCGGGTGTCATGATATGAACGACTACATTTACATAATCGATCAATACCCATTTCATTGCCTGGTAGCCTTCCTGGTGATAGGGCTTCTCACCACACTTTTCTTGCACCTGTTCTTCCACATACTCTGACAGTGCCCTGATTTGCGGTTGGTTATTGGCTTCGCAGATAATAAAAAAATCAGCAACCGCTTCATGTATATTGCGCAGGTCTAAGGAAATAATGTTGTCACCCTTTTTTGCCTGGATAGCGCTGATTATGGTTTTGATGATCTTCGAATTTCTTGTTAACCGGGCTGCACTCTTTCGTTTGCGGTTACTCAATATTGCCAGTTGTTCCAAATATGAATGTGTTTTCGTTTATTGCTTTAGTTCCTGGCAGGGATCCGGTTTTTCGCAAATACTATTTTTATGCGACGAATTTCCCAAACCATAAACTCATTTACTTTGTCAAAAATAACAATTAATTGCCACAACCCTCTACCGCCAATACCATCGGAATACCATTCCTTGAACTGCAATCGGTTGACAGTACCAATAACTATGCCCGAAGGCTTTTACATGAAGGTTTGGCACATCATGGCTTTGCCGTTTTTGCGCATGAGCAGGTGCAGGGAAAAGGTCAACGCGGCAAAACATGGATCACTGAAAAAGATGCCAATATCATCTTAAGTGTAGTCATCAACCCCCGTCCGCTTCAGATCACAGAACAATTTCAATTGACAACCTGCACTGCACTTGCCATTCATGATTTTTTTTCCCAATATGCCGGCGAAAACACCCGTATCAAATGGCCCAATGACCTATACTGGCAAGACAGAAAGGCAGGCGGCATCCTTATTGAAAACGTTATTGGTACCGGGAAACCTGAAACCGATCGCTGGCAATGGGCTATCATCGGAACCGGCATCAACATAAATCAAACCAGTTTTTCTCCGGAATTAAAAAATCCGGTTTCACTAAGGCAGATAACCGGCAAAAATTTCGATCCCATTTTATTGTCAAAAGAACTATGTAGTGTATTGGATGAAAAATTCAAACAATTGATCACCGGTGGTTTTGAGAAAATTTTTTCCGGTTATCTGTCTGTTCTTTATAAAAAAAATGAAACAGTAAAGTTGAAAAAAGACAACCGTGTTTTTGAAGCCACGATCATCAGCGTTTCACCCAATGGAAAATTGATCACTCGCCATTCGATTGAAGAAGAATTTGATTTTGGAGAGATTGAGTGGGTAATATGACCACTAATTCATTTGACCCATTCCCCTACTGCTTCTCCCTCCACAACACAAAAGTCCTGGAAATGGTAAAGCCCCAGCGGAATTGTCCTTTGCCCCATGACGTAACCGTCCTTGGTATAAAACGGTTTTCCAGAATTTCGGTAGCATTGGTGAAGTTCAAATGAAATACATGGCCCGCGGTGAGAAATTCAAATCCCACGCCCAGCGGATCATAAAATGTAATGGATGGATGCACTGCGGAATTGGGATTTTTATAAAGATCTTTCGCGGCTTGTGAATGAAATACGTGGAAATAATCAACAATGAAGGCAAGATTTCGGGTGACCGGAATTCGTGCAGCGCCGCCTAAAGCAAATATGGATTTATCATCACCGGGAATAACCCGGTTCCTGTGTACAAAAGAAGGAACCAATTCCACACTCGCTTTTCCAAACTTACGGGCAACGATCAATTGCACTGCCTGGCTGAGCCGGTCAGAAAAATTATTGAAAGTCGTTTCAGCAGAATCAGTATATGGTGCGCTAAATGTCGCAGATTGCATAGAAGTAACTACCATGTTGGCAAATAATGCCACCGACAACGGATGCGTAGGATCATTCGCTCTCTGTTCAGCAAATCTATATTTGAAACCCAGCTCCCATAATTTTTGTACCCGGCTGAAACTGGTTTGATAATTCTCCGCACCACGAACACGGGAAGTGATCATATCCAAATGTTTTCCCAATCCCGTTTGAAAACTTATTTTAATATCAGAAGCATTATCCAAACCAAAAAAATTCTTGATACCACCGGCAGTTCCCGCCAGGTCATAAAAATTATGGATCACTCTGAAAACCATTTTACCCTTCCCCACCAGTTCGGTAGTATTCGCATTGATCAACCGTTCTGATTCAAAGATCTTCACAGCAGGTTTTTGATTACGCTGATTTTCTTCCATGCCTTTCATTAAACTGTTGAGCGTACTGTCCTGTGCCAGTGCATGCAGAGAAAAAAGCACCGAAAAAAGAAAAAAAACCTTTTGCATATTCACGAATTTGTTTTGCCAAAAAGAAATCGTTGATGGATCCGCTATGGTTGCTTGTAAAAATTTGTAAAATTAAAATCCGGGACTGTAATGTATCTGATAAGGATTTACACACATGGGTATAAAATTATTTCATGGCAGCTATGATCTCTTCAGCATGTGCTTTGGTTTTTGGGCGGGTAAAGATTTTCCGTATCACTCCTTTTTCATCAATGACAAACGTAGTTCGTAAAACACCCATATATTCATGGCCGAATAATTTTTTGTGATCCCATACGCCATATTGTTCCAATATCCGGTGCGATGTATCAGCGATCAATGTAAACGGCAGGTCGAATTTTTTTTGAAATTTTTGATGGCTCTTGGAATCGTTGGGACTGACGCCAATCACTTCAAATCCGTTTTTCTTCAAAAGGCCATAATTGTCCCGAAGATTGCAGGCTTGAATGGTGCAGGTCGGCGTATCATCTTCGGGATAAAAATACAGCACCAGCTTTTTGCCTTTATAATCAGCAAGCGAGATCTTTTCCCCATTTTGATCTGCACCGGTAAATAGTGGCGCTTTATCACCTTCCTTTAAAGTTACCATAGCTATTATTTTGTTTTAGTTGCTTTTTTACTAAAGGATTGTTTAGGAACTGTTTTCTTTTTTTGATGTAATAATTTTTTCGCGGGAGGCGGATAAGGATCCAGTTTAAACCACCATGTTTTAGTAGTTGAATTTCCTACGAGGTCTTCCACAGTTATGTTCAATTGATGAATTCCATAAGGACAGCGTTCATCAAAATCATAAATAAAGGGCCCGCTTTTATCATTGGCAAAGCGGATCCATTGCCCGTCAATCTCTCCGCGGAAATTTATTAAAGCGCCAAAACTATCTCTTGCCTCAACAATAATACTTTTTGCGCCGGTAAAATTAATAGTATCGCCGGTTCCAATGTCTTTTATGACCGGAGCAATAGTATCAATAAAAGCCTGGAAGGTCCCAAAGTCTCCTGATTTCCCTACAAGCCAGCCCCGATCCCATTGTGCTTTGAGAACACTGCTTCCCCGGTTATCACTTCTCCTGATAACAATTTTATTTTTCCAGGCTTCAGGAATTTCCCGCTCAGCTTTGATGCTGATGGTTGCGGCAACATGTAAAGGAATGGATGCATCATCCAATTTATGCGCCGAAGAAACGGCATTGGGTAAAAAAGCATAATTCCTATAATAGATCACCGGCACCGTATCATACAAGCTATTTTGCGGCAGGGATAGTTCAAAATCCGGCTTTTGAAAAATATTGGCCTGGTTAGGAATAAATTGTTGCAAAGTATCAACCATTCTGACTGTCTCCGGGCTATCCACATGCTGGATCATGAAATTTAATTGTGACTCATGATTGTAGGCGTCTTTCACTTCAATATGCACCAAATGAAATCCGGTATCATTCAGATTAAAAATACCATCTCCATTAAATTTTTTATAAACTACACCATGATCGCCCGGCATCAAGGATAAATGCTGCAGGTATGGCCCGCCGTTATATCGGTATTTGTAATCTATCTGCGCATTCACATAGGCCGATTCATCATAATTGATACTATCCAAAACAAAACCGATGATGGGTTTATTATCAAAAAAGATCTTTGCTGAATAAATTCCGTCTTTGCTTCCGGAAGTTTTCATCCGGTCGAATGCCTGTATGGCAAAGCTTATTTTTTTTAGTCTGGTCCGAATAACAGAATTCCCCGAAAGCACATAACCTTCATCAGCGGTTTTTTTCAATGAAAACATTTGCGGGTCCTGATTGTACACACTCATGCTGCGATCATAAACCGCTAACTGAATGATTTCAGGAGGAACATCGTCTTTTAACG
The DNA here is from genome assembly GCA_035545755.1 of Chitinophagaceae bacterium. Taxonomy (GTDB): domain Bacteria; phylum Bacteroidota; class Bacteroidia; order Chitinophagales; family Chitinophagaceae; genus UTBCD1. The sequence continues at coordinate 7,444 of DASZXQ010000086.1, read as the reverse complement.
GGAATCCGAACAAAAGTGGGTTCAGGCATTTGCCGGTCTTGGTATCACGGATCTCGAAATGCAGATGCGGCCCTTGTGAATTTCCCGTCGAACCACTGTATGCGATCAACTCACTTTTAAAAACAGGAAATTGATTTTTAGAAAAATTCAATTCTATATCCCAGGATTGTTTTTTATACTGTTGCTCCGTCACATATTTTTCCAGGGCAGGAAAAAAATCGTTCAGGTGCCCATACACAGTCGTCATTCCGTTAGGATGATTGATGAAAATGCTGCGACCATAACCAAATGGTTCAATCCGGATTTTGGCGATATATCCGCCGGCAGCAGCATATACCGGAAGATTTTCTTTTTTTTGAGTGCGGAGATCAAGGCCCAGGTGCCAATGGTCAGGGCGCAGCTCACCCATATTCGCAGTAAGCTGCATCGGAATGTCTAAAGGATTTCTGAAATAATATTTCGGATAATTCGGAACAGATTGAGCGAATAGTATGCAATGAGAAAAGACAAAGAGGATAATGGCGCAACAATTTCTCATCATACACAAAATTAACTCATCTCAAAGAGTATTCTTTTGCGATATTGATTTTTTTGTATCTTTTAAAAATGTTTAAAGTATTAAAATGTATTGGGCTGCTTTCGCTCTGCTTTATTTTTTATGCCTGCCCGTTTGAATCTCCCATGCCGTTAGATGCACATCCTTCAGAAAAAATTGACACCAGTTTGCTCGGTTATTGGTACGGCATTGTAAAAGATGGCAGTGATTTTTTTGGCATCGAAGCATTAGACATCAGCAAACACTCTGATTCCGCTTATGATATTATCCGCTATGGAAAAGCAATAAAAGGAGATATGATAATGCCGGACACTTCACATTTTACCGGCTACACTTCTCATATCGGTGATCAACTATATATGAATGTTGAAACGAATATCGTTGAGATCATTCCAAGACGAAAAAAAGAACCCGAAGTAAAAACATCAAAAGTTTATTATCTGGCTACGCTAAAATTGAAACACGATACGCTGAGCGTTCAAACGGTGACCGATGGGTTCGCCGGATTGAATCCTAATTTCCGAAACTCCGGAGATATCCGGCAAGCCATAACATCATTAAAAAAAGAAAATAAAAATATCTATGATGATGTATATAAATTATCCTATCGGAAAATGCAGCGGCCGCAACAACAGGCATCTGAATAATTAATGGAAAAAAAATAATTTTCACTTCGGCAAAACACTTGTATTCCCCTACCTTTGCGCAATTTGTTTTTTAATTCAAAATGCCTAAAGACAATTCGATCCACTCGGTCCTGATCATCGGTTCAGGCCCAATCATCATCGGACAAGCCTGTGAATTTGATTATTCCGGCTCTCAAGCAGCAAGAAGCCTTCGGGAAGAAGGTATTAAAGTGTTTCTGATCAATAGCAACCCGGCCACCATCATGACCGACCAGATGATGGCCGATAAAGTGTATTTGCTTCCGCTGACTGTTGAAAGTATTGAACAGATACTGGAAGAAAACATCGCTAATGGCGCCCCGATTGACGCTGTGTTGGCCACCATGGGAGGACAAACCGCACTGAACCTTGCCAAAGAAGCCAACGATCTCGGTATCTGGGAAAAATATAATGTAAGATTGATCGGCGTTGACATAAAAGCCATTGACAAAGCAGAAGACCGGGAAAAATTCCGGCAATGGATGATCCAAATGAAAATTCAGGTAGCGCCTGCCAAAACTGCCAACTCCTTTCTGGAAGGAAAAGAATTTGCGCAGCAGATCGGGTTTCCATTGGTGATCCGTCCTTCTTTCACGTTGGGCGGCACGGGCGGCGGTTTTGTGCATGATAAAAATGATCTCGATGAAGCATTGAATCGTGGATTGCAGGCATCGCCTATTCATGAAGTACTGGTAGAAAAAGCTGTGCTCGGCTGGAAAGAATTTGAACTGGAACTATTGCGTGACTCCGCTAATAATGTCTGCATCATTTGCACCGTTGAAAATTTTGACCCGATGGGAGTTCATACCGGCGATTCCATTACCGTAGCTCCCTCTATGACGCTCAGCGATACTGCCATGCAACTGATGCGCAACACTGCCATCCGAATGATGCGTGACCTTGGAAATTTTGCAGGCGGTTGTAATGTTCAGTTTGCATTGAATCCTGAAACGGAAGAAATAATTGCTATTGAAATTAATCCGAGAGTAAGTCGTTCTTCTGCACTGGCATCAAAAGCCACAGGTTATCCAATTGCCAAGATCGCTGCAAAACTTGCTATCGGTTATACATTGGATGAATTGGAGAACCAGATCACTAAAACCACATCCGCTTACTTTGAACCGGCATTGGATTATGTAATTGTAAAAGTGCCCAGATGGAATTTCGATAAATTCAAAGGAGCTAATGATACGTTGGGTTTGCAAATGAAAAGTGTGGGAGAAGTGATGGCGATCGGCAGAAGTTTTACCGAAGCTATTCAAAAAGCCTGTCAGAGTTTGGAGAATAATGCGGTGGGCCTGGGTTATTATGGAAAAAGCATGATGCATGCCGAAGAGATCCTGGAACATATTAAAACTCCGAAATGGGATCGCATTTTCAGAATAAAAGATGCGTTGATGATGGGTGTCAGTGTGAATACCATCGCCAAAGCAACCGGTATTGATCGCTGGTTTATTTATGAAATTCAAAAGATCTGCAACTGCGAAAAAGAAATTGCAAAATATAAACTCGATACACTTCCGGTTGAATTGTTGAAAGAAGCAAAACTGCTTGGATTCAGTGATGAACAGATCAGCCGCATCATGAACAACGGAAGCGAAGAAGAAGTATATGAAAAAAGAAAAGCTGCCGGTATCCGCCGGGTCTATAAAATGGTAGATACCTGTTCTGCAGAATTTGAAGCGAAGACTCCGTATTTCTATTCTTCTTTCGAAACAAGTCCTTTGGGAAATAACTCGATAACTTCCAATGAATCTAAAGTTTCTTCCAGGAAAAAAATTGTTGTATTGGGTTCGGGACCGAATCGTATCGGCCAGGGAATTGAATTTGATTATTGCTGCGTACATGGTTTGCTGGCAATAAAAGAATGCGGTTATGAAGCCATCATGGTGAATTGTAACCCGGAAACCGTAAGTACGGATTTTGACATGGCAGATAAATTATACTTCGAGCCGGTCTATTGGGAACATCTGTGGGAGATCATTGAACATGAAAAACCGGATGGCGTAATCGTTCAGTTAGGCGGACAAACAGCATTGAAACTTTCCAAACGTTTACATGAAAAAGGAATTCCGATCATTGGCACTTCATTCGATAGTATGGACATTGCAGAAGATCGTGGACGCTTTTCTGATATGCTGAAAGAGTTGGGCATTCCTTATCCTGATTACGGAACGGCATATACTGTTGATGAAGCAATAAGCGTAGCGAATAAAGTTGGTTACCCGGTGTTGGTTCGGCCGAGTTATGTATTGGGCGGACAAAGAATGCGGATCGTCATCAATGATGATGAGGTGGAAAAAGCAGTTGTGAGTTTGTTGAAACATATTCCTGGAAATAAAATTTTAATTGATCATTTCCTTGATCGCTGCCAGGAAGCGGAGATCGATGCTATTTTCGATGGCGATGATTTTCATGTGATGGGTGTGATGGAGCATATCGAACCGGCGGGCATTCACAGCGGTGACAGCAATGCCGTTCTTCCTGCTTTCAACCTGACGCCATTGGTGGTTCAAACCATGGAAGAATATGCAGAAAAAATTGCAAGGGAACTCCAGATAAAAGGGCTCATTAATATTCAGTTTGCCATTAAAGATGGAAAAGTGTATGTAATAGAAGCAAACCCGAGAGCCTCACGAACCACGCCGTTCATTGCAAAAGCATATCAGATTCCTTATCTCAATATTGCGACTAAGATCATGATGGGAGTGAACAAACTCCGTGATTTTAAATTTGAGAAAAAGCTAAAAGGGTACGCTATCAAAGAACCGGTATTCAGTTTTGAAAAATTTCCGGGAGTCAATAAAGAATTAGGACCTGAAATGAAATCAACCGGAGAAGCGATACGCTTTGTAAAAGATCTTCGTGATCCATATTTCCGGCAATTGTATAAAGACAGGAGTATGTATTTGAGTAAATAACCAGGTTCTTTATTTGTAACTTACGGTTATGAACAAAGAAACTCAATCCATCATCCGCAATATTCAAAACATTCTGAACGGCGAGCCGTGATTCGGGAAGCTGGTATTTACTATATTAAATTAGATTGACTCTAAGATCGTTTATAAAAAACCTGCCTCGCCGGCAGGCGGTCCCGATGCTGATTCTTTTCCAATTTGAGTCTTCTCCCTGAGTGTTTGTAATGAAATATTTTTCACGTAATGTTTTGCAACCCTACTCAGGCATGTGGGGCCGCAATCCATGGCGTCGGGTTGTTGAGTGAAGGAATTTTTCATTTTTAATCCTTCAGATATTTGTCAATCATTTCTTTTAGTGCTTGAGAGCCTGGTGAAGGTGCGTTAGCATCAATTAAAGAACCATCTTTATTAAAAAGCAAATAACGGGGTATACTTTCAATCAAATTGCCTTTGAAAACAAAAACAGAGTCATTAGTGCCCATTACAAAACTTTCTTCGGAGGAAAGTTTTTCGGCTTTGTTGGCTCTTTGCCACTCTAAAAATTTCTTATCGATGGAAATGGTAAGAAAAACAATATCCTTACCGGTATATTGCCATTTAAGCTCAATCATTAAAGGAAGTTCACGCCGACAAGGAATACACCAGCTGGACCAGAAATCTACTAACACAAGTTTACTTTTATAGTGTTTCAGAAGGTCATCTTCTGTAACAGGTTTTTTTGAAGCGAAAGGCAATAAAAACTCTCCATCTTTAGTGGAAGCATATTTTTCCAATTTACCCGAGCGTTCTGCTATTTTCGTAAGAACAAGCTTGTATATCATATTATTGCATTCCTTATTAGCATACATTTTAGCAGTAGTTGGGCCTATTACTTTATTTCTAAGAGCTGTATACAAGATATCTGCAATTAAATAGTTTTTTACCAACCCCTTAAAATTATCCTTTACGACATGAAGGAATAGTTGAAATGAAGCAGAATCAAAAATACTCTCTATCTGCCCTCTGCTGTATATTATAAATTTAGTTAGGTCCCTTAATTGATTATAATAATACTTTAATTCATTTTGCGTTCGGATGGTGTTACTGCAAGAAACTAAATCAGTGAACCGGCTTTCTGGCATGTTGCCTGAAGTAAAAAACGTTTTAGTTAATCTGAAATAATCTATTTTTATGGAAAATATTCTTGCCGATAAGTAGCTTATCATTTCTTTTGAGAACTCCTTAGAAATGTTATTAACTTTTACCAATGAATCTATTTTTGCCTTTATCCGTGCACGCAGGTCATTTAATTGTAACCTCATTACTTTGTCATTCTCTAAAATTGAAGAATCATTTTTTTTAAAAAAAGAAGAATCTTTTTGAAATGATAGGTATTGCTTGACTGAATAACCGAGAGGTAATTCTTTATCCAAGAATTCAGTAAATATATCAAAGTTTTGCAGTTCTTTTGTTCTCGTTGCATCAGAGCTAACGAAACCAACATCTCCGAATTCTCTATTTTGAATATTAACTTTCTCCCGGGTACAGTATAACAGATTTATCGAGTTGCTGGCCCCAAATCTCAGTAGGCTGGGTAATAAAAAATTTGCACTCCTCCCCTTCTTTTAAATAAGCACAGTTCTGATCCAATCCAAATAAACTGTTGTACAGGAATTGGACTGTATGGTCTTCCGGCCAATACGGGCTCTTTTTGATGTCATTATAAAAAATGGAATCTCCACTAATGGAAGCAGATGAAGATAAATTTTCCTCCTGTTGAATTTGCTTAATCAGCAATTTATTACAACTACAAAATATAAATGACAGGCAGAATAATTTAAAAATAAGTTCTTTTGTCATGACCCAATACATTGTAAAATATCTTTTTTATATTTCACAGGTTTGCTGAAAACGAAAGGAAAGAAAGATTATCCTCTCCGTTTATTGATTCTTGTATTTACGAAATAGGGCCGAATATTCATCCAGGTCTGTTTTGGAAAAATTTTTTTCTTTTTTTAGAGTTTTAATAGCCTTTTCCATAGCCTCTATCGCCTTCAATTTATTGTTTGCCCGCCAATACATATCAGCCATTTTTTTATAATCGTTAGGAATATTCATATTGCCAAACTTCTCATACATATCAATTTTATCCCGGTAAGCTTCTGCACCTAGCTCATAAATTTCTACCGGGAGTTTTAATTTATTTGAATACCATTCAATACTTCCAGTAATAAGACTATAAGGAGGATCATCATAGGTAGTTGTTTCCAGTACTACTTTGCCATACTCATAGGCCTTGTGAGGGTCGGTTTTGAGTAAAGCAGAAAATGTATGATTTGCAATTAAAGGTGCATATTTGAGCATCGGCTCTTTCCTGATCATCTCATTTATTATTAATAATGCTGAATCAGGTTTTCCAAGATCGCCAGGTTTATAAGGGTCACCCTCATATTCGTTCAATTCATAATTTAACGAGTCATCCAGCTCCCCCAAACGTCTATTCATATTTCGTTTGGCCAATGCTTCTTTTATATTCCAAGTATTGTCCACTACTTTGCGCAAAACTTCATCAAGGTCCTTGGGATGCCCGATCCATGCCAGTTTTCCCTCTGCATTCACCACAAAAGATTTTGGGATACCTTGCTCTCCCGAAGCATTGAACCAATCTGCTACTGTAAAGTTGGTATCGCCAACTGCTACCCGGTACTTCATCTTATCTCCCATACTGTCAACAAAATTTTTTATTCTTACTAAGGAAGTGCTTTTCTTTTCAAGGATATCAATACCTAAAACGATAACGCTGGCTTTGTACTGAGTGGCTAAGGCAGAGAGATGAGGCATTGATGCAATGCAAGGTTTACACCAGGTTGCCCAGAATTCCACTACATACACATTACCCTTTTCAAATTTTTGAATCGGCGTACCTTTTAGCCAATCCTGAACCCGTAGCGATGGAGCAAAATCATCAATGTTTAGTGAAATTGAGTGGTCATTTTGTGCGTGGACAGTAGATGTTATAATCCAAAACAACAGTAATAGCCTAATGCTAGACCGCATAACCATATCGATTACTTTTTAAGGCTTTATTGTATTTCCAAGCAGCTCTATATAATTCTTCTGTTTAGCCAAACAAAAAAATCGAAGCTCTTGCTAAACTAGCTATCAGTAGACTCCGTGCCACGGTTTGATCAATCATCATCCTTATCATCTTTCTTCGTCACTTTCAAAAACGCTGCCCGTTTTGGCGCCGGCAATGGCACATTATCTCCTTTGATGCCATACCATAATACGGCATTGAACTGCATATCCGGTATCGCATCTTCTTT